>CALWUT010000010.1 GCA_944384825.1 uncultured Clostridia bacterium
AAAGCAGAAGAAGAAGCAAGAAGAAAAGCAGAAAAAGAAAAAGCAGAAAAAGAAAAAGCAGAAAAAGTAAGACAAAAAGAAGAAGCAAGACAAAAAGCAAAAAAAGTAAGACAAAAAGCAGAAAAAGAAAGACAAAAACAAGAACAAGAACAAGAACAAGAACAAGAAGAAAAAGAAAAAGAACAAGAACAAAAACAAGAACAAAAACAATAACAAAAACAAGAACAAAAACAAGAACAAAAAACAGAAGAACAAAAAACAGAAAAACAAAAAACAGAAAAACAAAAAACAGAAGAACAAAAAACAGAAGAAGAAAAACAACAAGAAGAAGAAAAACAACAAGAACAAGAACAAAAACAAGATGCACAACAATATATACAATATGTACAAGAATTTGCACAATTTACACAAGAATATGCACAATTTACACAAGAATATGCACAATATGCACAAGATGCAAAATATGCACAAAGATTTGCACAATATGCAAAAGGATTTGCACAAGATGCAAAAGGATTGGCACAAGATGCAAAAGGATTGGCACAAGATGCAAAAGGATTGGCACAAAATGCAAAAGGATTGGCACAAGATGCAAAAGGATTGGCACAAAATGCAAAAGGATTGGCACGAGATGCAAAAGGATTGGCACAAGAATATGAACAAAAATTTGCACAATATGAACAAAAATTTGCACAATATGAACAAAATTTGAACAATATGCACAATAATTTGTACGAGTGGTAAACCAAGCAGCAAGAAAGCTGTTGAATTAGTACAAACATATATACAAAATCATTTGATTCCTAAAAGTTAATAAATAAAAATTTGAAATACTGCACTAATTTTTAGCTAATGCAGTATTTTTAACTTTATTTTGAAGATAAAACTTTTTTAAGCAGTATTTTAGAGGTAAATCCTCCCCGTACTTCTCTTTTTCTTAACCTAACTTTTTCTACATCTTCAAGAGAAATTCCTTCTTTAAGAGCTAGCTCATAAATAACTTCTAAAACGTCAGCTAGTTCTTCTTTTTTAGATTCGATATCCTTCGCGTCTACGACTTCTTGAGCTTCTTCAACAAGTTTTTTGTTTAAGTACTTTAAAAAATCTTCATCATTTAAGATTTCAGTTTCCGGAACACTTCCTTTGTTTAAAATCATTTCCGGAATTTTATCTCTAACTAATTTATCAAAATGTTTTTCCTCAGAAGTAAGTTTATAAATAAGACTTAAGATATTTTTAAGCGAGTCCGACTTATCAAACTCTTCACAAGACTTTTTCATACAATTTAGTTTTTGAGGGTTTTCAAGTAGATTTTTAATTGTCTGAGCGCCGTTTTTTTCAAGCTTTACCGCCATATTATTACTTACTAAAAAATTAGCATTTTCTTCTTCTTGTCCGGGAATAGCATTAAAAAGTGCCATTGGCAATCCGCATGCCAACGCTTCACTTACAGTAAGACCTCCCGGTTTAGTAATTATAAGGTCAGAAACACTCATATATTTTTCGACTTCATTTGTAAAAAATATTATTTTAGTATTTTTCGGTTTATGTAAAGCTTTAGGGGACTTCTTCGATTTTATCCTAAATCTTATATGCTTTAGTTTAGGGATATATTTAGATATACGCGAAAGAATCTTTGCTCTCCGATTAAGATATACTTTCCCCTCTGAAAGCTCCTTAACTTTATTATAAAGCTTTTCATTTTTACCAGTTATTACAATAATCTGAAAGTTTAGATCTATACTTTGAAGTTCTGAGTATATTTTATCTATGTTTGCAAATCCACCTTTACCCGCCATAATTAAGATTGTCGGAATAGAAGGATCAAGTGAGAGTTCTTCGAGTATTTTATTTTTATCCTGTTTAATGTAGAAAGAATCATCTACAGGTATACCAAAAGGATGAATTATTTCTTTACTTACTCCTATCTCTGTCATAGGTTCAATCATGTCTGCATTTGCGACAACGTAAGCATTCACTTCAGAACTTATCCATGTTCTATGAGGTGCGTAATCGGTCATGACACACACAAGCGGTAAATCTATCACTTTATGAAGCTTTAAAGTAGAAACCATCTCAGTAGTAAACGGATGAGTCGAAATTACAAGATCAGGTTCAGAAGACTCTAAAAGAGGCAATAATTTTTTGCTTATCACACTATTAATTCCTACTACTAATCTATTTATTGTTTTATTATTTGACGAGTCGTAAACCATTTTCCATATTCTAGGCTGCTTAGTAGCAATATACTCATAAATTTCCGTTATAGTTTTATTAAGCATAGGACTTATATATTCAATAGCGTCTACTACTGTCGCAAAAACATTCTGTGATATAAGGTAATCTTTTATCGCATTAGCAGCACTCATATGTCCGCCACCCGTCGATGCCGAAAGTATAGTAATTTTCACTTATTAACCTCCCAATCACTTTTAAATTAAAGATTCATCAGAATTTAAAACGACTCCTAAAGTAGTTTTATCGCTTAATCTATAACCCCTTGCAAAGTCGCTAGCTGTCATTCTTTTCTTTCCTTCGATCTGCACTTCCAAAAGTTCAAGAGACGTCCCAAAACCACACCCTACAATAAAAGGAGATGTACTTACAATCCTTCCTGGATTTACAGAGTGCCGTGTTGAAACCTTAGTCTTATATATTTTAAACAATTTACCTCTTAAAGTAGTATGAGCTATTGGCCAAGGATTGGATCCTCTTACAAGATTGTGAATTTCTTCCGCCGATTTTTCCCAATCTATATCGCCCGTAATTTTGTCCAAAGGAGGGGATAAAGTAGCTTCAGCATCATTTTGCTTAACCGGATGGAGTTCATTATTTTCAAGCTTTTTAATGGTTTTTATAAGCAAATTAGCTCCTAATACAGACATTTTCTTTTTAAGATCTTCCGAAGTATCTTCATTGTTTATTGATATTTTAGCTTGCATTAAAATATCTCCGGTATCTAAACCTTCATTCATAAACATTGTAGTAATTCCTGTAACTTTATCGCCATTTATAATACTCCATTGAATCGGAGCTGCTCCCCTATACTTTGGAAGCAATGAACCATGTACATTTATACAGCCGTACTTTGGAAAGCTAATAATATTTTTAGGTAAAATCTTGCCGTAAGCTACCACTATTATAAGATCGGGATTAATATTTTGTATTAACTTAAAAGTTTCCTCGGTTTTAAGCTTTTCCGGTTGAAATACTTTTAAAGAGTGCTCAGTAGCATAAGCTTTAACCGGAGTAGGAACTATTATTTGTTTGCGACCTTGAGGTTTATCCGGCTTAGTAAATACGGCACAAATATCATAATTATTACTGATCAATGCTTCCAAAGATGGCACTGCAAACTCAGGAGTACCCATAAAAAGTATTTTCAATATTTTCACCTCAAATTTAAATATTAGATTCTAATTTACAATACTCTTCAAGTGTAATTCTTTTTTCATAAATAAATTTAGAAACATCTTCTCCTACATATCTTATATGCCATGGTTCAAATTTCATTTTCGTTATATTTTCCTTGCCTTTAGGATAACGCAAAATAAATCCAAACTTATGAAGCACTGTATGAAGCCAAGCAGTTTCTGAGTTAATATTTCCTTCACTGTCAAGAGCAATTCCTCCCCATTTATTGTTTTTAAAAATATCACAATCAAGTGCAAGTCCAGTATTGTGCTCTGAGTACCCCGGAAAACACGCACTTTTTTCCGCAAATTCTTTGCCACGCTTTCTTACAAAATATTCGTATTTAAACATTTGCTGCTCAAAAGTTAAAAATCCACTCGTTATACCTAAAATTACATTATTACCTTTAGCATAATTTCTTAGTAAATTAAACTTATTCGCAGTAGTTTTCTCAAGGTATGTCGTTTTATCTTCTACATGAAAAATATTATATAACATATCATTATTTTTAAAAGTTTCTACTGGAACTAAAGAAGGCTTCACTATATTTTCATAGTACAACTCTTCAATTCGAGTATCTTTATTTACAAGTATTTTATAATATGTCATAAATTTCTCCTTTTTATTAAGAATCATTTTTACGATCTATCACTTTATATAATATTACAACTGTAAAATATTTTCAATTTTTTGATTTAATATAGATAATCAGTTTCGATACTTATGAAATATATTGGATTGATATACATACAGATTCGGATTATAATGAATGTTTGGAAACAATTTATAAGTTAAATGGGAGGAATAATGCTTTGTTTGGAAAACTTGAGTTAACCGAAAAACGTTTTGAAGAAATAAATAAAATCTTATGCGAACAGGATATAATGTTAGATCAAAATAAGTACAAAAGTTTAATGAAAGAACTTAAAAACCTCGCGCCTATAATAGAAAAATACAGAGAATACAAAAAAGAAAATCAAAACCTAAACGACTCCAAAGAAATACTATCGGAAAGTAGTTCAGACAGAGAATTAAAAGAAATGGCAGAACTTGAAATAGAGTCGTCTAAAGAAAAAATTGAAAAAATATCCGAAGAACTTAAAATATTACTTCTTCCTAAAGATCCTAACGATGACAGAAATGTAATAATAGAAATCCGTGCCGGAGCAGGAGGAGAAGAGGCAGCACTATTTTCAAGTGTACTTTTTAGAATGTATAATATGTACGCTCAAGAAAAAAGGTGGAAAGTAGAAGTTTTAAATACTAACGAAACTCAATTGGGAGGATACAAAGAAATAAGTTTTATGATAAGCGGCGAAGGAGCTTACTCAAGACTCAAATACGAAAGCGGAGTTCATAGAGTTCAAAGAGTGCCCGACACAGAAGCACAAGGCAGAGTTCATACTTCCACAGTTACAGTAGCTGTACTTCCAGAGGCAGAAGACGTAGAAATAGACATAAATCCCTCAGACCTCCAAATCGACACTTACAGAGCGGGAGGCGCAGGAGGACAACACGTTAACAAAACAGAATCAGCAATTCGCATTACTCATATTCCTACGGGAGTTGTAGTCGAATGTCAAGATGAGAGAAGTCAGTATAAAAACAAAGATAAAGCTATGAAAGTATTAAAATCAAGACTTTTGGAAGCAAAAAGGGAAGAGCAAAACAGTGCTCTCGCAGAAGAAAGAAAAGCTCAAGTGGGAACAGGAGATAGATCGGAAAGAATCAGAACTTATAATTACCCTCAAAGCAGAATCACCGATCACCGAATAGGATTAACTCTATATCGCTTAGAAGATGCTCTAAATGGAAATATAGACGAAATAATAGACGCTCTTAATACTGCTGACAGAGCGGCAAAACTAGCAGGTGAAGACAATTTTATTTGATTAAGAAAAGAGTAATAAAATGAAAACTTTATATCTTAAAAGCTATGAAACCGAAAAAGCAGCTGAAATAATAAAAAAGGGAGGAATAGTCGCTATCCCCACGGAAACTGTTTATGGATTGGCAGCTAATACTTTTGACGAAAAAGCCGTTAAGAAAATTTTTTTAGCGAAAGGTCGTCCGTCTGATAATCCATTAATAGTACACATCGCTGAAATTAATAATCTTTATCAAATCGTATCGGATTTTCCCGATAAAGCTAAAAAGTTAATAGAAAAATTTTGGCCTGGTCCTTTAACTCTGATATTACCTAAGAAACCAATTATACCTAGCATAGTCACAGCAGATATGAACAGCGTAGCGGTAAGATTTCCTTCCAATAAACTGGCACAAGAAATTATAAAAAAATCAGGCGTTCCACTTGTGGCACCATCTGCAAATTCTTCAGGAAGTCCAAGTCCTACAAATTTCACTCACGTCTTAAAAGATCTAAGCGGAAAAATCGATGCAGCAATGGACGGAGGAAACTGTAGGGTCGGCCTTGAATCCACAGTAATATCGCTTACCGAAAAAATACCCAGGCTACTTCGTCCGGGAGCTGTCACACCTAGTGATGTTCGAAAAGTAATAGGTGAATTGATTATAGATAGTTCAGTATATTCCGAATTAGACCTTAAAGCAAAAGTTATTTCTCCAGGTACTAAATATAAACATTACTCTCCAAAAGCAAAAGTTGTTTTAGTGCAAGCTTCTTCTGAAAAATATGCAGAGTTTGTAAATTCAAAGTTCTCTGAAAATTTATTGGCTCTTTGCTTTTATGAAGACATATCGATGTTAAAAGTGCCGTATATATCCTATGGAAATAAAAATAACTATAGTCTTCAAGCTAAAAAATTATTTGAGTCTTTAAGAAAGGCAGACGAAAAAAAAGTTTCTACAATATACGCACACGCTTGCAATACAGAAGGAGTAGGTATTGCAGTATATAACAGACTCATAAGAGCTGCAGGATTTAATATTTTAAAGCTATAAATAAAAGCTTTAAAAGTATAGACTATTTAGTATCTCAGAGGAGGTTATCTTAAATATCAATAAGAATAACTAAACCGGTAATTCATATAGTCTTGTATGCTATGTTAGGACTTTTATGTAGTGCATTAATCTCATGGACTTACAAATCAATAATGCAAGTGCTCTACCCACTTAAATACGAAGAACTTATTTCGAATGCTTCGTCAAAATGTGACGTGGAAAAAGAACTTATTTACGCTATTATAAAATGTGAAAGCGGTTTTGACGAAAATGCACATTCTACAGCTAATGCTCATGGACTTATGCAAATAACTCCTGAAACTTTTGAGTGGCTTAAAACCTGTTATACTCAAGATACAAAATTAAGTGAATCGGATCTTAAAAAACCTGAAGTAAATATATTTTATGGTACGCTTTTAATATCTATTTTAAATAAAAAGTATAGCTGTGAACAAGCAGTGCTTAGCGCTTACAACGCAGGAATAACAACTGTAGAAAGATGGTTATCTGATACTAAAACTTCCAGTAATGGCAAAGATTTAAAATATATTCCTTACAAGGAAACCAGAGATTACGTAGAAAGGGTGAAAAAAGCTAAAAAAATTTATAAAAAACTATATTTTAATGAATAAGGAGATGTTCAAAAAGATGCTTAATGAAAACAGTGAAGTAAAAATGTTAAAAGAGAAATTGTTTGCACGCAGAGAAAATGGAGGTAAAGTTCTTTCAGATGAAGTACTATCAAAATGTGAAGACTTCGGTACAGAATATAAAGACTTTTTAAATAAATCTAAAACAGAACGTGAAGCCGTAAAATATGCCCTTAATAAAGCTAAAAATCTCGGATTTACTGAGTTCGACAAATCTAAAAAGTATAGTCCTGGAGACAAAATATATTTAATAAACAGAGAAAAAAATATAGTTTTAGGAATGATAGGTAAAAATGGTGTAAAAAATGGAGTTAAAATTGCAGTTGCGCACATAGACGCTCCAAGACTTGATCTTAAACCAAATCCACTTATCGAAGATAAAGAACTAGCTATTTTAAAAACCCACTATTACGGAGGAATAAAAAAATATCAATGGACTACTATCCCCCTTTCTCTGCATGGACGTGTTGTAAAGAAAGACGGAAATTACGTAGATATTACAATCGGAGAAAATGAAGAAGAACCTTGTTTCTGCGTAACTGATTTACTCCCCCATTTAGCAAAAGAGCAAATGAACAAAAAAATGTCTGATGTCATTACTGGTGAAAACTTGAATGTTTTAGTGGGAAGTATGCCCTTTAAAAATGATAGTGGTTCCGAGCTTGTAAAGCTTAATATTTTAAAAATATTAAATGAAAAGTATGGTATAGTAGAAGAAGATCTTATAAGCGCAGAACTTGAATTAGTTCCTGCAATGAAAGCTCAGGATATTGGATTCGATAGAAGTATGATCGGAGGATATGCTCATGACGATCGTTCATGTTCATATTGTTGCCTTGAAGGAATATTAAATTTAAAAGAAATTCCAGAAGAAACTGTTATTGTCTTACTTACAGATAAAGAAGAAACAGGTAGTGACGGAAATACAGGTATGAAATCTTTCTTCCTCAAATATTTTATTTCTGATCTTGCCAACCAAGAAGAATTAAAAACCAGAGACGTACTTAGTAAATCGAAGTGCCTTTCAGTAGACGTAAACGCCGCTTATGATCCCACTTATTCAAGTAGTTTCGAAGTTTTAAATAGTTCATTTATAAATAGAGGAGTAGTCGTAACCAAATATACCGGAAGCGGCGGAAAATACAGTACTTCAGATGCCTCCGCAGAATTTACCGGAGAAATCATTAGAATTTTAAATAATAATGACGTACTTTGGCAAAGTAGTGAACTGGGGAAAATCGATGCCGGCGGTGGAGGAACAATCGCAAAATACATTGCGTCTTGGAATATAAACGTAATAGACATGGGCGTACCTGTTCTTTCTATGCATGCACCGTATGAAGTAATTTCTAAAATAGACTTATATATGACTTATAAAGCAGTACATTCATTTTTTAAGTAAAATAAATAATATACAACTTCCTCCTAATTTAAATTTATTAGGAGGATTTATTTTATTGAATTTTAAAATTTCAAGACTTTTAATTAGAAGAGCAAATATATTGATAGTTAATCACATAAATTTAATTATTTCTTTACACATAATTGACAAAACAAAATCAAAATGATAAACTAATTCTGTAATCGTGAAGTTTACACAATAATATTATTTAAAGGAGAAAAATAAGAATGAACTATTTTAGCAAAACATCCAAGCATTTAAAAACTAAATTTAATTTATTAATGAATAATAAATTACAAAAAAGTTTTTTCAGATTGACTTTGAGTACTCTAACAGTATTAGGAACTATAAACACATATATTCTTCTTACCAAAGCAGATGAAATTCCACCTTTAGAATCTACTGCAGTTCAAAAAATTAAAGAATCCAACCCTACAAATTCAATTGAAAAACTAATTCAGAAAATAAACTTATTATTGGTTAGTGGAGAATTTGATCAGTCAATTAATCAATCAATTGCTATTGGAGAATTTATTGATACTTTGTATTCATTTCCTAAAAATAAAAACATTACAAAACAAGAAGTCGCAGAATATAATGATATTAAATTTGACAACAGTATTTCAAGCAATATAAAATATGCTAAATGGCTTTTAAGGCGTGTAGATCTTACAGCTCTAACTCCCGAACAGTCTTCTGAGTTTTCAAAATTATGTATAGCAATCGGAAACCTCGAAGGATATATATCCGCTTGCGAAAAAATTTTTAAAATCAATTAAATAAAACGCCTTTTTTCAACAACTAATAATTATATGAAGACTCTCAACATTAAAGTTAAGAGTCTTTTTGTATATATAAAGATTTAATTCTTTTCACCTAAGTCTAAAAAATCAGTAAATCCTGTCATATCTAGTATTTCCATTACAGGGGGTTGAACATTGAGTAACTTCAAAGAAGAGTTTTCTAGACTGTCTATGAATTTTTTTACATGTAAAACTGTTCTAAGTCCAGCACTACTCATGTAATCGACTTTTTCAAGATCCAGTACTAACTGTATAGCGCTCTTTTGCTCCTCTGCTTCCTTTAAAGACTTATCTATTTCATCTTGAAGGTCAGGAGCGGTTTGAGTATCTATTCTTCCTTTAATATAGTAGGTTAGTTTATTATCTTCACATTTTTTATTAATTTCCATTTTATTTACTCCTCCTTATTTATTTTTTTTAAAATAGTTAATTGGTTCCTCCCCTCTATATTCTCATACTTTATACTATCTGCAATCTGATGAACTATATACAAACCTAAACCTCCTATTTTTCTATCCTTAAAAGATTGACTTATATCTGGATTACTATTTAAGCAAGGATTAAAAGGAACGCCTCTGTCCTGAAAATTTAGTTTTAGTTCTTTTGAAAGCTTGTCATACTCTACTTTCAATTCTACATCTCCCGCCTCATCAGGATATGCATACTTTGAAATATTTGAAAATATTTCTTCACTTGCTAAAAGTAGTTGAGCTATTTCTTTGTTACTAGCTTCTAGTCTTTGGATAAATAATTTCAAAAACTTATATACCTTTTCCCAATAACTATTTTTAGCCGGTATTTTAATACTTTTAAACACCTTGGAATTAATATCTTTCCGGTTTGTATCAGTTTCTATATAGTTTTCATCCATTTTCAAGCTCCCTAATTCTTTTTTATGAAGTTATTGCTGCACCAGCTACTGTTCCTTTAGCAATACCTTTTACCGCCAAAGGAGCTACAGTTGTATCTCCGTTAGCAGTATAATTTACATTAAAGTTTATAAATCTGCTAAAGAGTCCCCTTAAGTCTATATTTTTCATCTTTCTTGAAGGGTTTTTCTTTATGTACTCACTTAAATATCCGGTGAAATCTAAAATCATTTGAGTTCTTACCTTATCTATTTCAGCTTGCATAACTTCTGTAGATACACAATCTTTTTTCTCATCTAGTTTACGTTTATATCTTTGCATTCTTCGTTTGTAAGCTTCTACGGAATTTTTCAGCTGCATATTTTCCATTGATAACTCGGTAATCTTTTTGCTGCTTTCAATATTCTTATTCTCAAGTTCATCAATTTTCTTTTTAAATTCAAAATTTTCTTTTGACGAATCTTCGGGGGTAACTTCTAACTCTTTACTTTTTAAGATAAGTTCTTTAATTTCTTTGATTTTTGCTTCCAAAGATGAATTGAGAACGCTATCATTTAAAGATTCTTGATTTGTGGAAGCAGTACTAGTTACTACTTCAGATTTATCTAAAGGAATACTATTATCAGCTACTCCTGCAACCGGAAAAGCTCCTAATATTAATGCTAAAGACAAAGACCCACTTATTTTTTTAAAATTTCTCATAATCATCCTTCTTTCCAAAAGTATTTTAAACATTTTCAACATTATTTTAAACTTTTTATGTTGATAGAAAAAATTGTACTACATAATTATAATTTTTTCAATAGTTAATTATAATTTTCATGAAACTTTACTAAACATAACTTAATTCTCCTTTTACTTCATTTCCTCTATAATAAATGCGAGGTACACGCTTACCTATAAGACATATCATTTCATAATTTATATTTTTAGCAATTTCAGAAAGCTCGTTAACTGTAACTTCATCCTTTTCAGAACCAAAAACAGTAATTTCACAGTTCTCCGTAGCTTCTTCTATATCCGAAACGTCCAGCATCAGTTGATCCATACATACTTTTCCTAAAATTGAAGCTCTTTTTCCACAAACCATCATTTGAGCCTTATTAGAAAAAGCAGTAGAATAACCATCAGCATATCCTAAAGGAATAGTAGCTACTTTCCTTTCCTTATCAGTTATAAAAGTTCTTCCATATCCTATACTGGTACCGGCCGGAATAGTTTTTATTTGAGAAATCACACTTTTTAAACGCATAACCGGTTTTAAATCTATCTTTTTTTTCATTTCTTCAGAAGGATAAAGGCCGTAAAGAACAAGGCCCGCTCTAACCATATCTAAGTGCATCTGAGGAAAATTCACTATTCCACCGCTGTTACAGCAATGCTTTAAAGGAATATTTATACCTTTGTTTTCAAGACTTTTTGTAACTTTTATAAAATTATCAAACTGTTTTAAAGTATATTCTTTTTCTTTTAATGAATTATCTGCAACCGAGAAATGTGTAAATATTCCTTCGAATTCTAGTTCTTGGGCTTTTATAAGTCCAATTATTTCTTTAACAGAATTATCTATGTCTGAAAGAGTTTGACTAAAAAATCCTATTCTACTCATTCCAGTATCTATTTTAATATGTACTTTTATTTTCACATTTTCTTTTTTGCATACTTCAATCAATTTATACGCGTAATTTCTTGAAAAAAGGGACTGTGATATATTAAAACGTGCGAGTTCTTTAACCATCTCCGGAGGAGTATATCCGAATATGAGTATTGGAATACTTGCTCCGCTTTTACGAAGTTGAATAGCCTCATCTATACTTGAAACTCCAAACCAATCTGCTCCTAGCTTTTCATACTCCTTATATAAAAACGGAGCCCCATGACCATAAGCATCCGCTTTCAAAACACACAGTACTTTAGTTTGAGGTTTAAGTTTACTTTTAATCATTCTATAATTATAACTGACAGCATCAAGATCTATTTCAGTCCAAGCACGCTTAGAATAGTTTTCCATTTTATTTCCTCCAATTTAAAATTTAACAAACAAAAATGTTATACCACAACTTAATTAACTTTAAAATAATATCTTACAATAAAAATAATATTAAAAGGATTTATACAATTATGAAAATAGGTAAACTAAAAATAAATGGTATCGCAGCCCTTGCACCAATGGCAGGAATTACAGATCGTTCATTCAGAGAAATATGCGCAGATTTTGGAGCTTCTTTGTTTACAAGCGAAATGGTGAGCGTAAAAGGCCTTATATATGAAAGCAAAAAAACTTTTTCTTTAATCAATCGCGGTATAAAAGAGTATCCATTTGCTGTACAGCTTTTTGGAAATGACCCTAAAGATTTTTATAAAGCAGTAAAACTTATTTCCAATTTTTTACCGGACATTATTGATATTAACATGGGATGTCCAGCGACTAAGATAGTTAAAGAAAATTCAGGATCCGCACTTATGAAAACTCCTGAACTGTGCGGAGAAATCGTATATGCAGTAAAACAAGCCTGTAATTTACCTGTAACTGTCAAAATAAGAGCAGGGTGGAACTCCGAAAGTATAAACGCTCCGGAAGTAGCTAAAATTTGCGAACAAGCAGGATGCAGCGCTATTACCGTTCATGGTCGTACCAAAGAACAAGGTTACTCTGGAACAAGCAATTTAGAAATTATAAAAAAGGTAAAAGAATCCGTTAAAGTACCGGTAATCGGCAACGGAGATATTATATCAGTTGAATCCGCAGAGCATATGATAGCAATAACAAATTGCGATATGGTCGCAATTGGACGCGGCGCTATGGGTAATCCCTGGATATTTTCTCAAGTGAACAATTGGTATCGAAAAGATAAATTTACTGCTAAAATACCTCTTAAGGAAAAATCAAGAGTAATGCGTATTCACATAAATAAGATATGTGAATATAAAGGCGAAAAAATAGGTATAAAAGAAGCTCGTAAACACATAGCAGCCTATTTAAAAGGTTTCCCCGATGCCGCTGAACTGCGTAGACAAGCTTTTATTAGTGCAAATAAAACTCAATTACTTGAAATATGTGATTATTTAGACAAGATGTAATTTTAAAGTCCAAATTTTTTTAACTGTACTGAAAGGAAGTCTTCCAAAAATTTTTCACCGATAGAAATAATATATTCTTTTTTACTATTCATTTCTCGCATTTTAGCTTCACCTTTTTCAAGTTCTTCTTGACCTAAAAATATAGTATAATAAGCTCCAACTTTATCTGCATACTTAAGCTGCGATTTTAAACTTCTTTCCAATAAATCCGCTTCGGCCGAAACAGAAGACTTTCTTAGTAATTCGCAAAGCTTTAAAGCATATAATCTTGATTTATCATCCGCAGCAGCTATATATACCTCTAAAGGTTCATTATGCTCAAAATTAATTTTCTGATGCTCCATAATCATAAGAACTCTTTCTATGCCTATGCCCAATCCTAATGCGGGAAGATATGAACCTCCGAATAATTCAGACAGTCCATCATAACGTCCGCCGCCGCATATAACCAGCGAAGTATCTTCTATATCAGTAGAAAATTCAAATACAGTACGTGAATAATAATCCAAACCTCTAACAATTCTAGGATTTAAGTTATAATCTATTCCCAAAGACTTTAGAGAATCTTTAACGCCATTAAAGTGATCTTCACATTCTGTGCAAAGATAATCTGTTACAAGTGGCGCCTTACTACTTATTTCCTTACACTTTGAATTTTTACAGTCCAGGATTCTTAAAGTATTACTTTCTAACCTTATTTTGCATGTTTCACATAAATTTTTTTCTGCAAAATATGTCTTTATAGCTTCCAAGTAATTCTTTCTGCAATTTACGCACCCTATGGAATTTATGTCTAATTTTATATTTTTAATTCCAAGTCGCTGCAAAATTGAACCGGCAAGACATATGAGCTCCGTATCTGCTAAGGGAGACGAGGAACCGAAAATTTCAAGTCCAAATTGAAAAAATTCTCTATACCTACCAGCTTGAGGCTTTTCATACCTATAGCATGACGAATTATACATAAGCTTTAAAGGGAGAGTTTGATTGTGAAGTCCGTTTTCTAAAACTGCCCTCATTACTCCTGCGGTGCCTTCCGGTCTTAAAGTTACTGACCTTCCCCCTTTATCCGTAAAAGTATACATTTCTTTATTTACTATATCAGAACTATCTCCTGCGGATCTTTCAAAAATCTCTGTATGCTCTATAACGGGCGTTCTAATAAACTTAAAATCGTAAAGCCGTGCTTCAGATCGTATGGTTTCACATACAGCAATCCATTTTTCACTTTCTTCAGGTAACAAATCCTTCATTCCGCGTATTCTACTACTGATTAATCGCATGACCCTTTCTCCTACTTTTAAAAATTTATTCCTTATATAAAAATAAAAAAGAGCCCTCTATCACTTACTATGCAGTCTGACACTTGTAGAGACTCTTTATAATGTTAATTTATTTGTTTTTAAACTAAATTATCGGACGACCGACTTTTCTCCAATCGAGATCTCCACGCTCCAAACCATGAATTAAAATTTCAGCAGACGCAATATTAGTTGCTAAAGGAATTATATGTAAATCACATAATCTTAAGAGATCTTCCTCAGATTTACCCATAAGCTCTGGATGTCCGGCATCCCTGAAAAATATAACCATATCTATTTCCCCGCAAGAAACTCTAGAGGATATTTGCTGGCAGCCTCCTTGTGAAGAACTTAAAAACGTATTTACCATAAGTCCTGTAGCTTCAGAAACCAGCTTACCGGTAGACGCTGTAGCACAAAGTCTGTGCCTACTCAGCACACCGCAGTATGCTATACAAAATCTAACCATTAATTCTTTCTTTGCATCCTGAGCAATAAGTGCAATATTCATTAAACTTCCTCCTAAAAATAATTCTAATCTAGTCAAATAATTCTAATTACCTCTACTTATTTACTAATTTAAAATCTTAATTTTGATTTATTATGTAGAATTATTTGAGTATTACAAAAGTGCTTACACCATCGCAATTTATTTTATAACATTTTCAAAAAAATGTCAATTTTTAATTTTGAATTATAATATTAAATTAATTTTCAATATTAAAATATATATTCATGATATCGCGTGCCACGTTTTTAGACGCAATACCCGATACACCATGTGCAATAACTACTGCAATAGCTATTTCAGGTTTTTCGTATGGAGCAAAACAGATGAATGTAGTGTGATCCGACCCTGAATTCTGAGCAGTGCCCGTCTTAGCCGCGACTTCCACCGGGTAATGCGCAAAATCTCTAGCTGTACCCGAAAGTACCACCTCTCGCATACCTTTTTTAACTGCGTCTAAGTTTTCTTTAGACACCCCTGTAGATTCTACAAGTTCCGCTCCGAATTCTTTCACTATGTTCATGCGACTATAATCCGTAATCTTACTAACCAGGTGAGTTTTATATCTATTTCCGCCGTTTGCTACCGTAGCGGTGTAAGCAGCTAACTGAAGAGGAGTAAACATATTATCTGATTGTCCTATTGCAGCTTGTGAAGAACCGGATTCATACCATTTAGATCCTACTTTTTTGGAGTGTTCAGGTCCCGCCAGTACACCACTGCTTTCTCCAAGCTCCACGCCTGTTTTAACTCCTATTCCAAACTTTCTCGCCCACGACGCTAAGCACTCTGCTCCTAATCGTCTTCCAAGCTCTGCAAAGTAAACATTACAAGATTTAGCAATGGCACTTAAAAGCTTCGCATGGTGATGTACTCCCATACATCCCAATCTATATCCGGAATAATAATTATATCCTCCATTACAAAAAATAGTTTCGTCAGGTGTTATTTTCCCTTCTTGAAGGGCCGCACAAGCAACCAAAGGTTTATAAATTGAACCAGGAGGATAAGCCCCTGAAAAAGCTCTATTTAACAGAGGAATTCTTTTATCCTTGGCGAGCTCTGAATAATATGATTTATCTTCCATAAATTTAGTCAGATCATAGCTTGGATAAGTAGCAGCTGCAAGCACTGAAAAATCATTTACATTCAGTACTACCACTCCTCCGGATTCACAATCTCTTATACCTCTTCTTTTAATATGTTCAATATTTCTTTGAAGTGATTTATTTGCCACTTCTTGAAGTTTAGATGATAAAGTAAGAAATATAGTGTTTCCAGAAGTAGCCGCTTCTTTTTCTGAAATATTTATAACTTCTCCACTCCTTGACATCTGTACCATACGTTTTCCTCCTCTTCCCCGGAGGTAATCTTCAAACGCACTTTCTATACCCGCTTTTCCGATAATGGCATCCATAGGATAAGTATCTTTTCTTTTTTCATACTCTTCACTTGACATAAACCCTGTATAGCCCACTATATGCGGAGCAACGTTTCCGTTTAAATACTTTCTGGTAAGCGTTGCTTGTATTCTTATTCCTTTCAAATACTCTGATTTTTCAAGCAGTATAACTACGGAATCTTTATTTACATTATCTGCTAAAACATAAGGAGTGGATTTGTAATAAAGAACTCCGTTTTTCTCCATATTGTACTTGATACTGCAAATTACGCGAGTATCTTCCGGGGAAAAAGAAGCTCCAAGCTTATAACGTTCACTCATCGCTCTAATACATTCCTCCGCAGATGCTTCTTCTGATAAATTAAAAGTTTCTTTAAGTACTCCTATTTGACTTTCTTTATCGTCTAAAAAATAATATTTTTTATTCTTTATTCCTATAGGTAGTATATCAACCCAAGAATTGCCTAGTGACTCAAGCAATTTTACAGACTCTATTAACAAATTGTTCTCTTTATCTTTACTTACAAGCAACCTATCAATTACTACTTTAAAGCCTGTATCATTAACTGCAAGTCCAATTCCGTCTGAGTCAAGTATCTCTCCACGTACGGGATCAGTATTTACAAAATAAGTGTTACTGCTATTTGCGCGCAGTTTATAATATTCATGATTTATAACCTGCCAATCAACAAGTCGAGCAACAAAAATTGAAAAAATTAGTCCAATACCTATCATCAAGAATAAATATCTCTTAATATCCACACTCTTAAAACTTGAGCATTTCATTTTTATACTCTCCCGTAAAATAAGAAACTGTACGATTAAATAAGTATATCGGTAAAGTTATAACCATAGTATATATGATGATAGGTACATACTTATGAGTCCAAACATTTTGAATGTTTATTTCGCCATACAAAAGTTGAGTTATAAAAAAATTTAGGAAAGTAACTACAAACGAAGTAAATCCTGAAACAAACATAGCACTAAATAAATTTGCTTTTATAAAATATTCAAAAGTAACATTGATCAGATATCCAAGAAGACCTAATACTATTGCATGACATCCTAAAATATTGCCTATAATTAAGTCCATTAATAAACCGATCAAAACTCCGAATGTTAAACTTACAAATTTATTTTCATGCAATATAATGGATACAAATCCGGCTATTAAATATATCGGCTTTACTCCTAAAATATTAAAACTTAAATTTGGAGTTTGCTGAAGTGAATATAAAAAATAAATTTCTAAAACGTAAATAATATATCTAAATAACTTATAAGTTAGTCTCACATTTCACCTTATTTTTATGTTATTTTTTGGTTTTTTAAACAAACCATCCTTAGCTATTAGCTATAAGGCCTTTGCCCTTAAAATCAGTTACAACGAATACATCACTTACATGATTTAAATTCTCAAATGGCTCAATAATCGCATAATACGAACATTCATGATTATCATATTCTATAGACTTAACTTTACCAATCTTAAGATTTTTGGGATACATCCCACTAAGCCCGGTCGTTGCAACAGTATCTCCAACTTTTATATTACTTTGCGCAGGAATAAAAATCATACGCGTAAGATTTTCATTTGTCATTTCTGGAAATCCACTTATAATCCCGCTTTCATTGCTTTCCGTATCGACAGCTCCTATTTTTACAGTCGGAGAAAGTATGCTCCTAACTTTTGAACACGCAGCATTTACGGCATACACACATCCTATTACTCCATTCTCCGTTATAACAATATCATTACATGCTATTCCGGAATCACTACCCTTATCAATAGTAAAATTTCCAAAGAACTCTAATGAATCTTTCCCTATTACTGACGCCGGAACAAACTTTAAACTATTATTTTCGCGTTTAAATTCATAGTACTTAGCAAATTTAGCGTTTTCTCTTTTAATTTCATTATAGTCTATTAGTTTGTCTCTTAAATCGTTTATCTCAGTTTTTAAAGACTCTATTTCTTTTTGAAAATCCTCTTTTTCCTTAAATTGATAATTAAAATCCGAAATAGCATTTGACACATACCAAAATCCTTTTTGAAAAGGCCTTACACTATAACTTAATATATTGGAAAAAATATTACTACTAGGCTTAAAAAAAGTATAAAGTACGAGAACTGCAATAGATAATATCAAAAAAACTGTCGTCTTAAAAGCAAAACTTTTAAAAAATTTTTTCAAACCCTTACCCCACTATTTATTATACTGCCCAAATAATTTTTTATAATTAATTTTTAACTAACGCAAACGTTTTGATCTAATATGTCTCCATGATTTTGGCATCTCTAAGCATTTTCCCGCTCCGTCAGCTACACAGTCCAGCGGATTTTCTGCAACAGTAACAGGCATATTAGTAGCTTGATATATAAGAGAATCTATTCCTCTTATCAGAGCTCCTCCACCGGTCAGTACCATACCATGATCCATAATATCAGCGGAAAGCTCCGGAGGAGTATTTTCAAGCGTATTTTTAACTGCTTCTACAATGCATCTTAGTGGATCCCACAAAGCTTCTCGAACCTCTTTCGCAGAAATAACAACACTCTTAGGAAACCCATCTAAAAGATCCCTTCCCTTAACTGACATTTCCCCTTCGTCTTCATAAGGTACAGCAGAACCGATCTCTATTTTTAAAGTTTCTGCAGTACGTTCACCTATTAAGAGGTTATATTTTCTTCTTATGTATGAAATAATAGCCTCATCAAATTTGTCTCCTGCCACTCTTTGAGAAGTTGAAGTTACGATATCTCCCAAAGCGATAACTGCGACTTCTGACGTTCCTCCTCCAATGTCTACTACCATACATCCCGTAGAACCCATTACAGGAAGTCCTGCTCCCAAAGCGGCTGCCATAGGTTCCTCAATAAGCTCCACTACACCGACGCCTGCTTGTTTTGCTGCGTCTTCTACGGCTCTTCTTTCTACTTCTGTTACACCTGACGGAATGCAAATTACCACACGCGGTTTACTAAAAAACATACTTTTAGTAGTTTGAGAAATGAAATATTTAAGCATAACAGATGTGATATCAAAATCCGCTATAACTCCATCTTTAAGAGGTCTTACGGCAACAATAGATCCAGGGGTACGTCCTATCATCTCTTTTGCCTGTTCGCCGACTGCTAAAATTGAATTATTTTTAGTGTCCACAGCTACTACCGAAGCTTCTCTTTTTACTATTCCTTTACCTTTCATAAAAACTAAAGTATTTGCAGTACCAAGATCTATTCCTATTTCTTTTGAAAACATTTTTATTTGCCCTCCCGGCTA
This sequence comes from uncultured Clostridia bacterium, assembly GCA_944384825.1. GTDB lineage: Bacteria > Bacillota > Clostridia > Oscillospirales > Acutalibacteraceae > UMGS1491. The sequence goes on from CALWUT010000010.1 coordinate 19,640, forward strand.
CGCATTTAATAAATTTTATACTTTATTTATATGATTTACATTACTTTTTATTATACCACACAAATCAAACTCTAAACTAAAAGAATAAAAATTAATCATTTACCAGTCGAACCAAATCCCTTAGAACCTCTGGAAGTGGAATCAAGTGAACTAACTTCTTCAATAGGCAAATTTTCAACTTTCATAATCAAAAGTTGAGCGATTCTATCCCCCGGTTTTATAGTGTAAGAAGTATCACTAAGATTACAAAGTCCTATACCTATTTCTCCTCTATAATCACTATCAATAACTCCTACTCCGTTTGAAAGAGTAATTCCATGTTTTATACTCAATCCGCTTCTTGCAAACACTAGAGCTACATATTCTCTACCCGGCAAGCTTATAGCTATACCGCAAGAAATGAAAGCACGTCCTCCGGGATTTAAAGTAACTTCATTTTCCATGCAAGCGTATAAATCCATACCTGCGGATCCTTCGGTAGCTCGGTAAGGAATTTTCGCTTCTTCAGAAATTTTGCAAAAATTTAATACATTTTTTATTTGATTTTTTCTTTCCACAATCTATACCTCTTTTTTCAACATTTTTCTGTTTAAATCCAAATTCAGATTAAAATCTAAGCAATAAGCCACTTCTATAGGCAATTTTTCTTCAATTTTCAAAAAAGTTTTCCTCATTTTCCACAAAGATTTCAACATTTTCAACTTAACTTGAATATTTGCTTATGAAATATAATATAAAAATGTTTATTTTTGAAAACTCTTAATGTAAATATTTGATATTTAGTAATTACCTTCTAAGTATTCATACGTACTTAATTTAAAAAACAATAAAATTTTCTAAATTTAGTTGAATAAACCTAAAACTTGCTCTCAAAAATTGACGCGTAAACTTAATTTAATAAGAATCAGTACGTCTTTACTATTTTACCTTATCCTATTATCAGATTCAAAACTATTATTAAGTAACCAAACAAAATTATATATTTTGTATATCGAAGTATTGATATTTAAAAAACTATTATATAAAACATAGATAATTAAAAAAATAATTGACAAACTAAAAAAATTAGAGTAAACTATAAAACATAATGTTGGTGCTGATGATGCTCAGGGTACACCCGTTCCCATTCCGAACACGGTAGTTAAGCTGAGTGATGCCGAAGATACTTGGCTGGTAACGGCCTGGGAAAATAGGAAAGTGCCAACATTTTTATTTGTCTAAAAATAAAAGCGTTGCTTATAATTAAATGCATTTAATTTATAAGTCTTGTAATTAGAGAAAAACAATTACAACTTCAGAATAAGTAAGAATTTATTTAAGCTATTTTTTGCTGCTCAATTACTTACAAAATAATTAATCAAAAAAATTTTAAAAAAACTATTGACAAGATTTATAAACAAATGTATAATGTAATACATAAGCGTTGGTGCTGATGATGCTCAGGGTACACCCGTTCCCATTCCGAACACGGTAGTTAAGCTGAGTGATGCCGAAGATACTTGGCTGGTAACGGCCTGGGAAAATAGGAAAGTGCCAACGTTTTTTTATTTTCTAATTAATATATAAATAAAAAAATTAAACTTATGACATTTTATTTAAACAAGTACTGCTACTGAAAGGTGGTAATGAAAAATGAATCTATTAAAAAATCTTGAGTTTTTAAATTCTTCGGAAGAAATAAATAAGCTTAAGTCTTTAAATGATAAAGAAAAAATAAAAGAGTACTTCTTAGAAAAAGGCATAAAAATATCACCCGAAAAAGCTGAAGAAATTAAAAATTTGATATTTAATGCTAAAATTCTTAATGATAATGAAAAGTATAATAATATTCCAAATGATTCGGACTCAAGTGTTTTAGAAGCTTCAGGTGGAAAAAGTATTGCAAATAATGTTATAGCTTTAGGAGTTGCAGTAATTCTAGGAGCAGGAACATTAAAGTTCGGATGGGATGTAAAAAATGAATATAAAAGCAGATCTAATATGGTAGGAAATATTTTTGGAGTACTAAAAGATACAGTTAAAGATAATGGATTTTTTGGTTCAAGTATATATGACACTGCCGTAAGAAAAACTGCCAACGGAATTATTAACTTGCAAAATTATTTAATAAGTGGAAATTAAATAATTTTAAGATTTAAAAATATAAATTCAAATATTGAATTGTGAAATGATTAACCTATGAAATACTTTTATGAAAAGCACTGCTTAGTACTAAAAATACTCAAGTAGTGCTTTTAAAGTTAAATTTTTAAATATTTTTATTCTTTAATCTTAGCCATAGCACTTTTTTCTAGTCTAGATACTTGTGCTTGACTAATACCTATTTTCTCTGCTACCTGCATTTGAGTCTTACCTTTTAAAAATCTCAAGCTTAGAATACTTCTTTCGCGGTCATTTAATTTTTTAATAGCTTGTTTCATCCCTATTTCTTCAAGCCAATTCATGTCGTCATTATTGTCTCCCACTTGATCCATAACATATACTACATCACCATTACTATCAGAAAAAATTGGTTCATTTAGAGAAATAGGTTCTACAACTGATTCTAATGCAAGCACAACCGCTTCTTTGGATACCTCCATTTCTTTTGCAATCTCTTCTATTGTAGGTTCTTGATTTTTAGAATCGATAAGCTGCTCTTTAACTTGCATTGCTCTATAAGCCATATCCCTCATTGACCTACTGACTCTTACGGAATTGTTGTCTCTAAGGTACCTTCGAATTTCTCCTATAATCATAGGTACTGCGTAAGTAGAAAATCTTACATTTTGGGAAACATCAAAATTATCTATTGATTTTATAAGTCCTATACATCCTACCTGAAAAAGATCATCAAGAGTCTCTCCGCGACCAGTAAATCTATGAACAACACTTAAAACCAACCTTAAATTTCCATTAATAAGTTTTTCTCTTGCATTTTCATTTCCATTCTTAGCAAGAATTAAAAGATCAGCTTTTTCCTTTTCCGTCAGAAGACTTAAATTAGACGTATTCATCCCACAAATTTTAACTTTATACTGCATATTACAAAAGCTTCACCCTCCCTATAACTCCCAAATTTACATTTTTAGTATTGACAAAAAAATGTAATTAATTCATTAGTTAGAAATTAATCTAGAATTTTTATCCTTTTTTTATTCGTACACGCATAGTATTTATAAAAGCAATCTTTGGAAAGAAAGGAAGAGGCGGATTTTTTACCGCAAATTTTAAATTATGAAACTTTTCCATACAATAAACAAATTCAAGCATAAAAAATTATTTTTGTGGTTACTCTCTTTGACTTGGTTTTGTGCTTTTACTGCAAACGTCAGCGGATTAGATGTTTCAGCAAAGTCGGCAATACTGATTTGTGCAGACTCCGGAATTACAGTATGGAGTAAAAACGAGTTCGAGCCCCTTCCTATGGCAAGTACTACTAAAATAATGACATCTTTGCTTGCACTCGAACACGCAGCAGCTCATGGAAACAAAGAAATAGAAATTACAAGGGAAATGATACAAGTCGAAGGAACGTCTATGGGACTAATGCAAGGAGATATTGTAAATCTCGAATCTCTTGCAAAAGGAATGTTACTTTGCTCCGGTAATGACGCCGCAAATGCTGCCGCTATTGCAGTAGCGGGCGAAACAAAAGAATTCATAAATTTAATGAATGAGAAATCACGACTTCTTGGAATGAAAGATACTAAGTTCTCCACTCCTTCAGGACTAGATAAAGATAATCATCATTCAACAGCTTACGATATGGCTGTTTTAGGGGCATATGCTATGGAAAACGAAACATTTGCAAAAATAGTTTCACAAAAAAGTATGCAAGTAAAATTTATAAACCCTGCTAAAACTGTAAATATAAAAAATCATAATAAATTACTCAGACTATACGAATACTGCACAGGAATAAAAACTGGCTTTACAAAATTAGCAGGAAGATGTTTGGTTTCATGTGCACAAAAAAACGGAGTTAAACTTGTATGCGTAACTCTCAATGCCCCTAATGATTGGGATGATCATATTGCTCTTTATAATTATGGATTCGAAAATACTATAACTAAAAATTTCGACGATAAAAACTTCAGATCTTCTTTAAAAGTAGAAAGAGGTACAAAAGAAGAAATACCAATCGGATCGTTAACTGACTTCTCAGTAGGGTTAAAACTGGGTCAGGAAAATTGTGTCGTGAGAAAAGTAGAAATACCCGATGTACACTACGCTCCCATAGAAAAAGGACAAATAATCGGAAAAGTAGTATACTATTTAAATGATATAATCATAGGAGAAAATAATGTTGTAGCGCTGGAAGAAGTAAAAGAGAATAAAATAGAGGAGCAAGGTTTTTTTAAAAGCATAGGAAAATTCTTTTCTAAATTTTTCGGAAAATAATCATAAGGAGCTAGAATTTTAAAATGAAAGAAAAAATAGTACTACAAAAATATATGGCAAGTTGTGGAGTAGACTCAAGAAGAAAATGTCAAATGCTTATCGCACAAGGAAAAGTTAAAATAAACGGAAAAATTGCTTCTCTAGGAGCAAAAGTATTCCCTGAAACAGATATAGTAACTGTAAATAATAAAAAAATAGAACTTACTAAGACTAGTAAATTCTATATCATGCTTTATAAACCACGTGGATTTATAACCACTCTTCACGACGAACGAGGAAGAAAATGTGTCGCCCAACTTATTAATGACATTCCGGCACGTCTGTTTCCAGTCGGTCGTTTAGACAAAGATTCGGAAGGCCTCTTATTGATGACCAACGATGGAGACTTCGCTAACCGAGTTATTCATCCGTCAAGAAATATATGGAAAACTTATAGAGTTACAGTTAAACCAACTATAACAGAAAAGCAATTAAATGATTTATGTTCTATAACGACTGTCGATGACAAACCAATTGAACCTGCAAGAATTGAAGTTCTAACTAAAGAACCCGGAAGAGCTGTACTTAAAATTTCAATAAAAGAAGGCATCAATCGTCAGATTCGGAAAATGTGCGAAAAATCAGATATCAAAATATCACGCTTAAAAAGAATTGCAATAGGAAACTTAAAATTAGGTATGCTCACTCCAGGTAAATGGAAATCTCTCAAGGAAGAAGAAATAAATCAATTTTCATTATAAACGTTCGGCATGTCTTCTTCAAATAATATCCCGCAATTTTGACAATACAAATACTTAACTCTAGCATTTCCGCAACTTACCCTGTTCAATAAGCATACAGTATTTGCTCCACAATGACGACACTTCGTATCAAAATTTAATGCATGTTTCTCTTCAAAATCTTTATCCGAACAAATTTTATTACAGCCTAGATTGCGACACCGATACCCCTCTTCATATGAGTAAACTATTAAATAATTGCAATAGGGACAAGCGGGTTTGACACTCTTTTTTCTATGCTTCGGAAAAATAGCACCTTTTTCAAATACTAATTTTTCTCCCTCATAAAAGAATTTAAAATTACAACAGCATGCGACACAAATAATAATATTGGAAGCATCACGGAGATAAACTCTAGGGAAAGTTGTAAATTTGGAAACGCTGTCTTGCGTAAACATTCTTTTACAGTATGGACAATGAATTTGCTTACCTTCCTCAATTAATTGAGATAAAACATCAAACTTAAGAAAATTATGCTTAGCACAAGAAGTAGGTTTAGGTTTTTTCTCAGAGCGGGTTTTATCTTTTTTACAACATGTGGATTTCTCAATTTTATTTCGAAAAGCTATACATGTATCGAATTTTGTAAAATTTAATACCATTGCCATTATAATTAAATTACTCATTAATTTTTTTAATTTCACAATTCTATCTCCTTTTTATTTATTAGTAAACAAAATGCCAAACTTATTTTAACATATAAAAAGTATTTTTCAATAATAATTTAAATTTCTTTAAATTAATTTAAATAATAACTTTATAAATAAAAAATAAAAAGTCAAGGCACTCAAATAATTATTGAATGCCTAAACTTATTACTTAATGATTTAAGAAAATTATTTTCAATTTCTTCTAAAGTTAAATCATTAAACTTACTGCAATAATTTATTTCGTAAAGTACTGCATGTTCACTCGGAGACATATTTTTATCTGAATATATATCCTTAACTTCCCTTACATTTTATCTCCAACAATCAATTATAAGTAACTATCCAACCAATTCCAGCAGAATATCCCAAATAAGGTAAGATTCTTGTTTTCCATTTTTTCTGACTTATTCTTTTGATATTTTCATCAGAAAGCATTGTATTTAAAAAATCAACTTTTAAATTTTCTTTCGGAATTAATCTTTTTCTATCATTGTATGGTAATTTTTTTATCCAATCTATAATTGCATTAATTATTCTGTCTTTTGGTACATTAATTAAATGCTGATAAGTTAAACCTTTAGCACAAGGTGCAAAACATGTGTATTTTTCACCATCATACGTAGCAAGCATTTTTCTATCACAAGCATAACAATAATGCACATATACAACTGAAATTTTCTTTTCACCTTTTAAACATCTATAAGTTTCTATAAATCCATCGTAGCTTCCACAGGCACACTTACCAAGCTTTGAAAAATCACTATCCTTATCTATATCTATTGTATGTTCACCAGAGCCACAATCTTTACAAGATTTGTTATTACGACAACAACTACATTGCCCCTTATGAAAGGCAAACGCTCTAAATCCGCAACCTTTGCATTTATAAGGTTTACCTTTAAAAATTGTCTTTTGACCTATTTTGGATTTTCTTTTATTAACGATAGGAGTTGAAGCCCAATTTCTATTACATACTGTACATACAATCTTACACCCTTTAGGGGATTTACGGAAAATTTTTCCATTATTTATCAATTGACATTTAGGATTTTTACAGGAAGCGCATTCCCTAGGAGAAATATATCTGCCTTCGCGAAACACCTTAGTTCTAAAACTTATTTCATTCTCCTTTAATGCTTCACCATTTTCTAATTCAATAGAACTAAAACCATCATCAGCAGACCATAGCAATTTTTTAGAGTATACCATAGGAATTGAAGGCTCAGGAGGTACATCTTTTGGTTGAGGAAGCGCTTTGCCTAAAGCTTCACCATCCTTGTCCTTGATTATTCCTTTGGCTTCCTTTGATATTCTCTTTGACACAGCTTCCTCTTCTTTTTGCAAAAGAGGTAATCTCGGCAGCTTTGTAGTTAACGTCTTTTCTTCTCTAAATAAAACACTTTTTGGAGCATAATCTTCATCTTTCTCAGATGCCATCAATGTACGTTTCCGCGCATAATCTTCATCTTTCTCAGATACCATCAATGTACGTTTCCGCGCATAATTTTCCTCTTCTTCCGTTAGTGATAGTGATGAGTCATCATTTGAAACATCAGATACCTGTATGGGAGAGATTTCTGGTGAATTATCTTCTTCTATTGTCGTTTCATCCAAACATGTAATTTCAGATTCTGTTAATTCACTCTCAGTTGGCACACCCATGACATGACCACTTCCTACTGTAGATCCTAAACTCGCTGATATCATTAATATCGACATTAATTTTTTTAATTTCACAATTCTATCTCCTTTTTATTTATTAGTAAACAAAATACCAAGCTTGTTCTAACATATGAAAAAGTATTTGTCAATAATAATTTAAATTTTCATAAATTAATTTAAATAATAATTTTATAATTAAAAAATAAAAAATTAAGGCATTCAAATAATTATTGAATGCCTAAGAATATAATTTAATAATTCTAATTTCTTAACTTTTTAAACTAGCATTAAATTTATTATTTAATGCTTTAAGGAAATTATTTTCAATATTTTTAATCTCTTCTAAAGTTAAAGTATTAAGCTTGCTGCAATAATTTACTTCATAAAGTACTGCATGTTCACTCGGAGACATATTTTTATCTGAATATATATCCTTAACTTTAACTTCTCTTACATTTTCCGACGAATTTTTTATAGTTTCTTCTATTTCTTTAGCACGTACATTCTTACTGTGAACCAAATTATAAAGCCTTTTTACAGGAGGATACTTAGATTCAAATCGGAGCTTTTTACTTTTAAATCCTACTTTATCAATATAAAATTCACAGTAAAATATCTTATCCTTAATGAGTTTTACGTTTTTTACAAATCCAAAACATTTCTTATTAAGCTCTCCGATAAATCCTATTCTTTCTCCACTAGATAAAATTTCGCATGCACTACCATTTTCGCAGAATCTATAATCAATATTTTCAAGTTCAAACTCCAAGCCAAAATAGTCCATAATTACTTCTAAATATGAAAGCAGATCATAGTAACTATATTTTACTTCCTTGTCACATCCCCAACCTTTTGGAATCCTGGTGCCTGACATTATAATTCCGCATGTATTACGTTCTTTACAACCAGTATCAATGGGCTTATCTTTAAAGTAAGTTCTTCCCAGCTCAAAAATAGCTAGATCTGTATTACGAACTGAATAGTTATACGCAAGACAATTGATAAGCGAATATACTAAAGTAGGTCTCATTAATGAGTAGGCGTTAGATATCGGATTTTGAAGCAGTATATTTGAATAAATAGAATCATTGTCTTTAATGCCTAAAAGCTCCATAGTATTATTAGGTATGAAAGAATAATTTATAGTCTCAGAAAAATTCATACCTATTAATATACTACGAATATGATCCATTGCCGTCCAAATACTGTTTTTATTATAGCTAGTTCTTATGGTTGGCATCTCTATTGGAATATTATCGTACCCGTGAATACGTGCTACTTCTTCTATTAAATCCACTTCTTTTTTTACGTCTAATCGATAGCTCGGAACATTTACTTCTAACGCATCATCCGGTAATTCAGTACATGCAAAGCCATATTTCTCTAAATACGTTTTTATTTCCTCAATATTTAGTGAAGTTCCTAATAAAGAATTCGTATTTTTTAAACTTAGTTTTATACTATTATTCTTCTGATTTCCCGAGTAGTAATTAAACTGTTCAGAAGAAATCTCTCCTCCGCAGATCTCTTTTATCGTTTTAGCACAATAGTAAAGAATATCCATCGAACTTTCAGCATTTACGCCTCTTTCAAATCTAAACGAAGAAGGAGTGGAAATTTTAAGAGCACGTGAAGTTAAACGTACACTAACTTCGTTAAAAACCGCTGCTTCTAACATAATATCCTTACTCTCCGAAGTAACTGTAGCAGCATCCGTTCCTATTATTCCAGCGACGCAAAGAGTTTTTTCTTTATCGGATATTATAATGTCTCCTTCTCGAATTTCTTCCTCAGTATCTCCCAAAGTTTTAATTTTAAAATTAGACGGCGCTTTTTTTACATTAAGCTCGGAATTACTAATTTTATCAATATCATAAGAATGCATAGGTTGACCCATGTCAAGCATAACATAATTTAAAATATCAACCACAGGATTGACATGATTTATTCCTAAAGCTTCTAAACGATTTTTAACGTACTCCGGTGTCTTTACTTTATTATTAACATTCTTTATTAATAGCGCGCAAAATCGCTTACATGTTTTTTCATCACTTATATTTATTTTAATTGGGAATTTTTTATTATCATTTTTTGCCAAAGCTTTTGGAATAAGCGGTAAAGATTTGTTTTGATAAGCATTTATTTCTCTTGCTATTCCTATATGAGAAAGCATATCCGGACGATTAGCTTTAACTTCAATAGCTGTAATTATATCGCTGCCTATTTTTTCCTTGCCTTGAAATTCAAATCCTTGCAGATTAAGGATTTTAAACACTTCTTCAGGAGTTATATTTTTATCGCAATAACTTTTAAGCCACTCAAAAGAAAATTTAAACATTTATTTTTTCCTCCTTCCATAACTTATATTTGATCCCATAAGCTAATATCATTTTCATAAAGTTTTCTTATTTCTCCTAAGCCGTAATATATGAGTGCCAAACGATTAAGACCTAATCCAAATGCAAATCCACTATACTTAGAGCTGTCATATCCTACACCTTCCAAGACGTTTGGATGAACCATTCCCGATCCTAAAACAGTTATCCATCCTGAATAGCCACACGTCCTGCATCCTCTTTTTCCACACTCCGTACATGACATGTCTATTGCGGCGCTCGGCTCAGTATAAGGATAATAAGTAGGTCTAAAACGAACTTCAATGCTCTCTCCAAAAACTTCCTTAAGAAGAGTTATAAGAACAGCTTTCAAATTAGCAAAAGAAATTCCTTCAGCAACCATTAATCCTTCTACTTGATAAAACATAGGAGTATGCTGGGGATCTATATCATCTACCCTATAGACCGTACCGGGAGATATAATTTGAATAGGCGGAGACTTTTCCAGCATAGTACGAATTTGAACCGAAGAAGTATGAGAACGCAAAAGAACGTTAGGAGCAGTTATATAAAAGGTATCTTGCATATCTCTAGCGGGATGATGAGAAGGCATATTAAGCATTTCAAAATTATACTTATCAAGCTCTACCTCCGGACCTTGAACTACTGAAAAACCCATTGATATTAAAATTTCCTCTATTTTTTTATAAAGTTTAATAAGAGGATGGCCAGATCCTAATTTTATACTGTCCTTTCTGATTGTAAAATCATATTCAGAAGAAGTTGTTTTTAAGCTAAATCTATCTTCTGTCTCTGAGATTTTTAATTCTAAAAGTTTTTTGAAGTCATTAATTATTTTTCCTAAATTTTTTTTTTCTTCTAAATCTTTTACAGTTTTAAGATTAGAATATAAAACTCTCATATACTTTTTTAGATAAACGTCTTTAATAGTGTTTAAATCATTAATGTTTTTAAGAGTACTTATTTCTTCTAAAAATAATTTTTCTTTAGAATTTATTTCAGCTTCTAAATTACTCATTTCAGTCTCGCTCCTTTTGAGATCAAAGTTAACCCTTTTTATATTTAGCTAGTTCTTTTTTGAGTTCTTCTACCTTATCAGTTTTTTCCCACTCAACGTTTAAGTCTTCCCTACCCATATGACCATAAGAAGAAAGCGAAGTATAAATAGGTGATCTAAGATTAAACTTATCAATTATTGAAAAAGGCCTTAAATCGAAAACTTTATTTACAATCCTAGCAACGCATTCATCTGATACTTCAGAAGTATTGAAAGTATTTACCATTACTGAAACCGGATTGGATATTCCAATTGCATACGCAATTTGTACTTCACACTTTTTAGCTATTCCTGCCGCAACTATATTTTTAGCTACGTACCTCGCTGCGTAAGCTCCTGACCTATCCACCTTTGTGGAATCTTTTCCGGAAAAAGCTCCTCCACCATGAGACGCATATCCACCATATGTATCAACTATTATTTTTCTTCCTGTAAGGCCACTATCTCCAGTCGGACCTCCTATAACAAAACGTCCCGTTGGATTTATAAATACTTTAGTATTTTTATCGATAAGATGAGAAGGAATAACTGCATGAATTACTTTTTCTGTTATATCCGATTTTATAGCATCGTTGCTAACGTCTTCAGAATGCTGCGCTGAAACTACAATAGTATCTACTCTAATCGGAACACTTCCATCATATTCTACAGTCACTTGGGTCTTACCATCTGGGCGAAGATAATTAATTATTCCTTCTTTTCTAACAGTTTCAAGTCTCTTTGCTAGCAAATGAGCAAGAGAAATAGGAAGAGGCATAAGCTCAGGCGTCTCATTGCAAGCAAATCCAAACATCATACCTTGATCTCCAGCCCCAATTACACTTTCATCACTTTCGTCACCTAGCCTCTTTTCTAAAGAAGCATCCACCCCCATCGCTATATCAGACGACTGAGAATTAATTGATACTATTACTCCACAAGTATTTCCGTCAAGACCTGCGTCTGAGCTTGTATAGCCTACTTCTTTTATCGCCTTTCTAACTTCTTTGTCTATATCTACATAACATTTAGTGTTGATCTCTCCCATAACATGGATAAGCCCTTTCGCAGCTGTTACTTCACATGCTACATGAGCATTCGGATCCTGCGTTAAAATAGCGTCTAAAATCGAATCTGAAATACGATCACAAAGTTTGTCGGGATGGCCGGAAGTAACCGATTCAGAAGTAAATAATCTTTTTGCCATATTTACTAACTCCATTTCTAAAATAATAACACTAATCTATTCTATCCCATTTGAAAGCTATCGTCAATAAAGGCATAAATGTAAACGCGTACTACAAAATTTATTATAAAACTTTCTTATACTGATTTTTTGTATAACTCAATTAAAATTATTGACTTTTTTGTATTTAAAATTCATAATAAATTAGTGGTTTACTCTAATTTAAAATTCAAAGGAGGAAATTAAAATGGAAAAAGATCAAAATTCAAAAAAGACGCTAACCGAAAGAGAAGAAAAAAGTGTATCCGGAGGATACAAAGTATATACGCCTAATGGTAAATTCAAAAGCGCTGAAAATAAAAATTACGATACATATTGTGATTTCTGTAATAAAAAAATGGGAGGACGAGGAGCTATTAAAGTAGTGGATGATCGTTGTGCTTGTATAAACTGCTATAAAAAACTTTCTCAAATAGACGAAGACGTCACTAAAATACCATATACAGACGATAAGTTCAAATAAAAAACTTTAAATACTTCAGCTAAATTTTCTTAGAGTAATTTTGAAAGAAAAATGCAAATTTGATATTTTAATTAAAAATATTAACTTACTTATATTTATAATTTAAAGGAGGATATTAAAATGATAGAAAATCAAGATTCAAAAAAAGAATTATCTGAAAAAGAAGAACAAAGCATTTCAGGAGGATACATGTCTACCTACAGAAATGATTGTGACTTCTGTAACAGAAAAGATTGCCTCACTATAGACACAAATAGTCACGATCATGCTTGTCTAAAATGTTATGCAAAAATTTGTAAGCTAAATGCAAAATACAAAAAGGATTTATAGTGATTATAATACAAATGATAAAGACTACTCTAAAATGAGTAGTCTTTAATTTTAATTTACATACTAACCAAGAATTTCGGTTACAACGCCTGAACCAACTGTTCTTCCGCCTTCACGAATAGCAAAACGGAGTCCTTCTTCAATAGCGATAGGAGTAATGAGCTCAACATCCATTACAACATTGTCACCAGGCATGCACATTTCAGTACCTTCCGGAAGTGAAATTACACCAGTAACGTCAGTTGTTCTAAAGTAGAACTGTGGACGATAATTGTTAAAGAATGGAGTATGACGTCCGCCTTCGTCTTTGGTTAAAACATATACTTGACCTTTAAATTTAGTATGCGGATTAATTGTTCCAGGTTTAGCAAGAACTTGACCACGTTGAATTTCTTCTCTTTGTACACCACGTAAAAGAACACCAACGTTATCTCCTGCTTCAGCGTAATCGAGAAGTTTTCTGAACATTTCGATTCCTGTAACAACAACTTTTCTACGTTCTTCGGTAAGTCCTACGAGTTCAACTTCCTCACTCATTTTGAGTTGACCACGTTCAACTCTACCTGTAGCAACTGTTCCGCGTCCTGTAATTGTAAATACGTCTTCAACAGGCATAAGGAATGGTTGATCAGCTTTTCTTTCAGGAGTTGGAATAAAGGAGTCAACAGCATCCATAAGATCAAGAATACATTTGTATTCCGGAGCTGAAGGATCTTTAGAAGAAGATTCAAGAACTTTAAGAGCTGATCCACGAATAATTGGAGTGTCATCTCCAGGGAATTCATACTCATTAAGAAGTTCACGAATTTCCATTTCAACAAGATCAAGTAATTCTTCGTCGTCTACTTGGTCAACCTTATTCATGAATACTACAATGTTTGGAACCCCTACCTGACGTGCTAGCAAGATGTGTTCACGAGTTTGAGGCACTGGACCATCAGCAGCAGATACTACTAAGATTGCTCCATCCATCTGAGCAGCACCAGTAATCATATTTTTAACATAGTCAGCATGGCCTGGGCAGTCAACGTGAGCATAATGACGAGCTGCTGTTTGATATTCAACGTGAGCAGTATTAATAGTAATTCCACGTTCTCTTTCTTCCGGAGCTTTATCAATATTTGCATAATCTACAAATTCTGAATCGCCTTTCAAATTAAGAACTTTTGTAATTGCTGCTGTAAGAGTAGTTTTACCATGGTCAACGTGACCGATAGTACCAATGTTTACATGAGGCTTATTTCTTTCAAATTTTGCTTTTGCCATTAAATTTTCCTCCTAAATAAAATTTTTATGAATTTAATATAATTAATTCATTCAATGAATCAATGTCACTTTTAAGATCTAGAGATTCTATAATTTTGTTAAAGCAATCACAACAAACAAATATTCCGCTTTGCTCCCAGCACTTTTCATTCTCTAGAAGTAATTTATTGCATCCCTTATATTTACATACTGGGTTATCTGATTTTTTAAACATTTTCACCTAATTTTACCATACAGATAAAACCTTATCTATATTTAGACTTTCTTCCAGCCATACTCAATTTCACCTGTATCTAGATCAGTAGACTTCTCATATTTTTCATATAGATTTTCAAAACCTTTGTCAATCGTTGCTTTACCGCTGTTTAAAAGCTCCTCGGCACACTCAGTACAGAAATAAGGATGCTCTGCACCTTCGGTGCTAATGCGTATAACGCCTACACCACCCGGCATCTCCTTTTTACAGTTAGGACATGAAGGTTTCCAAATAGCTCCACCTGAAACTTTTTCAATTTCATTATCCTCGAACATTTTCAATCCATTACTTTTAATATTATCCATTTTAACTTCCTCCCTTTCAAACTTTTAATTCTAAAGAGTGGTAGTCTTGATTAAATATTAATCTTTTTTACTGCGTTCTGCAATAATTTGCTCTGAAACGGATTTTGGAACTTCGGCATAGTGGCTTGGCTCCATGGTATATTGACCTCTTCCTTGAGTTTTAGAACGCATATCTGTAGCATATCCGAACATTTCTGAAAGCGGAACTTGTGAATTAATTCTTTGAGCTCCAGATACGGCTTCCATACCTTGAATCATACCACGCCGAGAATTTATATCTCCAATTATATCTCCCATGTACTCCTCGGGAACAGTTACTGTTACTTTCATTATTGGTTCTAAAAGTACAGGATCCGCTTTTTTCATTGCAGATTTAAATGCCATAGAACCTGCTATCTTAAACGCCATTTCCGAAGAGTCTACTTCATGATATGAACCATCATAAAGGGTGACTTTTACGTCAACTACATTATATCCTGCTAAAACTCCCGAAAGCATTGCTCCTTGAATGCCATTATCAACTGCAGGAATGTATTCTTTAGGAATAGCTCCTCCAACTATTTCATTTACAAATTCATATCCTTTTCCGGGATTGGGTTCAATCTTTATTTTTACATGACCATACTGACCTCTTCCTCCGGACTGTCGTGCGTATTTTTCTTCAACATCCGCACTTTTGCGAATAGTCTCTTTATACGAAACCTGAGGCTTACCTACATTAGCTTCTACTTTAAATTCACGTAAAAGTCTATCTACAATAATTTCAAGGTGAAGTTCACCCATTCCGGCAATTATAGTTTGACCTGTTTCTTCATCAGTATAAGCTTTAAAAGTAGGATCTTCTTCTGCGAGCTTAGCAAGTCCTAATCCCATTTTTTCTTGACCCGCTTTAGTTTTCGGTTCAATAGCTACTCTTATTACAGGTTCAGGGAATTCCATTGACTCTAATATTACAGGGTGTTTTTCATCACAAAGAGTATCACCGGTAGTAGTATTTTTAAGTCCTACTGCTGCAGCAATATCTCCTGCATAGACTTTTTCAATATCTTGTCTGTGATTTGAATGCATCTGTAAAAGACGGCCTAGTCTTTCATTATTATCTTTAGTTGAATTATAAACTGTGGAACCAGCTGAAATTGTACCTGAATATACCCTAAAGAAACATAACTTACCTACAAAAGGATCCGTTGCAATTTTAAATGCAAGAGCTGAAAAAGGCTCTTCATCTGAAGACGGTCTTTCAACTTCTTCTTGTGTTTCTGGATTTATTCCTTTTATTGCAGGGACATCCTTAGGGGAAGGCATGTATGCAACTATCGCGTCAAGAAGCTTTTGTACACCTTTATTTCGGTATGAAGTCCCGCAAGTTACCGGAACGATTACATTGGCAATAGTAGCATTTCTTATACAAGCTTGAATTTCATCTATAGAAATCTCTTCACCTTCAAGATATTTCTCAAAAATTTCGTCATCTTGATCTGCAATACTTTCGAGAAGCTCTGTATGGTATTTTTCGGCCATTTCTTTCATATCTTCCGGTATTTCTTCTACTCTGATATCTTTTCCAAGATCATCATAGTAAACATAGGCTTTCATCTCAACCAAGTCGATTATTCCCTTGAAAGTGTCTTCTGATCCTATAGGAAGCTGTATTGGAACGGCATTACATTTTAAACGTTCTTTCATCATCTTTACAACGTTATAAAAATCCGCACCCATAATATCCATTTTATTAACGTAGGCCATACGCGGTACTCCATACTTATCCGCTTGACGCCATACAGTCTCAGATTGAGGTTCAACTCCGCCTTTTGCACAAAGCACCGTAACCGAACCATCAAGTACACGTAGTGAACGTTCCACTTCAACTGTAAAATCTACGTGGCCGGGGGTATCTATAATATTTATTCTATGGTTCTTCCAAAAACAAGTAGTCGCAGCTGAAGTTATGGTAATTCCGCGTTCTTGTTCTTGAACCATCCAATCCATGGTAGCAGCACCGTCATGAACTTCTCCAAGTTTATGACTTATTCCAGTATAAAACAATATTCTTTCTGTAGTAGTAGTTTTTCCAGCGTCGATATGAGCCATTATTCCTATATTGCGAGTCATATCCAACGATACTTTTCTTGGCATAACGTCCTCCTTTTCCTTAAAATTAACTGGCATTTGCAAAAATATACTTATCAAATTATAAACTCTATAATTATTAAACTGAAAATACAAAAAGAGTCTTATCAGTAAAATTCTTACCACCTATAATGAGCAAATGCCTTATTAGCTTCAGCCATTTTATGAGTATCTTCGCGTTTTTTAACTGCCGCACCTGTTCCTTTAATGGCGTCTAAGATTTCTGCTGACAATCTTTCTATCATTGTTTTTTCGGAACGCAATCTTGAATATTTAGTAAGCCATCTAAGACCTAAAGTTTGTCTTCTGTCTGCTCTTACTTCAATTGGAACCTGATACGTCGCTCCTCCTACTCTGCGCGCCTTAACTTCAAGCGTGGGCATGATATTTTCCATAGCTTCTTCAAAGACTTCTAGTGGTTCTCTTCCAGTTTTAAGGCGAACCGCTTCAAATGCTTTATAAACTATTCTTTGAGCTATTCCTCTTTTCCCGTCTACCATTATGTTATTTATAAGACGGGTAACCAATTTAGAATTATAAATCGGATCTTGTAACACATCACGTCTAACGATATTACCTCTTCTTGGCATATTTCTTCCCTCCTTCACACTAAATGATATCATAGGTACTCGAAAGTAATTTAGCTTCCGCTCCGCCTCTACAGAGGTAACTTTATAATTAAAATAGTTTATAAAATACTTCTGCAATGCATTTAATCGTAAAGCTTAATCAAAATTTCTTTCTAAGTATTTATTTCTTTCCTGCCGGTTTAGCAGCACCTGCTTTAGGACGTTTTGCTCCGTACTTAGAACGCGCTTGCATACGTTTAGCTACTCCTTGAGCGTCAAGTGTACCTCTTATTATATGATAACGCACACCAGGTAAGTCTTTTACACGTCCGCCTCTTATAAGCACTACGCTGTGTTCTTGGAGGTTATGGCCTATTCCCGGGATGTAAGAAGTTACTTCCAACCCATTTGAAAGACGTACCCTTGCAATTTTTCTGAGTGCGGAGTTAGGTTTTTTAGGAGTAGCGGTTTTAACGGCAGTACAAACTCCTCTTTTTTGAGGTGAAGTTTGGCTTATAGCTATTCTTTTTTTTGAATTCCATCCTCTTAAAAGTGCAGGAGCTTTAGCTTTTTTCACCTGGCTTTTTCTTCCTTTGCGAACTAACTGATTAAATGTTGGCATAATACACCTCCTCATTAAATATTGAAACTTGCATTGGGACATTATGTTTAATAAAATAAACCCAATACAGGTTATAATTCTAGCATGTTTAATAATTATTTGTCAAGATAATTTCAGTATAATCATATTCAAAAATTAAATTTTATCCCTTTAATTTTTTCTTGCAATAATTCACAAGCTTAGGTACTCCTAACGTAGCTGCTACTGTCACACCTACCAAGCCTATGGCCAGACCGGTTTCTACTATTTTATCGCTGTTATCATAAACAAAGAGTTTAAACTTTTCTTCCTTTCCAGGTTCAATTGTAAAAAAACCATAGTCATCCTCACTCATAACCATACCTTTCAATTTACCAGAAAGCTTATCTACAAGTCCATC
Source organism: uncultured Clostridia bacterium (assembly GCA_944384825.1). Classification (GTDB taxonomy): domain Bacteria; phylum Bacillota; class Clostridia; order Oscillospirales; family Acutalibacteraceae; genus UMGS1491. The sequence continues at coordinate 38,073 of CALWUT010000010.1, forward strand.
CCCCCATCCGCCTGAACATTTTGATAACTCCTCTTCGCTGATTTTCGAAATCTTTGAAACCAATTCGCTTTTTTCCTTTAAAATTTCATCTGCTTCTTCCTTTGATATTTCTAAACTGTAGCTTTTAAATATCTCATATATTTCATCACCGGTTTTGGCTTCCAGTACTTTCTCTGCTACTTCTTCCTCTTTAAGTTTCTCTATTATTTCTTTCCTCATCTTCAACACTCCTTACTTTATTATTTAAATTTTTACTAATCATGCCTTACTTTTTTAATTATATACGCTTAATATAAAATTGTCAAGTATTTTAATTTCAAAATATGATAAAAGAATTTTTCATCTAATTTCACAAGAATTAAACTATATTTAATCATCAAGAACTGAAGTTAAGTAATATCTTTTATGTCATAACTTGTTTGATGAATAAATAATTATTATAATAAACTCTGCTAAATACTCATTACAAAATAAAAGATAACTTAAAATCAGACGAGGTGTAAGATTTGTCAAAAGGTGTAACCATAAGAATGCAAAGGAGATCAATGATAGTACTTATTATCTTAGTATTTATCGGGTTTCCGCTGCTTGCTTTCAGACTCATAAATCTACAAATCATACAAGGAGAATTTTTGCAAAAAAAAGCTTCTGAACAACAGTTGACGGATACTAAAATAAACTCCAAAAGAGGAACTATCTTCGATAGAAATATGAAACCTTTGGCTCAAAGTGCGAGTGTATGGACAGTGGTACTAGAACCTTCTTATATAGACTCAGATGAAAAACGCGAGCTTATTTGCAGTGGAATGCATGAAATACTGGATATTGATAAAAATAAACTCATAGAACTTTCAAAAAAAAGATCTTGCTATACCATCATTAAGAAAAAAGTAGAAAGTGATATAAAAGACAAAATAATAGAATTTAAAACAAAAAATAAAATTACTAGCGGACTTCGCTTGATTGAAGACTATAAACGCTATTATCCATTTAAAAATTTCGCTGCTGCCGTTCTGGGGTTCACCGGAGCGGACAGTCAAGGCTTAGCTGGAGTAGAAGCATACTACGAAAAAACTTTAAAAGGCGAACCTGGACGAATTTTAACCGCTAGAAATGCTTTAGGAACGGAAATGCCTTTTGAATATGAACAGCTTGTAAATCCAACCCCCGGATGTAGTTTGAAGCTTTGCATAGACGAATGTATCCAGCGATTTATGGAAAAAACTTTGGAAGAAGGAATTAAAACCCATAAAGTAAAAAATCGCGCTACTGCTATAGCAATGGATGTAAATACAGGAGAAATACTTGGCATGGCAGTTAAAGGAGATTTCGATCCTAATGAACCTTTTAAAATTGCAAATCCGGAAGAAGAACAAAGAATATCAGCCCTCCCTGAAGAAGAAAGAGCTAAAGCAAAAAATGAAGCTTTAAGTTACCAGTGGAGAAATAAAGCTATAAGTGACACTTACTATCCGGGTTCAGTATTTAAAATGGTAACCGCTTCAATGGGTTTAGAATTAGATGTCGTGAATGAACGGTCTAATTTTAACTGTACAGGATCAATAAAACCTTATGAAGGAGCAAGACCTATAGGATGTCATAAACGAAGTGGTCATGGGTCTCAAAATTTCGTAGAAGCACTTTGCCACTCATGTAATCCAGCATTTATCACTTTAGGACAAAGAATAGGCGTTGAAAACTTCTTTAAATTTTACAAATCATTCGGATTTCACAATAAAACCGGAATCGATTTACCAGGAGAATCCAGCGATCTTTTCTTTAGCGCAGACGGAAGTATGGCTCTTATCGATTTATGCGTTGCTTCTATGGGACAAAATTTTGGTGTGACTCCTATTCAAATGATTACTGCTGCTGCCGCAATTGCAAATGGAGGTAATATAGTTCAACCTCATATTGTAAAAGAAATACTTGACGAAAACGGAAACATAATAAAGCGTATTGACCCAATAATAAAACGACAAGTAATCTCTGAAAAAACCGCTAAAAGAGTAACTTCCATGCTATACGAAAATGCAGTACACGGAGCAGCTAAAAATGCTTACATCCCCGGATACAGAGTAGCAGGAAAAACCGGTACCTCGGAAAAAATAGGATTATCCGCTCCGGGACAAAAAGATTATATTTCTTCATTTTGCGGATTCGCTCCGGCAGACGATCCTAAAATAGCAATGCTAGTATTTTTTGATACTCCAAAAGGAGAGCAGTACTACGGAAGCGCAGTAGCGGCACCTGCATTTGCAGCTGCAATGCAAGACATCCTACCATACATGGGTATAGAAAAAGTTTATAATGAAGAAGAACTTGAAAAAATCGATACTGTTGTACCGGATTTAGTTGGAAAAAATATCTCAGAAGCTAAAAATGCTGCCGCTTCTCTCTCTCTTAATACTACAATTATCGGAAACGGCAACGCAGTAACTTCCCAAACTCCTGACGCGTCAAGTCATATCCCGAAAGGAGGAACTATTATACTTCATACCGACTCTTCAAGTTCTAATATAAAAGTCCCGAAATTTATAGGACTTTCAGTATCAGAAGTTAACAGTACTGCTTCAGCAGTAGGTTTAAATACAAAACTTTCAGGACTTAAACTTGAAGAACCGGATGTCAAAGTTTCTTCGCAAAGCATACCCGAAGGAACAGAAGTGCCTGTTGGAACTGTTATTACTTTAAATTTTGTACATAATGATTCTTCAGGAGAATAGAATAAATTTAAGAGAAAAAATTAAACCAAATGAATTTTAATAATACGGAGGAAAATTCAAATGAACAGCTACGGAATATCAGCTGCAATATGTACTACTTTAGCTTTCATTATCACAACACTGCTAGGTAAAATCATGATTCCTTTTTTACATAATTTAAAGTATGGTCAAACTATACTGGATGAAGGACCATCTTGGCATAAAAATAAGCAAGGTACTCCCACTATGGGCGGTATAATGTTTATAATAGGAATTATAGTCTCTACAGTAATCTGTGTACCTCTTTACTACAAAATAGCCGAACTAAATGGAATACAAGCATATGAAACTCCACTAATGATAACCAAAATCTTTGCAGGTCTTGCAATGGCCGTAGGATATGGAGCTATAGGATTTATAGATGATTATGTGAAAGTAAGCAAAAAGCAAAACCAAGGTCTTACTCCAAAACAAAAATTAATTTTACAGTTCGGAGTGGTAATATGCTATTTCTTAGCAATTAATACAGCTAACAAAGTTAATGGAGGAGAAAGTCTTACAAAAGTCAATATCCCCTTTATCGGAACTTTAGAACTTGGATTTTTCTACTTTATTATTTTTGCAATTATTGTAGTGGGAATAGTAAACGCAGCCAACCTTACAGATGGTGTGGATGGACTTAGTGCTTCCGTAGCATTTTTTATAGCTATATTTTACATGGTAATAACAAACCTTTTAGGTATGTTCGGACTTAGTCTCGAAGCTGCAGCACTTGCGGGAGGATGCTTAGGTTTTTTAATTTGGAATCTCCATCCAGCTAAAGTATTCATGGGAGATACAGGCTCACTATTTTTAGGAGGTATAGTATGTGCGTTAGGATTAAGCTCGGGTTTACATGTTCCGCTTATAATTCTTTCGTTTGTATATACTTCCGAAATGTTTTCAGTTATATTACAAGTTTTATATTTTAAATTTACTCATGGAAAGCGACTATTTAAAATGAGTCCTATTCATCACCACTTCGAAATGATCGGATGGAGCGAAAATAAAATATGTACAGTATTTAGCTTAGCTACAATATTTTTAGGAATAATTTCTGTACTTATAGTAACACTTAGCATTTAAAACTAGAAATAAGGAGTTAAAAAATAAATATGAAAGCAAAAAGGGTGAAGAAAGTCTTAAACGAAAATAACAGCTCAAACCATTTAGGCGACAATAAAGCATTAATGGTTAAACAAAAAGGTAAACAGTCTTTATTTAAAAAATTACAATTACTTTCTATACGTTCCGATATGGATGTACCTTTTTTATTCCTTGTTATTACTATACTTGTAATAGGACTTATAATGATGTTTTCGGCGAGTTATCCAAATGCATTTTATCTCCATAACCATGATAGTTTTTACTTTATAAAAAATCAGTTAGTATTTGCCTTTTTAGGCGTAGCTGCTATGTTTGCAGTTTCTTACATTGATTATCACATTTTCCATAAATTTGCCGTCCCTATACTTGGAGTATCATTTTTACTCTTGATGGTTGTTTTGGTAATGCCTCCAATTAACGGCGTACACCGATGGATTCAACTGGGATCATTCAGTTTTCAAGCTTCAGAAATTACAAAATTTGCAATAGTAGTCTCATTTTCGCACTTCATAAGTTTCAATCTTCACAGAATGCATACTTTCAAATATGGAATATTACCCTATCTTTTAATACTTGCTCCTACTATCGTACTTTTAGCTTTAGAACCTCATATTTCATGTTCCGTAATAGTTGTTTTACTGGCCGCAGGAATGCTTTTCATAGGTGGAATAAAGCTCAGATGGTTCGGCATGGTTCTCGGAGCAATAGCTTCTGCACTTATTTACTTGGTTGTCTTTACAGATAAACTTACCTATGCTAATAATCGCATATCCGGATGGCTTGATCCATTTGGAGCATCATCGGGTGTAGATACATGGCAGACCCGTCAGGGACTTTACGCAATAGGATCAGGTGGAATTTTGGGACTCGGTCTTGGTCACTCACGCCAAAAGTATCTTTATATTCCCGAACCTCAAAACGATTTTATATTTTCAGTCGTTTGCGAAGAACTTGGATTCGTAGGTGCAGTGATAATATTACTGCTTTTTGCGTTACTGGTATGGAGAGGCATGCTAATAGCTATACATGCAAAAGATAAATTCGGTATGCTTTTAGGTATAGGCCTAACAGCTCAAGTAGGTCTACAAGTTATACTTAATATATCAGTCGTTACAAATACAATCCCAAATACAGGAATAAGTTTACCATTTTTCAGTTATGGAGGTACTTCTCTTATGATGCTTCTAGCTCAAATGGGAGTCATACTTTCAATTTCTAGGTCGTCAAGACTAGAAAAAACTTAAATTTTATTATCGGAGGAAAAAATGAGAGTAATTTTCGTAGGCGGAGGTACTGCAGGACATATTAATCCTGCTCTTGCTATAGCTCAATATGTTAAAGAAAATGATCCGAGCAGCAGTATTTTATACGTAGGCGCAAAAGGAGGAATGGAAGAAAGCTTGGTTCCAAAAGCAGGATTTGAATTCAAAGGCATAACTATATCCGGATTTTCAAGAAAATTAAATTTAGATTCCATAAAGAAAAATATATCAACACTTAAAAATATAATAATCTCTACTTTCGAATCTAAAAAAATACTTAAAGAATTTAAACCTGATATTTGTATCGGTACAGGCGGATATGTAAGCGGTCCTTTCTTAAGGGAAGCATCAAATTTAAAAATTCCATTTTTAATCCATGACTCTAATTCTTATCCCGGAGTAACCACTAAACTTCTTGCCAAAAAAGCAAATAAAGTACTCGTGGTAAACGAAGAAGCAAAAAAACATCTTCCATCCAATATAGAAATTTTAGTTACAGGTACTCCAGTTAGAAAAAAAATAGCCACTCTTGATCCTAAAAAAACTCGTGAAAAACTTCATTTAAACAGTAACCCTGTAATACTGTCATTTGGAGGGAGCTTAGGAGCAGAAGCTATAAATAAAGTAATTTCTGAAATAATCATAAAACAAAAAGACGATTCAAAATACAACTTCATCCATGCTTACGGCAAAAAAGGACATTCATTTTTGGATTCATTAAAAAAAAGCGGAATAGATATAACTGATAACTCTCGATACATCATAAAAGAATACATAGACAATATGGCGGAATGTTTAGCTGCAGCCGATATAGTGATATGTCGCGCAGGAGCAACTACAATAAGCGAACTTCAAGCTTCAAAAAAACCTGCAATATTAATACCATCTCCTAATGTAGCTGAAAACCACCAATATTATAACGCTTTGGCACTTGTAAACTCTAACGCTGGAAGTATGATAGAAGAGAAAAATTTAACTTGTCAAAGCTTAATGGATGAAATTGAGAAAATCCTTACCAGCCCTAAAGATATAAAGAATGAATACGCAAAAAATCTTGCAAAGATAGCTATTACGGACTCAACCGAACGAATATACGAAATTATAAAAAATACCGTAAAAAACAAATAGCCGGGAGGAATTTAAATGGAATACACTCCAAATACAGAAAACATGTCTTGTATCAAAGCATGCCCTCATCATGGTCCCTCACCTATCCCCGAAGAAGGAAACTGGATAAAAGCTTATGAAATAAGAGATATATCCGGCTTGTCGCATGGAATTGGAAAATGTGCTCCTCAGCAAGGAGCGTGTAAGCTTACTTTAAATGTTAAAAACGGAATAATCGAAGAAGCGCTTGTAGAAACTATAGGATGTTCGGGTATGACTCATTCAGCAGCTATGGCAGGAGAAATTCTTCCGGGGAAAACATTACTTGAATGTCTAAATACAGATCTTGTATGTGACGCTATAAATGACGCTATGAAAGAAATATTTCTTCAACTTGTATATGGACGATCTCAAACAGCATTTTCTGAAGATGGTCTTCCTATCGGCGCTTCACTTGAAGATTTAGGAAAAGGAAAATGTTCTCAAGTAGGAACTGTTTTCAGCACTAAACTTAAAGGCGTACGATACATGCAAACAACGGAAGGATACATACTTTCTCTCGGACTAAACGAAAATGATGAAGTTATTGGATACAAATTCTTAAATCCCCGAATCATGATTGATAAAATAAAAAATGGATTAAGTGCTGAAGATGCTTTTGAAAAAAGTATGGGTATTTACGGACGTTACTCAGAAGCAATAAGATATATAGATCCTAGAAAAGAATAAATAATAAGCGTATAATAAAAACATCAAACGAAAGGATCGTATTTCATGAAAACTAAAACCTATTTTGAAGGACTGGAAAACAGAATTCCTAAAATAGAAGAATTTTTAAATGAATTTAGAATAAAAGACCTAAATACAGCTAAAGAAATTTGTGAAAAAGCAAAAATTTTCCCTGAAAAAATAGTAAAAAGTATTCAGCCTATTGCATTTGATAACGCAGTTTGGGCGTACACTTTAGGATGTGCCGGAGCGATTGTTTCACCTATAAAATCTGCTATGGAAGCTGCTCAAATAATTGGTAAAGGTCTTCAATCTTTTTGCATTCCGGGATCCGTAGCCGACACGCGTAAAGTTGGAATTGGACACGGAAACCTTGCAGCTAAATTGCTTAATGAAGATACTAAATGCTTCGCTTTCATCGCTGGACATGAATCTTTTGCTGCAGCAGAAGGCGCCATCGGAATAGTCAAATTTGCAAATAAAGTTAGAAAAAACCCTCTGAAAGTAATACTCAACGGACTTGGAAAAGACGCTGCTTATATAATATCTAGAATTAACGGATTTACATATGTTCGCACTAATCTAAACTATAAAAATAACTGTTTAGAAGTTTTATCGGAAAAAGCTTTCTCAGATAATTCAAATTCAAAAATAAAATGCTACGGAGTCAATGATCCTCTAGAAGGTCTTGAAATACTTAAATATGAAAAAGTTGATATTTCTATAACAGGAAATTCAACCAATCCCACTCGCTTTCAGCATATCGTAGCTGGAACATACAAAAAATGGGCAACAGAAAATAATCAAAAGTATTTTTCGGTAGCTTCCGGAGGAGGAACCGGCAGAACCTTACACCCGGATAATATGGGCGCAGGCCCCGCCTCATACGGACTAACTGACTCTATGGGTAGAATGCACAGCGACGCACAATTTGCTGGGTCTTCTTCAGTACCTGCACACGTTGAAATGATGGGTTTTATAGGTATGGGAAATAATCCTATAGTTGGAGCAACAGTCGCATGTGCAGTAGAAGTTGAACAGTACAAAAGTAATTTTTAATAGTACCATTTGCATAAAAATATATCAGTTTAATATAATACTTAAACGAAAATTTTAAGCTTAATTTAAAGATTTTTTAGTTTGTTCTGTACGTAATTTTCCTTGATTTTAATTTATCAGTCTGATAGGATAATGAGAAAATTACTAAAGTTAGCAGGTGGTATTTTGAATAATTCTGAAAAAAATTCATCATTCAAGTTAAGTAATTTTATAAAGAATAAAATACTCAAAATGTATGGTATAAAGAAAAATGAAGACTTAAATGTTTCCTCTTCACAACAAACCCTAGATGCCACTCAAGAATCTGTATCCAGTTTATTGCCTCATGACGATAATAAACTATAAGTTTTTTTAGATTAGCTAAATATTTTACCTGATAATATCAAATACTAAAATGAATTTTATTTTCATTTTGGTATTTTTTATAAGGGAGAGATTTAACTTATGGCCAAACGAATAGGAAAATATACTATCTTGATGCAAAATTACCCGACTATAAAAGGATTCGCAGCAACGTGCGGAAAAAAAGAAGCAGAAGGTCCTTTAGGTAAATGGTTCGATAAAATATTTGAGGATACTACTCTTGAAGAATCTTCCTGGGAAAAAGCAGAAAGTCGACTTCAAACTGAAACTGTAAAAATCTTACTTAAAAAATGTAATATGGAAGCTTCAGATATAAATTATATTTTTGCAGGAGATTTACTAAACCAATGTATGTCTTCAGCTTTTGGTCTTAGATCCTTAGATATTCCTTTTCTCGGTCAATTTGGAGCATGCTCAACTATGGCACAATCTCTTTTTTTAGCTGCTACAAGTATTGAGGCAGGAATAGCACAGTACTCTATCGCAGTAACATCCTCTCACTACTGTTCTTCGGAAAGACAGTTCCGCTTTCCACTCCAATACGGAGGTCAACGTACTCCAACGGCTCAGTGGACAGTTACAGGAGCAGGAGCAATCTTAGTAAGTCAACAAGAAATAGGCCCTAAAGTAAAATACTGTACCATAGGCAGAATAACTGATCTCGGTATTAAAGATTCCAACAATATGGGGGCTGCTATGGCTCCATCCGCCGCAAAAACTTTACTCACTTTCTTTGAAGACACCAAAACTTCACCTGAAAACTATGACTTAATTTTAACCGGAGACTTGGGAGAAGTAGGTACCTCACTTTTAAAACAATTACTTAAAAAAGAAGGAATTGAACTAAAAGAAAACTACAATGACTGCGGCCTCATGATATATTACAAAGAAAAACAAGATGTACATGCCGGAGGTTCGGGCTGTGGATGCTCAGCTTCTATACTTTGTTCCCATATTCTGAATAAAGTAAAAGAAAAAGAACTAAAAAATATTCTATTTATAGCTACCGGAGCTCTTATGTCCCCTACTTCGGCTCAACAAGGTGAAACCATTCCTGGTGTAGCACATCTTATAAACATTGTGGCAGACTGATAATAAAAAGTAGCGGAATGATCGTAATAGTCATTTCACTACTTTATTTTTTCATTTATTCTTTTAATTTTTAAGCTATAAAAATTTAAATACCATAAAACACTACTTATCAAATGTATTAATCATAACTTGATCATTTAGCCAAAAAATATTCCTATTTTATATTAAATAAAGAATTTGATAAGTTTGTTAATTTGACGTCACTTCTTTCTCACAATCTTCTTCAAATTAAAGTGAAGTCGTTTCAAATAGAGATTAAGATTATTGTAGAAGAGATTGTGAGGACGAAGAAAATTCTTAATCTACAGAATACATCTCTTAAACTAAAGGTTCAATAACATCATCAGATTCTGAACTTGATGAACTATCTGAATCTATAACTTCTACATGCTGTTCCGGTTGATTAGAAGGAGTATCGGTTACAAATAGTGTAGGTTGTTGTAAATAGGAACTTGGTTGCAATATCGGGGGAAAACAACTGGTTGTTGCGAGAATTGTGAACCCGAAATTACTGGCATGGGAGGGCGTGTTTGATCACTAAATGGCACCCAATTAATATGGTCTGTTCTATAACTGTCTATTACAATTGGTTCTACTACATTATTTAAGGAAGAGCTTGATAGATTAGGATTTACTGGAGCAAAATCAAATTGTCGAGAAGAATGTGTGGCTGGGGAAAAAATAATTGTTTGATTAGCAAAATTTTGTTGGGGAAAATTTGTTTGATTCTGTGGCAACGAATGATCTTCTAGTTCTGCTAATCCAGTCTCCCCCCGCATCCTCACGAACTACAGAAATAACATCATCGTCCGATTCCGAAGTTGATGAACTAGTAGTTGACGTCTAATCCACACTATTTGAATGTGAATTATGATCGTCATACTCTGTAACTACAATACTAGGCGCAAAATAGCTATAACCCATATTCTCAAAAAATCACCAATAAATTCAGATAAATTAAATAAATCTTTTCTTAAATTGGAATCACTAGTTTTATATGCGATTTTGTTTAAACCTATAGTAATGATATTTTATCTTTTTCTATCACGATCAGCTGGGCTTCCTTCATAATTAGTAGGTACAAAAATACCATCATCTAATTCTTTAAGTTTTTTAATTACTTCATTAAAACGATATATTCTATCTTGTTCGCTACAATTTTTATCTTTATTAGCTTCTATCAAACTGTTAATTAATTTGTTTAAATTTTCTCCTGCTTCTGTTTTGAAATCTTTTTTCTTCCTAAAAAATAATTTCAAATTTTACCGCGATTTTTATACCCATAAATGCCTAGTGCACTTAAAACTACTATTCCACCTGTTGTAATAAATCCTTTCGTACCCATCTTATTACTACGGGAACTTGCAATTTCTTGTTTCTTAACATTAGGATTACCTGCATGTGATGAGGGTAGAAATGAATTACTAGTTAAAGTAGTTATTGCCATTATGAAAGCTATTATTTTTGCATTTTTTCTTTTACTTGAAATTTTCATGATATTCTACTTCTTAAATTGTTAACTTAATTATAATTATATTATTTTTTTTTTAATAAAGTCAATACGTAGTTTTTAATTTCTCCTATTCCGTGATATCCAAATTAATCTTAATAAAGAAAGAAGAGCTGTAAAAGTTGCTGCAATATAAGTAAAAGCAGCTACTTTTAAAACTACCTTTGCTCCTTCTATCTCACTACTCTCAAGCATATTAGTAGCTTTTATTGTCTCTAGCGCTCTACGGCTCGCATCAAATTCTACAGGCAAAGTCACCAACTGAAAAATTACTGCAAAAGAAAATAAAACTATACCTATATTTACAAAAAATCCCCAAGTAGGAACCATAAGTCCTAAAATTATAAAAGGCATCGCTAAATTAGATCCGAACTGTGTTATTGGAACTAACAAATGACGTAATTTTAAAGGAAAATAATTTTTAGAGTATTGAGTAGCATGTCCCGACTCGTGAGCTGCTACACTTACCGAAGCTATAGTAGCAGCGCTATACACGTTATCTGAAAGACAAATTTTTTTGCTCCTAGAATCAAAGTAATCCGTAAAATATCCATTTGTACGTTCAATAGATATTCCTGTTACTCCATTAAAATCAAGAACTCCTCTAGCTGCTTCCGCTCCGCTTATCCCCTTAGAACACCTTATATTGGAATATTTATTAAATGCGTGTTGCACTTTAAAATGAGCGTAAGTAGATACAATAAGAGATAATATCATAAAAATCAAGTAACTACTGTCATAATAATATCCATACATAAATTTACTCCTCCTTATTTACACTCCCTATTAACCAGTATGATAAATACTTTATTTAAATACCTAATACTTTATTTTAATTATACAATATAAGTGTATTGTTATCAAATTTACTTAAATTAATAAAGATTTTACTTTGTCAAATTAAGAACACAGTTCATAAATTATGTGAAATTATTATAAAAATTTTATTTTAAATGTTGACAAATAATATAAATACTGATAAAATATTTTTTGCAAACATTTATATGTTTTGTAAATTATATACTTTTTTAGGAGGTTGAATATTATGCATCTTATACCTTACGATTTTGATTTATTTCACTCCCCTTTGGATCATTGGCATCCTTTTTCAAGCGTAAAAAATTCTTTAAGTACAGATATCATAGAAAATGATAAAGAACTTGAAATTATTATGGATATTCCTGGAGTAAAAAAAGAAAATGTAAAAATTACTTTAGAAAAAGGTATACTAACAGTTTCCGCCTCGACTCAAGGTGAATCAGAAGAGAAAGATAAAGAAGGTAATTATATAAGAAAAGAGCGTTACTCAGGAAACTATACTCGAAGTTTCAGCGTAAGTGAAGGCTTATCGAAAGAAGATATAAAAGCAAAAATGGTCGACGGCACTCTTACACTTACCATTCCTAAAAATATAGAAAAAAGTTCTCCTTCTGAAACTATTGAAATTGAATAAACGTAATTTATTAGGCAAATTTTAAAATTTGCCTAATAATTTTAACAAATAAATTCTCAACTTCTAAAAATCATATAAGTGCTAGGGGTGAATGTTAATGGGAATGAAATTTTCTTTGAAAAAATTTAAAGAAATGTTGTGGAAAAATTGTAGCAAATTAAAGAAATTGTCAAAAGAAAAAATAGACGAAAAGCAAGTAAAAGATAAACAATTTTTAAAAACATTAAAAAAGTGCTATGAAAATCAAAAAGCACGCCTTAAAAAAGACCCCCTTGTTAAATTTGCAGATAAAAACTCAAAAAAAAGTCAATTAATAAGCGGCCAGAAGTATCGGAAGTTGTTAGGTAATTTTGATTCTTCTTTAGAGTTACTAAAATCCTTGTATAAAGGTTTTATAAAAAAGCATTTGAATGAAAATCCAGTAGAAAAACAAGAAATAGGAAGCGCAATTAGTGTGCTTCAAGAATATACAGATTTAATTTATAATTTTGCAAACTATTTTTATAATGAATTCCAATTTAATAAAAAATTTAAACAGTTTAATAATGAGCTGGTCGAATTTGAAGATAATAATCAAGAAAATTACGATAAAGCTATAGATAAATTAAATAATATTATTGAGAATAAAAAAGACAAAATAAGTAAAATAGAAGCATATTTAAAAAGTGGTTTAGAAATAAAAACTAGATATTTAAAAGAATATAACGACTTGTTTTTAAAAGAGTATCCTAATATCAAAGTTTTTATAGATACTCAAGGATATTTAAATGAAAATCATTATAGAAATTATCTTAAAAAAAGTCCAAAAGAATTTACAAACGGCGCTAGGAAGTCATTAATACTCATTAACAAAAACTCCACATCAAAACTTGAACGTAAAAATTCCATTTCAGAAACAATAAAAGAAGCAAATAATAGTATAGAGATCATAAAAGAAATTATTGAAAAAACAAATGATTTCTCAAAAAAATTAGAACAGATTATTGATAATGCTTATAAAGAATATGAAGAAAAAGAAAATTATTTAGATTCCCTAGATGGAGTTTCATCTTTATTTAAAAACTCTGGCGTGAAACAAAGAGTACAAATGTTTGAAGAAATTGAAAAAAAGCAAAATAGCTCTCCGTCCTCTAGCCGAAGGTCGCCAGGGAAATTAGGGAAATAAAGACTAGCTCCATTCGAGAAAAAATAATTTTTATAATTTAAAAGCTAATTATATGCTTTAAAATACATTTCATAATATACTCCTTTTTTTAGGAGTAAATTTTTATGTGTACCACATTCTATTAGCTCACCGTCTTGCATTACAAATATTACATCTGCTTTTTGTATAGTACTAAGTCGGTGAGCGATTATTATAGAAGTTTTGTCTTTTAAAATTTCCTTTAAACACTTTTGTAAACAGCTTTCTGTAAAAGTATCTACGGAAGCTGTTGCTTCATCTAAAATAAGAATTTTACAGTCTGAAATTAAAGCTCTTGCAATACAAAGAAGCTGTTTTTGTCCTTCGGAAAGATTAGTAATGCCTTCTTCTAAGACAGTATCGTAACCATTAGGCAAAGACTCAATAAAATGATTTAATCCTATTTTTTGAGCAGTAAATTTTATTTGTTCATCTGAAGCTTTAATATTTCCGTATCTGATATTTTCCAGGATTGTAGAGCTATAAAGCCAAGAGCTTTGAGTTACTATTCCAAACAGACTTCTATAATGATCTATTTCAAAATCGGTTATATCTTTACCTCCAAGAATAATTTCTCCACTATTAACATTGTAAAATCTCATTATTAATTTTGTGAGAGTAGTTTTTCCTGATCCAGTTTCTCCTACTATAGCAACGGATTGACCCTGCTTTATTTTAAATGATATATTTTTTATAGTTAATTCATTTGAATCATAACCGAAACTTACATTTTTAAATTCCATATTGTAGTTATCCATAGTTAACAAAGGTAACTCAAGTTTACTTCTATAATATGGTTGTTCGTCGGATGAATCTAATAGTTCAAAAATACGCTTTGAAGCTGCAAATGTACTTTGAAAGCCACTTAGTGAACCTGCGGAACTCATAAGAGGCTTAATAAACTCACCGGAATAAGTTATAAAAGCTGTAATATCTCCTATAAGCATTCCTCTTACAACTGCCAAATATCCTCCAAAAATACATGAAATCACATATACAATATTTGAAAGTAATGCCATAATAGGAGAAGTAAATCCAGATGAGAACTGCGCTTTATACGAAGTATTACACAAATCATTGTTAATGGAGTCAAAATTATTTAAAATATCTTTTTCAGCATTGAGCACTTTTACAGTTTCATATCCCGATAAAGTTTCTTCGATACATCCATTGATTTTGCCTAAATTTTGTTGATATCCCAAAAAGTAATGCTGAGACTTCTTGACTAAAAAAATCATAATTATAATAATTAAAGGTATTACTAAAAATACAGTAAAAGTTATTTCCCAACTTATACTTATCATCATCACAGAAATTCCAACTGCTGTAATTAAAGAAGTTACTAAACTGCATATACCATTTATAAAGGAAGATCCTAAAGTCTCTACGTCATTTATTATACAAGATAAAATATCTCCTCTGCTTCTACTTTCTGCGTAGCTTAAGCTTACTTTATTTATTTTTACGGAAATATCTCGACGAATTTCATAAATTAATTCTACTGAAGTTTTTGAAATTAAGAATCGTGCTAAACAAGTACATAGTCCGCTTAATGAATAAAGTACAAGTAAAAAGCTTAAAAGTCTAAGTATATAATTTAAATCTATATCAGGTAGTCCGTCTGCATTTAAATTCGAAAGAGCTGTAATCCCTTGACCAGCTATTTTGGGACTCAGTACTGTAATGAAAGCATCTATAACGTATAAAAATACAGCAAAACAAATATTTACTCTGTATTTATAAAAATAATTATATATTCTTTTCCTAACCATATTTGAGTTTTTATCTTTAGATTCAAAATTATTAGAATTTAAGGTAATTTCCTCGTTTTTAACGTTCATATTAGAAAATCCTTCCTAACTGCAGTATAACCATTCTTTTATACACCTCACACTTTTGAATCAGCTCTTGATGATTCCCCATACCTACAATTTCTCCTTGATCAATCACAATTATTTTATTTGCATCCTTCACAGTTCCAATTCTTTGAGAAACAAAAATTATTTGGGATTCTTTTAGATAATTAATCAGCGAATTTTTTAAATTATGTTCAGTTTTAAAATCTAAACCCGAAAACACGTCATCCAATATGTAAATCTTAGATTTTTTAACAAGTGAACGTGCCAGGCATAAACGTTGTTTTTGTCCGCCTGAAACATTTGAACCAGATTGTAAGATTTTAAAGTTCAAACCTTTTTTATTTATAAATTCCTCTAGCTGTACTATTTTTAAAACTTCCAATAATTCTTCATCGGTTACCTCAGGATTACTTATTCTCAAATTCGAAGAAACAGTGCCTGAAAAAAGTGAATCTTTCTGAGAAACATAACTTATGCTATTATTGATACTTGTCCTATCTAGCTCATTTATGTTGTTTTCTCCAATTTTTATATTTCCGCTTGTAGGACTATATAATCCTAACATAAGTTTTAAAAGTGTGGATTTTCCCGAACCAGTAGTTCCAATTATTCCTATTGTACCAATAAAATTTAATGAAAAGCTTATATTTTTTAAAACGTACTCTGAAGCTCCCGCATATTTAAAGCTTACGTTTTCAAATTCTATATTACTTTCAAATTTTTTGCTGAGTTTTTTAAGGTTCCTTATGTTTTTATAGTCATTTGGGAAATACAGAATCTCTGAAACTCTCTCTACAGAAACCATAAATCTTGGAATCATGGAAACCATAAAAGAAATCATAACAAATGCACCTATTATCATTACAGTATACTGCATAAAAGCTATAACTTGTCCTAATTCCATACTTCTGTCATTAATTTTATTTGCACCTATCCAAAGCGCCAAAGCAGTAAGAACATTCATAGATACAGTAAGAACCGGAGAAATAAATGAACTTATTTTATTTATAAAAAGAGAAATGTTAGCAAATTTAGAGTTTAATTCTTCAAACCTTTTTTCTTCAAATTTTTGATTGTTAAATCCACGTATAGTAACTATTCCTGTAAGTTGTTCTTTAACCATTAAGTTAAATTTGTCCTCTAATTTCTGAACAATTTTTAAGTGAGGCATCAAAATTTTAAAGCATAAAAATATTAAGCTTCCTGATACCATACTTCCCAATATTGTTATCCACATCATTGAAAAACCTGTATTTAACGCCATAATTATTCCACCAATCATTACTATTGGCGGAATTATCATTTGCGCAAACATTAATATTAAAGCTTGTACATGTTCTACGTCATTTGTAAGCCGAGTTATTAAAGAGGAAGGAGAAAATTTATCAATGCACTCGTAAGGAAGGTCCATAACTTTATGAAATATATCTGTCCTTAAAGCACTGGAAATTCCGGAAGAAATCTTCGCCATCTTACAGTTTATGTATATACTTATAAATACAATAGTTAAGGTTACTCCTAACATAAGCAAACCTGTTTTTATTATATAATTACTCTGTATAGATAAAATTTCTTGTTCACTTAAGAATATTTTAGAGCTAAAATCTTCTATCCCATTCCTCCTAATTCCTACATCAACCAAACGTGACATAAACATCGGAAGAATAAGTGAACATACTTGATTAAGTACAATAGCTAAGAACATAAAAATGATTTCTTTACTAAAAATTTTTAAGTATTTTGCAAATTTTAAAAGTTTTTTATACTTCAAATTTATCATTCCTCTTAGTTAAACAATACTAAAGAAATAATAAACTAAACAATAAATTAAAACAAGTATTTAAATATACTTTATGATTCTAATCTTTTTCTTGCATATTTATTTTTTGTAGCATACCCTCCGCGAATGTGTCTTTGAGCTTTATTAACTTCCAAAACCTTTTTAACATCTTTATAAAGTGATGAATTAATATCTTGCAGCCTTTCAGATACATCCTTATGTACTGTAGATTTTGATACTCCAAAATATTTGGCAGTACTTCTTACCGTAGCTTTTTGTTGAACTATATACTCACCAAGTCTTAAAGCTCTCGCCTCAAGAATATCATTCACAGGTTTCACTCCTAAAATTCTAATTTATAGAGAATCTATATGTAAAACTTTAAGAGTATATGCCAATTTATCTCTTTTAATAAAAAATTTTTAAATTCCTGAAATAAATAATTTAAAGTTCAAAATTATGATCTTTACTATACTTAACAGTATAAAGAATAGGATCCATTACTAATATATAAAATTCATCACGATATTTTTCAATTTTAGCTTCTATTGTATTTCTTTTCTCATCTTTCAAATTGTATACCAACTCTTTTAAACTATCAAACATTCTTCCTAATAGAGATGCAAAACTAGAATAGTCTTTTATAGATCTTTCATTGTCTACACAAGATGCAAAAATTTTTTTAAGCATTTCTAAGTTTGTATTTTTGTAACATATACTTTCCTTTAATCGTTCTACGTTTATTTTAGAATTTGATTTAAAGTCTTTATTTTTAAGTGAATTCATAACTTCTATAATCTTAAAACTTAAAAATTCAATCCGAAAAATTAAAATTTTTTTAAACGAATCAGGATGATTAAAATAATACTCGCACATCATTGGAGCATTATGAGCATAATTATTTTCTAATTCTTCTAAAAAAAGAGTTTCACCATTACTAAAGGCACTTGGAACACTAAAAACAACATTTTGAAAAGTTAATATACTTAAGCTTAAGATACTTTTTATTTTTTTATTGTATAACATGTTTGTCAACTCCTTAAATAACTATTATTATAACCTAGATTGTCAAGTTTAACATAAATTTATGGAAATTTCAAGCGTATTACACAAATTATCACTAAATCGACAAAAGATCACATGCATAATAAAAATACATGTAATCTTTAAAATGTGTTAAATTAAAAATAAGACTTAAAATAAGCTATAAAGGATACTTTAATCGTTGAAAAAATAAACATCCATTTCTTTTTAGTTTGTAAAATGATACATGGTTTACTTTCAAATCTTCTAAGATGATATCTTCGTGGTAATATACCTCCTCAAAAAGCCTAGGTATAATTGAACGAAAAACATTTGGATGTTCTAGCCAATTTAATATAAGTGAATTTATACTATTTATTACTCGATTTAAAGTATTAACGTTATCCTCAAAATCGAAAACTATACCTCTATAATACCAGCAGGTTTTACCATTAAGCTTATCATTAATTATCACCAAATACTTATTTAAAAACGATATGGCTCTATTTATAAAGCTAATTAAGTAAGTATTCATAAAATTAAAATCTACGTTTAATACTTTAAGTCTATAAGTTTCATCACACTTATGAAGCATCTTAGGGTTATTTATTATATTTCTTATCTCATTACCTTGAATCCAAATTTCATATTTTTGATCTACACACTCTAATAAAGGAATTTGATTTATATAAGGAATTGGTGATGCGCTGGCATTGGAACAAGCTAAAAGGGAAAAAATTATTAATTCCAATTTTCTAAATAAACTTAATATTTTCACTTGTTTTACCTCCATTTTTCAATACTTAACATAAATTTAAATCCCTATTATATAACCCTAGAATCTCAAATTTACACTTATAAATTGAACTTGGAATTGCAAAAACATACTCTAAAAATTTAGTAAATTTATACATTATCTAACAGTCAATTTTAA
Source organism: uncultured Clostridia bacterium (assembly GCA_944384825.1). Classification (GTDB taxonomy): domain Bacteria; phylum Bacillota; class Clostridia; order Oscillospirales; family Acutalibacteraceae; genus UMGS1491. Next base: position 57,278 of record CALWUT010000010.1, read on the forward strand.
ATAGCTTAAAAAATCAAAATATAATTAAGATAAGCTAGATAGTGTAATTTATTAAAATTTTTAAATTTCTTCACTTAATGAAATATAGTTTCAAATAAGTGTCAAGTCACTCAAGTAGTGGTCATATACTTGTGTTTCTTTTTTTATCGGTTCAAATTCATCTTCCATACATGGTATAGCTGATTGCCGACTTATCATTCGTTTCAGATTTAATTATTTGATCACAAACGCATTTGTGATAAACCATCATTTTCATCGATATTTAAAATAGTTTTTATAAATTAATTTCAATTATTAATTCTCTTCTGAAAAACTCATAATATCTTAAAATTTTTTAAATTAAGAGTAAAACTTAATATTTGAATCAGCGTATGTATAAAAAGTTTTAAATAATCCATAAACTTTATTTAAATTATTTTTCATTAAAGTGAATTTTACATTTAAATTAATTAAAAAAATTTATATCAATAATATAATTTTTAATATTACCAACTGTAATTAAACTTGACATAAAAAATAAAAACTTTAATAAATAATTTTATTAATATAATAATATAACTATTTTCATCTTTAACGTTAATAATTATTAACAATTAATCTTTAAAAAACCTCTTTAACACAGAATAAAGCTTACTTCATCACTTCAAATTTAAATATAATTATAAATATTGAATTTCATAAGATAAAAATTTAGTCAACTCAAATTTTTTTATATTCTATTCAATAATCAATTTTAAAGATATTAATCTTTTTAAGTAAGTTAATACATAAAACAATGTTTAAATCTTTATTAATTTATATCTCAATTTCAATATCATCCAATTTATAAATATAATGAAAAACCATAAAACTACTTTTTAAATCTCTATAAATAGAGTTTTTTCATTTAATTTTTAATTTAAAATATTTTGCTATAAAATATAAAATAAAACAAAGCTTTTACTTTAAAACATTTAATTTTAAGATATTATATGTAATAAAAATTCTTAGTTGTAATTTTATTTAACTGAATCTACATGTTCTTTCCATGATGTAAAAAATTTTGATTTTGCATTAGCTTTAGCTTTTTTAGCTTTCTTTTTTTCTTCAAAATCATCTAATAATTTTCTGATATTTTTTTCATGTTTTAACAAACTTTCAATCCTTTTATCAGATATTGATAAAATTTCTCTTTTTTCATTTATCTTACCACGAGTAAATTTAAGTAAAGAATTTAGCTTCTCAACAAATTTTCTTTTTTTACTCAGTCTCAATTTTAAAGTAACTTTTTCAACTTCTCTATTATAATGCATTAATTCTTCTTGATTTAAAAATTTCATAAAACTCTCATTAAATACATAAAATTCTTTTAAAGCTTCATATAACAAATCAGATAAAGGATCTTTTTCCTCTGAAATAGCCAGGTCAAGTGAAAAATTAATGTCTGAAGATAAAACATTAGTAGCTTGAAATATGAAAAGTGATAAAATTAAAATACCAGTTCTCTTAAAAAAATTCATTCTTATTCCTCCTATCTTAATAATTTAATTCCTTCTAATTATACGTATTTTAAAAAAATATGCAATATAAATTCAATAACTTTTCCAAATTATTTCTTAGAAATTGTCATATCATATACTGCATTTTCAATTACATTTTAAAAATTTCAATGTTAATCATGCATTTTTAATGTAATTAACGCACCACTTATATTTTTATTAAAAAATTATATTAATAAAATTCATAATTCATTTAAATTAGAAGATAAAGAAGTACAAGTAAAATAGGAAGATTTTCTTCGTTATCCATTAGCAAAAAAATAAGAACTAATATTAAAGTTTTATCTGTGTCTTTAAGTATATCTTTTAAAATATTAGTTATGCCATCAAACGGAGTTTTATTGTTTTTGTTTCTCTTAAAAGCCGACTGAGTATGTGTAGATTTAAATTCCGTATTTTCACTGCTCTTTACATTATGACCTTCTAAAGAATTATTAGTCATTTTATTGCCGGACATTTTTTCCTCTGAACCATTAACAAATTCCGAACGAGAAGAATTTAAATCTATCTGAGATCTCGCTTGAGTAGCTTTTGCATGTTTTATGGCAGCTTCTCGCATTCTTTTAATTTCCTCAATAGAATTTCGATTATTCATAATTTATCCCCTCATAAAATTCCCTGATTCTTTAAAAGAGGCAATATTTTAACAAGCTGTAAAATTTGTGAGGAACTATCAAGTTTTTTACGTCGTGGTTCTGAAAGTAAAGGTCTAAGCGCATTTAAAAAATTAGTATATTTATCTTCTTTCTTCATTGACGACAAAATTGGCATTACTTTAAGCATCATTTGCATTAGTTCAAAAGGAAAAGGTGATTCTTCATTTAGAGTAGAATCTTCCGAACTCTTTTTCTCTTCTGAACGATCAGATTCATCAGAATTTTCTGATTCTGAAGAACCTAACAGTCCGGAAAGTCCTTTTATAGTGTTCATCATTTCCGGATCGCTAAGAATATCAGCGATTTTTTCTGTCAGGTTCTCCATTAAATTATTTACCTCCTAAGAATTTTTTTAGTAACTGTTGAGCTTTAGGTGTTGAAAGAAACTTAAGAGCAGCGTCTTTGTTTGACAACAATTTTTTTACCTTTTTAGAATCATCCTTTCCTAAATTATTTAGCAATTCCGAAACGTTACCAGTACTTGCAGCTTTTTTAATTTTTTCTATGTCGATGCCTGTTTTTTCGGAAGCTTTTTTTAAAGTTTCTTCATCAATATTGTTAACATTAAAATTAGCGTTTTGGTTTTCTCTAATAGTAACCACCCCATATAATGTATAATACTTTATATTCCAGCCTGATTAATCTTGGCTCACAAATTTATATGTAAAATAAAGTACTTATATGAGCTTTATAAAACATTTCTTCTTTAATAAATTTAATATTTATCTTATTTTTGTGCAACTTAAAAATAAATAATATATTTTTTATAAAAAAATAGTTGACATATTCAAAATTATATGATAATGTAATATCCAAGAACTAAAGTATTCTTATGGTTGATAAAAGTTTAAACTCTATACAGAAAGGAGTCTCGATTATGCTGAATTTTTTCTATGAAGAATTAAAAGAATTAATCCGAATTATATTAACTGATGAAAATACAAAAAAAGAATTAGAATCGATAGATAATTTAAATCAAATTTATAACATATTTAAAAATAACGGATTTAGCGGAAATTATAATGATTTCAAAAAATCAATATCAAAAATTTTTAAAATTTCAGAAGAGGAACTTGAAAAAATTTCCGGAGGAATAATAACTAATCCAAGCTTAAAAAAATTAATTGCAACCACTATGTCTTCATTTGCTTTAACTGGGACGTCAATGACGAATCTAAACGCTATAGAAAATAGTGCGGATACTTCGTCCTACAGCGGCGAGAATTTTTTTAGCTCAAATGACTCTTTAAAATTTAAGGAAGATTTTGACATTAATAACACTCAAAAAAAGAACAAAGATGATACTTTAGGTAAAAAAATCAGACTAAACTTTTCACCTACGAAAACAACAAGTACTGAAGTTAAATTTGAAAGTGAAATTTATAAACAATTATATAACTGTATTAGCAGCAAACTTAATGAAAATGAAATTAATAATTTAGAAAGTGTACTTCCTGATAATGACCTTATAAACGTCAATTATGATCAATGGAAGCGTGAAATGTGTAAAGGTCTTAAAGTCAAGTATGAAAGCTTAAACTCTTTGGTTTCAGAAGTCATAAATTCAAAAGGAAACAAAGATATACAAAATATAATAATGATTTCATTATGTAGGGACAGTAATATATATGACATCCAAAAAAGATTTATATTCTCTGTAATTTTAAATGAACTAAATAAAAATAATTCAGACTTTTACCAAGCTTACTTTGAAATGGGTGAAAAAGTAAATAAAGAAATTCTTGTAAGTGCTCTTACCGATCAGGCGAAAAGTCAAGCGGCAAAAAGCATAATGCACGTAATGCTTATGGCTCAAATTGGAGAATTAGAAATTAATAGAAAACCAAATATGATGCCGGCTAAAGAATATATATCATCTATCTTCAAATATGGTGAATCTATTTTAATTCGCCATCCTTTATCAATTAGTCAAAATAATGCTCAAGATTTAAGAAAAGCTTTGTATCCCGGACGAGGTACGGACAATACTTGGGCAAAACGAATTTCGTCACATGGAGCTAAAATAACCCAAGAAAAAGTAATAGAAGAGAAATATGCCGGATTAAATGCTATAACCAACGCTCCATATGCATTTATAACTGCTAATAATCAAGGAATAGGAATAAATATATCAAGAAAAGATTCAAAGCTAAACACCGCCGGTCATCTTTTAGTTTATAATACTGAAAATGAAATAGGCGAAGCAAGTTTAGTTAAATTGGAGTCATCCGGACCAGGCGAGACAAGTGTATTCGGTCATGGTCACGGAGCTAATGTAAAATCAAATAAAATAAGTGCTGCGTGTCAAATAAAAGCATTAAGCGAGCATATTCCAAGAAATGCCGTACACATAGATATGAGGGGCGTAAGTTCAGAAAAATTAATAGAATTAATAGAGAATTTCGATGACTGGATAGATAAAAATGCGACAGATGAAGCAAGCATGAAAGAAATGCTTAATAAATTATCAGGTCGTAAACTGTCTTTAGACAAGCTTGAAAACTTCATAAGTCAATACGCACCAAATTCATCTTGGAATGACGGAGATTACAGATTTTGTGCAAAAGGAAAACATATAACTTCTAAAGAGTTAATAGATATTTCTGCACCTGAGGAAATGAAAAACTTCGGAATCAGAATATTCGATGACTCAAATGGAAATTACATGTATTATATAGAAGACGAAGCTGAGCTAAGAGAAATTTTCGATTCAAATGAAGCAGCAAAAATTATCTCTTCGCAATTTCAATGGATGAAATTAACTGATAATTCAGGTTATTTAAAATCAAGAGAAGGAATGATAAATCCATACTTAGCGAAACAAATTAAAGAAAATAAAATCAAAACTTTAAATTATGAAACTTTCCTCAGCAAAGCAATTAATGAACAATGGGTTAAAGATAAAATGCTAAAAGCTCGCCACGAACATGCAAAACTCATAAAAATTCCCGGAATACAATTTTATCGCTCTAAAAAATCTTCATGGAACATTTCTTATACTGTATACGGCTATATTATTACCGACCTGCAAGAATTTAAAAATTATGCAAAACAAAATATGCAAATGAATGAAAGAGAAATACAATCAGTAATTGAAAATCAAAATTTGTGGATGTGGACTACTGGGTACTCAGGACCTAATATTAATAACTTACCCACTAAATTTAAAAATGCTTTAAATGTCTTAAAAGATGCTCACACTTTCTATTCAAAAAAATCTGGTTATAAGGATGATGAATTAGTCATTGAAATTCATCCAGGAAATGTAATAAACAATAAAATAATAAGAAATACTAGAGATTAAAATTCATTTAATTTTGCTTAAAGTTAATTTAATTATAAAAAATTCAACATATTTTAATAAGTAAAATCTAAAAAACCACTTGACAATATCTCTACCATAATGTAAAATTTATAGTAGGGACAAACTTTAAGAAAGGCGGTGTAGGGAATTAAGAAACTCTATGCTAAACCGTTAGGAGTTTTGCTCCCGTGTTATGGATAATCAAAAATTAAAAGAAATTTTTTCAGACAAAGAATTTATTAAAACACTTCTAAACCTCGAAACAGGAGAAGAAGTTAAAAAAGTTCTCTCTCAACATGGTATTCCTATAAATGATGAAACTTTAAAAATACTTGCTGTAGCTTTAGTAAATGCTCTTGAAAATCAAGGTAATACTAAAATAATAGAGGATTCAGTTTTAAGCTCAGTAAGCGGAGGGAAAACTGAAATTATTAAATCCGAGGAATATGCTCAATATAAGGGTATAATTTCTGAATCAATAGATTCAAGTTTAACTTATAAAATTCCTCAAAACAGTTGGATTTTAAAGGAAACTGATAAATTACAATAACATGTGTATATCCTTTCAGTATATTATTTTACTGAAATGAATATAAATATAATTTTATTTGGAGGTATTCAAAATGGAAAATTGTGAAAACAAAGCTTGTGTAAAAGCAGAAGATGTAAAAAAGGTATTAAAAGCAGAAGGTATTGAAACAGAAGCTTTAGAAGCATTATCCGGCAAAGAATTAACAGACGAAGATTTAAAAAAATTAGTTGGCGGCCTTGGTCTGACCGAGCTGAAACATTATGCTGTTACAGGAATAAAATATACTGCTCTTGCTGCTGCTGGACTTCTCGCAGTTGATAATATCCAGGCAGCCGTTCGCGAAACAGATACGTTCGCAAAGCAAGGCGCTGACAAAATCAGGGATTTTTTTAAATAAGACAACTAACCATAAGTCACCACATAGTCTAGGCATTTAACTATGTAAGGATGCTCTACAGCCCTGCGATATATGCGGATAATTTATTTACTTGCCGTTTATGTGTGAGCTAAAAATCTAAATAAGTTTCTAGTGCATCCAAGCCGTAACCGTGGTATTGTCGGGTTGTATACTAAAAAACCTATCCAGTTATTACCTGGGTAGGTTTTGGTTGTTTCATATATTTACTTGATTAAATTTTCTTCAAGAATCAAGAGCTGATTTTTAAGTTCAGGAGGCAATTTATTTTCAAATATTTTATAAAACTCTTTTATTTTCCCTGCTTCTTTTTTCCACTTTTCTATATCTACATTCAAAAGCATGTTCAATACATCCGAACTTATATTCATTCCTGAGGTATTTATGTCTTTTTCGTAAGGCAAAAATCCTATAGGAGTTTTTTTAGCGCCAATTTTACCTTCGCAGCGATTAATTATCCATTCAAGTACTCTTAAATTATCTCCGTACCCAGGCCATAAGAAATTACCTTGATTATCCGTGCCGAACCAGTTTACACTAAAGATCTTCGGAGCATTTTTTCCTAAAAGCTTACCCATTTCAATCCAATGAGAAAAATATTCACCCATATTATAGCCGCAAAACGGCATCATGGCCATTGGATTATGACGAAGTACACCAAGTTTACCTGTGGAGGCAGCTGTACTTTCCGAAGAAATCGTCGAACCTACGAACACGCCGTGATTCCAATCTCTTGCCTCATAAACTAGAGGAATAGTACTTGCACGTCTTCCACCAAAAATTATAGCTGAAATTGGAACTCCTTCCGGATTGTCAAACTCTTTACTCAGATACGGGCAATTTTTTGCGGGAGCAGTAAATCTACTATTTGGATGCGCTCCTCTTTCTGAAGATATTTTTCCATTCCAAGGGTTTCCTTTCCAGTCTACTGCATTTTCTGGCGGATTATTATCCATTCCTTCCCACCATACTGTATTATCCTCAAGATTATGTACCACGTTAGTAAATATAGTGTTTTTAGCTACTGTAGCCATTGCGTTAGGATTAGATTTATTACTCGTTCCCGGTGCGACGCCAAAAAATCCATTTTCAGGATTAATTGCCCATAATCTGCCGTCCTTGCCTATTCTGAGCCAAGCAATGTCGTCTCCTACGCACCAAACTTTATATCCTTTGCTCTTATATATCTGAGGAGGAATAAGCATTGCAAGATTTGTTTTTCCACATGCCGAAGGAAATGCTGCGCATACATATTTAACTTCTCCGTTTGGTTTTTCAACACCTAAAATAAGCATATGTTCTGCAAGCCATTTTTCTTTTCTAGCTAAAAAGGAAGCGATACGAAGCGCAAAGCATTTCTTACCTAGAAGAACATTTCCGCCATATCCTGAATTTACAGATATTATAGTCTTGTCTTCAGGAAAATGACAAACGTAACGTTTCTCTTCGTCAAGCTCACATGAACAATGCAGACCTCTTACCCAATCATTACTGTCTCCGAGTTTTTCAAGTATGTTTTTACCTACACGCGTCATAATAGCCATGTTTAAAACAGTATAAATAGAATCCGTAAGTTCAATTCCTATCTTCGAAAACTTAGACTCGGGCATCCCCATTGAGTAAGGAATAATATACATAGTCTTGCCTATGTAACTGTTTTTTGCTATTCCTAAAACTTTATCATATGCGAATTTTGGTTCCCACCAATTATTCGTAGGTCCTGCTTCTTCTTTAGTTTTAGTACAAATAAACGTTCTGTCTTCTGCGCGCGCAACATCGTTTAGAGCAGAACGGCGCAAATAACATCCTGGACATTTTTCTGGATTAAGCTTGATAATTTCATTTCTTTTACAAGCTTCCCCCCTAAGTGATTCAAGTTGACTTTCCGATCCATCAATCCAAACTACATTATCAGGTTTAACAATTCTCTTTACTGATTCTATCCAGTTGATTACTGATTCATTTTTTGTCATTATTTATTTCTCCTTGAATAAAATTTTTGTTATTACTTACATTACCGATAAACTCTTCTCAAAGTTTAAATATACGGATTTAATTGCCGTAAAATTATATCACATACTAACTTAAAAATATACATTAATTGTATTATAACTATTGACAATTTCAAAATAGTAAGTAATAATGTTCGCAGAAGCTAAATATAAAGTCTTGTATTTTTATTACTCAAATTAATGTATATTATACAAATTTGAAGTTCAATCGCTTATAAACAGGAAAGAGTCAATTTCTAAATACTCTACCTTTAAATTATTATATGTAATGTTAAAACTTTTTGTAGCTTACAAATTTTAGTCATTATAAAATTACATCATACACATCTAAGCGATCTTGCTTTTTATGTAAAAATGAATTTATTTTTCTAATCAGACAAAAAGTTAGCAAATTTTAAAAATTTTTATTAAAAATACTTTAACCCGTCATTTTTTAAATTGATTAATTATTAAATTAACAAAGCTAGACTCTTAAAGAATAAATACATGATTTAATTTAAATAAGTTAATAAACTGACAAAGAAAATAATGACTAAGGAGAGACTAACTTGAAAAACATTTTTAAAAGCATATGTTATAACGATTTAATAGTTATATCCTTTCAAAAAGGTAAGTTAATTTAAATTACTCAAAGACCAAATTGAGCATTCCCTTTAAGAATACTTGATGAAAGCGCCGCAATAACAACTACAGAAAATAAAATATAATCCCCTATAAGCGGATAAATCACAAAAGCACTAAAAAATAACCATCACAGTATTTTTATGAATTCTAAATTAAAAACGCAAATCAACGGTGCACATAGGCTCTATGATATAACTTAAAGGGTAAATCTTAAATATTTCGTTCCTAATAAGTGAGATAATCTAAAGAAATGGTTATAATATACTTAGTTATGATAATAAACTTAGAAACGCTTTAAAACTTCACACCGGTTTAAGACACAGTTAAAGACTAAGAAAGTCCTATTATAATTTATTAAATAAAATAAATCTATATAATTAAGTGGTAATTCATTTCAAAAGAAAGTGGTGTATCTACTTGAAATCTAAAAATTCATTATTTAATACTTTTCAACGAACAGGTCAGTCGTTTATGCTTCCTCTAGCTTTACTTCCTATCGCAGGAATTCTTTTAGGAGTAGGAGTATCTTTTTCAAACACTCAAACGATTAATTACTTCCAACTCCAAAGCACTTTAGGAGACGGTACATTTCTTAACTTTATATTTACTATTATGAAAAGAATAGGAGGTATAGTATTTTCAAATCTTCCTCTATTATTTGCGATAAGTACCGCTATAGGAATAGCAAAAAAAGAAAAAACTGTAGCAGCACTTTCATCGGTTATTTCATTTTTTGTAATGCATGAAACCATTTCTTCGCTGCTAAAATTAAACGGAAAACTTACTCAAGGACTACTTCATGAAGGATCTACTTCATTGATATGCGGTATAGAATCTTTGAATATAGGAATATTTGGAGGAATAATAGTAGGTCTTGGAGTAGCTTACCTACATAATAAATTTTATAAAATAAAACTTCCAGATACACTTTCATTTTTCAGTGGAATAAGGTTTGTTCCCATTATTTCATGCTTATGTTCTATCTTATTAGGAATGTTTATGTACTTTGTTTGGCCTAATATTCAATCCGTAGTTTACTCCTTAGGAGGACTCGTAACCGCCTCTAAATATACGGGCACTTTAGTTTATGGAATAATCGAGAGAGTATTAAGTCCTTTTGGACTAAACAGGGTATTTTGTGCTCCTTTTTTGCAAACAGCTTTAGGCGGAGCAGAAATAATAGATAATAGATACGTTACGGGAACTCAAAATATTTTCTTTGCTGAACTCACTTCTTCAAATATTTCTAAGTTCAGCATTAACATTGCAAGATTTATAACCGGAAAATTCCCATTTGCGATATTCGGATTACCTGCTGCAGCTTTTGCAATTTATCAAAGTGCCAAGCCTTCAAATAAAAAAGCGGTTGGAGGATTAATGCTACTTTCTGCTATAACAAGTATCATCACAGGAATTACAGCACCTATTGAATTTGCTTTCTTATTTTTTGCTCCTATACTTTACGGAATACATTGTCTATTTGCAGGATTATCTTTCATGCTTATGCATCTTTTAAAAGTTACTGTAGGACTGACTTCTTTCGGAGGAATAATAGACCTTGTTCTATTTGGAGTACTTCAAGGCAATGGTAAAACCAATTGGGTTTATATAATTCCTGTAGGTGTAGGATATGCAGTAGCTTATTATTTTATATTTAGATTTGTAATTCGCAAGTTTAAATTAATTACACCTGGACGTGAAGGAGAGAATTCTGAATTAAAATTCTCATCACAAAAAGACTCAGATTCCATATTAACCGAAAATATTTCCGGTACTATCTTAAAAGGACTGGGCGGAATAGAAAATATAACAGATATTGATTGTAGTGAATTCGGTCTCATAATTAAAGTAAAAAATGAAGACATAGTAGACGAAGCTATACTTAAAGCAAACGGTTGCGTAGAGGTTATGAAAAGAAGCGATAGTATACAAGTAACATTTGCACCAAAGGCAGCAGTAATCAAAAACGAGCTCGAAAAGTACATTTCTTCAGTTTCAACTAAAAATATATAAAAAATTAAATAAATGTCTTATAATCAAAATACGTACCGCTATGAACTAAATTCGCAGCTGTACGTATTTTATTAATTTAAAAACTCTCTATGCAAAGCGTAAAATTAAATTTATAGAACATTTTTCGTAAATTAAAACAATAATCTATACTAATACCATGGCGTTTATCAAAATCAATAACTAAATGATTATATTATTAAAGTTAATAAAACTTCCGTATTGATTATTTCAATACTTTATAAATACACCCATATCACTCCATACAATAATAAAAGCACCTCTAATTAAATAGAAGTGCTTTTAAAAATTATTATCGGGAAATATCCTTTTCTTCAATATAGTTGTTAAAGGAAAATACTAAGTTTGCTATTGCACCATCATGAAATAAATTTTTAAAAATACTTAATAATTCTAAAAAATTAGTTCGTAATTCTTCAATGTTCTGGCTTCTGTAAAAATTATCTAGAGATCGTTTGAACTGTGGACTTTGAAACCCAACCCCTACCTTTGAAGGTAAATGGAGCGTGGCATTAAGTTTAACATAATCTACAAAAGCAGCCATGTAATGAATACCACTTAAATATGCCAGCATACTATCATAAGGAATATTTCTAAGTACACCTTGAGTATTAAACTCTTGCTGCACCTGAGGTAAGTTTAAAAAGTCTTCAGGAAAATCAAACCATACACCTGACAAGGCCATCCCAGGTATATGTGGAATGAAAGGCTGTCTAGCGTTTCTTGCAGGCGTATACGTTTTAGCTCCCATACAAAAATCTCTTATAGTAAGTAAGATACCAGAGCGTTTTAAAGGACGTTGCTCGCCTATACGTTCATCTATATGTCGTGCTATATGATACAACATTTTTTCTGAAAAACGATAATTCCCTCTTAATGCAAAATTAAGAGCTCCCTGCAAAGCACGTAGTTTCTCTATATTACGACTAGAAATTAATAGTTCTTGAGCTAATTGAACTAACTCTCCTAAATTCGTAATATCTTCGTTCCAAAAATTATCATCATGAACTGTAAAATTATTAAAATGATTAAACAGGCTTGGTTTTTCTAAAATTCGTTGTAATGCAAGATTCTGGCTAGCATCCGTGTTGTCAACTTGTGTATCTTGATTTGTTGCTGGAAGAACGAAATCTCCACCATTAGTTGATGCATGAGTACTTACTCCACCTGCTACGGTTAATGTTGACAATGCTGTTGCCAGTATCCTTGCAGCTCCTGTTCGTACATCCATTTTACCTCCAACTACTTTTTCAATGTCTTCTTCCACTAGTTTTAAAAGTTCTAGGTTGTTGAGTAAATTATCCATTATTTGGTTTCTACTTTCTATTTTTAATATTAATTATGGTTTATAAATAAAAGCCATGTAAATATTATATCAGAATTAAATATTAAAATCAACCATTTATTCAAAAAACTATTAAAATCAACTAATATATTTTATTATCAGTTGTACTGAAAGAAATTCAACATATTGCTACAAACCATTCTCAACTACATTAATTATAGAATATTTATTCCAAAGCTCATACACCTTTTAATAAAACAACAAGTATACTTAATAAGTTTTATAAATTATTATATAAGACTTTTAATTTTGGAAAAAACTTTACTAAAAATTGAAGTATCTTTTTTCTTTTTTAAATTTAAATCAAGATTTTTAAGGTTTTGATTAATTCGCTCCATTTTATCAAACTTTAACGCAGTTTTGGTCAAATAACAATCGTTATTTGTTAATGCATTTGCAATATGAGCGAGATAAGCAGCAGCCACCTGTCCTGAAATTTGTTTCGAAGAGTTAGAAAATTTTAAACCTTGCACTTTTATTTTTTTTATTTCATTACGTTCCTTTTGCTCAAGTCCACTACAACATCCTCCAAATAACTTTTCTGATTCACTTTTTAAATTATTTAATTGGTCACAAATTTCTTTATATTCTTGACTTAAAGTAGTATAACTAGATGTAAAAGCTTCTATTTTATCCTTAAGATCCTTCATTATGCTATTATAACTTTTAAAATTATAAATATAAGGATCTATGTCTTTTTTTATGGATTTATATTCTTTGCCTTTTTTATTAATGGAATCATAAGTTTCAAGATATTTATATTTTCCAGTATACTTACCGCGAATTAAATTATAATCATCTTGATAATTTTTATATTCGCCTTTGAGAGTATAACATTTATCTTCAACGTTGTAATACCTTAAGAATTGTATGTCAGGTAAATATTTTTTATATTCGCCTTTGCAATATTTCTCTAAGATTTCAGCCGAAGGATAACTCCCATCTTTCTTTTTTTTAGTTTCTTTTAATTTTTTAATTTCATTGTTTAATTTTTCAATTTCCTTATAGTTTTTTTCAATCCAATTATAATGTTCCTTTGCTTTAGAAAGTTTTTCTTTATCTTTAAATTCAGATCCTTTAACGTAATTCCAATTTTTACGATAAGAATCTTTAAATTTGTTTTGAATCTTTACCCAAAGGTCATCATCCTTTCGATCTTTATCAGAAATATTAAAAAATTTTTTTAATTCTTCAAGATATTTCTTTTCCTTTTTTTTAAGAACTTCAAGTTGAGTGTTTAAATCTTTAATTTTAGTACCTAATTCTTCGATTAAATTACCACGCTGCTCCTCAGCTTTATTGTGAGCCTCATTCAAAGACGTTTCTGCAGCTGTTTGAGCATCTTTGATTTTTTTTCCAGCATTTTCTATCATATTTTTTCTAATTTCTTTTTTTTCAACATTCTCCTGTTTAGACTCAGATCCTGTAATTCCCATAAATTTCATTTTATCAATTTTATCTTTATTTTTTGAATAGAAATCTAAAATTTCGTTTCGTTTACCTTTAAGTTCATTAAGTTTATTGTTATATGATTTTTGATGTGATGTTAAATTCCTAAATATTGCTTCAGATTTTGATTTAAATTCCTCAGCTGCTTGCACTCGCTCTTCAAAACTTTTCTTAAAATCATCTCCTATATGCATATTCTTCAATACAGATCCAATTTTCATTACAGTATCAGGATTTCGAATAAATTCTTGAGGGGATGGAGTTGGCAAATCATTAACATTAAAGTCATAAGGGTTAGTCCCTAACATAATGTTTTTTGCACCCATTAGCTTACCGAATAAACCTCCTGTAAGTTTATTATCCATCGTCTCAAACAGCCCCATTTAGCAACATCTCCATTCTTTAAAATTTCACTATACTATTATATAATAAATAAATAATTTTGCAAGTTTTTTTGTAAAAACAATACAGTATACAAATTTATTTTTATCATTATCGTTTTGTTTTATAATCGCTTGACTTTTAATATAAATTATGATAAAATTTTCTTCACCTCTGATGAAAAATTTTATATTTAAAGCTAAGTTCAGAGGGAGGCTAAAATATTCCGAGATACCGGGAGGTGCCGTAAATGAGAGTAAAAGTAACTCTAGCTTGCACGGATTGTAAACAAAGAAATTACGAAACTACAAAAAATAAAAAAAACAATCCGGACAGAATTGAAATGAACAAGCATTGTCGTTTCTGTAGAAAACATACTCTACACAAAGAAACTAAATAGTTTGGATCGGAGGCAAAACAATGGAAGAAGAGAAAAAGGGCATATTTGCAAGAATTAAAAGCTTCTTTGTAGATTCAAAGACCGAATTAAAAAAAATTGTTTGGCCAACTCAAAAAACAGTATTTAAAAATACCGGAATAGTATTAATGATGATTTTTATTATGGGTATTTTTGTAGCGTTGCTGGATGCCGGTCTTATTCAGCTTCTTGGACTGGTAATGTCTGTGTCACGTAACAAGTAAAGTAGACCGGAGAGGAAAGAGTAGAAATGTCCGAAGATGCTAAATGGTATGTTATTCATACTTATTCAGGGTATGAAAATAAGGTTGCGTCAAATATCGAAAAAACAGTAGATACTCACGGTATGCGAGATATGATTCAAGAAGTAAAGGTACCTACAGAAACTGTCGTAGAAATAAAAGACAATAAAGAACGAGAAGTCGAGAGGAAAGTTTTTCCTGGGTACGTAATGGTAAAAATGATTTTAAATGATGAATCATGGTATATTGTAAGAAATATTAGAGGTTGTACTGGATTTGTTGGGTCTTCTTCTGCGCCAATTCCGCTAACTCCCGAGGAAGTCAAGAAGCTGGGTGTAGAAACCAGAACAGTTAAACTGGCTTATTCTGTTGGAGAAAGCGTGCGTATTCTTGACGGACCACTAGCTAACATGATAGGAAAAGTTTCAGAAATAGATACTGAAAATAAAAAAGTTAAAGTAATTGTTTCAATGTTTGGCAGAGAAACTCCGGCGGAATTGTCGCTGGGAGAAATTGAACCGGTTATGTAAATGATAAGAATTAATTTCAGTATAGCTATTAACAGTCGTTTAAATCGTTTCTAGTAGTAATAATTCAAAATGGAAACAAAGATGTGTTTTTAACGTGGGAGGAGTAAAATTTTATAATTACTTCGGATTTTACCACAAAACTTGGAGGTGCAAGAATTGGCTAAAAAAGTCAAATCAATCGTAAAATTACAAATTCCTGCTGGTAAGGCAACTCCAGCACCACCGGTAGGTTCTGCTTTAGGACCTCATGGTATAAATATTATGTCATTCACAAAAGAATTTAACGATCGGACAAAAAATGACGTAGGACTTATTATTCCAGTTGTCATAACTATATATGAAGATCGTTCATTCACATTCGTAACCAAAACTCCACCAGCCGCAGTTTTAATCAAAAAAGCATGCGGAATTGAATCTGGTTCAGGAGTACCAAATAAAACCAAAGTGGGAAAAATAACTAAGCAGCAAATTGAAAAAATTGCCGAACAAAAAATGCCTGATCTAAATGCTGCAAACTTAGAATCCGCTTTTACAATGGTAGCAGGAACTGCTAGAAGTATGGGAATTGAAGTTGTAGACTAATAATTCGGGCATCCATCCCCTTAAGTGGGAGGAAGAAATCCGATTTTACCACTAATTCAGGAGGAGAAAAATGAAACACGGAAAAAAATATAGAGAAAGTATAAAATCATTTGATCTAGCGGAATCATATGGTGCAAAAAAAGCTTTAGAACTATGCATAAAAACCGCTAAGGCAAAATTTGATGAAACAGTAGAACTTCATGTAAGACTAGGGGTTGATTCACGTCACGCCGATCAACAAGTGCGCGGCGCTATAGTTTTACCACATGGTACAGGAAAAAACGTAAAAGTACTAGCAATATGTAAAGGAGACAATGAACAACTCGCTAAAGAAGCAGGAGCAGATTTCGTTGGAGCTGAAGAAATGGCTCAAAAGATACAATCTGAAAATTGGATGGGTTTCGATGTTTTAATAACTACTCCCGATATGATGGGCGTAGTGGGAAGACTAGGAAGAATTTTAGGTCCTCGTGGTCTGATGCCTAACCCCAAAGCAGGTACTGTTTCTACCGATATTGCTAAAGCTATTAAAGAAGCAAAAGCAGGTAAAATAGAATATCGTTTAGATAAAAACAATATAATTCATTGTCCTATAGGAAAAGCATCGTTTGGAGAAGAAAAATTATTTGATAACTTTGACGCTTTAATGGGAGCAATAATTAAAGCTAAACCGGAAGCAAGCAAAGGGCAGTATGTAAGATCGTGCGTAGTTTCGTCTACTATGGGTCCGGGAGTAAAAATTAACGTAGGAAAAATAGCAAATAATCTATAATTAAAAATAATGGAGGAATAAAATAAAAAAATCTAATAAATTAATTAAACTAATTGCATGTATGATTGCTATCTCTTTTATAAATTTAGGAAATGCTTCAGCTGCTGTATTAAGACCACTCCATTTGCGTCAAGTTCACCACATAGATATAGAGGAATTTATTCGGGATGTTGTAAATGAATTTGTTAACGACCGTATAGGTAGAATTTTTGGTGATGCACGTTACAGACATGCTAGATTAAATCCTGAAGATAATAATATCAGAATCGCAGTAAATAGGTTTTTAAATGATATACATGCACATAATTAAAATCCGCAATGATAACTAACATGATAACTAAATTTTAGAAGCTTGTCAATCTAAAGAAACTATAAACGCTTGAGATAACAGTCTATTCGTAAGAGTAGATTGTTATTCATATTTTAAAATTTATTAAATATATCTATTGACAATTAAATTTCAATTTTATATAATAATTATATAAAATTTACATAAAAGATTCTATAAATATAAGAAAGGAAGTTGAGAGTATGGAAAGTAAAGAATTTAAAGATAATCTTATTGGTGCATCACCTGAGGAATTAAAAAAAGTCGTGGAATTTGCAAAAAACAAAAAATTATCCGATACTTTGATTAAAAAGCCTGAATTCATTAAAGACGTTAAAGAAATTTTCAAGTCAGAGTTCAATATTGAAGTAAATGATGAAGATGTGCATAATTTACTTCAAAATATTGAAAGAGCAGTTAGAAACGAACCTTTAAAAACTCTTGACGAAACTGAGTTAAGTGAAGCAGTTGGAGGAGTATCTCTTAAAGGTTTTAGAGATAACGCGATAATTGGTGTTCCTGCATTGATCGGAGGATTTATTGGCCATCACGTTGGAGTTCGAATAGGTGCCCTTGGAGGTGCCAGGGTGGGTGCCGGTGTGAAGGCCGTAAAAAACACCCGAACCTCTAATAAAACGAATAATGATGCGAAGGCCGGCGCGTTAACTGAATGTGATATTGGAGCCCTTACTGGAGCAGGCTTAGGAGCTATAGCAGGAGAAATTAGCGGTGCTGCTGCTGGAGCTGCAATAGGAAGAAAAATTGTAGATTTTTTAAATAGTTAAAAATATATTATTAATAAAAGATTAATTAAACTGATGGTTTTAACACTTGACAAACTTTAGCTTTAATAGTAAACTATCACTTGATAGTCATTCCTAAGACAGCAGGTACTCTTAACTATAAGAGTTTAAATGAACCGGCCGAGGATGAAACTTTATATTTCAAGTTTGGATAAGTACAAAGTTTTATTTAATTGTCTAGGTTTCATTTACTGTAAGGAATGATTAAATCCTAGACAATTTTTTACTGTCTAAAAGTGGTTTTAAGGAGGTGAAATTCATTGCCAAGTATTAAAGTACTAGAAGAAAAGAAATCAATAGTAAGTGAAGTTACAGAAAAGCTAAAATCTTCTTGCGCAGGCGTATTGGTGGATTATCAAGGAATTAATGTTGAAGACGATACTAAATTAAGAAAAAACTTGCGTGAAGCTGAAGTTGACTATTTAGTAATAAAGAATACTCTTCTAAAAAGAGCCGCTGAAAACGCAGGAATAGATGAGCTATCAAAATCATTGCATGGTTCTACTGCTTTAGCAATTAGCAAATCAGATTATGTTGCAGCTTCAAAAATACTCTGTGATTTTGCAAAGAATCACGATTTCTTTAAAATTAAGGCAGGATTTATTGATGGCAAAACAATAAACGATAAAGAAGTCCTAAATCTTGCGAAATTACCTTCCAGAGAAGTACTTATCGCTCAAGTATTGGGTGGTTTAAATGCTCCGATTTCCGGCTTTGCCACTGTGCTAAATGGAACTATACGAGGTTTAGTTATAGCTTTAAAAGCTATTACAGATAAGAAAAGTGTTTAAAAATTATATTATTTAAATTTATGGAGGATAAAATAATGTCAGATAAAGTATTAAAATTAATCGAGGATGTAAAAACTTTAACCGTTCTTGAACTTAGTGAACTTGTAAAAGCTTTAGAAGAAGAGTTCGGAGTTTCAGCAGCAGCTCCGGTAGCAGTAGCAGCAGCTCCGGTAGCAGTAGCAGCAGCTCCTGTTGAAGAAAAAACCGAATTTGACGTAATTTTAAAAGCTGCCGGTGACAACAAAATGAAAGTTGTAAAAGCAGTAAAAGATATAACCGGTCTGGGACTTAAAGAAGCTAAAGCAATAGTTGACGAAGCTCCAAAACCAGTAAAAGAGAAAATTGCTAAAGATGCAGCAGAAGAAGTAAAAAAACAACTTGAAGACTTAGGCGCCCAAGTAGAAATTAAATAACTTACTTAATTTTAGTAAAACATCTCGATTTATTTCGAGGTGTTTCTAATTACAAAGTATTCATTGACATTTAATTAAAAAAATAATATAATAAAATTAAAATTTGTTTTACTCTGAATAAGGAGTATCACAATGTTAAAAAAAGATAGAATAATTAATAAATTCATTTCTTTGTTTTTATCTAGCATAATAGTTTCCTACTCAATTACTTGTGGTCACTCACTCGATTTAAGCTCTCCTAAAATAACAAATAATACCTCTAATAATAAAGAAGCTTGGATAAAAAAACAATCCAAAAAAATAGGAATTTCCGCTGGGATAACTGCCGTTGGTGCCTTAGGTATATTACTAATATATAATAAATATAAAGCTCAACCTACAACAAAAAATCTTTATACTCCCCAGAAAAAAGAAGGAGTTTTGTACTGGGAAGCATGCTTAGAGGGATTATATAAATATCATCAAATAAATAATATAAATCAAAAATATATTCGTGAAAATTTCTATTCTAATAATTCCTATTTTTCAAATTTGGAAAAATCAAATTACAAAAAATATAAATCAAATATGACTGATCCCACCGGTAAATTTTCAACTTGTGTGGGAACAATCAGCGCTAATTCCTCGAATGAATTAAAAAATAATATTAATACTTATATTAAAAATACAAGTAACGTACCTTTTGCTATTAGCATTAACAAACTCAATAACCATATTCACTATGTAAATATCATAGAAATTAAAAATGGTACCATTACAATTGAAGATCCTAAAGATGGAATGTCACAGAAAGTATCATTAAATGATTTCTGTACTTCTATGGTTAATTCTAAGTTCATGGAAACAAATGTTATAAAACTATTTACTATAATACCCAAAGAAAATCGAATAAAAACTTGATTATATCTAAATTCTCTTATATAAAAACTCCTACTCTAATATTAAGAGTAGGAAAAATTATTTTTATTCTTCATCTTGTGAATTTTCGTCTGAGTCCTCAATTTTTTCTTCATGAGGCACACACGCAACTGCAACTATTTTATGTTCGGGTGAAATTTTCATTACAAGTACTCCTTTAGAAGTACGGGAACATTTTCTTATACTGCTTCCTTCAATTCTAATGATGATACCATTATCAGATATAATTATAACATCTTGATCCTTTTCTACTGTAGTTAAAGCTGCTACATTGCCATATTTCTCAACATGATAATTTATCAATCCTTGGCCGCTTCTTGATTGTATTCTATATTCTGAAGGATCCGAAAGACGTCCATACCCCGTTTCAGAAACTGTTAAAATTGGAACTTCTTCTTTAACTGCAATCATTCCTACTACTTCATCATCAGACTTAAGCTTCATAGCTCTAACTCCGCGTGCAGTCCTTCCTACAGCTCTAACATCCGTTTCGAGAAAGCGTATACATTTACCCTTTTTGGTTGCAACCAGCATACTTTGATTTCCATCTGTCAAGCGCACCCAAGCAAGCTCATCATCTTCGTCTAAATCTAAAGCAATAAGTCCACCTTTACGGGAAGTATCAAATGATTCCAAAGGTGTACGTTTAATTATACCATTCTTGGTAATCATTATCAGATATTTATCCTGTTCGAACTCTGACACTTTAATCATAGAAGTTACTTTTTCATCAGCTGCAACAGGAAGTATATTAGCTATATTAGTTCCTTTAGAAGTCCTGGAACCTTCGGGTATTTCATAGCATTTTAATCTGTACACTTTTCCAAGATTAGTGAAAAGCAGTACGTAGTCATGACTATTAATTACAAATAATTCTTTAACTGTATCTTCTTCCCGTCTTGTCATTCCTGATATTCCACGTCCGCCACGGCGCTGTAATTTATAACTGTCAAGATTTTGCCTTTTGATGTATCCAAAACATGTAAGCGTTAAAGCACAATCTTCTTTCGGAATAAGGTCTTCTATGTCGACTTCTCCGCTTACATTTATTATTTGAGTTCTTCTTTCATCTCCGAATTGCTTTTTTATTTCAAGCACTTCAGCTTTAATTATTTCTTTTACTCTACTTTCATTTGAAAGAATATCATTGTAGTCTGCAATTTTATTTTCAAGCTCATTAAGTTCATTTTCTATTTTATTTCTTTCAAGGCCGGTTAGTCTTCCCAAAGGCATTTGAACTATAGCTTGGGTTTGAACTTCATCGAGCTTAAATTTTTCAGATAAATTCTCTCTTGCCTCTTGTACGGAATGTGCAGCTCTTAAGATAGCTATAACTTCATCAATAAAATCTAACGCCACTCTAAGTCCTTTAAGTATATGAGCACGTTCCTTGGCTTTTTTAAGTTCAAATACTGTTCGGCGCGTTACTACTTGGATTTGAAATTTTATATACTCTTCAAGTACTTGCTTTAACGTAAGTATTTTGGGTTCACCTTTTACGATTGCAAGTATTATAACTCCAAAAGTTATTTGAAGTTGAGAAAAAGTAAATAGTTTATTAAGTACTACCTGAGGCACCGCATCCTTTTTAAGGTCTATTTCTATATGCATACCTTTTCTATCAGAATGATCTTCAATGCGGGAAATTCCTTCAATTCTCTTATCCTTAACCATTTCGGCTATATTTTCTATCAGCCTTGCTTTATTTACCTGATAAGGAAGTTCAGTAACTATAATTTTAAATTTTGAATTACTATCTTCAACTATTTCAGTTTTAGCTCTAACAGTAATTTTTCCTCTACCCGTAGCATAAGCGTCTTTAATTCCGGACTTACCCATTACAATTCCACCGGTAGGAAAATCAGGCCCCTTTATATATTGAAGAATATCACTAAGTTCTGCGTCAGGATTGTCCATAAGATAGCACATAGCGTCAATAACTTCACGCATATTATGAGGTGGAATATTGGTTGCCATACCTACTGCGATGCCAGTAGACCCGTTAACCAAAAGATTTGGAAATCTTGAAGGAAGTACTGTAGGTTCTTTTAATCTATCATCATAATTTGGGACGTAGTCTACTGTATCTTTATCTATATTAGTAAGCATTTTAACTGATATTTTACTCATTCTTGATTCCGTATAACGATATGCAGCCGGAGGATCTCCATCTACGGATCCGAAATTTCCATGACCATCCACTAGCATATAACGCATAGAAAAATCCTGAGCGAGGCGAACCAAAGCGTCGTATACCGAGGCATCTCCATGAGGGTGATACCTTCCAAGTACTGCTCCTACCACGTTTGCACATTTTCTATAAGCTTTATCCGGCCCTAAGTTGTCCTCAAATAAAGCATAAAGGATTCTACGATGAACTGGTTTGAGTCCATCGCGTACGTCCGGAAGCGCTCTTGCCACTATTACAGACATTGAATAATCTAAAAATGACTTTTTCATCTCTTTTTCAATATCTACTTCTATAACTCTAGAATTTTTCATTCCCTTTTCTTCTATCTGATTTTCCATTAAGTACCCCTTTGAACTTACTTTTACATATTAAAAGCTTAATTTTTCTTATAAAATTTCTCAATATTCAAGTTACTTAAACTCTCTGATTTTTCATCTATTTAATCTTTGTTCCATGCGTTCTTATTTATATTTAACTAAAATAAAACTATTAGCATCTATAATTCATTTTTTTCATACTGTTTCCAACGCGGATTGGATCCTGCGGCAATGATAGCTTGAACATCTGCACGTAATTCGGGTTCAATAGCTCTTAAAGGAATTATAGCTCCATATCCTTCGGGTGCAAAAATCATAATAGTATTATTATACTCATCACTTTCACAAACGTTATTCAAGTATATTTCCCGCTTGCCGCTTTTACTTTCAATTTCCAATCGGTCAGGATATATTTCTACAGTAAACTCTTCTTCTTTTAAGAGTTTTTTTACTGAACATTTCATATTAATAAAAGGAATTAACCACATAAGACCTAGAGATAAAAGTGGAAATACTGCCATAAAAACATAATAAAGTGATTTACTTATAAAAGCAATTAAAACAAGAATTCCTAGTAAAGTACTTTGAAGTACTATATGTTTTCTTTGAAGTTTTCTGCATTCTTCGCGTACTCTACTGCAACGCATAAAGTCTCTAATTTCTTCCGGAGTCAAAGTGAATTTAATTTTAATTCCTGTAACTTCTTCTTTGTATTCTTCAGCTCTGTCATCTGCGATAATTTCAGCATCAGGATTGTCATTTTGAGAAAATTCTTCATTTTCAAGAGTTTCTTGTAAGTTTTCATTTTTCTCTTCAAACCTCATTTGAATTTCTCTATTCATTTCATCATCACTTTGGTGCGAGTCCGAAGCTAGATTTGTATTATCATCTGCAAAGTTCCCAAAATTACCCCTAGGGGGGTAAGAATCTTTATCCATTTTTCCTCCTCAAAATATTTGTGACATATCACTAAATAAGAATCCTGATAAATATATCAAGAAGCTTCTTATATTATATATATTATAATTATAATCCAACGTTTCTTAAATTTGAATTCAATTACTTAACCAATTCAAAATATATGGCGTTCATTAAAAATTATACAAATATATATTAAAACTTTAATATTAAGCTTAAATACTGCGAATTATACAAAAGCTTACGAGCTTATTATACACCTTAACAATTTAAATTTCAACAAATCTTAAAATCCATAAAACCACTTATTTTTAAATTATACGTCTAAATTCTGAACGTATCTTGCGTTCTTCTCAATAAATTCTCTTCTCGGTTCTACTTTATCTCCCATTAAAATAGTGAACGTTTCATCAGCTGCTGCGGCATCCTCCAAAGAAACCTTAAGCATTATTCGGGTTTCAGGATTCATAGTAGTTTCCCATAACTGATCTGCGTCCATCTCTCCCAAACCTTTGTATCTTTGGATTTCCGTTCCTCCTCCAAGCTGTGCTATTTTTTCATCTCTTTCTTTATCGGAATAAGCATAATAGTGAGTTTTATTTTTAGTTATCCTGTAAAGAGGAGGTTGCGCTATAAATACATGACCATTTTCTATAACAGGCCTCATAAACCTAAAGAAAAATGTAAGAAGAAGAGTTCTTATGTGAGATCCGTCAACATCGGCGTCCGCCATTATAATTACTTTGCCGTATCTAATTTTACTTATGTCGAATTCGTCCCCAATACCGCATCCTAAAGCAGTAATAACGGGCATCAATTTATCATTGCCATACACTTTATCCAGTCTTGATTTTTCAACATTAAGCATTTTGCCCCAAAGTGGAAGAATAGCTTGAAATCTTCTGTCCCTGCCGCATTTAGCAGAACCTCCTGCCGAGTCTCCTTCTACGATATAAATTTCAGTTTCTTCAGGATTTTTAGACTGACAATCTGCTAGTTTACCTGGCAAAGAAGCAGTTTCCATAGCAGATTTTCTTCTAACTAGATCGCGAGCTTTCTTTGCAGCATCCCTGGCGCGGGTAGCAGAAAGAGCTTTTTCGATAATACATTTAGCTACGGCAGGATTTTCTTCCAAATATACTGATAATTTGTCACTTACAAGTCCGTCAATAAATCCTCTAATTTCCACGTTTCCCAAGCGAGCTTTTGTTTGGCCTTCAAATTGAGCATTTCTAACTTTAACGCTAATGATTACAGTTAATCCCTCTCGAACATCTTCGCCCGAGAAATTTCTGTCATTTTCTTTAAGAAAACTATACTTTCTTGCATACTCATTAATAGTTCTAGTAAACGCTCTTTTAAATCCGTCTTCGTGACTTCCTCCATCGGTAGTATGGATATTATTAGCAAAAGAAAGTATAAGTTCATTGTAACTGTCATTATACTGGAAGGCTACTTCACCGCTTGCGCTTCCATCGTCAAGAACACTAGAAAAAGTTATTACTTCATCATGTAAGACTGATAATCCTCTTTTGGTATGTATATACTCTACGAAGCTTTTAATACCGCCTTCATAGGTAAAATCATCCTGTCTTAAATCTTCAGGATCACGTTTATCTTCAAGAAGAATTTTAATTCCAGCGTTTAAAAATGCTTGTTCTCTAAGGCGAAGCTGTAAAGTTTCATAGTCATAATTAGTTGATTCTTTAAATATTTCCGGGTCAGCTTTAAAAGTAATTTTAGTGCCGCGATTTGAAGTTTCTCCTATTATTTCAAGGTCAGTTACAGGTATTCCCTTTTCAAATCTCTGACGATAAATATATTCGGAATCTGATACTTCAACTTCCAGCCACGTAGAAAGTGCATTGACGACAGATGACCCTACTCCATGAAGCCCCCCTGAAACTTTATATCCGCTTCCTCCAAACTTACCTCCGGCATGAAGTACTGTAAACACAACCGTCACAGCCGGAATGCCTGCTGTGGGATGTATTCCTACTGGTATACCTCTTCCGTTATCCGAAACAGATATAACGTTTTCAGGTAGGATTTCTACTTTTATTTTGTTACAAAATCCTGCTAATGCTTCGTCAATCGAGTTATCGACAATTTCATAAACTAAGTGATGAAGTCCTCTAGGGCCGGTAGTACCTATATACATACCCGGTCTTTTTCTTACTGCTTCCAGTCCTTCAAGCACTTGGATTTCATTAGCACCATATTTTTCACCATTAAGGTCCAGTTCATTAGTTTCCAAGGTTAAACTCCTTTATACTGTAATTTAATTACTAAAAATTTCATTTTCTGTGTTTATATCTTCACTTTTACTAGATTCCGTTTTTTCAGTTTGCTCTAAATTATTATTTCCCGAAGTTTTACTGATATGTTCATTGTTTACAGCTTTTAATCGGACGAAAAAAGGAGAAATCCAGTAAAATATGCTGAAAATAAGAGTAATTATTCCTGCTCCTATTAAACATGAACCGCCTCCTTTAAAAACTACAAAAGCAAATACAATCAAAGAAATCGCTTCTACAAATCCAAGTATTTGAAATAATTCCATACGCAAATTGACTTTAGAGTCATTACGACACCTCGGACAGTTAAACCGTGCTTTATTTTTAACTACAAATGCTTCTCCGTACAATAGTTTCATTCCACAATGTGGACAAGCAGGTAAAATAAGATTAACGATTTCCTTCACCTCCAAAAAGTTTGTGTAAACATCTAATTTCAATTTAAGTCTAATAAATTCCTCTTTAAAAGCGTACTGGGTAAAAGATGACTAAGGTAAACCTTTTCGGTTCCATTTTCTGCGCAGATCACAAATGATTTAGGTAGCTTTTCGGTTCCTTTTTTTATTTTACCTTTTTTCTGAGCGTTTGACAAATAGTTTCTGTTAGTTTTAAATACTGTAATTTTATCCAAATCGAAGATGCCGATTATTTCTTCATCATTAATTACAGTACTTTCGCCAATATTTAGATACATTTTTCATTTTCATCCTTACGTCTTATAAATTAATTAAACTGTTTATTTACTAATTTACCATTGAAGATTTTAAATTTGAATATTTTATCAACACTCTTGGAGAGATTATTATCGCACCCAGTAATGAAAGCTTGTCTATTTTTAAGTTTGCTTACTAAATATTCTTTTCGGTTTTCATCAAGTTCACTCATAACGTCATCAAGTAAAATAACAGGTGAATCCTGTATTTTATTTTCAATTACTGCTACTTCTGCAAGTTTCATTGCAAGTACAGCCGAACGTTGTTGACCTTGTGATCCAAAGTTTCTAAGAGATTTTTCGTTTAAGATAATGTCCAGTTCGTCCTTGTGAGGTCCCACTGAAGTGGATCCGGATTTTATATCTGAAAGTTCGTTATTTTTTAAGGAGTTTAAAAAATTGCTTTCGATTTCTTTCTCTGAACATAAATTCAAGTCATTTTTTTTAATTGTCGAAACATAGCTTAGATTTAATCTTTCTTGAGTCCCGGAAATTTCTGAGTATATCTGCTTAAGATTCTGTATAAACTGAGATAAGTAATCCATACGGAACTTAACTACTTCAACTCCTAATTCAGTCAATTTTTGATTCCATACGTCAAGAAAATAAGAGTTTTTGTGGTTTTTTAGAATACTTTTAAGCAGAGCGTTTCTATGCTTAAGAGTTTGATTGTATTCTATTATGGTTCTAGTATAGACTGGTTTTAATTGACAAATTGCTGCATCTAAAAATTTTCTGCGATTCTCGGGGCCGTCCTTTACGAGGGAAAGGTGTACTGGAGAAAATAGTACAGCACGAAATTTTCCTACTATTTCACTTAGACTCTTTTTAGCTACTCCATTTAGAAAAATTTTTCTTTTACCAAGCGCAAAATTAATCTTTATTTCTTGACTGCGACCTTCTAACATGGAATTACCCGTTAACGATGCACATTCTTTATTAAATTTTATTAGCTGAAAATCTTTGGAGCCTCTGAACGATCTAGTGCCTGTTAGCATCCAAATCGCTTCCAGGAGGTTGGTTTTGCCTTGTGCGTTGTTTCCGTAAATGTAGTTAATTCCGCTACTGAATTCAAATTTATTGTCTTCCAGGTTTCTGTAGCTTTTTACGGTCAGTTCACTTAACTTCATTTTGATGACACCATAAATTTTTGACGGTTTACTTCTACGACATCATTTGGTTTAACTTTTCTCCCTCTTGATTCGCATGTTTTTTCGTTTACCATTACTTTTCTTCCGGTGATTAGCAATTTAGCTTCTCCTCCAGTAGATACCACACCCGATAGCTTTAAAAAAGAACCCAACTTTATATCATTTTCGCTTATTTCTATTTCTTTCATTTTGATTTTGACACCCTTTAATTTTAATTTGGTTTGATTCTTACAGGTAGTACTAAAAATACGAACGAATTTCCCTGAGTAGGGGTTATTTTTATAGGGGATAAAGATCCGTTAAGGTGTATTTCTATTTCATCACAGTCTGCGCTTTTAAGTGCTTCTATCATGTAACGATTGTTGAAAGCTATTTCCAGCTCTTCGTCGCAGTTACTTACCGATTTTATTTCGTCATTGGATTTTCCTATTGCAGTATTGCATGATAGGATTATAGATTCTTTCGAAAATATGCACTTTATAGGACTTTTAAGTCTATCGTTAATGAGAAGTGAAACTCTTTCTATGGCTTCTAAAAATTTAGCTGTGGAAACTTTAACTGTGGAGGTAGACCTTTCAGGAATTGTGGTTTTGTAGTCTAAGAACTCACCTTCTAGTAGTCTAGAGATTATTTTGTATTCTCCCACTTGAAATATTATGTGTCTCATACCTGCGGTTATTTTTGCATAATTTTCTTCTTCGCCGGTAGTTGGTAATAATCTTAACACTTCTTTTAGTGTTTTTCCAGGTACTACAAATTTTAGTTCTAAAGATTCCTTTGCAGGTTCATTTCTCAAAGCAAGACGATACCCATCGACTGATACTAAAGATATTGAGTTGTCTTTTATTTCGAAAAGAGTTCCTGTATGAATGGGTTTAGCGTCTGCATCAGCTACGGCAAATATGGTTTGTTTTATCATGCTTTTTAGGGTACTTACCGGTAAAGTTAAATATTCTGCTTGAGATACATTTGGTAGTTCGGGAAATTCTTTTGGGTCTATTCCGATAAGTTCGAACTTGCTTTGTTCTCCCTTTATGATTACTGTAAAATTTTCTTTTACTTCGATTTCTACTGTTTCTGACGGCAGCTTCTTTATTATTTCCGTCAGGAGGTGAGCGTTTATTACTATTCTTCCTTCTTGAGTTACAGTTGCAGGTAATGTAGTAGTTATTCCTAATTCTGTATTGTAAGCGCAAAGTTTTATGGTTTGTTTCGTTGCTGTAATTAGTATTCCTTCAAGTGCAGGAATCGTTGATTTTGATGCTACGGCTTTTTGAATATTAGTTAATAAAATTCCCAGTTGGAGTTTTCCACATAGTAGTTTCATAGAACCATCCTTTTTGATAAATTTTCGTTTTTTCTCCACATAACAATATATATATAACTCTAGTAGTAGTAGTAGGGGCTGTTGAAATGTTGAAAGTTGCTTGAAAGGTGCATGTAGACTGGCTTTAGAGGCAATAATATTATGTTGAAAGTCTGTGGAGAAATTGTTGAGAATGTTGAAAGATTTTGAGATTTTCCGAGTTTTCCACATTTATGTTGAAAACTCATTGTTGAAAGTTGAAAACTTGTTGAAAACTTTTTTTCCATAAATGTAATTTTTTACCTGTCCCTGACATTCTTTATTATATCCTCTACCATTGCCTTAGTTTTAGGATTTTTAGCTAAATTTTTCTCTACTTGTTGTAAAGCATATACAATAGTTGAGTGATCTCTCCCGCCGAATTCATCTCCAATAGAAACAAGTGGAAGTTGAGTGATTTCTCGGACTATGTACATAGAGATTTGCCTTGCACTAGAAACTGAAGCAGATCTTTTAGACGATCTTATGTCTTCTGGAGTAACATTGAAAGTTCTCGATACTTCATCTATTATTTTCTCAACAGTTATAGGTGGAGGCTGATCATTGTTCAGTATATCTGATATGGCCATTTGAGCGGTTTGAATTCCCATAGGTTCGCCACCTAGTAAGTGATGAGCTTTCATTTTTTTGACAGCTCCCTCTAATTGTCGAATATTATTTTTGAGTTTTTTTGCTATGTATTCACACGTATCATTAGGAATCTTGACACCTAATAATTCTGCTTTCCTTTTGACGATTGCTATTCTTGTTTCAAAGTCAGGTGGTTGTATGTCGGCAATAAGCCCCCATTCAAAACGAGTTCTCAGTCTATCTTCAAGAGTTTGAATTTCTTTAGGGGGTCTGTCTGAGGTAAGCACTATTTGTTTTTTAGCTTCGTAAAGAGAATTGAAAGTATGAAAAAATTCTTCTTGTGTTGAATCTTTACCTGCAATAAACTGAATGTCGTCAACAAGCAAAATATCTGCTTCTCGATATTTTTGATGAAATTCTTCTGTAGTATTTTTTCTGATAGATTCTATAAGTTCATTTGTGAAATCATCTCCTTTGATGTAAAGACAAATTTTTTGAGCGTTATTTTTCTTTACTTCATTGCATATGGCGTAAAGTAAATGAGTTTTTCCGAGTCCTGAATTTCCGTAAATAAAAAGCGGATTATATGCTCCCGCGGGGTTTGCTGCTACGGCTAAAGCGGCGGCATGGGCAAATTTGTTAGAAGATCCTACTATGTAAGTTTCAAAAGTAAATTCATATTCTGCGCTTATTTTGTAATTGTTATTGTTGCTGTTTGCGCTGTCTATTTCGCTTGGAATTAAGAAGCATATGTTTATTCCGCTTTCTAAACCAATGCCAAATACCTCGCTGAATGCGTCTTTTAGCAAAGAAATATAGCATTTGCTTAGTGTTTGCCGGTAAAACTCATTAGGGACTAATAGTAAAACTTGTTTTTCATCGAAGTTAAGTTGTAAGGGTTCTATTTTACTGATCCATGTCTTATAAGCGACTCCTGTAATTTTTTCTTTACAAAAGTCACAAATGAGATCCCAGGCTTCATTAAAAGAGTTCATAAAGAAAAAAACCTCCGGATTTTTAATTAAATTACAGTAAATATTAATTTTTTTAATATTATAGGTATTTGTTATTAATCTTAAAATAATAATGGGTTAAAAAGGTTATTATTAATGAATTTTTTATTTCAAGATTTTACTGAATTATTTTGAATTTATTTAAATATGAACAACAATAATTATACCTTAATTTAAGCTTTTTTTCAACAAATCGGTGTAAAATCATGTTATCCGTATAAAATTTAGTTGACATATATAATTTGATATTTTATACTTAACTATGAGGATAAATGATGATTAAAATTAATCGTTTAAGATTGTGGAATTTGAACTTTAAGGTTATGGTAAAAGACAAATTACATAATCAAGTCTTCGCTTAAGGCATAATAATCAAATATTAGTGTCTATAGTGAGTTTGAAAAATAAAAATATTCAAATCCGGGAGGGATAGTAATGCTGAGAACGTATCAGCCAAAAAAACTTCATAGAAAAAAAGAACATGGTTTTCGTAAAAGGATGTCTACCCGTAGTGGAATTAAAGTTTTAGCTCGTAGACGAGCAAAAGGCAGAAAGAGACTTACTTATTAAAAATTAATGATTTTCTAAGTCTGAAAAAATTTAATTATTCTACTCCTCAATAATTAAAAATTGTTTCGGATATGAATAGTCTGAATCTTAAAAAATTTAAACAAAGGATAAGAATTTCATGAAAAAGCTTGCATCCCTTAATCGTAACAGAGATTTTAAACGTGTTTATTCACGAGGAAGGTATGCAGCTTCATCTTATTTAGTTACATATGTTTTGAAAAACCGACTTAAATTTAATCGCATAGGAATAACTACAAGTAAAAAACTTGGTAATGCTGTAAAGCGAAACAGATCGAGAAGGATTATTAAAGCTGCATATATGTCTGTAAAAGATTCACTTAAGTATGGTTATGACATAGTTTTTGTTGCAAGAAATGAAACTCCAAATGTTAAGACTTATCACATAATTAACAATATGAATTATCATCTTAGAAAACTTGAGGTTTTTAGATGAAATTAATTTTTTTATGGTTAATACGTTTTTATATGAAGGTGCTCTCACCATTAAAAAAGCCGTGTTGTAGATTTATACCCACATGTTCCGAATATGCGTTTGAAGCGGTAAAACGCTTTGGAACGATTAAAGGGGGATTTTTAGCTTTAAAAAGAATTTTAAGATGTAATCCATTTTGTAAATCAGGTTATGATCCTGTTCCTGTGGATGAGGAGAAGAATTTATTTTTTAAGGTGTGGAGAAAAAATAGATATATAGATCAAAAATGTAAAAGGAGATTTTAAGCTTGGGTTTTATATTTGATTTTCTGGGCAATATATTTGGATATGTTTTATGGTTTTTCTTTGACGCAGTAAGCAATTATGCAGTAGCGATAACTTTATTTACAATATTTATAAACTTATTGATGTTGCCCATAGCTATTAAAAGACAAAAAAATATGGCGCTTAACGCTAGAATAAATGCAAAGGCTCAAGAACTTAAAAAAAAGTACGAAAAAAATCCCAAAAAGTATACAGAGGAAAGAGCTCTTCTTTATGAAAAAGAAGGAGTGGATCCCATGGCAGGGTGTTTTTCTACTATGGTTTTGCCTCTTTTACTCTGGAGTGGAATATTTGGAGCTATAACCAAGCCGCTTCAAAATACTTTGCATATTGCACGGGAAAAAGTTTCTCAGGCAGTATCCATATTGCCGAATATTCCAGAACTGGAAGGTAAAATAAATTCAGGGTATGAACAGTTGCAATTAGTAAGGCATTTTGGAGCTGTAAAAGAATATTTAACAATGTTTAATACTGATGAATTTGCCGATATAGAAGAATATAGTTATGGATTTAACTTTTTTGGTATTAATTTACTTAATAGACCAAGTGTTTCATCATTTAATGAAATGTTATGGGTAATTCCTTTGCTTTGTTTACTTGGTTCGCTGCTGGCTATGTATATAAATCAAAAAATTATGGGAACTCAGATTCAAATGCAGGGATGTACTAAATTTTTACCTTATGTAACCATACTTTTTACTACTTATTTAGCTTATACCGTTCCCGGAGCTGTAGGACTTTACTGGTTTATAAATGCTTTGATAGGAATTTTACAAAGTCTTTGGCTTAATAAGTATTATAATATTTACACTATAAATGCTAAAAATGAAGCAGCACGAATAGCTCTTTTGGAAATGCAGGAGGCATCAGTTACTTGTATTAAAGATCCTAGAGAGGTAAAATTAATTTCCGGACAGAGTAAAATGTCTTCTAAGTCTAAGTAGAAAATTTTTGAATTTATAGTTAAAAGCTTGTTTAAATTAACTGTATTTTTGCTCTCTGTTTTTAAAGGAGGGCAAAAATTTTTTGAGAGGAGTGTTTTATAAAAATATGAATACGATTGCTGCTATTTCTACTGCTAATGGCATAGGGGGCATTGGAGTAATTAGAATTTCCGGAAAAAGTGCAGTAGAAATTGCGGATAAAGTATTTATACCTTTTGATGGAGTTTCACGTCTTTCTTCGTTAAAAGGTTATACAGCAAAATATGGTAAGGTAATTAAAGATGGAAAGTTCATAGACGAAGCTATAGCGCTTGTTTTTAAAGCTCCTCATAGCTATACCGGAGAAGATGTAGTAGAAATTTCCTGCCATGGAGGACTTTACGTTACACGCCAGGTTTTAAGAACTGTTTTAGATGCCGGAGCATCTCTAGCAAATCCGGGAGAATTTACAAAAAGAGCTTTTTTAAATGGTAAGATTGATCTTTCTCAAGCTGAAGCCGTAATGGATATTATATCAGCTAAAAGCGAACATGCTAATGTTATTGCATTTAGTCAAAAAGAAGGAAGTGTTAGTAAAAAGGTAAGACAGCTTAAAGATGAACTTTTAGATATTTCTGCAGGACTTTCCGTATGGGCAGATTATCCTGAGGAAGATATTCCACAAATTAATGAAAAAGTGTTGAATACTCATCTAAAGAAAATTAATGAAGAGATTTTTAAGATGATAGAAAATTATGATCTTTGTGCAGTGCTGAAAGAAGGAGTAAAAACTGTAATTATAGGTCGTCCGAACGTAGGGAAATCTACTTTAATGAATTTAATTTCAGGTACTGATAAATCAATTGTAACGGAGATTGCTGGTACTACACGTGATATAGTTGAGGAAACTGTTATGATAGGAGATATTCCTATTTTGCTCGTGGATACGGCAGGTATTAGAGTTACTGAAGACATTGTAGAAAAAATAGGAGTAGAAAAAGCGAAGAATTGTATGAAGTCCGCTGATATAGTTCTCGCTGTATTTGACGCGTCGAAATCTTTAACAGATGAAGACGAAGACCTCTTAAATTCTTGCGATATCGGAAAGACTGTAATTGTTCTCAATAAAGTGGATTTAGGAATAAGACTAAATATGGAAGAACTATCAACATTCTCAGATAGGATTGTTGAAATGTCAGTAATCAATGGTGAGGGAATAGAAAGTTTAAGGAAAGTTTTAGAAGAAATAATTGGACTTTCAAAATTTGAGCCTTATCAAGCGTCAATTTCTAATGAACGTCAACTGTTAGCTCTAAAAAAAGCCAAAGCGATAATTGAAGAAGCCATTAATGATGTAAACAGAGGGATAACGTTGGATGCAATTACTGTACTTCTTGAAGATGCAGTTAAAGCGATTATGGAGTTAACAGGAGAAAATACTTCTGAGGAAGTAATTAATAAAGTATTTTCTAAATTTTGCGTAGGAAAGTAAAAAGTTTATTTAGAAAAAATTTTGTTGACATTATAGATAGAGTAAAAACTGAACGAATTAAAAAACTTTGTGTTTAATCTAAGAGAAATAATTTTTTAATATAGGAAGATCGATTGAAATAGTTCCCCAAGTTGTACTATAGTTTAATATTAGTAACATTTTTTAATTTTTAAGTTATATAGTCAAAATGCATTAAAAATTATTGAGAATATTTAAATTATTTTTAAACAATTTTATTTACAATTTTAATCGAGTGTGTTATAATATATTTAACTTTAAAATAATTGAAGGAATTAAATATAATGTTAAAATCAAGATTAGTTAATAATGGTAAAAAAATAATGGCGATTATTCTTTCTGTAATGAGCGTAGAAGCTACAGTATATGGTAGAAATGATTCTAATAGGATAAGAGGAAGTATACAAAATACTCAAGATCAAGTTAATGTAAATGTATTAGGACAACTTGGAATGGCATTCGGTAATCCTGGGTATGCCAATTTACTTGGCAGAATAGGGCACTTAAGAAGGATGAATCGTGATGAATTAGTTCGAATTTTTGAAACTGAATTTCGTAATATAATAGTTAGAGACGCAAACACTATAGATCAAATAGATATGCGACTTTTTGGAAATCTGTTGTTTAGATTGTTCGAGTATAACTTTGATATGTTAGGTGATGCTCCTCATTTTATAAGCCTATTATGGATGGGAGGTATTTGTATATATTTAACTGAGGGTGATGAAGGAATAGAAGCTATGAAACGGGACTTGAGGGACGGAGATGGCCGTGAAATAACCGTTGAAGAATTAAAGGATTACCTTATAAGAAAGATTGAGAGGATCGCGATGATAGATTAGTCGTTCAATTTTATTTTTTACTTATGGTAGTTATAAATATATTTAAGTAGATACGAAAGGCATATTATGCTAAAATAAGCATTGGTGCCTTTTTTGCTTTTAAAAATACAATAAAGAATGAGCAATTTGAATTCTAATTATTTTTAGTTAGTAAAAAATAAGAATTTAGATTTAAAAATCTATAAATCTATTAACATCATAATATAAAGGACGTGTCAAGGGTGAATTATGAGGATTATGAAGTTGCAGTTATAGGTGGAGGCCACGCAGGAATTGAAGCCGCCCTAGCTTCTGCGAGACTTGGATGTAAGACTGTAATTTTTGCTATAAATTTAGATTCAGTAGGTAACTGTCCATGTAATCCGTCTATTGGGGGTACTGCCAAAGGACATCTTGTGAAAGAAATAGATGCTATAGGCGGTGAAATGGGAAAGACTGCTGATGAATGTTTTTTGCAGAGCCGTATGCTTAATTTGGGAAAAGGTCCGGCAGTACATTCTTTGCGTGTTCAAATAGATAGAAATAAGTATAAGGAAACAATGAAACATAAATTGGAACTTCAAAAAAACTTATTTTTAAAACAAGCGGAGATAATTTCAATTATTAAAGACGATAAAAATAATAAATGGGTTTTAAAGTCTATGAATAATGTCGTATATAAAGTAGATTCGACTATAATTGCAACAGGTACTTTTCTTCGAGGCAAGGTATTTGTTGGTGATGTTTCTTATGAAAGCGGTCCCGACGGAGTATTTCCTTCAATTTTTTTAAGTGATTCTTTAAGGAATATGGGAATTAAGCTTAAAAGGTTTAAAACGGGAACTCCGGCGAGAGTTTTAAAGTCTAGTATAGATTTTTCGAAACTTGAAGTTCAGCTGGGAGATGATAAGATTGTTCCTTTTTCTTATGAAACCAAAGAACTTAAAGAAAACAAAGTGAACTGTTATATCTCTTGGACCAATGATAAAACAAAAAAAGTAATTCTTGAAAATCTTCATAAAGCGCCTATGTATAGCGGAAAAATTGAAGGAATAGGTCCAAGATATTGTCCTAGTATAGAAGATAAGATAGTTAGATTTCCAGACAAAGAACGTCATCAGTTATTTATAGAACCATGTGGAATAAATACTGAAGAAATGTATCTTCAAGGGATGTCAACGTCATTGCCCGAAGAAGTACAAGTTGAGATGTACAGAACAATAAATGGACTTGAAAATGTACAGATTATGAGACCTGCATATGCTATTGAATATGACGTGGTTGATACGACTGAGCTTTATAGTACTTTGGAATTTAAAAAGTTTGAAAAATTATATGGTGCCGGACAATTTAACGGCAGTTCAGGATATGAAGAAGCAGCGGCACAAGGTTTAATAGCGGGCATTAATGCCGCATTAAAAGTAAAAGGTGAGGAACCGCTGATTTTAGACAGAGGCTCTTCTTATATAGGAACTTTAATTGATGATTTGGTAACCAAAGGAGTAAATGATCCTTACAGAATGATGACTTCCCGGTCAGAATATCGTTTGGTTTTAAGACAGGATAATGCCGATGAACGACTTACTCCTTTAGGATGGAAAATAGGACTTATTAAAGAGAAAACATGGAATGGTTTTTGCTTTAGAAGAGCATTGAAAGAAAATGAATTGGAGAGAATTAAAAGTACGATTATTTTCCCTTCTAAAGAGCTAAACGATATGATTGTTTCACGTGAAACATCTCCTATTACGACTCCGACAAAAATTATTGACTTGTTAAAAAGACCGCAGTTAAGTTATAATGATCTTGCCCCTTTTGATTCTACGCGTCCTAAAATAGATGAGTCTATATTTGAGAAAGTAGAAATTGAAGTTAAGTACGAAGGATATATAAATCGTCAAAATCGTCAAATACATGAAATGCGAAGACTTGAAAGTAGAATTTTGCCTTTAGACTTAGATTACTCATCTATAAAAGGTCTGCGTTTGGAAGCAATTGAAAAATTAAATAAAATTAGACCTATAAATATAGGTCAAGCTTCACGGATTTCCGGGGTTAGTCCTGCTGATATATCAGTTATTTTGATATGGCTTTCTTCAAAATCAAAAGAAGGTAAAGCATTATAAATATTTTATAATCTAATAAATAATTTAAATAATATAATAAATGTTTCACGTGAAACATTTAAGTTAAAAAGGAGAGAAATGATATTTTTAATATTTTTAAAAATTACGCTAAAGATTTTGGAATAGAAGTTTTAGAGGATCAATTAGTTAAGTTTCAAGTTTATATGGATTTTTTATTGGAATATAATTTATATACTAATTTAACTTCTATAACTAATCCGGAAGATATAATAGTAAAACACTTTTTAGATAGCGTAGTGATTGGCAAATATGTCGAGATAAAGAGAGACCATAAAGTGATTGATGTAGGAACAGGAGCGGGATTTCCTGGGGTACCCATTAAAATTTGTAATCCAGGTGTAAAGCTTACTCTTGTAGATAGTCTTAATAAAAGAGTAGATTTTTTGAAAGTCTTAATAGAGAAAATAAATATAGAAGCTAATATATTGCATGCGCGTGCTGAGGAACTTAGTTTAAATCCGGAATTTCGTGAAAGCTTTGATTTAGCGGTATCAAGAGCTGTAGCGCCACTAAATATACTTTTGGAGTACTGTTTGCCTTATATCAAAGTTGGAGGAAGATTTGTTGCTTTAAAAGGTCCTGACGTTTCTGATGAACTTAATAAAAGTTTAAGTGCTATAAAGATTTTGGGAGGAAAGTTAAAAGATACTATTTCGTTTGACTTACCTTTAGAAAAAGGTAAACGCACATTGGTTATTGTAGAAAAGGAAAATAGTACTCCTAAAAAGTATCCTCGCAAAAATTCTAAAATAACTCTTTCGCCGCTTTAATTTTGATAAGATTTTTAATATTGTATTTTAAGAAAAATTTCTATAAGAAAAGAGGAATAATTATTAAAAAATTTTTTAAATTAAATATTTTGATTGGTTTAATTTTTGCGTCTATTTCTTTGAATAGAAATATTTTTGCAGGTAGAGATGATTATTGGTATACTGTTAATCTGTTAAACTTCAGGCATGTTTCCAAGGCTATTTTTGATAATCTTGATGATATAAGAAAACATTTTTTTAATGTATTAGAAAATGATACGGGTTCACAATATGTTAAATTTGGTAGATTTAACTACGATGAAATTGACGATCCAAATTCTATGTTTAGGGTTAATTCAGATATTTTGAGTAAATTGAGAAAATCATATAAACTTGAAGTACTTGAAAAAAATCAAGTTCCGCAAATCCTCGCTGATATAGAGTATGCAAAGTTATTTAGAGACAAAAAGAATTTTTTAACAGAAACAGCAACTGCTTATTTCAAATCTTGCTTTATAAAATTACTCCCGAATCTTCTTATTACTGAAATGTATGTGCAAGATATTTGTGGAGTAAGAACAATAAATTTTTACTTATACGATAATGAATGTTATGTAACGGATTATGGAATGGCAAAGTATCTTTATGAGTGGAAAAGTAAAGGGGATACGGATATTACTGAAAATTATGGAAATCCTGAACAATATTTTCATATTCCTTTAGGAAGTTATTTAAGGTTAGTTCCTAAATTTAATCGTATATATATACCGCGGTGGTGGAATGTGTGGGGATCTGAGAAGATAAACCTCCAAGAATTAATTCCGGGTACAGCAATTTTTTTTAAGTGATTGTTTTTATTAATAGTTTAAAATTTTAATATTAGAAATATTATTCAGGTTTAATTTGCAGTAGTGATAATGAGTTTTAAATTTAAAATTTTAAGAGTACCTATGGGAAAAAAATTAAATAGGTTAATTAGTCATATATTTTTTGAAAAGTAATATGATTTTTATTGATATTTATAATAAATAATACTATAATTTACTATGTATTTAAATAAGAAGGGAAGAAGTTTAAATGAAAGTAATGAGTATAGTTATTATTAGCTTAACTTTTTGTTTAGCTATTTTAAATATTAAAGTAGGAGCGTATGTACCTACATGTCTCCAAGATTTAGAGAATCATTTTATGGAAAAAGTAGAAGAAAAAGTTAACCTATATGAAGAAGATAAAAAGAACGGGTTAAAGGAAATATATGAACGTTGTAAAAAAATGGAGTTAAAGTTTAGTAACGAAGGAGACAAGAATTTAAAAATTTTATTTGATAATAAACGTGTGTCAATGTTTAATTCGGACAAGTTTTACATCCCTGGAACAGCAAGTGCATATTTTAATCTTTGTTTTGGCTGTTGTAAGATTTATGTTCCACATTATGAGTTAGAATTAATATTCGATTATATAAATGGTGAACGAAAAGTATATTATGCAAATTTGTATCAAGTTGATAATTGCTGGTTCATTGCTGATTTTGATTTAGCTGTAGAAAATAGAATGAACTCATTAAATTTAATAAGTAAGCAGTACTTTAAGATTCCCATTGACGATTATTTCAAAAGATTTGTAAATAGCAAATATAAATTTGCAGCTTGTATATATAAGAACAATGAGCCATGGGATTTATCTACCGAGATAAAGCTGCATGATAAAAAATTACTGTTTCGATATATAAATGTTCCCAATTTAATAAATTATTCGGATATCCAGAATTGATACCCGATAGCATGAGAAAGGAAATTTCCATTTTAATAAATTGAATAGTACTGATTTTAAATTAATGCAGAAAAAGTATGTTGTTTACAATTATAAAAGTTGTAAGTGATTTACTTTTGAAAAAATGTATGTTATATTTTAATGGGTTATAAAGTTCAGGTAGGGAATGTTTTATTGTTTCGAAAAGGATTAAGAAAATTATATAATGTAGGGGAAGAGTTAAAGTGAGGATAATATCTATTTCCAATCAAAAGGGTGGTGTTGGGAAAACAACAACTACTGTTAATCTGTCTTCAGCAGTTGCCATGAAAGGTAAAAAAGTCTTGCTAATTGATCTTGATCCTCAGGGTAATGCTACTAGCGGATTGGGATTCAGTAAAAAAGATATAGAAAATTCTTCGTATAACGTACTAAAAAATGAAATTTCTGCCGAGGAAGTTATTATACATACAGACTTTCAAAATCTTGATTTAATGCCGTCTCATATAAATTTAGCTGCATTAGATTCCGGACTAAGCTTGTTTTCCGGTAAAGAAATAATGCTAAGAAATCAAATGAATTCTTTAAAAGGAAAATATGATTATGTTTTTATTGATTGTCCTCCCTCGCTTGGGATAATTACGATTAACGCTTTTTGTGCAAGTGGTTCGGTAATTATTCCTATTCAATGTGAGTATTACGCTTTAGAAGGTCTTTCGCAGCTTATAAATACAATTAAAGTAGTAAAGAGACATCACAATCCTGCACTTGATATAGAAAGCGTTCTTTTTACAATGTGTGATACTCGTTTAAAGCTTACTAAACAGGTTATGGAGGAGGTGAGTAAGAGTTTTCCGAATAAGGTTTTTAAATCAGTTATACCGCGATCTGTGAAGATGTCTGAAGCTCCGGGATTTGGCAAACCAGGAATATACTTTGATAAGTCGAACAAAGCGTCTAAAGCCTATATGGATTTATCTTTGGAGATATTAAAGTGAATTTTTAAGGAGAGAAAAAATTGGGAGTTAGATCAGGAGGACTGGGCAAAGGTTTAGACTTAATATTTATGGAAAATAATATGGAAACTGAAAATACTCCTATAACTTTAAAAGTTATAGAGCTTGAACCTAATTTAGAGCAGCCGAGACTTAATTTTAACGAGCAAGCGTTAAATGAACTATCTGAGTCGATAATTAAGCATGGAATTATTCAGCCGATAGTTGTAAAGCCTACAGTAAATGGTAAATATAAGATAATTGCCGGTGAAAGACGCTGGAGAGCCAGTAAGCTTGCAGGACTTTCAGAAGTTCCGGTTCTGATAAAAGATATTCCGGATCCTAATATAATGGAGCTTGCACTCGTGGAAAATCTTCAGCGGGAAGATTTATCAGTATTGGAAGAAGCTAAGGGATATAAATCTTTAATTGATCGTTATGGTTTTACTCAAGAAGAAGTGGCTAAAAGCGTAGGTAAATCCAGGTCATATGTTGCTAATACTATAAGACTTCTTGGTCTTCCTGAAATTGTTTTGGAAAAGTTAGAGAGCGGAGAAATTACTCCTGGACACGCTAGGGTATTTCTTTCGTTGGAAAGTGAAAAAGTAGAACCGATTTTAGGTATACTATTATCTAAAGGACTTAATGTACGTCAACTTGAAAATCTAGTAAAAGAATTAAAGGAAAAAAATAGTCAAGCTTTAGGGGATGAAAAATGCATAATTTCCAATAACCATTTTAAAAATTATGAAAATGAGTTAAGCAGTAAATTTAAGAGAAAAGTAAAAATAATAGGCACTAAAAACAAAGGTACAGTACAAATTAAATTTTCTGGTGAAGAAGATTTTTTAGAAATATGTAAGTTACTATTAAAATAATTTTTTCGTGTATTTCATATTTGACTTGATTAAGTTTCTTTCTTTTATAAAACTAAACATTTTGTTTTTTATTTAGCACTTGGTTTAATATTAAATAGGAGTTGAAATTCATGTTAGATATTAAGTTAATAAGGAATAATACTGAAGAAGTAAAAAAAGCGATGAAAGCTCGCAATATGAATTTAGATAAAAGTATAGATCAAGTTATAGATCTGGATACTTTGAGACGGAGCATTTTAAGCGAGATGGAGAAAGAAAAAGCTTGCCAAAACGCAATTAGTAAACGGATTCCTGAGATGAAAAAATCCGGAGAAGATACTTCGGAATTAATGGATCAAATGAGAGAACTTTCGGATAAAATAGCGTGTTTTCGTGATAAGCTTTCAAAGATTGAAAGTAAAGAAAAAGAAATTCTTCTTTCTATTCCAAACATTCCCAATAAAGATGTGCCTATCGGAAAGAGTGATAAAGACAATTTAGAAGTGAGAAGATGGGGTAAGCCTTTAGAGTTTAAATTTGAGCCTCTTTCTCACTGGGAACTAGGAAAAAGATTAGATATTTTAGACTCTGAAAGGGCGGGAAAAATTACTGGATCCAGATTTAATATTTATAAAAATTTAGGCGCAAAACTTGAAAGAGCAATAATTAATTTTTATTTAGACACTCATACAGAGAATGGTTATAAAGAAATTTTGCCACCTTTTATAGTCAATGCCGATTCAATGACAGGTACAGGGCAACTTCCTAAATTTAAAGATGACGTATTTAAAATTAGTAAAATAGATTATTATTTGATTCCTACTGCTGAAGTACCAGTTACTAATATGCACAGGGGGGAAATTTTAGAAGGTAAAGATCTTACTCTTAAGTACTGCGCATATAGTGCATGTTTTAGATCTGAAGCAGGATCTGCAGGAAGAGATACTAGAGGACTTATAAGGCAACATCAATTCAATAAAGTTGAGTTAGTTAAGTTTAGTAAACCGGAAAATTCGTACGAAGAGCTTGAAAGCTTGACAAATGATGCCGAACGGTTACTTCAGCTTTTAGAGATTCCTTATAGAGTGGTATGTTTATGTTCAGGAGATTTAGGATTTTCTTCTGCAAAGACATACGATATAGAAGTTTGGATGCCCTCTTATAAGAGATATTTAGAAATTTCATCTTGTTCTAATTTTGAGGATTATCAAGCAAGAAGGATGCAAATAAGATATAAAAATAGTGCGAAAGATAAAGCAGAATTGATCCATACTCTTAATGGGTCGGGATTGGCAGTCGGAAGGACGGTTGCGGCAATACTTGAAAATTATCAAAATGCTGACGGAAGTGTTACTATTCCTGAAGTACTAATAAAATATATGGGTACTGATATTATTAATTAGAGTAAAGTTGACTAAATAAATAGTTTAATCTTGCAATTGTGAGATATTTCAAAGTTTTATTTTTTATTTAAAAAAAATAAAATTTAATTTAAATAATCTATTGACAAAGGTTGAAACTTAATTTATAATTAATATGTAAGCTCAATTAATTTAATAAAAAATTAGGTAAATGATTTTAGAGCTTTAAAATTAATAAGAAAGGAATTGAAGAAAGTGTTAGGAAAAAAATTAAATGCAAAAGCGAAAGCTAAAAAATTACTTGCAGTAGTATTATCTGCATTGAGCGTAGGAAGTGTAGGAGTTTATGCAGAGGGAGGAGCAGACTCAGGAGAACCCAGATCTGATGTAGCAGTTAATAATGCAAATGTAGTA
>CALWUT010000011.1 GCA_944384825.1 uncultured Clostridia bacterium
TAGCTTGTCAGTACTAATTGATCGAATGTTTGTCCTTTCTTTTTATCTCTTTTAGTCCTTGCTTCTTTTTTACTCAGTTCTTTTTGTACTTCCTTTGATTCCCCTTTTTTAATTTGATTTATTAAAACCAATCATTTAAGAAATAAATGAT
Organism: uncultured Clostridia bacterium; assembly: GCA_944384825.1. Classification (GTDB taxonomy): domain Bacteria; phylum Bacillota; class Clostridia; order Oscillospirales; family Acutalibacteraceae; genus UMGS1491. The sequence goes on from CALWUT010000011.1 coordinate 152, forward strand.
TGGTTGTTTTTTACAATATTTTCATAATTATGATAAAGTATCCTTTGTTGCATTTTGTAAATTTTTATTTTTAGTATCAATTTTCACTTTCTTAGGATCTTTAGGTACATTTTTATAATTTTTATCTATATGTTTTATGCACCACGCCATTATTAATGTAGATATCAAAGTAGATACGACATTTAAAGATAGTACATTTGCGGCAGTACATGAAAAGCTAAGAACAGATAAGCTAGCGAATAATACTACGTATCCTGTATTAGTTTTAGTTTTAAATGCATCCAATTTTTCTGCTAAGTCTTTAAAGCTTATAGATAAACATTTCATGTTAAACCAATCTTGTAATGTGGAGTTATCAACTTCACTTTCTGAAATTTTATCACGTAAATCCTTATAAGCAGCATCTAAACTTGTGTTGAGAGCATCGGTTGGTATTTTCTTAGGAAATATTTTATTTTTCAGAGATTGCAGGAATTTTATGGGAGCGGGGGTTGGTATGTTTTGTTCTATAACTTTGTAAAAGTCTTTATATGCGACCTCAATGCTACTCGTGCATTCGTTTAAATGTTGTTGAATGTTAATTGTGTTGCTTTGACCGGTTTGGTTTGTTTCTTTAGGTATTTTTTCCCAATGTTCACTTATACTTTTCAATGTTTGGAAATCTTTTTCGAAACTATGTGTGCTGGATTTGTGTTGTTTAACTATGAATTCTAAGTCTTTCGTTTTAATTCTATCTAAAGCTTTGTTGTCGTCTTCTGATAATGGTTGTAAGATATGAGAAATATGAATAATTTCCCCAAGAATTCCGGAGTGTTTAGTGTCATTGCGGATAGCGTTTTTTGCTGTTGTATAACTGTACAATTGTTTCTCTTTTGCTTTTTCTTTTATTTTTGTTTTAGCAAATTTTAGAGCCATAAGTTTTTTTGGTATGATAATAATGTCTGTTTAGTATTTTTATTTTTAGCGTTTTTTAAAAGGTTATTTATCTCGCTCACAATGTTTCTTTTATCTGTTTGTAAAGTTGTAATTGTTTGTATAGTATCTTTTTCAATTAAGTCCTTAGCAGTTTTTAAATTATTGTCAGATGAATCAAAGTACTTAAAATACTCATCTACATTTGATAATATATTGTCGATATCCTGTCCACGTAAACCATTCACCTGTTCCTTTAAATCATTATAACATTTCATTACTTGTTTTATAAGATTTATTTTCCCCTAGATAGCAATTTTGAAAAAGCATTTTTGCTTTTTATTGTACTATTAAAGTCTTCTTCGAGATTTTCGAACTTATACCTATTTGTTAGTATATTGCGGTTATTTCTATAAAATTTTTCTAATGTTTTTGGCATATTTAACCACTCTTTTTTATAGTTTTCATTTATATTATAATTGAAATACACAAATTGTCAAGCGTTTTTTGTTCATTTTCACTAAACTTAATATTTAAAATAAAGATTAAAAAATTTCTCTTTAGTGTTGTTGATTTTAATTTTGTATCGTAGTATAATGGCACTGCAGTTTTTAACTATAATTAAAAAAGATAGTGTCAAAAAATCACAGATAATTTTAAATATTATTTCTTGACTTTCTTTTTTCTTTATAATAAAATTAATTCATGTAATAGTTTTGCACCATTAGCTCAGTTGGTAGAGCACCTGACTCTTAATCAGGGTGTCCGGGGTTCGAGCCCCCGATGGTGTACCATGTAGATTGGCCTGAGAAATCAGGTCTTTTTTATGCCTAAAATCTTTACAAACGGCGGTACTAAGCCATTTATGAATGATACTACACCTTGAAAAATTTCTTTATTCTTGTCGGATTTGAGTTCCATTTTATCTCAATTCCTTCCATTTATTTCCTAAAAAATAGAGTTTGACGACAACTTTGACGACAATAATTGTCGTCAGTGGGGAAAATATAAGCTACTTTTTTCATACCAATTTTTTATGTTCTTCGATTGCATGACAATATCTATTTACAGTAGTTAAAGTTTGAGCATGACCTAAAATCGCTGAACCAGATAATGAAATGTGGGAAGTTTACAAAATTATTGATTTTAACCCAGGTAAGATATTTTACGATTTATCTGATAAATTTGTTGAAGCTGAAGAGATGTATCAGTATAAGATTATCCCCATGAACACCGAAGATGACGTACATAATATTACACCTGATAGTGGGGCAAGCTTTACAGATGGAGTTAATTTGAATCCACAAAGTTTTTATATTTCTTACGATTATGCTCATATTTTCGACAAGGAAAATGACTATAGCTTTATATACAATCTTGAATTAGCCGCACTATCACATCACATTGGCTCAAATACGGTTGAAACTTTAGGTAATAGATATCCATATATTGTGTATCAGGGCAATCTTGATTATGTAACCGGCTCGTTAAAATGTATATTAGTGGCAGATAACATGGGTAGTATAAATAAAAAGAATGAAAAGGAACTTAGGCAAAAAGTAGAAAAATTTTTGTGTGATAAAAAACCGAAAGGTTTCAGAAATTCAGATGGAAGATATATGGCAATAAGTATTGTAGGCACTCCTCAATTTACGCCAAATAATAATCTCATAGGTTTATATGAAATAAGTTTTGAGTACATAGAAATAGGAAAACTTTCAGACATGAAATCACTTGTAGAGTTTAATCTTATAGATGATTATAGGCTGTACAATTCCGATTATCTTGAAAAAGCAAGTAATTAGGGGGATTTAGATTGAGTGTGTGGATACCTAGTGAAACTATGCTATCAAAAGCAGAACTGGAAGTGCAAATTCAGCAGATACGAAGTATCTATATAAAAATAGAGATTTTAAATACAGACGACTTAGTTATTGATGAGGTATCGGGTGAGTGTATTGGTGGGAGTTACAACATAAACGCAGACGCACCTATCAGAAGAACATGCTCCGTAAAGTTTAAAATTCTTGATAAATTTCTTCCCTCTGAAAAATCAGTTTTTTGGATAAATAAAAGGTTTAGGCTTTTTGTTGGAATAACATATCTCAAAACAGGAGAAATAATTTGGTTTAAGAAAGGAACATATGCAATACAAGACCCATCTGTAAATATTTCTATAAATGAAAATTCCGTCTCAATTAGTGGACTTGATAAAATGGCTCTTTTTACTGGAGATATAAGTGGACAACTGTCAGTTAAATACATAATAAAACCCTCTGAAGGAAATTCAGGAGTTTATGTTCACGACGCTATAAAGGCAGTTGTAAAAGACGGCGGAGAAAGTAATATGAAGATATCTGAAACATCTTTAATTATTCCATATAAAATTGAAAAAAATATAGGTGAAACAAGATACGGAATTATAAATGAACTTGTGAATCTATTTTATAATTACCAGGCTTTTTATGACCTTGACGGAAACTTTATTTTTACAGAAAAACCTACTGAACTTGGAGCGGTAAAGAACTCTGAGGTGCAGTGGGATTTTTCTTCTTATAATCTCATTCAAAGCTTAGAACGTCAAATTCAATATAAGAATATAAAAAATAAGTTTACTGTTTATGGCGGAGTTATGAGTAAAGGCTGCCAGGCTTCATATCAAATTTTATTAACTGATAAAGAGTATCCTGGCTGTCCGTACACTCAAACAAGACTTTTAGAAAACTTTACAAGAGATTTTGTTGTTCAAGAAGATACATATATCGGAAGCTCAGAGGCGTATGATAAAGCCAAAGCAACAGGAAAAATAGATGAGGATATAGACGATATGAATATAAGTATTGAGTTTGAATCTAAATTTACTCAAAAAGAACTTGAAGATATGAAGAAATCGCTTAAATATGCTACACAGCTTTGCAAAAACAGAGCAAAACAAGAAATTTTTTATCATCAGCAGGCAACCGATACAGTTAAAATAACTTGTTTGCCGATATATTCTCTTGATGTAAATCAGGTTATAGAAATATATGACAAAACTTCAGGAACTAGTGGAAAATACGTTGTTAAAGAAATATCTTGTGGACTTTCATCAAAAGATATTATGAATATTACAGCAGTAAAATTGTGGTAAGGAGAGATTATTGTGATAGATGGAAATAGAAGTACATTCCCAAATAATGTAGATACATTTAAGGAAATGTCTGAGTTGTCCCCTGCACTCGAGGAAGATGTTACGAGGTACAGAGAATTAAAACAAAAGGGAGATAACAGAACTAAGGAAGAAAATGAAGAATATAAAGAACTGACGACTAAACTTGCACCTTACATATGTTCAGCGGAGGATTGGAATTTACTTTGCGATTCTATGTATAAATTAGAGCAACACTATATTGACAAGAACTTTGATAAATTTGTAGAAGATATGAAAGCAGAAATTGAGAGTTCAGTTCAAGATAAGGTTGATTCTGAAGTGGAGAAGGCAGTTAATACCACAGTAAAAACATATGTAGAAAGCAAGGTTCCATTTAGTGTGATTATAAGTGAAACAGAGCCGTCTTATGTAGAAGGAGCCTTATGGATTAAACCAAAACCTACAGAATAAAAGGAGAAATTAAAATATGGCAAGTGGTAAAATTTACGGAGCAGCGTATAAACCAAATGGCACGAAATCCGGTGTTTATGATGTGTGGTTGTCATGGAGTAGTAGTGTTTCAAATCTTACTTCAACTGTAAATGCTACCCTCTACGTCAGAAGAAATGATGGATATTCAAATAGTGCATGGAATAATTTCCATCAAGTTTGGGGTCGAATTTACTGTAATGGAAACGAAGTAGGAAGATACGATAATTTAGATATTGATACAAGGAAATCTAAAACAGCAACTCTATGCTCGGCAACTTTTTCAGTAGATCATACTAATGGAGCGGAAAAGAAAATAAATTTATCTGCTTCTTTTGGTGGAGTAGCAGTATCCGGGCTGGATAAAGGAACTGTTTCATCTACTGAAATAAGCCTTGGAACAATATCTATATATAGCCATTGCACAGCTCCGACGTGGTTCTCGGTTTCACCAAATCCTTTTGAGGATAAGCTTAAATTAAGTTGGGGCGGAGCATCAGGTGGGACTAACAACTCAATTCAAAATTATTATATTGAGTATGCAACAAGTGATGATAATTCCAGCTTTAGTGGTTGGAATGGTCTAACAACAACTGAATCAACTTCTGCTGATATTTCTCCTCAAATAAGCAGGGGAAGGTATATAAAATATAGAATCAGGGCTCAAGATACAGCCGGAAGCTCTTATTATTCGGGATTTAGAGAAAGTAACTCCGTAAGAAGAATTTTATATACTGCGTGTTCAGTTCCGACTTCATTTTCATGTTCTCCGAATCCTTTTGAAAGGAATATAAATATTTCATGGAGCGGTGCATCTAGTGGAGCGAATAACTCTATCACAGGATATACAATAGAATATAGTACGAGTTCAGATTCAAAGTCATGGAGCGGTTTTACAAAGTTTACAGATATTCCATTATCACAATCAAGTGGCAACAGCACTTATTCTGGTTCATCGATTATATCAAAAATTGTACAATCTAAACCTTTGGCAAGTTTTTGCAGTATTGGAATCGTTGGCATGCCTTTGTCCATTTCGTAGAAACTTACTCTTGCCGGTAATATTCCTGAAACCAAAATTTGAATTTAATTGAGTTAAGCTTTTTAGAAAGCTCTTAACAAGAATATAGGCAATATAAAATTTCGTCAAGCTATATTAGATGTGTTCATAAATAAAGTTTACCTTTTTCAAGATAATATTCGTATAAGGGTCATACATGCTCAGATTATTTTTA
>CALWUT010000012.1 GCA_944384825.1 uncultured Clostridia bacterium
TAAGCGAATGAACAAGGTCGATTATGTTATCGCAAGTAATATTAGTGATGCTGTTAAATGTAATGCCCATTTCACCGCCATTATCGGTAAATATTCCCGTCGTTTGACCTACGCCTGTGCCGGTACAAAATGCTTGTTCCTCAGCTACGCCAAAGGCTCTCGCAAACTCAGAGGATATATAACTTTCTAGGTTAAACATACTATCTTGCAAAAGTTCCGTCGAAACCTTTACTAAATCTGTAAGTTTAAAGGCATCAATGGTTTTTTGAGCAAATGTCGGGTTTGACTCTGTATATGCTCCATTCTCCGTAGTCCACTGAGCTTCGCTGTGGGTAGCGGCAATTGGAATTTTACGAAAGATGCTAATGTTCAGATGTGGGCGTTTTCTTCTTGTACATTCAACAATTCAACTGTTAAAGTAGCTGGTAATGACGCTAAAAAAGAAATATTCAATGATTATTGTAACTTCTACGGATCTTTTGACCCTACTAAAAAATAATAGTCTGCTAATTATTTTTAGTATTTATATAGTTTGAGTAAGGTTGAATGAAAATTTTATTATAAGATATTTATAAAAGTTAATTTTAAATTATTTACCCCCACTAAAGAAGTAAAAAAAGTTGAATTATTTCTTTCACTGTCTCCTTCCAAGAAAAGATCATATTCTAAAACTGATCTATTTTTCGGATTAAATTCTATTAATGTTCATAAATACAATATAAAAATCGTATTAGTTAAAAAATAAATTATATCTTAGTTCTCTTTATACAAAGAGTCAAAACTGCAATAATGAGATTTGACCCTTTTTATGTTATTCTTTTTTAGCCATTTTTTGATATTTCTTCTGTTACAAAGTGCATGTCACTTTTCTAAATAATCAAATTAAAAGCTTATAATTTTATAAAACCCTCCACATTTGAAATTATTTTATTATGCTTAATATTTTTTAAACCTTTGCCATTTCAGCAAACATTCTTTTTGGTATCATAGATTTAAATGAAAACGGGTGATGTATTCCCCAATCTTTTCCAAGAAGTCTATTTATTTTCTGACTATATGCGTTAGATATCTCACCTTTTGAAATAATTGAAAGCGTAACTTGCATACAATTGTTGAAAAACAAATTATATAATATACCTTTTAAACTATTATTTATGTAATCATAACTTGCTGAAGAATCACCGCTAATGTATAAACAGTCCACATATCCTTTCTTATAAATCTGATTCAAAGTTTTACCATTAGAATCAGTAAATTCTCCTTCTTTCTGAACATATTTATTTATAGTATCTAACAATTTATCTCTATTTTCCGGTAACTTCATATCATCAGTAATATTAAAATCCGGCATACCTATAAGTTGATTCCCATTACCCTTACTTTTCAAACCTCTACCACCATGGGCACCCCAGTGATGATGATGCCAGTTTCCTTCTGCGTCTTGCAGCAAATGTCCACCATGTCCTACACCCAAGAAACTAGATAGCAATAATACATAGTCTTCACCAGTATAATCTACACAGGCTATAGGATCATTTTTACAGTAAATAAATGTATTAAGTCCACTTTCTAATATTTCATCGGCGTTAATTAATCTTCCCAGTTCAGGATCGTAATACCTAGCGTTTAAGTAATAAAGACCTGTTTCGTTATCATAATAGTATTCACGATAGCGCAATGGATTAATATATCCAATAAAGTTTGTATCTGTTGTTTTGTCTGCACCATTTTCATCAGTTATTGAAATTAGCTTTCCCCAAGAATCATAAGTGTATTTTGCAGCTATGTTTCCCGAAGCATCAGTAATGCCGATAATATCATTTTGAGCGTTTTTAAGATAGAAATACTGCACTTTATTGTAGTCAAATCCAATGGTATTTCCATTGCCGTCAAATTGCCAAATAATAGTATTGTCCCCAGTTTTCTGAGCTAATACTTTAATACCTGACGTTATGAAATCAGTCTGCACATCATTTACGATTTTCTGTGTTCTAACTCCATTTTCGTCATATTTATACGATATGTTAGTATTATTACTTGAATTTTTAACTTTGTCAAGTTTTCGGCCTCTTGACCATTCAAACTCCCAATCTCTGTATTCAAGTGGATTTCCAATTGCATCATAAATTATATCTTTTCCGTTATAAGAAGTTAATTTATCAGGCCAATTTGTGTCTTCGTAACTGTAAGTTATTACGTTCTCGGCTTGAGTTTGGCTTAAATCCGAATCAGTAGTGTAAGAATAGATTTTCTTTTCAGTTAAATTTCCACCCTCATTGTAACTATAAGTAATAGTTTTATTAATCTTAGAATTATTTTCACGAATAAGCTGGTTTAATGCGTCATATTCGTATTGGGCAATAAGAATGTCATTTACGTCTTTAATTTCGGTAATATTTCCAAGATTATCATAAGTATAATTAAATTTCTCACCAAGACTCGTCCATTGTCCGGAAACTTTTTTCTTAATTTCTATCGCACTTATCAGACCCGTTGTTCTTAATTCGTCATAATCCTCATATGAAATTTCGTGTTTAATTCCTGAAATCTCATCAGATGTTACAGCTTCAGTAAAGATAAGTCTTTCAATATTATCATAATTATACTTGCTTAAAATAGACGAATCTCCTGTTTGAATGCTAGAGCTAAGAATAGTATCTGATTTTCCAAAAGTATTTTCTATAATTTGTGATGTTTTAAATAAATTTAAAGTACTCTTATTTACAATGTTTCTAAACTTATCATAACTTACATCGCTTGAAAAACCATCGCTTCTGTACATGCGAATGAATCTTCCAAAACGATCATACTCAAATTTTGTAGTTAAGTTATTTAAAGAATCATAAGTTTGAGTTAGCCTATTTTGGTTATCGTAAGTATACTGAATTTCACCGAATTTGTTTCCTTTTTCGTATCCAAATGATTTCTTTATCAGTCTGCCTTTTTCGTCATAGTCGTAATTTAAAGTCTGTTCGTTTCCGTATTTTACTTGTCTTAAACGTCCGCAACCCGGATCATATATACTCTTTGAAAGGGTTCGGTCGCCAACTTTAGTTTCAGTTATATTTCCAAATATATTTCTGATAAATTTATAGGTAGTTTTTGCAGTATCTGAAACCTTATGAGAAATTTCAGAAAGAACTCCATTTAAATACGAATACTCATTTTGAAAATTCCCGCAAGTTTCGCTAATCATTCTGTCTGCACTATCATAAGTATAGCTTATCTGAGTGCTATCCGCATTTGTAACGCTGTTTAAGTTTCCGCTATTTTCGTCATAGTTATAAGTAGTTACTTTATCTCTCGAATCTTTTGAAGTTTGTAAATAGTTTTTAGAAGTCGTGTAAGTATTCTCAGAATGTACTTTTTTCCCTTCGGCTTCTGCCGGACTAATTGAAGACGTTTCTACATTGCCTACGAAATCATATGTATACGCATTTTTTGTTTTCTTATTATCTGCAAATTCACGAATTTGAGACTCTAAATTATGTCCTGCGTCGTTATTATTGTAAGTGTTTTCTAAAGTTTCAGTTTCGTTTTCGCTTACCTTTCTAGTGATCTTTTTAATCTCTTCTGAAGTAGTAAACTCTGTTTTAGTATTATTTTCGAATTTGTCTTTTGTGCCATCACAGCTGCCGTTTTGATTGTAATGGTAAGAATTTAGATTATTTTCAATAGTAATCTGAGCTTCTTTAATGTAAGCTTCGTTGCAGTTGTAGTTGTAACATATGAAAAGTTGAACGTATTCAACAGTTTTATCGCTTTGGTTTAAATCTGAACTTGTATAATCTTGCGCAGGAATGCTGTTGAAATAGTACTGATCGTCATAGATGCTTTGATTAAAATATTCTTCTACTACTTTTGTAGTTTCATCATTCAAATATTTTATTTCAAATACTACAAAGAATCCTGATTTTTCGGAATTCGAGTCAGTAACTCCTGTTTTGGGTACGCTTTTTGCCTGAGCTTTAACCGCCGCATTGAAAGTAGGATTTTTCTTATTGACAATTATTTTCTGAGAAATACTTTTAGGAGAAGTTACATTGCCAGTAATTCTCATTCCATTTTTCGTAATTATATCAGTTGAGCTATCAAGAAGATTACTTCTACTCCAGCTTTCTGTGTTTTCTTTAAAATCACTACACTCTGTCATGTTATATTCATTCGATGCATCGCCTTCTTCCAATTGCAAGCAATCAAAATAAGCATTTCCGGAAGAATTTTTAATTCCAAAATAGCATCTAATATAGTTTGAACCTGCAGGAACATTAATTGTAACTGTAAGTTTTTCCCAGTCGTCAGTACTACGAATCCACAGGCTGTACTCATTTCCGGATGTTTGAACATTTTCTTTAAATGCTCCGACATGAATAGAAGCACCCTCTCCGCCGTTTAAAGTACCATCAATTTTAACTTTTGCTGAGAAAGTATATTTTCTGTCTTGACTAGATTCCGGAATTGAAACAATCTGCTTAGCAACAGGCCACGACTCGTGATTTTCACTATTACTTACTTTAAAGCTGTTATTTCCTAAATTTGCTTGCTCGCTTGAAACTGTTATTCCGCAGCAGTTTTCTGCAGAGGTATGATTTGAATCCCAATTTTCTGCATTCCAATCCGAAAGAGTTCCGGTATCCGTACGAGAATTTTTAAGAAGATTATGAACTATCTTTTGACCATTAGAAGTTTCTTTAATTCGGTGTTTCGTTTGTGGTGTTTCTTCGCTTTTTTTAAAATACTCTCTTTCGTGAAAGTTGCCGTTTTCATCCATTACGTTTGTTGCTCTACCTTCATCATCGAACTGCCAAATTTCTGAAATTTCACGATATGGAACATCTAAGTTATTAATTTTATGCATAATTTTGGTTTGATTCATCTCATACCAAAATTCAGTACTTCTCCCTTTGGTTTTTGGGTCGGCGTTTTTACTTCCATATTCAGTTATGCTTCTTACTTTAAAGAAATTAGAGCTATCCTTATCATTTGAAGCATATTCATATTTTACGCTTCTTCCACTGCCTTCATTTGTACAGACAATTGAAATCCTACCTTTATAATCGTATTCATATCCGATTTTCATGTCGCCAGGATAAAAAACTTCTTTTAATTTATCTCCATCATAATTAAAAGTTACTTTTTTACCATCAGCTGCAGTAATTTCAGAGACTTTTCTTGTTCCCTCTACATAACTTATTATTGTTATTCTTCCTGCTGCGTCTGTAATACTTGTTATTTTGTAGTCATCTGCGTAATTATACGTTGTAACGTTACCATTGTTATCAGATTCACTCTCTAAAACGTAAGCTTCATCGCTTGTGTCCGGTTTATAGAAAGTGAGTTTATTATCTTTAAGGTCTTTTATCTCGATTTTTCCGTTAACTTCAGTAAGAGTTAAGTTCAGTCCATCTTCATCTACTATTTTATCTCCGTCAAGCTTGAAATAGTGCTGAGTTCCATCTCCATCAACGTAGACATATCTCCATCCTTGACTGTAAAGACTGTCATCTGCCGCAAGAGGATAAACAAGTTTGTTAAAACTGAGTCTAAATCCTAGACCTGTATAAGATGAACGAGAATATCCTCCCAAAAAAGCTTTAGTATGAATATATCCGTTTGCATTTTCATTATAATTTACGTTATTGTATGTATTTTCAATGCTTAACGGATTTCTTGATCCTGAGTAAGACAAAATATTTTCAGAAACTGAAATGGTTCCAGCATAATTATTTACTCTGCCTACTCCTTTATATCCCGCACTATGGCTCGTATATGACCAATAATCTTCCTCACCTATAAATTCTCTATAGCTTATTTCGAACCTAGGTTTATAATCTGGATATTCTGTACTTCTTGTTGAAACATATCTCATAACTGATTCAAGATTTTCATCTAAGCTATATAATTCCAGACCATAATTATTATTTGGATCATCTAAAGTATACCATTTCTTTGTCGATTTAGTAATATCCCAATAATTCCAATCGCTTATCGTAGAATTTGAAGTTGCTTTATAATCCTGACAAATTTCTTCGCTGCTTGGTTTAGTATTCCAGCAAATATCATCATTCCAAGAAGCAGTTATATTTCTTAGACCAATAAAGTTATCAGGACTACCATCATATGCGTCCGGGCCATCACTAATACTATATGACCTTGGAAACGGCATCAATTGTAGTATAGATTTCGTAATAATTTCACCATGAGACAACTTCGGCAAATTTTCACACTTTATACATCCATGCCATTTATTAGCTTCCCCCAAGCATCCTACTGAGATATGATTTCCTGTTTTATAATTAGTATCTGATTGTAAACTTGAACACTGAATGTCGGTAACTCCTGAAGTAATGGTTTTTACAATCGAAGGATCAATAGTAATAGGATAGACACATTCATCGATTTCAAGCCAATCTCTATTTGGAATTATTGAGATTATATATCCATCAGAAATTGAATTAATTTCGTAATCAATTTCACTACTGTATGTGTCATTAGCGTCCCACATACTTCCTTTAGGCATTATAAAAACTGTCTTTCCGTCTGAATTTTTAAAATTCAGATTACCTTCATCATCTCTAATAATGCTCAATTCTGTTTTTACTTCAAAGTCAAATCTGTCGTTATCCGCTAGCTTTTTTCTTAGAATTATGTTCTCTTTAAGTCCAAGGCCGGAAACTGTATAGTCAAGATCTATATCACTATCAGAGTTTTCATATCTTGCTTTTGAGTAAGTTTTATTTATGTATGTTTTTTCTTAGTTTTTCTCTTCTTTGCGGGACTGTTTGTCCTTTAAATTTTCTATCTTTACTGCCCTTGTTTCAGGTTCCAAATCAGGAATAGCCGAAATTGCCGACTCTGTAAGAGCTTTTGTTTTTACACGGGTTATTGGAGATGTTAAGCTTTCACCCCTTTTTATTTCTAAATTATCTTGACTTCCACTTTCGGAAACATTTTGATTCTCTTCTGCACTTTCTAGAGAACTTTCTTCATCAAGTTGATCGTCGACTAACTTATTTTTAGACTCAGTAGCCTCCAGTTTTTCCTGTTTAATCGGTAAGACTTCATTATCAAATTCTTTGTATTTTTTCTTTATGTAAGAAAGTGATATTTCATAATTATCAGAATTTATTTTTACAAGTCCTTTATTCTTAAAATTTTTTGAAAAATTAACTTTAAAGGGACTGTTCGTATTTTTATATGTCTCGTTTTCGCTTTCAATCAAGGTATTATCTATTTCTCTAAATTCGTCTCCGTCTTTATAATGAACAGGATCTGAATATGTAATAGCTTTCATTGTACCATCGCTCATGCGAAAATGCTTTGTAAACTCAGAACGTTTCTCTTTTACCTCACCTAAAATCTTAGATTCCGGCACTAAAAAAGTGGATCGATCTGAGTATACATTTGCAACTTCTGCAAAAAGCGTTGGACTTTGAGTTACTAAAAATATACCTGAAAGTACTGTTGCTGCTATGCGCGAAAATATCTTTTTCAAAAAAATTCCTCCTTAATTTTAAACTAAGTATTTTAAACTTTTAAAATTTTCTAAGAAATACGCTTCCACATATAGCACGTTATATATGGTTGTAATGTACTTGTTTCGGAAGTATTACCTTAAGAATATTTGCCGCTAGCCGTTACAGAATTAGTCAACATATTAGTATTACCATTTACTACCGTGTTTACAGAGGTCAGTTCTCGTTCCCATCCATCATATCGATCGTCCGAATAAACGTAAGCACCCGTTGAATTCCAAGCTCCTTCTCCGCAAGCTTCTCCATAATACCAATGCATTCCAATTCTCCAGTCATGTCTATGTGTACTGCTTCCACCAGTTTGTTCTACATTACTGAAGTTAGAATCTGACTCATTAACTCCAACCGGAACTCTTCCTGAGCCCCATGAAACCCACGTACCACCAAAATTACTTGAAGGATTTACGGAATTTACACTCACATAAATTGAACCGACGGGATAAATCATATTAAACAGATCCCTCGTACTAACTAGATATTTAGTAGCTTCTTTAATCTTTTCATCGATAGCATTAGATACTGTTGAATTTGAAACAGAATTACTAACTGCAGTTTCTAAAGCAAGTGTAATCGCCTTTTGACTCATAACTGCAGTTTCAGATTTCCCTCAGTTTGCAAAACTGCCGGAAGGGATTGAATTCCTTCAATTTTGTTATCTACATAGTTTTTAGTCGCAACATCATTTTTATCTATTGGATCTCTTATCTGTATTATTCGTCCTTCTTTAGTTTGAACATTATTTTCGCTTTGCGCTGAAATAATACAATTAGACATTAAAGAAATTGCTAGAACGGATATTAGTGTAAGTAGTCTTTTCAAAGTTATTCCTCCTTGAAATATAGATACTCCGGAATTATTTGTCTACTTAAAATACCATTATTTTTTAATCTCCATCCCTCCCGATTTATTCCAGATTTTTGAAAAATGTTTTTATATTTCACCTCCTAAATAAAATCTAGAATATTTCGAAATTATTTATGAGATAATAACATCTAAAATAATATGATTTTTGTAAAATTATGTCATTGTAAGTAAAAAAAATATAAGATCTACAATATTCACAATAATCCATATTGATTTTTATACTTAAATCCTAAAACGTTCTTTTATAAATTTCTTTATTCGCGCAATAAACTCAGCTATTTCTTTAATAACTTTTATTCCCGAAGTTAGCATAATTAAAATTCAAGAATTAAGTATTCCGAAACTTGCAAAAGGCGATATTACTACCGAAAGCGTAACGAACCGAATATCGGCGAGAAAAAATTACTCAAATATTTTGAATCTTAAGGACACATTTGTTGAAAGACTCGCAAACAGAATAAATAAAAATAACGCTAACAACAATCAAGTTGTCAGCGCAGAAAGTTTATATAAGGCATTTTTGATAGCTTTACAAGACACTCCGAAAAAAACTGCTACTTTTATTGCAAAACTTAATAACATAATTATCTCGTGAAGTCTTACAAGGCTAACAAAATCCAAGAAGAAAATTTATCCTATTGGTATTTAGATTATCATTTTTGTTAATTAAGTTCATAATTTTTTAATCTCAGTCTTTACTTTTTTAAAATCCCTATTTGTTAAAATTGGAATCAACTTATCAATTACCTCAACAGATTTATCCCGACATCTGAATTTAAGCATTATTTCAATCAATTCTTCATAAAAAAGTTTGAAAGTCTCTTTTCCAGGATTGACTACAACAATATAATATAGCGCAAAATCATGATCAACTAAATTATTAGCACAAATAATTGCACCATCTCCGACAATTACTCCCGGAAAAATTAATGCATTTTGCTAAATCCAAACATCGTTTCGGATTACGATATCGCCTTTTCTATTCAATAAATAGAGTAGTTAATAAGAAACTTCTAAAGCCCTTATAACTACTCAGTATGGTCCGAGTGACAGGAGTCGAACCTGCGGCCTCTTGAACCCCATTCAAGCGCGCTACCAAACTGCGCCACACCCGGTCTTATAAGTTCATTATATCAACTTTAAATTAAAAGTCAATAGTATTAATCGTATTTATTTAGTTTTCTAATTAATAATTACATAGTAAAATTATGTAACTTAATTTCGTTGCTCTTACTGATTTTTAAATATTAAATTTAATAATTCACAAGGTTGATAGTTATTAAATAAGGTACTAAAATATAGATTAAAGAAAATTCTTTAATTAAGATTAATTTATGAGGTGATTTTAAATGTCAGGTCATTCAAAGTGGAATAACATAAAAAGGAAAAAAGAAAAAACTGATTCTCAAAGAGCAAAAATATTTACTAAAATAGGAAGAGAGCTCTCTGTAGCAGTAAAAGAAGGCGGAGCGGATCCGAACGTAAATTCTAAACTTAGAGATTGCATAGCCAAAGCAAAGAGTAACAATGTCCCGAATGATAATATAGATAGAATTATAAAAAGAGCTGCTTCAAGCGGAGAAGGAAATGAGTATGAGAATATAACTTATGAAGGATATGGACCTTTCGGTACCGCCATAATCGTTGAAACTTTAACGGACAATCGAAACCGAACCGCCGGAAATTTAAGACATTACTTCAGTAAGTATGGGGGAAATTTAGGATCCACGGGATGCGTGTCTTTTATGTTCGAACCTAAAGGGGTAATAGTTATTGATATAGAAGACTCAGATGCATTGGCAGCCGAAGAAGATGCTATAGAATCAGGAGCTGTAGATTTTATAACTGAAGAAGACTGCGCTGTAATATATAGTGAAAAAGATGATTACGAAAATGTATATAATTTTTTTAAAGATAAAAACTATAAAATAATTTCTTCAGAAATAGAAATGGTACCAAACACTTACGTTTCTTTAGCTGCTGAAGAGAACTCAAAGGTAAATGTTTTATTAGAAATCCTTGAAGAAGACGAAGATGTTAAAAATGTATGGCATAACTTAAAGTAAATTTTTGGATGGTGAAACGTAGTGAAATTTTTGATACTGGATGGAAACAGCATACTAAATAGAGCATTTTATGGGATTAGAATGTTATCAAATAAAAAAGGACAAATGACAAATGGAATATATGGATTTTTGTCAACTTTTCAAAAGCTCTTAAAAGAATATCATCCGGGAGCTGTCGCGGTAGCATTTGATCTTCCAAATCCAACTTTCAGACATAAAATGTATGACAAGTATAAATGCTCACGTACTGGTATGCCGGAAGAACTTGCAAGTCAGCTTCCAATTCTTAAAGAACTTTTAACAGCTATGGGATATCAAACGATAAGTTGCGACGGATATGAAGCTGACGATATTTTAGGTACTTTTGCGTCTTATTGTGAGAAAAACGGATATGAATGTATTTTGGCAACCGGTGATCGTGATAATTTACAGCTAGTATCAAAAAATGTAACCGTGCAAATAGCAACTACTAAATTTGGTAAATCCGAATCTACTCTTTATGACGTGGAAAGAGTAAAAGAGGAGTACGGAGTTTGCCCGGAAAATCTTGTGGATATAAAAGCTCTTCAAGGCGATACTTCTGATAATATTCCCGGAGTAAAAGGAATCGGTGAAAAAACTGCCAGAGAACTTATTTCTAAATTCGGAAATATCAATATTATATATGAAAATATTGATAAACTTGATATAAAAGAAACTGTAAAAAAGAAACTCAAAGAAGGCAAAGAAATTGCGTATATTAGTTATGCACTAGGTAAAATCAATAGAAATGTTCCCATAAACATTTATTTCGATGATTACATACCTAAAGATATGGATTCAAATCTAGTAAAAAAAATTATGACAGATTTAGAGTTCTTTTCCTTTATGAGTAATATGGAATTTTCAAGTAATAAAAATTTCAAAAAAATCAGAATAAAAAAATTACGCTATGAAGATATTAAAGGTTTAAAAGAACAATTATTAGCTTATGGTACTATAAACGTTTTTGCTCAGTATGAAAATTCTGAAACCGAAAAAATTTTTATAAAGTTCAAAGAACAACTATATGTCCTTGACATAAATGATGGCAAAATCTTAGAATTCATTAAGTTTTTTATGGAATGCGAAAACATAGAAAAAGTTTCATATGATTTTAAATCTTTGGAAAAAAGATTGCAAAACTTAAATATAAACTTAAATGGAATCAGATTTGATGTAATGTTAGCGGCATATATTTTAAGTCCGTCAGAAAAAAACTATGATATTTTAAAAACTTGTAATAGTTACGAATTAGAAATAGAAAATATCAAATTTGATTCCGATTTGGAGTTTACGGATGAGGATATTGATTGCGCTAAAAAAACATATTTAATTTCAAAGTTAAAACCTATTTTAATTGATAAGCTCAAGAGTAATAATCAGTATGATTTATTAATAAATATCGAGCAGCCGCTATCAGAAGTGCTCTTAAGCATGGAAAGAATAGGTTTTTGCGTAGATAAAGAAGAACTTGAAAACTATCAAAGTGAAATTAGCAATGAACTTGAAAGTGTGAAAAAACTAATCTACGAAATAAGCGGATATGAATTTAATATTAATTCACCTAAACAGCTTGGTTTTGTTTTATTTGATAAGCTTGGTCTTCCAAAAGGGAAAAAAGGGAAAAACGGATACTCTACAAACGCTCAAACTTTAGATAAATTAAAAGGGTATCATGAAATAATAGATATGATACTCGAGTACAGAGAACTTTCAAAATTAAAATCTACTTACTGTGATTCTATGATAAAACTTATATCTCCAGACGGAAGAATACATTCGTCATTCAATCAAACTGAAACTCGTACAGGCAGAATAAGTTCCACAGAACCTAACTTACAAAATATTCCCGTGCGGACTAAGCGAGGAAAAGCTTTTCGTAAATTTTTTAAAGCTAAGCCGGGATATGTATTGGTAGATGCCGATTATTCTCAGATTGAACTTCGCGTTCTTGCCCATATAGCTGACGATTATAACATGAAAGAAGCTTTTAAAAACGAAAAAGACATTCATTCTATAACTGCTTCTCAAATACTAAGTATTCCTCTTAGAATGATAACTCCGGAAATGCGTTTTAGGGCTAAGGCCGTCAATTTTGGAATTCTTTATGGAATGGGAGCTTTTTCCCTTTCGCAAGAGTTAAAAATCAGTCTTACTGACGCTCAAAAATATATAGACCGCTACTTGATTCACTATCAAGGAGTAGAAAAATATATGCAAAATATAATACATGTCGCAAAAAAGCAAGGATTTGTAGAAACCATGTTCGGACGCAGACGATATCTTCCGGAGCTAAACTCTTCAAATCATGTTCTTAGAGCTTTTGGAGAAAGAGTAGCAAGAAATATGCCTATTCAAGGAAGCGCGGCAGATATCATAAAGGTAGCTATGATCAACGTTTTTAATAAAATTAAAGATAGGAAGTCTAAACTTATTTTACAAGTTCATGATGAATTGATAGTAGAATCTCCTCCGGAAGAAGCGGAAGAAATAAGCAAACTGTTAAAGCATGAAATGGAAAATGCAGTTAATCTGTCAGTTCCTCTAGAAGTTAATGTCGGAATAGGAAAAAGGTGGTTTGATGCAAAAGATTGATATAGTGACTATGGAGATTAAGGATGTGCCTGAAGCTGCAGCTTTAGAAAAGTTATATTTTACCTCACCATGGTCTGAAAAAGCTTTAATGGAAACAATTAACAATCCTTTATCTTATTTCTTATGTGCTAAGCATGAAGATAAATTAATAGGATATGCAGGAATGTATAGCGCAAATTCAGAAGGATATATGTGCAATATTGTGGTAGATAAAAGCTTTCGCGGTAAAAAAATAGGAACTTCCCTCTTAATCGGACTTTTAAATTACTCAAAAAATATGCAGCTGAAATTTTTGTCCTTAGAAGTTCGAAAATCTAACAAAATAGCAATAAATTTTTATAAAAAATTAGGCTTTGAAATTCAAGGTATTAGAAAAAATTTTTATAGTCTCCCTCAAGAGGATGCACTTATTATGACTATTTATTTGTACTCATAATTATAATATTTAAACTTGATTATTTTTTTGATAATTTATTGACTTTAAACCCAGGAGTTTTAAAAATCGGATTATTAAAGAATTTTTATTAGAATTTTATATAATAAGGGATGGTAATTATGAAAATACTTGCTATTGAGTCTTCGTGTGATGATACAGCAATAGCTATTATAGAAGATGGAAGAAAAATTTTAGCTTCCAAAGTTTCTTCTCAAGTGGAAAAACACAAAATATTCGGAGGAGTAGTGCCGGAAGTAGCATCAAGAAACCATATAGAGACAATCGTACCGCTTTTTAATTCTGTATTTGAAGAATCGAAATTAAGTTTTACAGAACTTGACGCTCTCGCAGTTACTTACGGCCCCGGACTGGTAGGTTCTCTATTAGTGGGAGTAAATTTTGCTAAAGGACTTTCTTTAGCAACTGGATTACCTTTAATACCTGTACATCATCTAAAAGGGCATATAGCTTCACTATACCTTAGTCATCCAGATTTACAGCCTCCATTTTTATGTCTAGTAGTTTCTGGAGGCCATACCTGTATCATAGAAGTTATCAACTATACAAGTTTTAAAATTATTTCTCGCACTCGTGATGATGCAGCAGGCGAAGCTTTCGATAAAATAGGAAGACGCCTTGGACTAGACTACCCGGGAGGAGTAGCTCTGGATAAATTAGCGGAAAAAGGTAACTCAAACAGTTTTAATCTACCGATACCTTTGAAAGAAAATCTTGAAACTTATGATTTTAGCTTTTCCGGAATAAAAACCGCTATGATTAACATAATTAATAATTTTTCTCAACATACCGTTTCTCTTCCTCTTGAAGATTTAGCAGCATCGTTTAGAGAAAATGTAGTAAAATGTTTAGTTAATAATTTTATTAAGTCTGCAATTAAATATAATTATACTACCTTATGTATAGCAGGAGGAGTCTCAGCTAATTCGCTTTTACGCCGTAAGTTGGATGAGGAATGCCAAAATAGAAAAATTAAGCTTTTCAAACCTAATTTAGAATTATGTGGTGATAATGCTGCAATGATAGGTTCACAAGCTTATTACGAATTTTTAAACGGAAATATTTCAACGCTTGAGCTTAATGCCCAAGCTAGTGTAAATATAGAAAATATTTAAACTATGAGGAAAGATAAAAAGTTATTAAATATAAATGCATATAAAAAATAATTACACATAAAATTATATCTTTTACGTTAATTATAATCCCGGTATAATTAAATGTTACTTTTGAACCAATGAAAAAGCAATTGCGAAATTTAAAGTCGCCAAAGGTCTGATAGATTGTTAAAGAATTGCTTAAAATTTTATAGCTCCAAAACTAAATAGATATAAGAAAAAACAAGTTAATCGTTAAATTAATTAAAATTTAACTTAAATAATTAGTTAAAATAAATTTAGAATATTATAAACTTCTCAGAGTACTTAACACCTGTCTGAAATGTTATAATGGGCATAAAAAATCCATCATTTATTTGGTGGAAAGAAAGTTTTGCTCTTTATTAAGTATATATATTATATTCCCCCACCGACTGCAGATGAATGTCAAATTAAAACTATTCAGATTTTACATTACCAAAAATTCTAATATTATGTATAACGCAGATAAGTTATACATATATTTTTTTCATAAGTGTAGATATACTCTTAAATAAAATAAAGTGAGATGAACGTATATGAAATCTCCAATCGTAAATTTAGACCGCAAAAAAACTATTAAATCAGCGCCGCTGATCCTACTAATTTTGATTGTTTTGATAGGAAGCTGGATTTTTGGCAATTTTAAAATCAAAACTAATTCTTTAGAAGCAAAAATAGAAAGCTTGTCAACTGATGTATCAGAATTGACAAAATCCGTGAACAATTCACCTTGCAGATCTAACATACTTCATGAATACAACATAAAAGGCGTACCTTTAAAATTCTACGACAGTATTTGGTCGGCAACAGCAGATATAGTTGCAGAAGAACTGAAAAATAATCCTGAATATAATTTTGAAAATATAGACTTTAAAGAGGGTGATTCAGTAATTGATATAGGCGGAAATATTGGTATGATATCTATATTTTTGGCAAAAAAATATCCGTTTATAAAAATTTATGCCTTTGAACCTGTAAAACAAAACTATGAAAATTTTTTAAAGAACATAGAAATCAATAATATCCCTAAAGGTACAATTACAGTTGAAAATAAAGCTGTTACTCACGACAAAAGAAATATTTCAATGTCCGTTTGTTATCACAACATGGGCGGTAGCCGTGTTTCAACAGACAGCAAGCAAACTGAAAGTATTAAAATCCCGTCTGTTACTCTTCAAAATATATTTGACCAATACAAAATAAACAAACTCAAATTGCTTAAAATCGATTGCGAAGGATCAGAATATGAAATACTCTATAATACTTTGCCAAAAACGCTTATGAATATAGAATACCTAAAGGGAGAATTTCATACTGTTAAAGACAGCGATGTTAAAAATTGTCCGGAGCAATTAATAGAATTTTGTGGGAAATACATTTCTCCCGAAAATATAGTTGTAAATATATCTGGATGTTCTACTAACTAATTCTTTTTTTAGTACATTTTTAAAATATGATTTGTCTTTCAAATAACAAATCAATTTCTATAACAATCAGATTTTATACACATTGGTACGGATAATTATAAGGGGCATGAAGAAACTCAGTAATAATGAGGCTTCAAGCCAATCGCAATGTTTACAACAGAAAACTTTATAGGCATACAGTTGTTAAATTGCAGCACCAGTACTACGAATAGCGGTAGCTGACGACCTCAAGAAATCTTCTATTTTACTTTTTGTTGCTCCAACATCTCTTTCGGAAAATAACTTTGATTCTGGCACTAAATTCTTTAAAGTCTTACACGATAAGTTTACTTGTAAACAATCTTCCAAGCATTTACCGCCTTCACCTCTATTGGAATTTTTTCCATTATACAAACCTATGGAAGTGCACGTAAATTTACAATTCGAAGGCAAAAGGAACTCTTGCGCAGAGTCCGGTGCCTGTCCCTTGAACACTTTGTTTTTATCAATTGAGTTATAGCAATCTAATGATAAACCAGGGATCATATCGTTCCAATTAATTTTAATTATAACCCCTCTTTTTGATAAATTATGAAAGTAGAGAGGTGAATCTCCGGCAGTCGTAGACATAAACCCTGACTCAGAGAGAACGGTTTTTTCAGATAAATCATCCACTCCGTTACAACTTTTTTGTACTAAGCTTTTTTCTATTCTTTTCCACAAAGGATCTTTTTCCTCATTTTTAAAGTTCGCAACACTTTTAAATAGTTCTGTAACATTACTATTTATATTTCCGCACTTAGACATATTTTCCAACGTATCTATATCTACTATTCTCCACAAAGCAGTTCCTGTTAATCCACTCTTCCCAAGAGTACTATTGTGCAAGTACTTATCTAAAATCCTTATTTTTTGTAATTGACTATAAAATTCAGCTGTGGACATTCTAAATTTGAAAATATTATTCTTTTTTTCATCTCTTTGCCAATAAAATAATTTATCCATAGACAAAATGGATACATTTTTTCTAAGTATAGCATTAAAAAGTTTACACTCAAAGCCTGTGTAAAGATAAGCAACATCCTCCAATGATAACACCTTATCATCATCGGAATAAATTTTATTTTTAGCAATTAAAAGTTCTGCCTCATCGGCCAGCTGACTTGAGTAACTTATTTTTGTGTTACCTTTTTTGTCTGTAACCTCAATTCCAAACTTAGTTTGCTCCTTCATCTGTTCATTTTTTAATTCATCAAACATCGAAATAAAAAGTTTAGGGAAATCAACAATGGTGCATTGATTTTTCCAAAAATCGAATAACTGCTTCCCGTAATTGGGTTTACCCTTAAATTCTTCGTTTATCTTTTTCTAATGTTATCCCAAAAATCATCTTTTTTCATATTTTCGAAGTCTTGCTTTTTTATTGTAACTGCCAAAAGGCGCTTCGACTCTGAAGATAATTTATCTTCACCAATAAAGCTTCTTGGAATTTGCATATGTTCAAAATTTTCCAAAATGGTTTTAATTTGTGGCGGCAAAGTTGATGCCAATAATTTGTTGGTATACAAATAGTAAATCATCGGACAAATCGCAGACGTTGTTATCATTTTTTATTCCTCCTTAATAATATAATTTGTCTCTATTATATATATAATATGTCAAGTGCTTTTATAAAATTTTATAAATTATAACTAAATATTGCGAGTGAAGAAAAAATCCGCTTAATGAAAGCTTAAAAACAAGACTTTGTTTTGAAAATATACACCTAAAACAAACAAAAAGCCGATTGTACAACAATCGACTTATTTTGACAATGGTCGGGATAACCAATAGGGACTTGAAGAAACTCAGTAATAATGAGGCTTCAAGCCAACTACAATGTTTACAAAAAGAGTTATCCGACAGATTTTTACAATCTCTAATGAATAGTGTATCACAATAAAGAAAAATAATCAATCAAAATCGTTCTTGAAAAAATCAAGGCGATTTTTTTATTTCAGAAAGGAGCAAAAAGTAATGCAAATATTTTTACTACTAATGATATTTATTTTAATTTGCGTTTTAGTATATCAAGGCAGAGAAATAAGAGATTTGGAAAGAAAAACCTTAGACGCTTTTAGAATTGTATGCCAAAGAATAAGACCTAAAAAATAAATCAAGAAAGGAAAATAAAAATTGGAATTAGTATTATTAACAGTTAGTATATGCTGTATGATTTGGGGGATTTACAATTATTCGGAAGTTAAGAAACTTGAATTTAAATCCGAAAAAACTTTTATGAAAATGGCAAAAGAACTTGAAACCTTAAAAAACGAATTAAAGGGCGTGAAAAAATAATGGAACTACTCGATGACAGAGCATATCTTGAACCACCTGACAATGAAGCAAAG
This sequence comes from uncultured Clostridia bacterium, assembly GCA_944384825.1. GTDB lineage: Bacteria > Bacillota > Clostridia > Oscillospirales > Acutalibacteraceae > UMGS1491. The sequence continues at coordinate 18,468 of CALWUT010000012.1, forward strand.
CCAGCTTTACAATGCTATTTTTGCGACGCAGATATTTACGAAGGTGATGACTACTATGTTTTAAACGGTTTTGATTGTTGCGAAGAATGTTTGGATGTACATTTTAAATTTACAGCAGAGCTTCCCGACTATGAGGCAGAAATGGCTGACTTAGAATATCACGATTTAAAAGAATAAAGGAGAAAAATTTTTATGACAGAAAATAAATCAGTATTTGAAACATTATTTGAGATTAATGTAAATGACCACATAGAAAAGAAAAAAGATTTAACTTATCTTTCGTGGCCGTATGCTTGGGCGGAGGTAAAAAAGAAATATCCGAACGCAACATATAAAATACATTTATTCGGAGAAAAACAACTCCCCTATGTTTTTGATGAAAATGTTGGATATATGGTTTTTACAGATGTTACGATTAATGATTTAACGCATACAATGTGGCTGCCCGTTATGGATTCGGCAAATAAAACTATGAAATCCACAAGCTACACATATAGCACTAAATTCAATAAAGATATTCCTGTTGAAGCGGCAACAATGTTTGACGTAAACAAAACGATTATACGCTGTTTGGTTAAAAATTTGGCTATGTTCGGGCTTGGTCTTTATATTTACTCCGGCGAAGATTTACCGGAAATAGAAACGGAAAAAATCAGCATAAAAGACGCAAATATTTTAAAAGATATAGTCGGAAAAATTGATGACGGCGACAAAATTTACACTATGATTTTAAATAGGTACAAAGTAAAGAGCTTCAGGGATTTAACTCAAAAACAAAGGTCGGATATTTTAGCAGGGCTTCAGGAAATTTCAAAGAAAGGAAAATCAAAAGAAGGTGGAGATAAAATTTAAAATCTTGGGTAAACCACGAGGAAAACAACGTCCTCGAATGTGCGTAAGATTTGGTAAACAAATCACTTATACCCCGAAACAAACAAGTGGATATGAAAAATTAATCAAAGCAAGTTATATGGCCGTTTCAAGAACGTTTTTTAAAAAAGGTGTTCCTTTGGAAGTCAGTATACTTGCTTTTTTTAGTGGTAAATATTCGGATAGTGGTTGGGCTACGAAAAAGCCCGATTCAGACAACATTATAAAAATTGTTTTGGACGGACTTAATAAAGTCGCTTACTACGATGACGCACAAATTTGCAAAATACATTTTGAAAAGAGATATTCAAATATTCCGAGAGTGGAAGTAAAAATAAAAAGTTTAGAGGAGAAATCAAATATGAAAACAACGAAAATTTATGATGACGAAAAAATGGTATATAGCGGAAATTGCTATGTAAATACAGTAATTTTTAGAGGCAGAATTTATGATGACTTCAAGGAAATAAAATCGAACGGCATTAAATTTTTACTTCAAATAAGTAACGGGAAAGACGACATAACAGGTGGGTGGAATAAGCCTACATTTGCAGAATGCTGTGCCTTTGGAGAAATAGCAAAAAGAATTGCAAAAGAATATAAGCCAAAAGATGAAATTTGGCTCACAGCAAAATATTACTCGAAAGAAATTGACGGAAAATATTATAAAGGATTTATTGTACGTGAAATTATCACAGAACAAGAAATAGAAAAAGCAAGTGAGGATTTACTTGATGACCTACCATTTTAAAAAATCGAGGTGAAAAAGGTGAACTATTTAGCAGAGATACTGGCGTTTAACAATTGGATTCGTTACAATTCAGGAATTAGTAAATCTGGCATTTGTTTATGGCATGGACTTATGAGCATGGCAAATAGATTTTCATGGCGTGAATTTAATGCCCCAATTCTAACGCTTCTATCGGAATCAAAGCTCACTAAAAATGAATTTTACAAATCAAGAAACAAATTAAAACAATTTGGTCTTTTGGATTTTAAAGAACGTGGTGGAAACAGAGCTACACTCTATAAAATGAACTCTGTTGTTTCCCTATATAATACACAAATGAATACACAAACCATGACACAAACGGATATACAAATTGGTACAAAAAGTATGACGCAAAATGTGAATATACTTAAAACCAAAAATCAAAAACTTAAAACTAAAAATAAAAAAGAAATAATTAAAGAAAAATTCGGTGAGTTTGAAAATGTGTTTTTATCGGCAGATGAATTTCAGAAATTAAAATCAAAGCTTGGAGTTGAAACAGAAAGCTATATCGAACGACTTTCAAGTTATATTGCGTCAAGTGGGAAAAAGTACAAATCTCACTATGCAACAATTTTGAGTTGGACGCAAAAAGACACCAAAAGTTTCGGAGGTGTAGACCATGGAAGAAGTGGCAGAAAACTTTGCACCGAATATCCCGAATAGCGAAGAAGTATGCTATGTTTGTGGTGCTAAAATTTTTAGAACCGCCGAATTTATGGGAATTAAACGAACATTCAAGGTTATGTGCAAATGTATGCAAAAACAGCAGGAAGAAGAAAAAATCCGTCAAGAAAACCAAGAACGAATGCGAAAAATCGAAAAACTTAAAAAGCTTTCTCTACTTGGCGAGCGGTACAAAAATGCAACTTTTGAAAACTCAAAAACAGGCACAAATTCAAGCTTTGACAGAGCTTTTGGCAGGTGCCGAAAATACTGTGAACTGTATGAAGAAACAATCAAAAATGGTTACGGTATTTATCTTTTTGGAGATAAAGGCGTTGGCAAAACACATTTAACCGCTTGTATGGCGAATGAACTACTTTCAAAATGCGTGCCTGTTCTTTTTACTAACTTGTTTGAAATTTCAAAGGCGGTAAAATCCACGTTTAATCGTGAATCTAACCAAACAGAGCAAAATTTAATCGAAAGATTTGCGAATATTGAAGTTTTGTTTTTTGATGACTTGGGAACAGAAATATTTACTAACAATTCAAACGATACGTGGCTTCAAGGCTTGCTGTTTGACTTGATAAATAAAAGATATAACTGCAAAAAGGCAACCATTTTTTCAAGCAATCACAGTTTGAATGAACTCATAAATGAGCGAGGAATAGCCGAAAAAACAGTTGACAGAATATCAGAAATGGCAAGCGGAGCGGTTATCAAAATTGAAGGTGCAAGCCTGAGAAATACTCCGAAAACTCAAATATTTTGAGGTGATGTTGATTGACTAAAAAGGAGCTTTCACAACTTTATTATTTGAAAAAAGAAATCAAAGAACAACAAAAAAGACTTTCCGAACTTGAAGCATTGGCAACAAGTTGTACGGCAAAAATAACGGGGCTTCCAAACGGGAACGGCGTATCTGATAAAATTGCAAATTATGCCACAGAAATCGCAGACTTAAAAAGCCTTTTAGACCTTAATTTAAAGAAATGCTTTTATGAATTAAATCGCCTAAACAGGTTCATAGATAGCGTTCAAGATAGCAAAA
>CALWUT010000013.1 GCA_944384825.1 uncultured Clostridia bacterium
GAACAGAAAATGACGAGGGGGCATATGCCAAGTGTATGCTTAAAGCGAATATTTCAAGTGTGAATAATAGAAACGATAAAGCATTTCAGTTACTATATAAAAAACTAACAGACAGTAATTATACAACCATAAATTTATCAAATCAAAGCTATTCTTATGAAAGCGTACAAATAATTGCGGCAGACATAAACAGTGAATATGAGTTTATTTTTAAGGTTTCAGATTATTTTTCTTCTGCCGAAAAATCTCTAAACTTAGGCACTGCTTTTACGCTTGTAGATTACAACACAAGTGGGCGGGGAATTGCAATTGGCAGAGTTTCAAGCGAAAATTGCTTTCAAGTTGCTATGGATATTAAACAAAAGCACTATTTTAATGGTAGAAGATGTCAATATGTTCCAGAAACAGTAGACGGAACTAAAAGCGGTTGGTTTTTAGTTTTGCATGGTGAAAATAACTTTCAATATGATAATTATTCATGCCTTTTAGCCGTTAATCAAATACATTCAGGTGCTGGGAATCAAACAAGTGGAATAATATTTTTAAATGTTCGAGTTGATAATTACAATATGTTTGCAGTTAGTTTTAAAATAGTTTGCGGCAATTTACCGACAGATAAATTTAGACTTGTTTTTAATGGTTATACAGATTTTTATTTATATGCACGTACGGAAGCAGTTTGGGACAAATATATGTTTGAGGTATTAAGCGAAAGCAGAGAAGTTGTAAGCACATATTCACCAATATTTGAGTTTAACAGCAGTAGTATTCCAATCTCAGGCGATCCAGGAGGAATTACCCCACAAAAGGACGAACCGATAATATTTAATGACGGAACATGGGTACCGAATATCCAATCAAGAAACGGTGTAAACCCGACATCAACAGTTCAATATAGATATGCAAGGTATAAAAGACTTAATAATCTATGTTACATAACTTTTCATGGCAAATGGAACATTTCAAATGCAGGAACAGATTATGCATGTATAACAGGTCTCCCCTATGTATCGGCAAGTGGACTTAACGGGCAGTCTTTGGCTTTACATGAAATGTTTGGAGCAATTACAACAAATCCTACTAGATGTGGAATTATACTTGATAATTCAACGAGAATAGATTTACAGGGAGAAAATGGTGCCTATTCTTCACAGTGGCAAAATGGGGACGTATGGATTGGATTCAGTGGTTTTTATATGATAGCAACATAAAAGCAGGAGTGAAATAATGGAAATTAAAGAAGAAATAAAAATAGAACTTTTAAATAAAGACAGTGTAAGCGTTGTAGTTACCAAATATATAGAATATGAGGGTCAAAAACTGGAGGTCGGAGAATCAACACGAACAGGGTACACAAACAGCAAAAAAGGACGTGAAGAATTAAAAGAACAAATAAAAGAGCCTTATCTGGGGGCAATTCTTGCTGTTTGGGGGGATAAGGAATCGGTGGTATATCCAGAAGCGGAAGATAAAGGCACACTCAAACAGATGTAAACTTGTAAATATTTCGCTTAAAAAGACAAAAAGTAAAGGTTTTTATATGAATATTGAAAGGGGTTTTAAAAATGGAATTTAAAGGAATAGACGTAAGCAAGTGGCAAGGAACAATTAATTGGAGCAAAGTAAAAAACACAGGAATTGATTTTGCGATTATAAGAGAGGGATATGGGAAAAAATCTTCGTCACAAATTGACAAAAAATTTAAAGAAAATATAGAGGGAGCAAAAAATGCAGGAGTAAAAGTTGGTATTTATCATTATTCCTATGCAGAAAGTACGGACGACGCAGTAAATGAAGCTGAGTTTTATTTAGAAAACATAAGAGGTTACAGCTTAGAATATCCAGTTGTTTTTGATGTGGAAGATAAAGAAATGTTGAAACTTAACACACGCCAAAGAACGGATATATGCAAAACGTTTTGCACAGAAATCGAAAAAGCAGGATATTATGCGATGATTTATACAAATAAAAACTGGCTTAATAACTATCTTTACGCAGATGAGTTGCTCTCTAAATATGATTTATGGCTTGCACAGTGGAATGTGGACAAACCCTCATATTCATGTGGAATATGGCAGTATTCGGAAACAGGAACTGTGGACGGAATAAGCGAAAACGTAGACCTCAATATTTCATATAAAAATTACGCAGAAATAATGAAAAATAAGGGCTTAAACGGATTTACATCTGAAACAAATTCTTCTCAAAATTATTTTGAATATACAGTCCAAAAGGGCGATACCCTGTGGGATTTAGCACAAAAATATTTAGGAAGCGGAACTAGATACACAGAAATTAAAACATTAAATAATCTTACAAGCGACACAATTTATGCAGGACAAACTTTAAAAATTCCACAGTAAAGGAGAAGTCATAATGGATAACAAAATAATGAGTATATTAAGTTTGGCAGTTTTAACAGAGGGAATTATTACATACTTTAAAGAATTTTTTGTAGGAGGGGATTTTTCTTTTAGTATGCTTTTCAGTATAATTTTAGGGGTTTTGGTAGCAGTTTGCTATAAATTAGATTTACTCGAATACATTAATTTAAAATCCTCTATTCCATATGTTGGAAGTATTTTGACAGGGATTTTAATCTCAAGAGGTAGCAACTATGTTTACGATATTTTGAAATCAATTACAAGCATTAAATAAAAAATGAGATTAAAACAAAAAACTTTCCATGAATAAAAATTCACAGAAAGAATATTATATTAATGTGTTGACTTTTAAAGTCACAAAGTATATACTGAAAGTAGTAGGAGCAAGACCGTTTGAAAAACGGCTCGCCCCCATTGAAAAAGTAACTTATAAAGTCGTCTTGCTTTTCTCAGGAGAAAGACGGCTTATATTTTTGTGTTTTTATTTATTGAATCAGCAACTAGATAAACTAGCACTGGGAGTGTCATAAAAAATATTATAGCACAGAT
>CALWUT010000014.1 GCA_944384825.1 uncultured Clostridia bacterium
AAAAAGATAGTATGGACAAGCTAATAGGACTGTATATACCTGATACAAGTGATTATAATCCAAAAAATCCTATCATTGACAATGATAAACAAGATTGTTCCTTAACCCAAAATCACACAAAAAATCATATTTTAAAATTCCAAAATTTTAAGAATGTTACATCGAACAAATTATCTACACGCATTCATTAAACTACTTAAAATATTTCTGACACATGCTCAAACTATTTTTCAGACAAAATAAAAATGATAGGAAACTCTTCACAAATGGCTTTCCTATCACATTCCCTGGCTCCCCGTGTTGGACTCGAACCAACGACCCTGCGGTTAACAGCCGCATGCTCTAGCGGGCGTTATAGTTTCATACCGTAAAATACTTGTTGTAGCTTTCATTTTTATAACTGTTATAATCCCTCGCAAAACTGCTGGTAGTTCATATCAAACTCAATTTTTATGTTATATCCTGCGCTAACTAAAACTTGTCTTATAAGTTGACACGCTATCATTTTTCTTTGCTCTAGCGGTGAATTTTCAAATTCATTCGCCCAACTTAAAAAACTTTCATAATGGTAACTTAGTTTACCCATAGCTTCTTTTTTGTTGTCTAACTGTGATTTCACATTTTCCATTTCTAATATTGCTTCACTTAATTTATTTTGCGTTACTTTTATTGCTTCGCTTAATTGTTCCGCTGTGAAGGTGCTTTCCCCCACCAACGCTTTGCCGATTTCAAGTTTTAACGTCTTTAATTGGTTATTTAGCTTTTCTACTTCGGCATTTGCTTTTTTATATCTCTCATTGCATCCAGATACTTGCAATTTATACCGCCTTTCAAGTGCTTTAGATTGCGGTATTTCTTTTATTTTTTTAAATAAATCTTCAAGCACCGCTAAAACTGCATTGTCTATCTTTTCGGCTCTGTATGAGGTTTGTCCGTCACAATCATTTAATTTTTTTGTTTTATGGTAACAAGTATATTTTAATTCATCTATTTTGTACTCGCTTCCATCTTTCCTTATATATCTATCTTGGTAACGTGTTACAACTAATCTTCCGCCGCAATGTGCACAAAATATGTTCCCTGATAGTAAAGTTTTACCTTTATTATTAAGTGCTATTGTTCGTTTATCGTTATTTTTAGCAAGTCTTTGCGTAACTATGTTCCGTGCCGTATCATATATATTTTCGTCAATTATTTTTAACTCCTCAATAAAACCAGACGTTACGTTTCCAGAAGATAAGTACCCACAATATATTTTATTTTTAAGTATTCGATTTACTGTATTGCTTTGAAATTTACTTCCGCTGTGAGTTCTTAGCCCCTTTTCGTTTAAAAAGCGGGCTATTTGGTAGGAACCCATGCCGTCTTTTACTGTTTTATCGAACATTAATTTTACGTACTCTGCTTCTGTTGGCTCTACCGCTAAATCATATAAATCTATGCCTTTCTTATTTACTCTGCCACGCTTTTCTAATTTATACCCATACGGTACTGTGCCGCCTCTATATACTCCCTCTTGCGTTAACTGTTCCATTCTGGTTTTAATTCTAACCGACGTTTTTATGCTTTCTCCGCTTGCCTGCCAAAATCTTATATAATTCATAAGTTTATCAACGTGAGTGTCGAAACGTTGTTCTCCCTCTTTTGTACTCCAAACTTGTATGCCTTGTTTTACAAACCATTCTACAACAAAAGGCGTTTCATCATCACGTCTGCCAACTCTATCGAACATAAAAACAAGTAATATGTCAAATTCTTTTCTAAGTGCCGCCGCTTTTATATCTTGTACCGCGTCTCGCTCTTTTTCCGATACTTTAAATCCCGACACACCTTTTTCTGAAAATTCTTTTATAATAGTCCAACCTTGAGCCTTTGCAAACTTCTCGCACTCTATTCTCTGCATTGGAATATCATCTTTTATTACTTGCCCTTTTGTTGACACTCTGTATAAACAATAAACTCTTTTAGCTGTAACACTCAATTCATTAATTACATCTATATTATTATAACAACAAGTATTTTGCATGGTATGTTATGTCCTCCCGTATACTTCCATATACAAGACTACATTTGACTTAAATATTTAATTGTCAAGGTTCGTTCAATTTAATTATATCTTAACATTTTCTTTTTGTAAAGTCAGCATTAATGAGCTTTCTATGCAATCTTGTACTCTTTTTTCATAGTTGTCTATCAACGTATTTAAAACTATTTCTTTAATTTTGGGGTTATATTCCTTTGAAAAATATATCGAAACATCGCAGCCAGCTATTTTTCTATTAATAACGTGTTCATAGTCCAATTCCAATGTAAAAACTCCTTATAAGTAAATTTTTTGACATCCTCAATCTGATACTGGTTAGGTATCAACACACGAATTTCACGTCCCCCCACATTGGGGCTACACTCTGGGACTTAACCTCGACTATATAGGAGTATCATTATCACCGCTGCTGTCATTGCGTATCGTCCACCACAGACGATTTTATATATCGGAGGAATATCGCTCGCTAAACTTGTATATAATAGAAATGTGAATTTTAAAATGTACAGTTTAGGTCTCGGCGCACCGTATAAAACGCTTGCTTTATTAAAGCAGAACGGATAAAGTAATTGAGTTTGTCCATATTCAGTCGGTCATTTTTTGCGGACAGTTCATACATGCTATCCTTTTCTGTTCTCTGCTCCTGCGTTTGCTCTCGTTTGATTTCTCCCTCCGTATCTT
>CALWUT010000015.1 GCA_944384825.1 uncultured Clostridia bacterium
ATAACCATTGCGAATGGCCTTAGATTCATTCCCATAAACACAGATTCAAATCATGGTATCGGCATTGTTGCAATGGTTTAAGGAGGGATAGTTTTGCCGACATCTCAAAATTTTGATACATCAAACAAATATATAAAATACAGAATTGAAGTAATTGTAAACAGCCAAAGCACAGAAAATAACACTTCAAATATTACCGTGAAAGTCTGGTTTTTCCGCACAAATCAGGGATATTCAACTTACGGTTCCGGCACTTGCTACTGCAACATTAATGGCGAAAATTATTCTCAAAGTATAACTCCGAGCCAGAAGATAACCAGTTCTCCGATAGTTTTATTTGAGAAATCAGCTACAATCCCTCATGAAAATGACGGTACGAAATCTGTATGGGTAAGCGCATACATTCGGCATAATGCCCCGGTTACAAGCTCTGACCAAGGATTCACCGCAGGGCTTCCGAGAATTCCGAGAGCTGCTCAGTTTACGGGTGCAGATGACTTTAATGATGAGCAAAATCCTAAAATTTACTTTAATAATCCGGCAGGTTTTAGGCTTCAATTTAAACTTGAAGCAGGAGGAAACGACCATCTGATTGTGCGTGACAATATCAGAGCCAATAACGCATATACATTTAATCTCACAGAGTCGGAAAGGAATCTCTTAAGAGCTAAAACTCCCAACTCCAATAGACTGACTGTTAGATTTACAGTCGGAAGTTATATGCCCGGCTCAAGTTCGGTTTCAAATTGGTCTTATGGCGACAGAACTATGAATATTGTGAACGCAAATCCTACATTTAAAGCGAATCAGCTAAGTTATAAAGATACTAACATGAACGTCATAAATGTAACGAATAATGACCAACTGATAGTCAGAAATAAGTCGGATTTGCAAGTTTCTTTTACAAATGCATCGGCTAACAAATACGCATCAATTTCAAAGTATCAGATAATTTTTAATGGCAGTTCACAAGATAAAAATTCCGCAGGAGCATACAATTTAGGCCAAATCGACTCGTCTTCAAAGTTAAAACTTGCGGTCAAGGTGGTAGACTCTCGAGGTAACAGCACCACAATCTCAAAAAATGTTCAGATTTTAGATTGGATTTTGCCGGTTATAAATTTAACCGCAAAGCGAGTCAACAACTATGAAGATGACACCAAACTAACCGCAAGAGTTGATATTTCAAGTGTCAATCATTTAAATTCTATTGAAATTTTGCAGTACAGAACCAAAAAAGTAAGCGATTCTGCATGGAGTAGTTGGATAGATTTTCAAAACGACACAGAGACAAACATAATTTTAGATAAACTTTTCGTTTGGAATTTAGAAGTTCAAGCTAAAGATAAATTCGGCATTTCTCTGCAGAGTGTAATCGTTCCAAAAGGCATACCGATTATGTTTTTTGATTCACAAAAGCTGTCTGTCGGGATAAATTGTTTCCCTCAAAAAAACGAGTCTTTTGAAATTTCAGGCAAAACAATATTTGATATGGTGTATCCCGTGGGCTCAATTTATATGTCTGTAAGTAGCGTAAATCCAAGCACCATGTTCGGTGGGACTTGGGTCTCTTGGGGTTCGGGGCGAGTACCTGTAGGTGTAAATACATCAGATACAAGTTTTAATTCTGCCGAAAAAGTCGGTGGAAACAAAGAACATTGACATAGCTTTAGAATCGGTATGCATTGGTATTACGGTGCTGCTTGCGGTGAGGATGCCGGTGATGGCACAGGTGCTTACAGATTTTCAGACGGAAAATATGATGGTCGGGCAAGAGAACTCGAAAGTAAGACAGTGGTAATTAATAACGCAGCGTATAACAACCAATCTTCAACCGAAACAACCGCAAATGGCAAATGGTCTTATGGCGACACTACGAATGAAAGCAGTTTGCAACCATATATAACTTGCTATATGTGGTACTGTGCCATGAATTATATTAGGTGAAACAAAGTGTAATAAAGTTAGATTTTAAGCCATTTGCAAGACTTGTCAATGTAATTGGATTATATTAAAAACAATAGAATTATGTTTGGGTATGGGGATAAATATGGGGCAAAAAATAGAAGAAAGACAGATATTTTAAGTCTGTCTTTGTTTTTTTATAATGTAATGTTATGCTGTTTTAATCAATAAAATTAATACTATGCTTAACCCACTCATCAATAGCCTTACGTCTGTATTGTTTATATCCCGGAATATTTTTTTCTAATTCATCACGAAGTGCGCCAACAATAAAATCATCGGAAATGCTATTAGTCCACACGCCATTGCCGTCTTGATTACCACCGAAATTTATTGTTCCTAATTCGTTTGAGTACTTATTAATAAAATTTTCAATATCTTTTATATTTCTAAATTCTTCAATATTTGTTAAGCTATCAAGAAGTTTAACATGGCTATCTATTGTTTTTCTAAAACTTGCGATTATAGCCATAAAAAAAATATTGTAAAGTTTGATTGAATTTTTAGAAGTTTCATATTCCTTATATTTAAGAAAAAATTTATTTAATAAATTATCTATATTAGAAGTTAAAGCAGATTGCCATTTTTCTGTTTTATCTTCTTTTTTGTATCTTTGATTGGAATTACCGAGAAGATAATCCGTTGTGGTATTAAAGAAATTGGCAAGCATGCAGACCGTTTCAAAATCCGGACAATTTTTTCCGTTTTCCCATTTGTTATATTTAGAGCTTTCTATTTTTAAAGCGTTAGCACATTCTTTTTGTTTAAATTCCCCTTCTTTTCTAAGTTTAGTAAGTCTTTCATGAAATAACATTAATATCACCTCTTTGTACTCATTATAATTGAATATAATTATATTGTCAACTATTAATTTTTATAGTTGAGCATTTTTATTTTATTTTAAAATAAATTGCGAAAAGGGGTTGACAATAGAATGATCAGAAATTATAATATGAATTATAGAATATTTTTCAATTTTAGTTTGGAGTGAAGTATAGTGCAAACCTTAAGTATTACAGTTGAAGAAATGGCTAAGTTATTAAAAATATCAAGGCCAACAGCCTATAAGCTTGTAAACTCAAAAGATTTTCCGGTATTAAATTTAGGACGTCGAAAAATAATTCCATATAAAAAGCTGGAAGAATGGTTAGAGAAAAATAAAAGTTGGGAGTTGAACTATAAATGATAGACAGGATTGACAGCATACCGCAAGAACTAAAGAGGCTTAAACAATGGGTTTGTTTTGTACTTGTCTATAGTGAAAATAAAGGAAAATACGATAAAATCCCAAAGAACCCGAATACCGGAAATAATGCAAAATGCAATGATTCATCAACATGGAGCGATTTTGAAACAGCAGTAAATGCAGTACCAAAGTATAATTTTGACGGAATAGGAATTGAATTTGCGAATGGAATTTTTGGCATTGACCTTGATAATGTTGTTAAAGACGGAACTTTGTCAGATGAAGCAAGAGAAATTGTAAATACTGTAGACAGTTATACAGAATACAGTCCAAGCGGTAAAGGCCTACATATTCTTTGCAAAGGCACATTACCTAAAAAAGGCAACCGCAAAGGAAGTATTGAAATGTATTCCGAAAGCCGCTTTTTTACAGTTACAGGAAATATCTTTGAAAATAGAAATAAAGTTGAACGGCGTACAGAGCAAGCCAAGATTGTTTATGATAAATATTTAAAAAACGAATCGAAAAAAATAGACAATAGCACATATAGTCGTAAGTTAGTTAATCATAGCTTGTCAGATAATGAAATTATTAAAATAGCAAGCGAAGCCACAAACGGGAACTTATTTAAAGCTTTGTGGAACGTTGATACTTCCGGATACTCATCTCAAAGCGAAGCAGAACAAGCTTTAGCGAATATTTTAGCTTTTTATTGCGGCAACGATTTTTATATAATTGACAGACTTTTTAAACAATCCGGGTTATACCGCAAGAAATGGGATAGAAGGGATTATAAGACCGCAACAATAAACAAGGCAATTAGTGGGTGCAAAGAATTTTACGGTGAGAAACAAAACTTAAAAATAAACCAAAATTCAAAGATTTTGCCTTCTTATGTGTATCAAAAGAAAGACAAATACTTTATTAATTGTCCAATGCTTGCAAAATATATTCGTGAAAATACAAATTACTTTTTTGTAAAAGATTCAGCCAAAAGCACAGTAATGAGGTATTTCTATGAAAATGGAGTGTATAAGCTTTACAGCGACGACATGGTAAAAGGCGTTATTAAAAATTACATCACAAAATTTGATGAAAATATTTTAAAAATGAGCGACATAAAAGAAGTGTTTAACGACCTGACAACAGACCTTGTATTTACTAATTATGAAAAAATAAATCCAAATGAAAATATTATTAATTTTCAAAACGGACTACTTGATATAGAAACAATGCGGTTACTTCCACACAGCCCGAAATATTATTCCACAATTCAAATACCTTGTAATTGGAGTAGTGAAGCAACCCAAACACCAATTTTTGATAGATTCATAAGCACTCTTTTAAATAATGATAAAGACATTAAACGCTTACTTTTGCAATTTATAGGAGTGTGTTTGTCAAATATAAAAGGCTACCGCATGAAAAAAGCGTTATTCATGGTAGGTAGTGGCGATACCGGAAAATCACAATTAAAAAGTTTAACCGAGAAGCTTTTAGGAAAAGGCAATTATTGCGGGATTGATTTAAAAGACCTTGAAAGCCGTTTTGGTACATCAAATATTTACAACAAAAGGCTTGCTGGAAGTAGCGATATGAGTTATGTAACGATTGAAGAATTAAAGACTTTCAAAAAATGTACAGGCGGCGACAGTTTATTCGTAGAATTTAAAGGCGAAAACGGCTTTGAATTTGTATATAACGGACTTTTATGGTTTTGCATGAACAAATTACCGAAATTTGGTGGCGATAACGGAACATGGGTACACGACCGAATTATTCAAATCGAATGTAATAACGTGATACCTAAAGAAAAACAAGATAAACACCTTTTAGAAAAAATGTATAAAGAGCGCGAAGGAATAGTCCGCAAAGCAATAGGTGCACTATTAGAGGTTATTTCAAATGGATATGAATTTTCAGAGCCAAAAAGCGTAGTAAAAGCGAGAGAAAATTATAGAACTAAAAATAGTACCATAGCGAGTTTTTTCGAGGAATGTGTTGTTTTAAGACCCGATAATTTTTTTGATGAATGTACAACTCAAAGAATGTATCAAGTTTATAAAGCATGGTGCAAGGACAACAATCATGGCTATTCCAAAACAGCAAAAGAATTTAGACAAGGAATTTCAGAGAAGTTAGGCGGTACATTTGAAGAAGTAACAATAATCAAGAAAGGCTATAGGTATTATAAATCCGTTACTCTAAGTCTTGAATGTAAAAAATTATATTTTTATGCTTATGGTTCTGATTGTGTAGGCAATTCATACGAAAATTGGAATACAAGTTAGTGGTGGAGTAGGTGAAGTTGGGGTGAAGTAGAAAACTTCAAGTCCACCCCGGACAAACCCACACAGTAAGCAGTTTACAAGGGTGCGTGGTGGAGTTGGTGAAGTATTTTAAACTCTTAAGGGAAAAAATAAGAGGATTAGTAGTAATGTGGATATAAAAAGAAATATAAATGAAGTGCCGTTTTACTCCACCTACTTCACACCAAGTGTTATAAATGGCTTAGGTTAGGGATTTAGGAGTGGTGAGGTTCAATAAAATAACTTCACCCCAAGTCCACCCCCAAAATTTAAATTTTAAGGAGCAAACAAAATGTACTGTAAAGAAATTAGTTTGAAGAATGGAACAATTTTAGAAGATGTACACATCAATAAATGTAAGGACTATCCAGAATTTATTGAAGTCGAAAGCGAAATGGACGACAATGTTTTGGTAAATAAAAATTATATAAACATTATTGTTCCACACGATATGAAAGACTTTTGCCCGGTACAAATAATCTAAAATAAATAATTTCAAAAATTGGAGGTGAGAAAAAATTGAATATATTTCAAAGAATTTTCAGAAGAAGGCAAAAAGATACTTCAAAAATAAATCTTATGGACAGCAAAGCGGCGATATTTTCGCCGTGGAGTGGCAATGCTTACGAAAATGATATTTATAGAGGTGCAGTTGATGCGATAGCAAGAAATGTGGCCAAGCTTAAAGGAAGCCATGTTATTAAATATTCAGGCAGTGAAAAAGCAGAGGGCGACCACAAAATAAACAGGCTTTTACAGATACAGCCAAACCCATATATGAGTGCGTTTGATATGTTTTACAAGCTAATCACTCACTACTTTTTATACAACAATGCGTTTGCATATATCGAAAAAGATGACAACGGCCGAGTGTGTGGGATTTATCCGGTTAATGCCTTACATATTGAGTTTTTAAATGACAGTCAAGGCGAAATATATTGTAAGTTTTTATTTAATGGTGGCGAAGAAGCCATATTACCGTATTCGCAGATAGTCCATTTAAGAAGAAACTTCAACAGTAATGACCTTTTAGGAAGTCCGAACACAGCGTTAAATCCGGCTTTAGAGTTAGCACACACGCAAAACGAGGGCATTACAACAAGCATTAAAAGTAGTGCAAATATCAGAGGAATATTGAAATTTACGCAGATAATGTCACCGGAAAAGCTTAAAAACGAAAAAGACCATTTCATAAAGGATTATCTTCAAATAGCTAATAATGGCGGTATTGTCGCAACAGACCAAAAAATGGAATACATACCGATAAATGTAAATCCGGCAATTATTGACGATAAGCAGATTACAGCCGTAAAAACTAAAATTTATGACTATTTAGGAATATCCGAAAAAATAGTAAACAGTAGCTACACAGAGGATGAATGGGCGGCATTTTATGAAAGCACAATCGAGCCGATTGCTATACAGATGAGCCTTGAATTTACAAGAAAAATATTTACTTCAAGAGAGCAAGCCTTTGGAAACGAAATAATGTTTGAAAGCGGTAGATTGCAGTTTAGCAGTAACCAAACCAAAATAAATCTTATTTCAAACCTTATTCCTTATGGCTTATTAACAATTAATCAAGCGTTAGAGATTTTTAACTTACCAAGTGTGAATAGCGGCGATAAGCGACTTCAGACCTTGAATGTTATAGACGCGGATAACGCAAATAAATATCAATTGAAAGAAGGATAAATCATGAAAGAATTACGAGTATGCGAAATAAGAGCCGATACTCCAGTAAGAGAAAAAAGCTTTGTTTTAGAAGGTTGGCCAATTGTTTTTGATACGCCGACCGAAATAAATGACCCGATAGGGTGTTATACAGAAGTTATAAGGAAAACAGCATTAGGAAGTACAGATTTAAGCGACATAAGACTATTTTACAATCATGATTTAAACAAAGTACCCCTTGCGAAAACTCCAAGAACAATGAAATTTTTTAAAAGTGAAAAAGGTTTAAAAATGATTGCAGAGTTACCGGACACAGAAGAAGCAAAAAGTGTTTACACAGCAGTAAAACGCGGTGATTTATCAGGTATGAGTTTTGCATTTAAGGTACCAAAAGGCGGTGACATATTCAATCCTAAAACCAAAACTAGAGAAATTTTTAAAATAGAAAAGGTATATGAAATCAGTATTGTGCCTTTTCCGGCTTACCCTCAAACGAGCGTAGAAGCCAGAGCGATAATTCAAAAATTAAATAATCCAGCAAGAAATAAAGCAAAAATTATTATAAATCAAATTTTTAGGAGTGTATCAAATTATGAATTTTAAAAACATAGCAGAAGCATTTAATTATTGGAACAACGAGGATATTTCAGCAATCGAGCGAAGAACAACAGAAATTAACAAAATTATTGACACCGACCCGAACGCGGACATTGAAAATTTTAGCATTGAACTGCAAGGCTTAAAACAAGCCGCAGAAAATCACGAAGAAAGGAAACAATCAACTATGAATAACAAAACTTTTAACCCAATCACTAAAATGGCATTTGAAAAGCCACAAGTTTTAGAAAGTGTGGATATATTTTCAAGCACAGAATACAGAAACGCATTTTTTAAGAAATTACTTGATAAACCACTTACAGACCACGAACAAAAAACTTACGATAAAGCAATAGCAGAAAAAAGAACAGACGATTTTAATACAGTAACAAACGCGGCGGCGGTACTTCCTACCCATACATTTAACGAAGTAATAAGCAAAGCAAGGACAGTGGGCGGGTTGTTATCAGTTTGCAGAGGATTTAACTTGCCGTCAAAAATATCTGTACCAATTGGAACTCCAACAAGTAAAGCATTATGGCATACCGAAGGAACAGCAGTCGAGAGTCAAAAAGCAGAAGTTGCAAACGTAGCTTTTAATGGATATGAAATTCTAAAAGTGTTCTCAATCAGCGCGGCGGCCAAAAGAATGAGCATTGAAGCATTTGAAAATTATATAATCGAGGAACTCACAAGTTGTGTAATGGCTTGCATTGCGGATTCAATCGTAAATGGCACGGGAAACGAACAAGGAACAGGAATTTTAACAGGCATTACATGGAAAAAAACAGGAGCAGGGAAAAATCATTTAGAATTTACAGAAAGTCTTAAATACCATGATGTTGTCGGTGTTGTATCACTTCTTAAACGTGGATATTCAGCCGGAGCAAAGTGGGCTATGAATAATGCAACACTTTACAATCTCTTTTACGGAATGATGGATACCATTGGCAGACCAATATTTATATCCGACCCAAAGAGTGAAAGTATAGGAAAAATCTTAGGTTACGAGGTAGTTATAGATGATAACCTTGCAGACGAAATAATACTTTTCGGGAATTTCAATTACATGGCATATAACATTGCAGAAGGAATTGCGGTTGAAGTATCGAGAGAAAGCAGTTTTAAATCCGGACTTATAGACTACCGTGCAATGGCGATTGCAGATACTAAACCAATTATTTCAGAAGCGTTTATCAAACTTACAAAGGCGGCTTAGTTATGACGATTGAAGAAGCAAGAGAGTGGCTAAGGCTTGATAATTCCGATAATGACGAGATTATAAAGGCATTGTTAGTTGCAATCCCAAATTATATTGAAGTCAGTACCGGAATGTGCAAAGAACAGCAAGATACAGAGCCTTTAGTTTACACGGTCAGCAAGTTTATACTTCAGCTTTGGTACAACGCAGAACAAGCCGAAAGTGAAAAGCTACAAAGAACAATCGATAGCCTATTAAAAGCAATTACATTAATGGCAGATAGGAGCGAATAAATGTGAGTATGGACTATGCTAAAAGCTTTTATAACAGAAAGAAATGGCGTGAAACTCAAAGATTATATATGCAGTCACAAAACTATATTTGTGAGCGTTGCGGCAATCTTGCAGGCATAGTCCACCATAAAATTTATATTACTCCAAAGAATATTAACAACCCAAGCGTTACACTTGATTTTAATAACTTAGAAGCTTTATGCACAGTTTGCCATAACTTAGAGCATAAGAGCGGTGAAATTTGCAGTGATGAAGTTAGATTTACAAGCGAAGGAAACTTGATTAAATCCCCCCTATTCACGAAATGAATTAACAGCACACAACACCGACAGTGGCCTTTTCAAAACCACTAAGCGAATTTTTCATATTATACGAGGTGAATTTAAAGTGATTAAAAATAAAAACATTTCCTTAGATTTAAAGCAGTTTAACGAGATTTTAAAGCTTGTTCCAGACAACAAAAAAGCAGTTGCAAAGAGTTTAATAACAGAAATAACTTTTATGTCCAAAACACTTGGCGAACTCAAAAAAAGCAATAGAAAAGACCGGAGCGGTTGACTTATTTAAGCAAGGAAAACAAGAATTTTTTAGAGAAAATCCGGCCTTAAAGGCCTATAACACTACAATTCAGCGTTACAGCTTACTTTATAAACAGCTTTGCGATATGTTACCAAAACAGCAAAAAGAAACAGCAGCAACAAGCGAACTATATAAATTTATAGGCAATGATAATTTATGAATTACATTTTAGAATATTGGAATGCAATTCAAAATAAATCTATTTTGGTATCAAAAAGAGTTTATAAGGTTTATAAAAAACTTTCCCAAGATATTGGGGAAACCGAAAGCAAATATATTTTTGATGAAACAAAAGCCAACAAACCAATAAAATTTGTAGAAAAATTCTGTAAACATTCAAAAGGTGAGTGGGCAGGAAAACCCGTAAAATTGGAGTTATTCCAAAAGGCTTTTATCTCTGCTCTATTTGGGTTTGTGGGCAAAAACACAGGATTTAGAAAGTACAAAGAAACTTTATTTATGGTGGCGCGAAAAAACGGAAAAAGTACAATGCTTGCAGGGATTGCACTTTATATGTTGATTGCGGACGGTGAACCTGGCGCAGAAATTTATAGCACAGCAACAAAGAAAGACCAAGCGAGAATTATATTTGATGAAACTCACAATATGATTAAACAAAGCCCAGAACTAAATAAGTTTGTTAAAAAGAGAAAGTCAGACTTATATTTTCCTTTAACTATGAGTAAATTTCAGCCTTTAGGTAAAAACAGTGACACCCTTGACGGACTAAATTCACATTTAGTAATTATGGACGAACTTCACAGCGTAAAGGACAGAAATTGTTATGAAGTCATGAAACAAAGTCAAAGTGCAAGACGGCAACCGCTTTTGATTATGATAACGACTGCCGGAACTGTCAGGGAATGTATTTTTGACGATATGTATTCTTACGCTCAAAAAGTCGCAGACGGAACATTTATTGATGAAACATTTTTACCGATAATTTATGAGCTTGACAGCAAAGACGAATGGACTAATCAAAAAGCGTGGGAAAAGGCTAATCCAGGATTGAACACAATAAAAAAGCTAAAAGACTTATCCGAGAAAGTGCAAAGGGCAAAAAACAATACTAAAGATTTAAGCGGAATACTCACAAAAGATTTTAATATTCGAGATACAATAAGCACCGCATGGCTTTCTTTTGAAGATATAAAAAATGAAAAAACTTTTGAATTATCACAGTTTAAAAACTGTTACGCAATAGGCGGAGCAGATTTAAGCATTACAACAGATTTAACTTGTGCAACTCTTTTGATGATGAATAAAGATACGGAGGAGCGATTTATAACTCAAATGTATTGGCTGCCGAGAGATAATTTTGAAAAGCGAGTACAGTTTGATAAAATCCCATACGATAAATGGTGGGAACGTGGACTTTTAAGGTTATGCAATGGCAACTCAATAAATTATGGGGACGTAACAGCGTGGTTTCTTGAAATGGTAAACAATTACGGAATAACCCCTGCATGGATTTATTATGACAGTTACAGCGCGAAATATTGGGTGGAAGAAATGGAAAATAACGGTTTTATAATGGTACGCTGCATACAAGGGGCAAAAACTTTAAGTTTACCAATGCAGATGTTGGGAGCAGACCTAAAAGCTAAAAAGATAAATTACAACAATAATCCAATACTCAAATGGTGTTTAACAAATACAGGAGTACAAACCGACAGAAATAGAAATATAGTACCGATTAAAGCACAAAGCCCTAAACAAAGGATAGACGGAACAGCGAGCCTACTTGACGCTTACGTTGGACTTTATGAACACTTTAACGAATTTAAAAACGCTTTGTAAAGGAGCAAATTTGCAGATGAAAAAGTTAAAAGACAAAAAAATAAGGATTGTTAAATTACAACAATCCAAAGATAAAGACGGATTTATGATTGATGAATGGATACCGATACATAGCGGTACACTGTGGGCGTATTACAGACAATTATCAGGAAAAGAATTTTTTGCTTCTGCGGCAGTACAGCATGACGAAGAATGTTTATTTATAATAAACTATCGAAGCGATATTACAACAGATATGGAAATAGAATTTAAAGGCAAATATTACGATATTATCAGAATTGACAATTTTGAGGGATATAAAAACGATATTTCCATTTATGCGAAGGTTTCTAAGACTACTCATTAAAATTTAATATTTATATACTTTTTAAAAGAAAATTTAAGAACATATTGTAAAAACATTTGACTATTTGTTGAAATCCATACCCATTTTATGTTATAGTATTTTTAGTAGTATGGAGTAAAGCTAATAGAGAGCGGTTATTGCTTAATCCCCTTTTAGAAAGGGGGTGAGCCAGTGGAATACTTGATTATACTAATAATTTTATTATTAATACTTGATAAGTTTCTATATACAGGCAAAAAAAGATAACCGCTCCTCGCCAAAGTGATGCGGTTATTTGATACCCAAAACTTTATGAGTAAAACCGTTCTTTAAACGGTAACTCCCTACTACTATTTATTTTATACCTATAACATAATATTGTCAATAGATTTTAAATTATTCTTTTTACGATTTGTTTTCGTAGAAAGATTTTTTTATTTTAGGTATTGACTTAGGTATGACCTAAGTGTATAATTTAGGTATGCCCAAAGTTTGGAGGTGATAATCTGGGCACTAAAAAGATGGGGCGACCAACAGACAATCCAAAACCTTACCGAATAACTGTCAAATACGATGAAGAGTGCAATCAAATTTTAAATCAGTATTGCGAACAAAAATCTGTTACAAAAGGCGAAGCGGCAAGGCGTGGAATTAAGAAATTAAAGTCAGACCTCAAATAAAAAACAGGAGGAACGGCGTCCATCAAAACGTACCGTATCCCCCACAACTCACAACAGCCTAAAAGCAAATTGGAGCGTAAATATTATATCATGCGTTTTAATTTCTTTCAAGGTTAGTTGTAATAAAAATTTGAAAGGAATTTATTAAAATGGAAAAAAGTTTTAGAGAAGAAATTAAAGTCGAGAGTTTAGCACACAAGGTACTGTGCGGAATTATAAATAGCCTCTATTATCCTCCCTATTTAACACAGTACCACAAAGAAGCGCAAGAATATTCTACCGAGTTTACAAAAGAATTTGAGGAAAGTTTGAATAAAGACCAGAAAAAAGATTTTAGAACCTTAGAGGAAATAAATAATTCAGTTTCCGCAACAGAAAATATTTATCAATTGTTGTATGGAATGAGAATAAAAGTTGCTTTGGACGAATTAATAAACAATCCTTTAAAAATCCTTGAAATATATGACGGAAAGGCAAAAGACATAAGACTGCAATATAAATCAGTAAAGCAGTTAAAGGAGGAAAAAGACAATGAGTGATTTTAAAGAAAATATTGATTTATTTTTGGCGGAAGCAATTCAAGATAGCATAAGAAAATTAAGAGACGTTGATGAAGAACATGATTGTATGCGTAAAAATCACGCGGAAGCAAGTAAAAAGTATGAAAAGATACTGGACACTTTAAGTGATAAAGATAGGGATTTTTTAGAAAAATTTAAAGATGAAATGTATGAAATTGAGAGCCAAATAGAAGAATGGTTATATTTACAAGGGTATAAGGACTGCATAAAACTTTTAAAGATGATTGAAGCGATATAAGGAGTGAGATTATATGTCGCAAAAAGCAGGACAAAAAAGCAGAGGCAACGGAGAAGGCAGTATAAGGCAGAGAAAAGACGGACGTTGGGAAGCGAGGATAACAATAGGACGCAGCGAAAACGGAAGTCAAAAGATGAAATATTTTTACGGAAAGAACAGAAAAGAAGCAGCAGAAAAATTAGAAGCGTACAACAACGATACAAGAAAAGGTATTTACATTGAGCCTAATAAATATACGCTTTCAGGGTGAATTGAGGAATGGTACAAGACTTACGTTGTAAATAGAGTGAAACCAAGCACAAGAGCAAGCTATGATACGTGTATACGGGTTCACATAAAACCAAATTTAGGCTTTTATAAATTAAGTGATTTAAAAAGCAGTACAATTCAAGGTTTTTACAACAAAATGTTCACAGAAGGAAAATCCAGAGGTATGATAAAAATCGTACATACGGTGTTTCGCGCAGCTTTGCAAGTAGCTTACTTGAATGATATAATCATTAAAAATCCGGCTGCGGAAAGAAGAGTATCATTACCGCAAAGCACAATTAAAGAACCGCTTAAAGTGTTCACACCGGAAGAACAAAAAGCTATTGAGAAGGAATGTTCGACAGAACGCTTAGGGACAGCTATATTATTGGATTTATATACTGGATTACGCAGAGGAGAACTGCTTGCGTTAACGTGGGAAGATTTGGATTTTGAAAAACGTACAATCACAATTAATAAGCAGCTTGCACATTTAAGGAATTTTGATAAAAATGCAACTACAAAAACTGTAATCACACTAAGTCCGTATACCAAAACAAGCGAGGATAGAACTATAGCCGTAGCAAAGGATATATTAAATTTACTAAAGGCTTTTAAGGAAAAAGAGATTGCAGACGGAATATCTCAAGCAAGCGATAAGGACTTAATTTTCGGTGATGAGAAAGGCGGTTACTTAAATCCGAGAAAATTGGTATATGCTTATGAAAGAATACTAAAGCGTGCAAATGTAGGGTACAAAAAATTCCATGCTTTAAGACATACATTTGCGACGAGAGAGTTAGAACTAAATATTCCGATAAAAGTTGTCAGTAAAATTTTAGGACACGCTAATACAAGAATTACCCTTGATATTTACAGTCATGTGTTGCCCGAATGCCAAGATGAAGCTATGCAGACTATAACAGATAAACTTTTAGCAGTTTAAAAATTTTATCAATCAAAAAACGAACAGACTCCATGTGAATCTGCTCGTTTTTATTTTATATAGATTTATATAATTACGTTAAATTGTGTGCAATAGGAGTATGGGGCGAAAGTTAAATTTAAAAGTTTTATAAAAAGCAAAATATATGTATAAACGGCTTAGTTATGCGATTTAATAGCAATATAAATTCAAACTCATAAAATTATGGATTGTTATATGTGGAAACGAACGGCTTAATTTTTTGCCTAAAAGTCAGCAAAAAAATATCTTTTTTAGAAGTTTAACGAGGAGGAATTATTTATGTTTAAAGGAATAGACATTTCAAAATGGAACGGAAACATTAACTGGGAGAAAGTCAAAAATGCAGGGATAAGTTTTGCGATAATTCGTGAGGGTTATGGCAAGAAAGACCCTAAACAGATTGACAAGCAATTTAAAAACAACATCAATGGTGCTAAAAGTGTAGGAATTCACACAGGAGTTTACCATTACAGCTATGCGGACAGCGTTGATGACGCAATCAACGAAGCTCAGTTCTGCTTGGAAAATGTTCAGGGATTGAAACTTGAGTATCCTATTGTTTTCGATATCGAGGACAAGGAGCAGTTAAAACTCAACACACGCCAAAGGACAGACATCGTCAAGGCTTTTTGCAGCGAGATTGAGAAAAATGGCTATTATGCTATGTTCTACTGTAATGCCAATTGGCTGCGAAATTATCTTTATAAGGACGAACTGCTATCAAAATACGATTTATGGCTCGCACAGTGGGATGTAGATATCCCGTATGTTTCATGCGGAATTTGGCAGAAGTCCGACAAAGGATGCATTGACGGAATAAATGGAAATGTTGACCTTGATGTTTCCTACAAAAACTATCCCGAGATTATGCAATCTAGAGGTTTAAATGGATTTAGTAAATCAACAGCTTCAAACTATTTTAATTATACAGTTAAAAAAGGCGATACCCTGTGGGCTATTGCTCAGCGTTATCTTGGCAGTGGGTATAAATACAAGGAAATCAAGGATTTAAATGCACTGAACTCTGATATGATTTATCCCGGACAAACACTCAAAATACCAAAATAAAATAAAGGAGATACATTTATGAATAATGATATTTCAAAAATCGCCATGACTGCTATGCTGATCGAAGGCATAATTACTTATTTAAACGATTTTTTAGTTTCGGGAATAACGCCGTGGCAAATAATCGTAAGCCTTGTTTTGGGGGGTAACAATAGCAGTGGCATACAACTTTGACCTTCTTAAACATTTCGGAATGAAGTCCAATATCCCCTACATTGGCTGCGTTTTAACAGGGATACTGGTTTCAAGAGGTTCAAACTATGTTTATGATTTAATCGGCAAATTAAGTAATTTTTAGGAGCAAATATTTATGACAGAACTCGAAAAAATGCAGGCTATCACTTTAAAAGGCAAAGGTAAAGGCTACAAAGTGATAGCCTCTTTGCTATCTTTATCCGAAAACACAGTCAAATCATTTCTTCGAAGAGAATATAAAGAGGAAAAATTCTGCAAAAATTGTGGCAAAACTTTAAATTTAATTCCAAATAAAAAGCCAAAAATATTCTGCTCATCATCTTGCAGAATAAAGTATTGGCGTAAAAAGAAAAGAGGATTTTATGACGATATCAAATCAGCAATTTGAAAAGGAAAAAAGCTATTCTCTGGGCGTATATATAGCACAAAAAATGCTAAATTTAAACTTAATAACATCGAAAGAATATAAAATAATTTGTAAAAATGCAGACAAAAAATATCACCCTATTTTGGGTGATATTTTACTTTAAAATGACTTGATTATTAGGCTTTGAAGAGCTAATATGTAACGCTGAAAGGAGGGGCTATCGTGGCAAAAATAATAAGTCTTGTTGACAGAGCTGTTTTGCCTTTGCCGAAACTTAAAAAAGTAGCAGCTTATGCGAGAGTTTCAAGTGGCAAAGACGAAATGCTCCATTCCCTTTCCGCACAGGTAAGTTATTACAGTCAGCTCATTCAAAACCATGCCGGCTGGGAATACGTGGGTGTATATTCAGACAAAGCATATACAGGTACCAAAAACGAAAGACCGCAGTTTCAAAAACTGCTTTCTGATTGTAAACTTGGGAAAATTGACATGATAATAACAAAGTCAATATCGAGATTTGCAAGAAACACACTTGATACTTTGAATGTTACAAGAAGCCTTAAAGATTTAGGTGTTGATGTCTACTTTGAAAGAGAAAAAATTCACAGTATAAGCTCTGACGGAGAACTTATGCTTACAATTCTTGCTTCCTTTGCCCAAGAAGAGAGTTTATCTGTGAGTGAAAACTGCAAATGGCGAATAAGAAAGCAATTTCAAAATGGAAAACTTGCAAATTTAAGGTTTCTTTTTGGATATGATATATCAAATGGAAATATCAAAATAAATGAAAATAACGCTTCGATTGTAAGGTGGATTTTTGAGGAATATACGAATGGTACGGGCTGTACCAAAATTGCCAAGACATTAAAAGAGCTCGGTGTACCTACTTTAAGAGGCGGAAAATGGACTGCAAATAGCGTAAGAAACATACTGCTCAATGAAAAATATTCAGGAAATGCACTGCTTCAAAAGAAATTTGTATCTGACCACCTTAATAAAGTGCGAAAGAGAAATCATGGCGAATTACCGAGATATTATGCCGAAAACACACATACTCCCATAATAGATAAGGATATGTTTGATAAAGTAAATGCTTTGTTGGAAGAAAATAGAAAGAAAGCTAAATCTAACAGGAAAACCCCAAATAAATACGTTTTCACAGGGAAAATTAAGTGCTTAACTTGTGGCAAAAATTACAAACGCAGAGTTTACAAAGGAAGCGTATACTGGAGTTGCCAAACTCATGTGAACGAAGGAAAAAATGCATGCCCGTCTAAGCAAATACCTGAGGAAGTATTGAAAAAACTTGCATCTGAGGTGCTGAATATCACAAAGTTTGATGAGAATTTATTTACAGAAAAAATAGATTTAATCGAGGTTTCTGAGGATAGAAGTCTCGATTTTATTGTGTCAGACAAGACAAAAATTCATAAAACATGGCACTACGCTTCTCGAAGCGAAAGTTGGACTGACGAAAAGAAAAAATTAGCAAGAGAACGTGCCTTAAGAAAGGAAAATAAAGTTGAACACAGCGAAAAATGTAACAGTCATACCTGCAACGCTTGAATATTATTTGGCAATGCCAACTGCACAAGCAAAGCGAAAAAGAGTGGCGGCTTATGCGAGAGTTTCGACCGACAAAGCCGAACAAATAACAAGCTATGATATGCAAGTTCGGTATTATACAAATTATATTTATTCAAATCCGAGTTGGGATTTCGTGAAAATTTATACAGATGAGGGCATCTCTGCAGTCAGCACAAAGCACAGAGCGGGCTTTAAAGAAATGATAAGTGATGCTCTAAGCGGAAAGATAGACCTTATAATTACAAAATCAGTTTCCAGGTTTGCAAGAAACACCGTTGACACATTAACAACTGTGAGACAACTCAAGGATAAAGGGATCGAATTTTATTTTGAAAAAGAAAATATTTACACCTTTGATGCAAAGGGCGAGCCTTTACTTACAATCATGAGTTCGCTTGCTCAGGAAGAGAACCGAAGTATCTCGGAAAACGTAACTTGGGGACATAGAAAAAGATTCGCTGAAGGGAAAATTATAATGCCATACAGTAACTTTTTAGGATATGAAAAAGGTGAAGATGGTCTTCCGAAAATCGTACCTTCACAAGCTAAGATAGTAAAACTTATTTATAAATTATTTCTCGATGGTAAAACGCCATGCGGAATATGTAAGTACTTAGAAAGTAAGGAAATTCTAAGCACTATGGGCAAAAAGAAGTGGAGTAAGTCCACAGTTCTTAGCATACTCACAAATGAAAAGTATAAAGGCGATGCTCTTTTGCAAAAACAATACACCGTGAATTTTTTAACCAAAAAGCAAAAGAAAAATAATGGCGAAGTTCCGCAGTACTATGTGGAAGGAAGCCACGAAGCAATAATCGAGCCTGAAGTTTTTGATTTGGTTCAAGCTGAAATCAAAGAACATAAAAAACAAGGTCTGTCAAACAGCGGGAACAGCGTATTTTCCAGTAGGATAGTTTGTGGTAAATGTGGCAAATTTTACGGCTCCAGAACATTTCACTCCACAGATAAATACAAACGTGTAGTATGGCAATGCAAAAGCAAACTTAAAAAAGGGCACAAATGCGAAACGCTGGACTTGAATCCGAAAGATATTGAAAATATATTCATTGAAGCATTTAATAAACTACTCGAAAACAAAGATGAAGTAATCAGTGGCGTCAAAGAATTCATAAAATCCATTGACGATACCGAAGTTATGGAAAAAGAAAAAGCCAAGCTCTGTGGTGAGAACCGGCTTATTTATACCAAGATCCAAAATTACATCGACAAAAATGCCACGGAAACTTTAAATCAAGATATATACAAAGAGAACTATATCAAATTATCAAACGAATATGAAGTAGTGAAGCAAAAAATCGAGATTTTAGATTCAAAATTAAAAGATAAACGTGCGAGGATAATTTCGATTAAAAATTTCTTAAAAGATATTTCAAAAAACGAAACTTTAATTGATAGTTTTGACGATAAGTTATTCATTCGTGTAATAGATAAAATCATGGTTAAATCTTACACCGAAGTAATTGTGGCGTTCAAAGACGGACAGGAAGTACCTATAAATATAAAAAATAAATCTGACTTTTTAATTAAAAGTTTGGTATAATAAAATGGCTTAGCAAAGCAAAATATATTGTTCGGAGAGATAAAAATGACAGACTCAATTAATGAACTCAAAAAAATGTTAGAGGATGAAGAACCTAAAAAGAAGCTAAGCCCTCAAAAGTGGGCAGGATTCGTAGAAAGTACAGTAGTAAACTTCTTTGATGAACACAAAATTGAAAAACTTTCGATTGAAGATGGCAACGGTAACAAAGCTAAACTTTCAAGAACTAAAGACAACGGTATTAAAATTGAATATTTATCTACTGTTCTGATGTAATAAACAGCTAAATTCTTTTAATAAATCTAAAAAATAAGCCCTATCTTTTGGCGAGTTATTTTGCCTTAAGGTAGGGACTTTTTTGCTGTGCAAAATTTACATTAATTTTAAAAATATAGTGTAACGATTTGTTTTTCACTGTAACGATTTAACTCATTTAAGCTTTTTAGGGGTGCAAACTTTTTCTAAAGTAGGGGTGCAAACTTTAATTTAGAAAAATCAGAATAAGAGTTGTAATTTTCTAAAAAACGTGGTATTATTTTTTGTAGAGAAGCTGAAAAGCTCAGTAAAGGTGAAGGTTAGAATGGTATCTAAATAGGTCACCTTTGCCATTCCAATACGGGAATCCAAATACACATATTCTAAGGGAGGACAATATAATGAGCATAGAGAAGTTAGGTTGTGATGAGCTTGGAAATGTAGCAGGAGGACAACTTGTAGTAGGCGATGTAATAGGTGTAGAATGATTGTGTATGTGTACCGGTGCTCCTACAAATAAAAATTCCGAAGGGGTATTTTGGGATTATCGTGGTATATCTCTTACCAAAGAGGAAGCAATGAATAAGTTAAAGAAAAAAAGCTACAAAATCTTTAGATGAGCAATATGCAAGTAAAGCGTTTTTGGCTAAATATATTCAAAAGTCTAACATTGAAGTAGATAGTGAAGTAATTTTTTAAATATTTTTGTGACCGTATCCTTTACTATTCCACAAAGAAAATTTAGATACAATGTATATTTTTTGTAACGATTCATAAATTCGACAATATCCCTTATGTAAGCAATTTTAAAAATAAGTCTAAAAATGTAGAACTTTCTAATTTCGGTTGTTAATTTTTATTTTTATTTGTCTTTCTTCTGATACCCAGGCCACACTTCATAAATTTTCAATGTTATGGTATAATGAAAAATAAGAACTTCTATCGTTACCAAAATAAAAGATTTTGAACGATGACGAGAACCTTGTTGCTTCGCAATAAGAAATTAAAATTTAATACGGTGACATTTATGCCATACTTTTTAAATGCACCAATAATCAGCAACTCTTTTACCGAAGTAGCAAAGTACAAGTAGTTTGTAGACAAATTTGATTTTATAGAAAAAGTAAATGCAAATATAAAAACACCTAGTAAATATGTATGTATAACAAGGCCACGCAGGTTTGGCAAAACAATAAATGCTATGATGCTTACTTGCTATTATTCCAAAAATGCTGATTTTAAAGAGCTTTTTGATAAACTTGAAATTAGCAAAAGTGGTT
>CALWUT010000016.1 GCA_944384825.1 uncultured Clostridia bacterium
TATGAAAGATAACTTTAAATACAAAAATTGGGATTTACAAAACTATATTGAACTTGAAAGAAAAGCAAAAAATTTAACAGAAAACGATCTCGAAAATGTTTCAGGAGGAATTATGAATAGAAAACTAACAGCGAGTGTTCTTGCGACTTTGCCTATTTTGACCGGCATGACAAATACTTTCGCTACTTCAGATACGTCGATTTCAAATAAGACTTCAAATTTCACAAGCACGAATGGTAAATCAATTGATGAAACACTAAACGAATTTAGTAATTACAAAAATTTAGAAACAGATCATCTTAAAATAGTTTACTCAGAAAGCTTAAGTAAGTTAGTAGAGGCAACAAAACAAGAACTGGATAAAAAAATTAAAGAATATGAGAAATTTTTCGGTGTCTCTATAAATGAAAAGATAGTAATAAACTATTTTGATGATTTACAAAAGTTCAGGGAATTTATATACAAGATTCGAGGCAAAAAGAGTTCATTGCCTGAATATGCCAAAGGTACCTACGATAATGGAATGATTAACGCATATATAGACCCACAAACCCAGATGAAGCAAGTTTGCAACGCAAGTCACGAATTATTCCATATTCTTTACAAAAAGCATATCTTAAAGGGCGATGATTCCAAAAGAATTATTTGGTACGATGAGGGAATGGCACAATTTATGTCCGGAGAGGTTAGCTGTTTAAACAATGAGGAATTATTCAAGAAGTTTTACTTAAAAGTAAAAGAAAATACAAAAACAATTCCAAATATGAACAATCTAAACCACGGGAATGAATTTTATAACGAGAATTATAATGGGTACGATTTAAGCTATTTGTCAGTAAAATATTTATCCGAAACTTTAAATGCAGAAGAATTTAAAGGCGTAATGTCCGACTTTCAAAAAATAAAAGAAATCGGAAACGATATAATTCAAAAAATGTTTAAATATTACGATGAAAAATTCAAAAATCAAGATACCAACTTTGAAGTAACTAAAGAGCAAGCCATAGAAGATATAAACTATGTTTTGCAAGTGATTAAAGATAGACACGCATCATCAGTAGAAAAACTGCCCGATGAAGTTGTAAATCAAGCAAAAATCGAAATCGAAAATCTTAAAGATAAAGTAAATGTAATTGATGAATTCCGTATAGTTTCTAGGATTTTTACAAAACTTAACGATGAACACTCATTTGTATACACGCCAAATTGTAGCAAAGGAAAATTACCTTTTGATACAGAACTACGTGATAATAAAATTATATGTATAAACGGAGATTTTAAGGATTATGAAATTGTATCTATAAACGATATAGCAATACCAGACTTATATAAGAAATTTAAAGAACACCAGCCGCATGAAATCGACGAATGGGCATATTATAATTTTTTTGAATCTCCTTATCGTTTGTATGGAGGCTTCTTAACCCTTGCCGGAATTGATGTGTTTAAACCTATAAAAGTAACATTTAAAAAAGGTACAGATACAAAATTCTCGAATTTCAGCTTAAAAAAATCTGCAATGCAAAACGAAGAAGCTTGGGTAAGATTCGAAATAGACGAAAAACAAAGTGTAGGTATTTTTACTCTTGACGAATGCATTCTTAATGATGAGTATCTTAATACAGTAAATAAATTTTTTACCGAAGTTAAAAATAAAAACTTAAAAAACATAGTGGTAGACGTTAGAAATAATAGTGGTGGTCACTCTATGGTAATAGATGAATTTACCAAATACATTAAAAATTTACCACCGATAATAAAGGACTTTCGTGAATATGCTAGGAAGAACGATAAATTGGTGTACAAAGATTATAGTTATAAGTTAACAGAAGAAGATATAAAATTGAGAAACACTTTACCGCTCTATGATGGTAACATATATATTTTAACTTCCCACGCTACGTTTAGTTCGGGCATGTGGTTTGCAGCTATTTTCTCTGACAATAATCTTGCCAAAATAGTAGGAGAAGTACCTGGAATTTCACCAGAAGGATTTGGAGAAGTAACTGAAGCTTATGTTACACCAAATGCTAAATTAAAATTTAGTACTTCACAAAATAAGTTTTATCGCCCTGATGAAACAAAAGATGGCAAAAAGCTAATTCCTGATGTACAAGTACCAACAAAAGATGCACTTAATAAAGTTTATGAAATAATCGATGAAGAAAAAAATTACGGACACTTTGAAACAGAGCATTTTGATGTTATCTATCCTAAAGACAGCAAAGAGCAATGCGAAAAAGCTTTAAAAGAGCTTGAAGAAAGCTACGATAAAGTAACAAGTGATTTGAAAGCCCGAGTAGACAAGAAAACCAAAATAAAATTTTTCAAAACTAAAGATGATTTTCATAAGAGTATAGGCTGTTACGGAACCGACTATGCAAACTGGGTAAATGGCACAGGAAATGACGGATTTATAAAAACACATCTTGAACTTACACCCGAAAGAATGAAAGAAATACTCGTTCATGAATTTACTCATATCGCAGTAGAAAATATAAATAGTAGTCATATTCCGTTTATATTTAATGACGGAATTGCAACTTATGAAGCAAATCAAACGTGGCTAAAAGGAAATCTGCCGAATTTAACTGATATACCCGAAACACCTGACTGGCTGATTAAACATCCGCA
>CALWUT010000017.1 GCA_944384825.1 uncultured Clostridia bacterium
GAAAGAAGAATCGCAGCTTATAAAATATTTTGGCAGAGCCACAAAAGAAAAAGTTGCAATTGCAGTTTAGGAGGAATTTAAAATGGATAAAAAAATATGTGGCTATTGTAGAACAGCACAAGAAAACTTCGAAGATATTAATTTACAAATTGAAACTTTAAAAAAATTTGCAAATAAAAATGGATTTAATAACTTAGTAATTTTCGCAGATAACGGAGTTTCAGGAATGAATTTAGATAGAAAAGAGTTTCAGAAACTATTAAATCTCATCAAGTCAGATAAAGTGTCTACTCTCATAGTAAAAGATATATCAAGATTAGGTCGGAATCATGTAGAAGTCGGAAATTTAATCGATGCAATTCTGCCAAAGTATAATGTGAGATTGATTTCAGTAGATGGAAGTATTGATAGCGAAAAAAGCACAGACGAATTTTTGCAGTTACAAAAAATAATAAGCAAATTGTATGAGGAAAATAAATCAATGCAAAAAAATAAGTTGCTTGCTAAACGAATTTAGCTTACAACTTAAAAAAATTAATGGAGATGCCATGAAAGAATTTCATGCCCCTTATGGCACTCCGTAGTGGTCGAGGTGACAGGACTCGAACCTGCGGCATCTTGGTCCCAAACCAAGCACTCTACCAAACTGAGCTACACCTCGTAAATTCTTTACTAATTAAGTATAAACTATTTTTTTTAGTAAGTCAATACTTTTGTGAACGAAACATAAATATGACATTCTTTTGATAAAAACTTAGATTTGTTGTATTATATATTTAATAATTCGCGAAAGAGGGAGATTAATATACTAAATTTTATTTTTGGAAGTTCAGGAAGCGGAAAATCTTATCGTATTATGGAAATGATTTATAGTGATATAAAATCCGGTAAAGAAAATATAATTTTGATGGTTCCTGAACAAGCTTCTTTTCAAACGGAAAAAAGCATGCTGGACTTCCTGGGTAATTACTATTTTGATAAAATTAAGGTACTTAGTTTTTCAAGATTATTTGATTTTGTTTCTTGTCGTTTAGATATTCCAAACATAGTTCTTTCTAACAGTATAAAGCAAATAGTTATAATGAGTCAAGCACTGGACAAATTGAAGTCAAAGCTTAAGATTTATAAAAAAAATGCAAATGATATATTTCTGGCAAAACTTTTAATGAGTACTATTAATGAATTTAAATCACGTAAGATTGACAAAAATTCATTATATAAAATTAAAGACAGTTGCGAAGGAAAACTGTTAAATCAAAAAATTGAGGAAATAATTTTAATATATGAGACGTATGAAAATTTGAATGAGGATATACTGAAAGATAACTTTGACGCATTGGATCTCTTAGATAAAATTATTAAACAGAGTAAAATTTTCGAAAATTATACGATTTATTTTGATGGGTTTAGTGATTTTAGCAATCAACAATTTTCTATATTAGAGTCTATTCTTGTTCAATCGGAAAAAGTGTACATGGCATTTTGTACAGATAGTTTTAAACTGGATTTTAATACTTCACAGTATAATTTATTTCAACGTGTTGATAATACCATTTATAAAATTAAAAAGATTTCTAAAGAAAATTCCATAAAAATAAAAGAGATAGAATTTTTAGAGAAAAGTTTAAGGTTTAAAAGTCAAGAATTGAGTACTTTGGAAAAAAATATATTCAGATCTAAAAAAAAACAGGGAAAAAATTCGCCTAAAGATATTTCTCTTTATAGGGCTTTAGATATAAATGAGGAATGCGATTATGTAGCTCGCAGTATAAAGAAACTAATAATTGATAAAAAGTATCGTTACAAAGATTTTGCAATTTTAACTAGAGATATTTCGTTATACTCTAATATACTGAAAAGCTCTTTAGAAAAATATTCTTTGCCTTATTTTTTAGACGCCTCTGAAATACTTTTAAATAAGAACCTTACTAACTTTATTATCGGAGCCTTTGACGCTGTTCATTCTGATTATTCAGGAATGGAAGTATTAAGGTATTTAAAGTCCGGTCTTACAGGGATTTCAAATGAGGAAATTTCTATACTTGAAAATTATGTTCTTCTTTGGAATGTAAATTCAGAAAAGTGGAGTACGGAGTTTTCAATGCATCCCGGAGGTTGGTATCAAGATTTTGAACTTGAAGACTTAGAAACTCTTGAAAAACTTAACCAAATCAGAGAACGGGTAATTGAACCGCTAAAAAAGTTTCAAAAAAGTATAACATCTGCAACTGGCCGGGAAATAGCGGAAGCCGTTTACAATTTGCTTGTAGATGTAAATGCGGCAGAAAATTTAAGAACGTTTTGTGATAATATTTCAAATAAAGAAGACAATCAAATTGCTGAAAAACATGCGATGCTTTGGGATACAGTTATGGATGTTTTAAGTCAAATAACAACCGTACTTGGAAGTCATAGAATATCCTCAAGGAAATACTTGGAAATTTTTACTTCTTCACTTAATTCTTTAGACGTAGCTTTTGTACCACAAAGCTCGGATAGTGTTTTTATTGCGTCGATAGAACGATCAAGACTTTCCAGTCCAAAAGTAGTATATGTAGTAGGTGCGGCAGATGGTGAATTTCCTAAAACTCCGGAAACTTTAGAGATATTCAGCGACTATGAATCCGACTATCTTTCTTCTATTGGAATAGAGATGAAAGAAAGCAAGCAAACATTTTTGATCAAAGAAAAGTTTTTAGCTTATATAGCGGTTTCAGCACCGTCAGATATGCTTTTTGTAACTTGGCATACGGTAGATTTGGTTAGAAAAAATAAGCTGCCTTCTGAAATAGTTAAAGAAATTATAAGTATCTTTCCGGAAGCAAGGATATTTACAAAAAATGATATGTTGAATGACGATGAAATTTTATCTTTAAGTGACGCTTTGAAAATTTATATGCTGTCACAAGACTACCCTGGAGAGTTATACAAAGCTGTAAGGCACTATTTATATGGAAATGAAAAGCAAAGAAAAAAATGTGAGGGTATTAAAAAATTTTTAAATAAAGAAAGGTTAAATTTTCAAAGCTTTAATAACTCAAGTGAACTTTTTGGAAAAAATATAACTCTTTCAGCTTCTCAGATTGAAAAGTACTATACCTGTAATTTCGGATATTACTGCAAATATGGACTTGAAATTAAGCCTTTACCTAAAAGTAAATTTGGGGCATTGGATTATGGTACGCTAATTCATTTCTTACTTGAGAAAATTTTAAAAAAATACATAGACGGCGGGCATTATGAAGATATTGCAAAGGACAAACTAAAAGCAGAGATTGATGTTTTTATTGATAAGTACGTATCTGAAAAACTAGGGGGATGGAAAGATAAACCTAAGTCATTTTATTACTTAATAAATAGATTCAAAGATTCTATTGTTTTTTTAGTTAATCGTCTCTCTGAAGAGTTTAAGCAAAGCAAATTTAAAATCTTCGGCACTGAACTTGAAATCTCAAAAAGTGGAATTATTTCTCCTTTAACTTTTAATTTATCTGAAAACAGGACAATATGTGTAGAAGGAAAAGTAGATCGTATAGATATTATGAGGGAAGAAAATAAAGAATACGTACGCGTTATCGATTACAAGACTGGATTTAAAGACTTTAAGCTTTCTGACTTACTTTATGGGATTAATATGCAAATGCTCATATATCTTTTAGCTATTCATAAAAACGGATTAGGAAAAAATAAGAATATTCTTCCTGCCGGAGTACTTTATTTTAAAGCTTTAAAGCCGATAGTTGACGTTCAAAGACAGGGTGACTATAAAAAGTCGGAATTGGAAATGAAAAAGAAATTAAAAATGGATGGTTTAGTGTTGGAGAATAAAGATGTAATATTAGGTATGGAAAAAGAAGCTAAAGGAGAATTTATTCCGGTTGCTATTAGAAATGAAGAAATTAAAAAATCAGATTCATTGGTAGACTCAGAAGAGCTGGATGTAATATACAAACATATAGAAAATCTAATAATAAAAGTGGGAAACGACATGGTTTCCGGGAAATTTTCTGCATGTCCGGTAATATCAAAAGGAAATAAAGCGTGTAAATGGTGTGAGTATTTTTCTGTATGTTTAATCGAAGATAATAATTTTATAAAATTACCTTCTTCAATGAGTAAAGAAGAGGTGATTGAAAAGATGAAGAGAGGAGAAGTCCCGAAATGATTAAAAAATGGACGTCGGATCAAGAGAAAGCTATTTATTCTACAGGCGGAACTGTATTGATATCCGCTGCAGCCGGTTCAGGGAAGACGTCAGTTTTGGTAGAGCGGGTAATAAACAGAATTACAGATAAAAATAATCCTACTGATATAGATAAATTACTTATTGTAACCTTTACCAATTCTGCTGCTCAAGAAATGAATGGACGAATATCGGAAAGTCTGTCAGAGCTTATAAAGAAATACCCGGAGGACTTAAACTTACAACGTCAGCAAATGCTTTTAAAGCAAGCGTCTATTGGAACTATACACAGTTTTTGTAATTCTATATTAAAGGAAAATTTTTACAAATCAGGAATATCACCTAATTTTAGAATTGCAAGGGAAAGCGAAATCGTTCTTTTAAGACAAAAATCTATGGAAAATACTTTGGAACATTTTTATAACGAATCCGAAAACGAATTTGTTGGTCTTCTGGATATTTTTGCTAATGAAAAAAGCTCGGAAAAATTTTCGAGCGTAGTTGAACTTGTTTACAATTTTACCGAATCTATACCATTTCCTAAGATATGGTTTGAAAATATACTCGATCTTTATAAGCCGGATGAAAATCCTAGAAATATTACGGCTTGGCAAAAAGTTATATTCCAGTATTCTGTTGAAGCATTAGAATTTGCGATGGATTTAATGAGTCAGTGCATAACTTCTGTGAATAACTATGAGGAACTTAAGAAAACTTATTTATCCGCTTTTGAAAAAGATCTTTTCGGTCTTAATGAAATAAAGGTTTTAATTAACAATATGTGTTGGGATGAAGTAAGAGATAAAATTTCTGAATTTTCTTTTTCGCGTTTAAGTCCTTTTAGACTTTTAAATTTACAGAAAGAAAAGGATTTAATAATTTCAAAAAGAAATTATGTGAAAGATATTATTACAGATATAAGAAAATATTTTTGTTTCAGCAGTGAAGAAATTTATGAAAGTTTGAAATTGATTTATCCAAAAATAAAAAAACTTTTTGAGATTGTAATTTATTTTAATGAAGAATTCCAAATGCTTAAGTTTTCAAAGAATATAGTAGATTTTAGCGATCTGGAACGTTTAACTCTAAGTCTTTTAATTGAGGAAATTGAAGGGAATTTCAAAAAAAGTGAGTTAGCAGAGGATATTTCTAAGAAATATGCTGAAGTTATGATTGATGAATATCAAGATATAAATGAAGTTCAAGAAATGATTTTTAAGTTTATAACAGATGGTGAAAAAAATATTTTTATGGTCGGAGATGTAAAGCAAAGTATTTATAAATTCAGACAAGCGAAACCTGATATATTTCTTAAAAAGAAAAATATGTATCCGATATATAACGAGAAAGAACCTGTCTATCCTTCTAAAATTATACTAGGGGAAAATTTTAGGAGTAAGAAATCTATTATAGAGAGTATCAATTTTATTTTTAAATGTTTAATGTCAAGAAATGTTGGAGAAGTAGATTATAGTGATGAAGAGAAATTATTTTGCGGATCAGATCATACGGAAACCAACGATCAGGACTTTATTTTAAAGCTTATTGACACATCTTCTGCAGAGGACAGGGAAGAAGAGGAAAGACTTGAAGCAAGGGAAATTGCAAAAATTATATTAAAAACCATTTCTGATGGTTATAAAGTTTCATATGGTAATGAGTTTAGAAATGTAACTTATAGCGATTTTTGTATTTTGCTTAGAAGCTCTAACGACCATGCCCATATTTATGCTCAGGAACTTGAACTTTACGGAGTTCCTACTTATTCAGAGACTAATAATAATTTTTTAAGTACTATTGAGATTTCGACGATGCTTTCTCTTTTAAAGGTAATAAATAATCCTATTAATGATATAGCATTAGTATCAGTCATGTTAAGCCCATTATTTGGGTTTATTCCGGACGAGCTAAGCAATATACGACAAGCTAAACGAAAAGTCCCTTTTTATTTTGCGTTAAGAGAATACGCTGAAAATGGAGATTCTCATGTAAATTATTTTATAAATAAAATAGATTATTATCGTAAGCTGAGCACTACATTATCTTGCGAAGAACTTATCGGTTATATTTATCAGGACACTAATTATCCAACATTATGTACTGCATTGCCGAAAGGGAAATTGAGAAAAGCAAATTTACTTCTTTTTAAAGATTACGCTAGAAAATTTGAAAATGATTCCGGAAAGAGTTTAAATGGATTTTTAGATTTTATCGAAAGCATTCATCAAAAAAAATCTGATCTTCCGTCGGCGTTTATATCTGACGATTCAGAAAATTCAGTTAAAATTATGAGCATTCACAAATCTAAAGGTTTGGAATTTCCTATAGTAATTCTTGCCGGATGTTCAAGAAAATTTGTTAGGGATAATGAAAGCGTGGCAATTCATCCTAAGCTGGGATTGGGAATGAAACTAAAAAATTCTGAAAATACTTTTAAGTATAACAATATAGTTCATCAAGCTATAGGATTAATGAATAAATTTGACAATATATCTGAAGAAGTAAGAGTATTTTACGTAGCTCTTACTCGAGCTCGTCAAAAGATTTTTATAATATCTTCAGTAAAAAGTGTTTCAAAACTCAAAGAGAAGCTAATAACACTTTTTGACCGATCTTTAATTTCTCCATATGAAGTAAGAAATTCAGACTCATTTTTAGAATGGCTGATTTTATGTATTTCAGGTACTGCTGAAAGTAAAAAACTTTTTGAGCTGTTAAATTTTAAATACGAAAGCAATAATAAGAATTTAAAATCTTTAAACTGGTCTGTAGACTGGGTTCCTTATTCAAATAAAGACCCGAAAGATTCTAGCTTGAATAATCCTAACAAAGAAATAATTAATAATTTACCGGATGAAGAACTGCTAAATAAAATAAAAAACAGAATAGAATTTAAATATCCATTTGAAAAGTTTTTAAATATACCTGTAAGAATAAGTGCTTCCAAGCTGTCTCATAAAGAAAAGTGGCGTGATCGTATAGCAAAGTCTTATCCGGCGTTTATGTCCAGAGTAAACGTTTCTCCTACTGCCAAAGGAACTGCAATGCATAAATTTATGTGCCACGCAAATTTTAAAAGAGCAGCTTTAGACTTAAATGGCGAAATAGAGTACTTAAATAAAAAAGGATTCTTTTTAAATTATGAAAGTAACTTATTAAATAGAAACGCTATTATGAAGTTTATGGATTCTGAGATTGGAAGGCGGATTTTAAAAAGCTCTGAAGTTTTAAGGGAACATAGATTTTCGGTCAAAATGCCTTTGAGTAAAACTTCGTTTAGTAAAGGATTAAGTAAGGAAGAGCTTGAAGGAAATTATATTATATTGCAGGGAGCTATTGATTGTATTTTTAAAGAAGATGATGGATACATAGTCCTCGATTACAAAACCGACAAAGTTGACTGTTTAGAAGAAATTTATAACAAATATAATTTTCAGCTTGAAATATATAAATATGCTTTTGAAGAAAGTAAAAACATAAAAGTAAAAGAAATGGGGATATATTCCTTTTACCTCGCAGATTATTATTCTTTTAATTAATTTAGAGCTTCTTCAACTGCTTGTCTTACAGTTCTGACCCCTACGATTTTTATATTGTAATTTTTTTCATCTGAAAAGGAACTTAAATTATGATATGGAATTATACATTTTTTAAAACCTAACTTAGCAGCTTCCTTGACTCTAAGTTCTGCATTAGAAACAGCTCTTATCTCTCCGGAAAGTCCTATTTCTCCGAATGCTGTTATGTCTCCTTTTATTACTTCGTCTTTGAGACTGGACACAAGTGAAATAGCAACTGATAAGTCTGCAGCGGGTTCTTCGAGTTTTATTCCTCCTACTACGTTTATATACGTATCTACTGAAGAAAAATAATATCCTGAACGTTTTTCCAGTACTGCTAAGATAAGAGCCATCCGGTTGTAATCAAATCCTGTGGACATTCTTCTGGGATTTCCGAAGTTTGTTGAAGTTACCAATCCCTGAACTTCTGTGAGAATAGGGCGGCTTCCTTCCATTATACAAGCGACGCATATTCCTGACACTCCTTCCGGTTTCCCGGCCAGCAGCATTTCAGAAGGATTTTCTATTTCTTTAAGTCCTTCTTTATCCATACAAAATACGCCTATTTCGTTTGTAGACCCATGCCTGTTTTTTACTGTTCTTAATATTCTATGGGAAGTTTGATTATCGCCTTCAAAGTATAGTACGCAATCTACCATGTGTTCTAA
Source organism: uncultured Clostridia bacterium (assembly GCA_944384825.1). Taxonomy (GTDB): domain Bacteria; phylum Bacillota; class Clostridia; order Oscillospirales; family Acutalibacteraceae; genus UMGS1491. Next base: position 8,412 of record CALWUT010000017.1, read on the forward strand.
TACTTTAGGGCCGGCGATAGCGCCGTCTTTATTTACATGACCTACTACTATAATGGTAATATCCAAGGATTTGGAAAGCTTTAAAAGTACATTTGTACATTCCTTAACTTGTGAAACGCTGCCTGGAATCGAAGAAGACTCAGGACTGCTCATAGTTTGTATTGAATCTATTATAAGCAAGTCGGGATGAGTGAACTCAGTTTCTGAAGCTACAAGGTTTATATTGGTTTCGGTCATTAAATATAAGTTTTCATTTTTTATTTCCAGGCGGGAAGCACGCATTTTAATTTGTCTTTTTGATTCTTCTCCGGAAACGTATAGGATTTTTAAGTTTTTATCCAGGTGTTTGCAAATTTGGAGAAGTAAAGTAGACTTTCCAATTCCCGGAGTTCCTCCAAGGAGTGAAATTGAGCCTTTTACTATTCCATTACCAAATACTCTGTCTAATTCTTTAAATCCTGTGCTGTAATGTGTTTCTTCATTTATATTTATATTGTTGATGGAAACTTGACTTATTTGAGAATTATCGAATTTAGGAGCTGTGAATTTTTTTTGGAAAGTACTATCGCGTAATTCTTCAATCATAGTATTTCCCTGACCGCATGAAGGACATATCCCATTCCACTTAGCAGACTCAAATCCGCACTCAGAACATACAAATACACTCTTTATTTTTTTATTCATAAATGTTTTCCTTTTAAAAATTATTTTATTAAATTTTTCAAGATTTAAATAAGTTCAGAAAATTTTATTTTTTTATTGGGCGAAGAAATTAAACGAGTTTTTGTTTTAAATTTCAACGGTGAATGTTTTTGGGTCATTTTATTCATTCCTTTTAAAGTACCTTCTGCACCTTTTATATATTTAGTTTCTACGGAACGTCTTAATATTTGATATGCTCTTCTTTGAGATAGAGGATAGAAAGAAGGCTCTAAAAGTTTTTGGAATCGGCAGCCATTTATGCATTTATGACTCCTGAGTATTGCTCTTATATCTTTTCCGCCACTTTCGCCTTTTCCAAAACAAGGGTCACATACTGCTAAAATAGCACACAAATTTGCTAAATTGTTATCTTGATAATTTGATGTAAAACCTGAATAATCCCACGGATTTAAATTGGATACAGGTGGTAAGGTTAGATATTTAAGTATTTGTTGATAAATATTTTTTCGTTCGTGGTTCTTATATTTTTTATCTAGTTTTTCTAAAAGATTTGTATATTTGCCGCCTCTACAAACGAATCTATTATAGCGGTACTGTTTAGGGCAATATTTAAATTCGATTGTAGCTTTTCCAAATGGAGTATTAAGAGTGCCAAAAATTTTTGGCTGAACATTTTCTTCATGTAAGCTTTTTATTTGTAAGCTCGTTGTAGTTGTAGGAAAAGTACCGCATAGTTGGGACTGCAAATAACTATAGCATCCTGTCTTCACTTCTTCTTTGAAGCTTTCTGCAGCTTCCTGCCTTTTTTCGACAATACTTGATTCAGACAGTACATATGAGTCTTGAAACCTTATTGAACTTTCTATATTTGAAAATTGAGGAAACATATTTATTAAACACTCCTAATAATAAGTTAACCCCGAAGAAGTATCATTTATAATTTCTTCTGGAGCCCATTCACCCCATGCAGTACCTTCAGCTATGAGTCCAATTGGAGAAATGATAATTAAAAATGCTAATAAAGAAAA
>CALWUT010000018.1 GCA_944384825.1 uncultured Clostridia bacterium
ACTTTTAGTCCTATTAATATGAAAGTATTTACTGGATAATTAATTTCATTACGTTTATCAAGTCATTTTGATAACTGTTTTTTCGAAATTTTAAATTAATATGGGTTATAATATGGTTATGGATAAATTTTTTTACAAACATACAATTTATAATAAGTGTAAAATCTTACCTGATAATCCCGGTGTATATATAATGAAGAATTCAAAAGGAGAAATAATATATATTGGAAAAGCTAAAAATTTAAAAAATCGAGTTTCTTCATATTTTATAAAAAATTCCGGGCAGAGTAGTAAGGTTAAAAAAATGGTAGAGAATGTAGATCATTTTGAGTATATAATTACTGAGAGTGAATTTGAAGCACTTGTTCTTGAATGCAGTCTCATAAAAAAATACCAGCCTAAATACAATATTCTTCTTAAGGACGATAAAGGATATAGCTATGTAAAAATAGAAAATGAAAAATGGCCGAAGATTAAATACGTTAAGCAAAAAAGTGATGACGAAGCTACTTATATAGGTCCGTATATAAATTCCGGTTTGGTAAAAAAATTAACGAATGAAGCTAACAAAATTTTTAAGTTGCCTACTTGTAATAGAAACCTAGGCAAAAAATATCAACGTCCTTGCCTGAACTATTATATAAATATATGCTGTGCACCATGCATACATGCTGTATCTTACGAAGAATACTGTAATTTAATAAGTAAAGCTGTATTTTTTCTAAAAAAAGGAACGCGCAAGACTGTTGAACAATTAGAAAAAGAAATGATTAAGGCGTCAAATGAAATGAATTTTGAGCTTGCAGCTAAAATCAGAGATAAAATTAGAGCATTGGAGGTTATAAAAAGTAGGCAGAAGGTAGTATCAGTTCAGAAAGAAGATCAGGACGTTATAGCTTTGGTGCAAGACAATGAAAAAGTTTCATGTGAAGTTCTTAGATTTAAAAGCGGAGATTTATACGAAACTCAAAATTTTATATTTGAAGCTCAAGATAGTATTATTTCCGCACGTACGGAATTTTTAAAACAGTATTACAATTTAAAATGTGACATTCCAAAGATAATAATGCTTGATGGAGAAATTGAAAATCATGAACTTATAGAAAAATTTCTTTCTGACAAAAAAGGAGAAGCGGTAAAAGTAAGTTTAGGAAGTAAGAAAGAAGAACTTCAATTTATAGAAATGTGCAAAGACAATGCCTATGAAAATTTATTAAGAGAATCAAAATCGAAAGATAATTATGATATATGTCTTGAAGATTTAAAAAATCTTTTATCACTTGATTATATTCCGAGATATATCGAAGCTTATGACGTTTCTAATCTTTATGGAAGCGATAATGTGGGAGGGATGGTAGTATTTAAGGACGGAAAACCTTTTAAGGCGATGTATCGGAAATTCAAAATTTCTATCTTTAATAGTCAAGATGATTATGCTGCAATCAGTGAGATTCTAAGAAGAAGACTGAAGCATTTTGTTAGCAATCAGGTTAATAATGATCAGGCATTTAAAAATTTACCCGACTTAATTTTAATTGATGGGGGAATAACTCATACTCTTGCGGCCAAAAAAGTAATTGAGGAAATAGGAATAGATGTTCCGATCTTTGGAATGGTAAAAGACCGCAAGCATCGTACAAAAGCTATTACAACCGACGGAAAAGAAATAGAAATAAAAAGTAATAGGCGCGTGTTTTCATTTATTACTTCTATCCAAGACGAAGTTCATAGATTTACTTTAAACTACCACAAAAGCTTGCGTAGTAAAAGAGCTAGCAATTCAAGTCTTACTCAAATAAAAGATGTAGGTAAAGTTCGTTCCAAAATCCTTTTAAAGACTTTTGGATCTATCGAAAAAATTTCTCGAGCATCCGTTGAAGAGATGTCGAGAATCAAAGGAATTACTTTGAGATGCGCTAAGGAGGTTTATAAACATTTTCACTCTTGAGAATTATTTTCAAGGATTTTAATTACTTTTAAAAAATATTCAGGAAGATTGCTTTTAAGTAAAATATGCTTACCGGACGTGGGGTGGACAAAGCCCAGCGTACGAGCATGAAGACATTGACCATTTAAAAATGAAAATTCCTCATTTTTACTTTTTCCATAAACGTCATCGCCAATGATAGGATGCCCAAGATAAGTCATATGGACTCTAATTTGATGAGTTCGACCGGTTTCCAGTTTAAGTTTTACATGAGAATAATTTCCATAAGATTTTATAGTTTCATAGTGAGTTATTGCGGTTCGTCCTCCGATTTTCAGGACGGCCATTTTTTTTCTGTTAGTTTTATGTCTTCCGATTTGAGTTGTTATTGATCCGGAAAGTGGATGTAAATCTTCAGTAATGATTGCTTCATATTCACGGGTAAAACTATGATTTTTTATTTGTGCTGTCAATCCTTGATGAGCTTTATTATTTTTTGCTACTACCAATAATCCGCTGGTATTTTTATCGATACGATGTACAATTCCCGGACGATATACTCCATTTATACTCGAGAGTGAATTTTTACAATAATAAAGTAAAGCATTTACTAAGGTACCGGTATAATTTCCCGGAGCAGGATGAACCACCATACCTTGAGGCTTATTTAAAACTATCAAATCCTTATCTTCATATATAATGTTCAAATCTATATTTTCAGGATTAACCTCTAAAGGTTTATTTTCCGGTAAATTAACAGTTACAGTTTGATTTTCAGCAACTGAAAAACTTTTATTTACGTTTTTTCCGTTTACTTTTATATTTTGGTTTTCTATTAACTTTTGAATATAAGAACGTGATGTTTCTTCGAGTCGAGCAGATAGAAATTTATCAATGCGCATTTTATTTTCATTTAAATTTACAGTAAATTTTAGTTCATTCATAATAAGGTTTTACCCAACTCCCAAATCTGTGTTATTAATAAGCACTTCAATTTTAGGGTTATTAATTACTTCCGGATATACTTTTTCCATAAATTTAATTATAAGGGTTGAATCCGGAAAGACTAAAGTGGAATTTTTAACAAATATACTAACTACCACATGTTCAAAATAGCTGGAAGCGATTTTTATATCAGAAATAATAATCCTTAAGTCTTGTCCTTCAACTCCGGCGAGTAAGCATACACCTTGAAAGTAATTAGCTATTTCTTCGGCATTAATGTTTTCAGGTATGCCTTTATTCCAGTTATTTCGAAGTGAAACGTTAAAAGTTTCAACTCCGGTTCTGAATTTAACTTCAACTCCTTTAAATTTATTTGCAAATTCTTTTAGTTTTTTGTGGTATAGCCAGTGAACCTCAAACCATAGTTCTTTTATATTTTTTTCATGAACTTTTTTTATAATCATAGCTAAAGTTTTATCGTCTAGTTCCATGGCAGAACCTGAATTTATAACGTCTAGCACTCCAAATTCTCCGGTAATTTTTTCTATTACAGGTAAATTTGTCTGATATGGATTAATACTTACGTCGTGAAAGTAATCACAGAATTTGCATTTTTTCCAAATGCATCCTTTCCCTTGTAGTAAAATAAGTTCACGGGGGAATTTTTCTGTTACTTTTGAGTATCTGATTGCTACTTTTTTCATATGATGTATCCTTTTAATTTTATTTCTAATTATATTATAAAAAAACTGATGAAATATCAATATTTTCATAATAGATATTTTTAAATTATTTTGATTTTGTAAAAAAAACTTGACAATTTATTTTTAATATTATAACATAAAATTAAGGACATAAATTTAAAAAATAAAATTTAATGAAAGTGAGAAAGTGAAAAAATGAAAAAATTTTTAAGTTGCTTGTTGGCAGCTGGTACATTAGCTTTTTCTAGTCCTATGGCATTTGCTAATTGGACAGGTTTAGATTGTAATTTAGGGGGTATGATAAATTTTACTAAATTACAAAATAGAAAATGTTCTTGGTGTTGGGTGAGTTGTTCACTTCAATTAATGGAATATTGGACTAAAAAACTTAAAGGAACTTCAGTAAAAAGACCGTCAAATCTTGGTCAATACAGTAAAATGCTATCAGGTAAGGATCGTCTTAGAAATTTCAGTTATTATGAGCCATTATTTGATAAAGTTAATGAAGTATTAACAGAAGCTAAACGTAAATATCCCAATGATCCGTTGTTTAAAGACCGCGAGAATTTGAGTGTTGAAAAAGATGAGACATGTAACATTATAATCAATTATAAAGCAATTGAAGCTATTTTAAATAGTATGTATTCGGAAATGAAAGAAAAATTTAGATTCTATAATTTTTCATTTCTTGGTACCCCGAATTATACGATTTCAGATCCTGAACAATTATATAGTGTTGAACAAAGTAAAACATTTCAATTAAAACCTTATGATTTAATAAAAGAAATTATGACGAAACACTATAAATGTCCTTTAACGGTAGTAATGGGAGATTGTACTAGCAGAGAATTTATGAAAATGCTTGAAAGAGCTAAAAAACGTGGTTTTAACTATTGTAATCTTCAAGGGCATGCGCTTTTATTTACTGGAATAGACTTAGATAGCAAAAAAGTTAGATTAAAAGATCCAGCAACGCTTAATACACTTGAATTTAATGAGGATTATTTTAATAAATATTGCTATACGATTGTTGGCGTTTTAAACAAAGTCATTGATTTTTAGTTAAAGAATTTAAAATTCAATCTGTGTATTTAAAGTAAATAAAAAACAGTAAATCCCCGATAATTCGGGGATTGTTTTAATTTATACTTAAAAACTAATTATTTAGCTTCAATAATTTTTATTTTACTACTTGGAATGTTAGACTGACTGGCTACTATGTCTCTAATTATTATAACTGAATTTTCGTTTAAGCTTCCTGGGTTTACTATTATGTTACACTCACCATTTTGTATAAAAGCTAAGCAATCACTAAATCCTTTAGATTTTACTAGACTTTCTATATTAGACTCTTGTTTAATAATTTTAGAAAGAGTATCTATATCGCTTATTATTTTATCTTTAACATCTGAGTTGAGATTCGGTGTCGAAAGTAAATTTTTAAGTTTTTCTTCTGTTTCATCGTGAGCTTTTTGACGTTCGATTTGTGCTTCAGTAAAATATTTTTTTGTCTTAGTTGAGTCCGGAACAGAGCTTGATAAGCTTTCTTCTGAGGGTTTGTCTGAAAAATGAGAATTATTTACATATCTTGCTTCTCCAAGTTCGTCTGTAGACTGCAAAATATTCGTAACTTCTAGGCCTCTGCCGTCTGAGAACTGCCAGTTCAAGTATACCGCTGCTCCAAGTGCTACTACCAATGATGCTAAGATAAGTTGACGCTTACGAAATTTCATTTTTATTCCTCCAAATTTTCAAATATACTTATTAAAAATCTTTTTAAATTTAACTACTAAATATTTACCCTGATTTAGTAACGCAAACGCGTGTGGAATTTATGTTAAGAGCAGTAGTTGTAGCATCCACAATCCTTTTTTTAACAATTATGTCATCTCCTCCCGGACAAATTATTACCACTCCTTTTACTTTAGGCTCTATTTCAGTAACGGCCAAAGCGTGTTCGGTACCTTCAGAGTCTTTTATTGTTATAAACTTTTTTTCACAGTCATCACTTTCCTTTTTTCTTGTAATTTCACCGCTTGATTTGTCTTCAGAAGCTTCTTTATTTTTTCTTTCTTCTGTAGCATAAACTGTTTCGGCACCATTTTCGAGCGTAACTAATACTTTTGACTTTCCGGCACCTTGAATTCCTGAAATTATATTTTCTAAATTTTCTTCTAATTTTTTTCGTCTTTGTTCTGAAATAGACTGAGGATCAGAGCTTATTTCCATTTTCCTTGTACTGCCTAGAGAAAAATTTGGTAAACAAATTAAGAATAATCCTACTAATCCTATGATGAAAACAAATTTTGGAAAGTTATTTTTAGACAAAATTTTGCTTAGTATATTTTGAATGCCGAATTTTTGAAAATCTTCAAATTTCATAAAAGGCAATCCTCCATAATTTAAAATTCTGTTTTTTAAACGTCGACGATCTCCGTAGGAATATTAAGATTAGTATTTATTTCATTTTGGATTTTCGACTTTAAAGACTCATACTTTTTATTCAAGTAGATTTTGCTTCTAATCATTATTATGCAGTTGTCATTATTTGTATCCATAAAAATTTCAATTTTTTCAGGTGGAGCTCCTAAATCTTTAAGCTTTATTTCTATGACTTTTTTAAGATTAGATTTTACAAGCGACGTAACCTGAGAATTTACGTTTTCTAAAATTTTGGAGCGAGGAGGTGAAGAGGATTTTTCCAAAATTTTTTTAAACTTAAAGTTTGAATTTTTAGACTTTATAATCAAAGGATGAATTAAAGAGCAAAGAGTAAATAAAGCAATAACAATATTCATAGCTTTTTTTATTTTACCTGGAGGAAGCATTAGATCAATGATAACGCATATCATGCACGTAATAGTTATAAGTAAAGAAAAATTCCTAACGTTTTCCAATTATTTTCCTCCTATTACAAGCATTATTACTGAAGATACGATAAGAATTACTAAAGAAAAAATTAGAATAGCCATCATAGTAGACATAACTTTAGATACTGATTTCAGTAAAGAAGAAATTTTATCAAGCTTAAGTGTTTCACTTATACCTGTGGAAATTGCAAGAAATGCTATCCAAAGACTACATTCAATCAATACAGGAAGGAATATAATTCCTCCGGCAATTATTCCAAATGCTCCCGTTCCTGCTTTGAGAAGTTTTATGCATCCTTGTACGGTACTGAAAGCATCACTTAGCATCCCTCCTACAATAGGTACGCATCCATTTAAAGTGAGTTTTAAAGCATTTGAACCTATACTGTCCGCTGAATAAGAGACTAGATTTTGCATAGTCAAAATAGTAGTAAATATGGAAGCGGTAAATTCTAGTATGGATTTTATGATTTTATGGGTAATATTACATAAACGATTTAAGTGTAAAGTAGTTGATAAGCAAGAGATTAAAGAAATTCCTAATAAAATATTCATTATAGGAAGAACAATGTGCTGTGAAAGATAAGATATGCTTTGTCCGGCACACATTAATAAAGTATGATAAGAAGCGGCGGATACGGTCTGTCCGGAAGCTATCATGATAGCGGCCATTATTGGAACATAGCACATAATGAAATTAGATGCGGTTTTCATGACGCACGAAACAGAAGCAATACATCTTATTACGGGATGTATAATGCATGCACATACGCATAATGCACTTATAGAATTTAAAATTTGTTCCATATGATTTTTATTTATGGATGGTTTTATACCTTTTACAGCGGAACAAATTATCATAATGGAAACTACAGTCAGAAGAGATGAAAAAGGTGAAGAAAATTTTTCTTTTATTAATTTTACAATTTCACCGAAAATTTTTTCAGGATTTAAATTTACTATTTCTTTCCATTTTCCGCTTGTTAGGCCTATATTACTAAGTAAGTTAACTGAATCTTTAGGAATACACTCTTTCAGTTTATCGGACTCACTAATTTTGAATTGCTGATTGTAAATCTCTTCTAAAGTTTCAGACGGGTATGCTAGTGATTTACTTTGCCAAAGTATGAAAATTAATAAAATTGGTAATAAGAATCTGAAAGTCTTCATTTTTATTTTACTCCGATAAACTCAAGTGCCGTTTTAGTGACTTCTTCAAATAGAGGAAGGGCGATAGTTAATATTGCGATTTTTCCCACCATTTCAACCTTAGAGGCTAAGGATTCTTCTCCTGCGTCTTTACATGAGTCTGACGCAAATTGAGACAGAAAGCAAATACCAAGTGATTTAAAAAGTATACTGTAATATTTTTCGGATATTTTTGCTGTGTTTATTAAATCCCTTATATGATTAAATATAGGTAAAAAGTTAGAAATGAGATATGTAATTACTAATAACCCTGTAGCTATATTAATTATTAAAGAGTATTCCGGGACGTTCTTTCGAAGTAATACAGATATCGATGCAACAATGCAGATTACTGATATGAGGCTTAAAGAATTCATAATTTTTCTACCGCCTTTTAAACATCATTTTTGTTTTACAAATCAAAAACCGATTTTATAGTTCTAAATAAAATATCTATCTGATGAATTATCATCATTAGTACGACAATTAATCCAGCTAAAGTAGTCATCATAGCTTGTTCTTCACGCCCAGACCTTATCAGTACTTGATTTAATACCGCTACTATGATTCCTACTGCGGCAATCTTGAATATTAGGTCAATGTTCATCTTTTATGACGTCCTTTCGAAATTTTTCTTTTGTTTTAAAGAAAATTTATATAAGCATTATGGATAACATCAAACTTGAAGATAATCCTAAAATTACAGGTAATTTTTCTTTTTTGTTCTTATTTTTTATTTCTCTTTCAAGATAAGGTTTTATTACTTCAAGATTATAATTACAGTAATTAATCTGATTTTCTACATCTGAAGCTCCTAAACCCGATGAAAAATTTTTTATTATATTTTCTTCTTCAGAGGAGGCTCCAAAATCATGTTGTAAATTTGAAAACGCAACTTTCCAAGCTTGTTCAAAAGGATAATGGTTAAGCAATTTTATACATTGATTTATGTAAGACTTTAAAGGTGTTTGAGGATGATATTCTTTAACGATTTGTATAATAGTTTTTTGTGAATATTTTATTTCAGTTTTGAAATATAAGATCAGTTTCATATATTGTCTTAAAAAAGAGACATAATTTGAGTGTTTAAGAGATTTTGTATAACCGATCAACGTACCTGAAAATACTAGAAAAATAATTCCTATAATTTTTAACATTTTACAATTTCACTCACTTTAAAAATTTTTGATACTTTACCCGGCTGTGAAGAATCAGACAAGAATACGACTGTTTCAAAAGCTCCTGATTTTAGCAGTAGAAGCGCTTGAGGACGAAACATTAATTCTCTTAAATTTTTTGCATGTATGGTTGCGATAATTTTTACTCCTGCATTTAAACTTTCAGTTATCGCTTTAGTATTTTTCAAATTTCCTATTTCGTCACAGATTACTGAGTCAGGAGATAGACATCTTATAGCTCTCAGAATTCCCACATCTTTTGGAAAACCGGTAAGAATATCGGCAAATCCGATATCCATTTGAGGTTCTCCGTTATATACAGCTGCTATTTCCGCTCTTTCATCAACAATAGTTACTTTTTGGGAAATTTCTATTGAAAGAAGTCGTGCAAGATCACGTAGAAGAGTAGTTTTACCCGTTGATGGAGAACCTACTATTAACGTACCTAATGAATTTTCTTTTATATTATTAAATATCAAATATGAAGAGTTTTTAAATTCTTTTGCTATACGAATATTAAGAGATGTGATATCTTTCATTGTAAAGATCTCGTTTTTTTCTATTACTGCGTGCCCTCCAAGACCTATTCTGTGACCGCCTTTAAAAGTTATAAATCCGTTTTTTATCTGTTCCTGAAACGCATACACAGAAGACTGACATATATTATTAAATATTTTTTGAATATCGTATTTAGTAGCGACTAAGTTAATAAATTGAATTTCCTGAGAACAAACTAATGTGATTTTAGCATTTACTCTTATTCTTATTTCTTGAGTATCAGCTTTTATTTTTTCGTTTACTTTAGAAAGAAAGTTATTAAAGTTATCAGGCAATACATTAATTAGATCATCAAAGACTTTAGAGTATTTTTCTACATCGTTTGTGTTGTTCATACTTGTCCTCACTCCCTCATAAATAAATATGGATAATTTGTAACTATTAGAACACAGAATGTTAGTTAAGTAATTTTGTTTATTATATTGATTTATATATAAAAAACATATATAATAACAAAAATGTAATCTATTTTTATATAAAAATATTTTTTTGAAAGTTTTTTATTTGGAGATGGTATTTTGAAGAACTTTACTAAATTTGTGTCTGGATTAATGGTAATAAGTATGCTTTTTCTTTCAGGCTGCGGAAATTCGGCTGAAGAAGACATAAAAACTACAAAAGCCGCTACTAAGGAGTACGACATATTTATTTATAACTCAGATACTGATATAGGCAAGGCTTTTAGGGAGATGTGCGATGAGTATACAAAACGCACAGGAGTAATTATCCGCACGGTTACGCCTACGGAAGAAGAAAGTACGGTAGAAAATTTAGAGTCTTATATGAATTCGGAATATCCACCCGATATTTTTACTGTTAATAATATGCAAGAGATGAATAAATGGCAGTTATCGGAAAACATATGGGATTTTAGTAATGCTACTGAAGAGTCATTTAAGGAAGTAGTAAATAAAATTCCTGAAGGACTGAGGCTTAGCTCCAATACTTCTGACAGTTTTGGAGTACCCGCTACAGTTGAAGGATACGGGTACCTTGTGGATCCTAAAATGATAGCTTCTCTGTTTGGGGGGGACAAGCATCGAAGTGCACTTCACGATCTTCAGCTTTGCTCTTATGATGAATTCAGTCTGTTTATTGATGCATTGAGTGCATATATAACTGCAGGTGTGAATTCAGAATTTACTTTAAATGGTAAAAATTATTCTTTCGCTGAGAGTAAAGGAGAACTAAGTGAGAATTTGAATGGAGTATTTTCATTTGCAGGAGGGAATGAAAAAATTTCCGGATCTTATCTTATGAATCCTATATTAGCTTCGATATTTAGTTCTCCGGCTTTTGCTTATATTGCAAATGATTCTTCAACCGATCAGTTAAGCAGTGGTCTTATGAGATATGTTGAAGTTCTTGATTTAATTACTAGTAATATTGCCGGAGAAGATAGACTTTTAAATAGGGGAGATGAATTTATAAGTAGTAGTAAAAACAGTAGTGCTCAAGCAATTAAAAACTTTGTTAATGGTAAGTCGTTATTTTTACTGGCCAGTACCAAAGACTATGAAAACATAAGTATTTTTAACTCTTTGGTTTCTAATAGATGCGTATTTGTTCCTATAAAGATGCCAATTACTGAATTTGACGTCGCTTTATCAGGAAACAGCATGGGTAAGAATATAAATAAGTCTTTAACAGTTTTTGCACCTCTTTATTACTGTATAAATGCAAAATCTTCTGATAAAGAAAAAAAAGCTGCACAGGAGTTTTTAGTCTGGCTTAGGACTTCTGATTTGGCAGAGAAATATGTTATTCCTGAGTTGGATTACGTTCCTTATGATATAGAAGACGGAAGCGTGGTTGATAACCCTCTGGAAAGATCTATGATAGATTACATGAATGAAAATAAAACTATCCCTGGAATATTTTTAGGAGCACCAAACTCGTGGTGTAACGAGACTATGGGTAAATACATCGTAAACAATCTATTCAGTAAAAGCTTTTGGACGTTAGATGATTATGAACAGTTAGCGAACTATGGAATTGAAAAATGGAAAGAACTTAAAGAAAATCAATAAAGGAGGAATTAGAAATGGAAAATAAGGGAGTCTCATCAGCATCAACGATTTCGGATTTACAAGCTTTTTGTAGGAAAAATATAAAAAAAGGATTTAGAGTTAAAGGTAAAAAGTATAAAGACTATTCTGAACTAGAAAAAGTAAGCTTAAAAGTTACAAAGACTATAAGCAAAAAGTATTTTAATAAGTTTGCTAATTTACGGAAAACGCTTGCGGACTATTGGAATAATTCATTAAAATCTTTAGAGAAATCTCCAGATGAAAAAAATAAATTTGAGCAAAAATTTAAAAATAAAGTCCAGGTTTTATTGAAAGAAATTGATAATGTTACTGTATCTCGCGATGCTGATTCTAATTCATTTTTATCTGTTTATAAAAGTCAATTGGAAAGTTGGGCTAAACTTGAACGAAAATCTAATTTATTAACAGAAAGTTTTGAAATAATTAAGAATTTAGAAGTAGAAAAGATAGATAGAAACAATCGAGGTAGGATTACTTTTTTATTAGAAGCAGTAGACAATATTTTAAATTTTGAAGAAATAACTAAAGAAACTTATAAATCGAATAAGGATAGAGTAAATACACTTATTAAAGAAATGATTACGATTTCAAAAGTATGGAAAAAAGGTAAGATATCAAAAAATAAAGAAAGGAAAACAAAGATTAGTATAGGATCTCACAGAAAATTCGTAGAAATTGGAGGGAAAAAATACAGCAATTATGAAAGTGTTATAGATGCAGCTAAGGATAAATTACAATACTTATTGACACAAGAGAATTTTAAAACATTACAATCGGAAATTAATGATAAAATAAAGAAATCACTAAAAATGAAAGTATTAAAAAAATTTAGGAAAATTAAAAAGCGACTTAAAGAAATCTGTTCAATTGAAAAACAGTTTGCTCGACTAGAAAGTAAAAAAGAAAATAATAAAATATATTTTGAAAGTATATTAGACAATAAGAATAATATATCTAACCTGATTCAGAATAAAGATAAACTTGTGGAATGTCCTTTAACTTTATCTTTACGAATACTTGAAAATGTGTTATATACACAAGACGAATTAGATGAATTTAGTGAATATGTAGGAAAACCCAAAGGATTTGTTAAAGTTAATAAATAAAAAATCATTTATATAAGTGACTTACAGTCATTAAGTAAGTTTATAAAGGAGCAAAGGAATATGAAAGAATTTATAGAAGGAAATTTTTTAAAAAAAGGGAAATATTTGTGGGATAAAAATGTTTTGGATAAAATGTTTTTTAAACTTAAAGATTTTCAAAAATTTTATCCTGAAAGATATTTTACGGAGTTTATTTTGGAGCTTGAACAGGCTAATAAAAAATTTTTGCAAAGCATGAGGGATATTGTTTTGATAATGAATTGCAGAGCAAAAGGGGATGATAAAAGTCATTTTGGAGGAATGGAATGTGCTGAGTTTATGAAAGATATAGTGAAAGCATGTGATAAGTATCTTAATTCTTGTACAAACATAAATTCCCAGGTAGAAGGTACAATTGAATTTATAATATACCAGATAAAATTAAAAGCTAAAAAAGATGAACTTTTTGCACGGGAATTTGAAAAAGAAACACGGGAAAAGTATATATCTCTCGGAAGTGATAATAGTTTAGAAATATTTGAAAAAGCCGGATATAAATTATAATTAAATTAAATGATATCGTGTTATTATATAATAATACATTATTTTGTAGGAATATAATGCATGTAATCTAAGTTTTTAGGTTACAGCATTATACTTATTTCATGCAACAAATTTTATTTTTGATAAAACTTATTTTAAATTCTTTGAATTTGCAATATTAATTAAAAAACTACCAATAATATAATGATTTTTTATGATTTAAAATACATATTAAATAAAATGTGGTTATTTATATTGACTAATTATATAATCTACTTTATAATAAGGAAAGTTGGTAAAAATAATTATATTGACATCCATTTGCAGCTATGATATTATTAAAGTAATGGATAGATTGTAAAAATTAAAAAATATGCCGCTGTGGCGAAATAGGCAGACGCACGAGACTTAAAATCTCGAGGTAGCAATACCGTGCCGGTTCAAGTCCGGCCAGCGGTACCATTATGGTTAGCATTATAGGGTGTAGTCCATTTTAAAAAAGTTAGATTATCAGCTTTGATAGTCTAATTTTTTTATTTCAGATAAAGTTTTTAATACGAAATTTATTTAATATAGTAAAGCTCTTTTCTGTTTTAGTTTGATACTTTAATAAGTTATATGAATTAAATTAAAACACTCTTTTGCTGTAAAAGAGTGTTTAGTTAGACTAAATTATAATTTAATTTTTAAGAAATTCCTTTGGCATCGGAAATATATCTTACAATATCTCCCACAGTACTAATTGAGCTTACAATTTCATCTTCTGCTTCAATATCAAATTCATCTTCTATTGACGCAAGCAAATCTACTAAATCTAAAGAATCCGCTTCCAGATCATCAAATAAATTGGTTTCCATAGAAATGTCAGATTCTTCAATATTAAATTGTTCACTTAAAATTGCTTTTACTTTTTCAAATACCATATAAATTCCCTCCTTTTTATTATTTAAATTAAATGTAGTTTTTAAGTCCACATTTGAAAATGTTATTAACTGAATTAGTGTTTGTCAAGATATATTACTATAATTGTTTTAATTTTGATACTACTAAATAATAAAATAAAGACTTGTTACTTCAATTTATTACAGAAAATATTAAACTTACGCTTCTAATATTTTAAATTAACCCTCTGAAACTATTTAATTGCTTTAAGTTTGCATACTACAATTTCAGGTCTGTTAAAAATCCTAATTGGTATAATACTGGAGCCAAGACCTCTACTAATAATTTCGACAGTTTGATTTAAAACATGTTTTCCACTAGTATATTTCGGGAAAAAGCCTTGATTAGGAGCAAATAATCCTCCTACAAATGGGATGCGAAATTGACCACCATGTGCATGTCCTGCAAAAATCAAGTCGTACTCGTAAGAAGCATATACTCTTATCATTTCAGGTCTATGAGATAATAAAATATTAAATTTTTCAGTATCAATTTTAATCTCAGACAAGTTGTTTTCAATTACTTCCTTTTTTTCACTTGTAAAGCAAGGATCATTGATGCCACAAATATAAATAAATTCTTTATTGGAAGCTAATTCTACACTTTCATCGGTTAGTATTTTTACTCCAAAAAGCAATAATTTTTCATGAAGTATTTTATAATTTTCTTTAATACTTGCCTCATGATTTCCCGTCACAAAATAAATGGGAGCAAGTTTTATTGCAGCTTTAATAAATGACGTGACATTATTGGTATTAAAGTTTCTTTTGTCTATGATATCTCCGGTTATAACAATTAAATCAGGAGATTGATTTTTTATTTTTTTAAGGAGTCTGCTTTGATTTTTACCAAATCGTTTATTATGCAGATCTGAAATATGAACTATAATATAATCATCAAATGAACAAGGTAGTTTTTTACTTGGCACTTCAAAAAAAGACATCTGAATAACATTGTTTTCAAAATAAATAAAAGCAATCATTAATATTAAAAATACAATCCATAACATTTTATCCCTCCTTTTTATAAAGCTTAATTACTAATCTTTATAATATTTTTTATGAAAAGTCAAGCTTTAAATTTTGAATGAAGCTTTAAATTATAAGAAATTCAGTCAAATGGTAGTAAATCACTATATGCAGCAGTTTTTTCGTTGCTGCCGGATTATGTGAGGGTAGTGATAAATAATATTTTGAACCTAATCAAAAAACAATAAGCGGTCACTAAATTAATAGTAACAGCTTATTTTATGATATTTCATACATTTAAATTCAATAGTTTAAGCTGGAACAGTATAAATTTTCTACATAATCAGCTCAAATTTTTATTATAGCAGTAAATTTAGTTAAACGATATGATAAACCTCTGAAAATGCCTGAAAATCAGTTTGAATCAATTTGGAACTTCCCGGAGGAGAATATAAGAATTTATCAATGTGGTTTCCCTGATAAAAATATTTGACTTTAGGCTGCATTTCCACATATTCGAAAGTGTCAATTATAACTAGCTTTACTTTCATCTTATTGGGAACTATATTCTTTATGTATACGCTTGCTTGATTTCCAACTCTTACGTTTTCCTTAGGTTCAGCTAATCCTGCCAAATTTGGAGTTAGTTCTACGAATATTCCATAATCTTCTACTGATCTTACTATTCCTCCTACAGTTTCACCAATCGAAAACATAGAAGCATTTTCCTCCCATGTTCCCAGCAGCTCTTTATGCGTAAGATGTACTCGGTTCCCTTCAAAATACTTAATTATTACTTTAATATCCATACCTACAAAAAATCTTTCATTTGGATGAGAGATCCTTGAAACAGAAATTGTATCTATTGGAAGAAAAGATACTATACCGCATCCAATATCGGTAAATACTCCAAAATTTTCCATATGAGTGACTTTTGCGGGAATTATATCTCCGGGGCGAAGATTAAAAATATAGTTTTGCATACATATTTCTTGCGCTCGTCTTCGAGAAAGGACAGCAAAATCTTTTCCAAATTCGTCTTTCTCAAATCTTTCAATAACAAAGCATACCGGTCTGTTAACTTTTGAAATAACTGCAATATCTCTTACTGACCCTTCTTTTATACCTATAGCACCCTCTTCACGAGGTATTATTCCTTTCATTATCCCCAAATCTACTATTAAATTATGATTGCTGTCACATATTATGGCTCTTGATTCAAGAATTTTTTGATTAATAAGCGCTTCTTCAAGCGCTGCCCGAGAAGCTAAAGAACTTATATTTTGAACTTTATCTATTAATTTTCCCTCAGGATAAAATTCTATCATTTTTACACCCTCCAGTTTATATTCTGCATATATAATCTATATGCCAAAAGGTGGGGGTAATATTCTAAACATAAACTTTTATTTGTATTTTTTAATTTTGATGGTTATTTTGACTTCTTTTTCTTCGTCCGTGACCTGTTACAATTAAACATTATAAATATGTAACATATAATAAATGCTGAGACCAGTAAAAGAAAAGATATAAAGACTTTAGAAGTTACGATATCTTTAAGCGTTTTTACAATTAGTAAAATATAACTTTTTTTAAAAGTTTCTAATGAAACTATATCAAAAGAAGCTATTTTTGACCCATTATAATTAACTTCCGCTTGACCTATCTTATCTCCTTTGGAAATAGGTGCGTTAACACTCTCTG
The DNA here is from genome assembly GCA_944384825.1 of uncultured Clostridia bacterium. Taxonomy (GTDB): domain Bacteria; phylum Bacillota; class Clostridia; order Oscillospirales; family Acutalibacteraceae; genus UMGS1491. Next base: position 16,664 of record CALWUT010000018.1, read on the forward strand.
GAAGCTCATAATTAATACTTATCTCTTCTTCGTTTAAATCTTCTGGAACTACAATATAAACATCGCTGCTTGGAGCTAAAAGCAATTTATCTTTACCGAAGGCAAATTCCATATTTATTTCAGTTAATGGTAAGTTTTTAGAGTATAAAAGAGTAGATTTTAAGCTGCTAAATGCCCAGTTGTATAAATTCAGCGTGTCAATCATTGCAAGATTTTCTTCTAATTCGTTTCCTTGAGCGTCACGTGTTGGGCTGCCCATAACTACGGCTAAATAAGTAGTATTATCCTTGACAGCGTAAGATACGAGGCATCTTCCTGCATCTTCAATGTATCCTGTTTTTATGCCTCTTACCCAAGGACAATAATACTTTCCTCCTCTTTTTTTATCTAACATACGATTTGTTGTTACTACCGGGTCTCGTTCATCTCCGAATATATTGCATTCACTTTTTCCTACTATGTCAATAAATTCAGGATTTTGCATAGCGTAATTTGTTATTTTATATATATCTAAAGCGGTACTGTATTGATTTTGACTGTAGATACCGTCGGGATTTGCAAAATGAGTATCATTACATTCAATGTCTCGCGCTTTTTGATTCATCATCTCTACGAAATTTTCAATACTTCCTCCTATATGATGAGCTAATACTGCAGCAGCATATCCTGATGACGATATCATCATACAATTTAGAAGATTAGTAATAGATATTTCATCTCCTTCTTTAAGTTTCACTCCGGAACTTTCAGGATCCACACCGTCTAGTACTTCTTGAGATACTTTTACTTTAGTATTTTCTCTATTCGTGGAGTTTTCATATGTTACTATAAATGTCATAATTTTCGTAAGAGAAGCAGGACTTCTCCTTTTATTTATATTTTTTTCTACAACCGGCAATTTTTTATCAAAGTTAAGCATATATACAGAATCAGAATTTAAATTATAAGGAAAGAAATTAAAAGCTAAGGATGGTGAAGGATTTAAAATAAAAGTAAGCATTGCAAGGACAGTAAAAAATAAATTCTTTGTTTTCATAAAATTACCTCGTTTTTTATTTTATAGTAAGAAGTGTGTTATAATAAAGTTTACATCCATTATAGCTTAAAAATTAAGCCAAGTGATATATTTTAAATTAATATATCAAATTACTCTTCAAAATGTCTGCAAGATAAAAATATACTTTTCTTAAAATTACGTTCAGATATCCTTATTTATAAAATATACCTCTTGACAATTATATAAGATTTGGTGTATATTACTTTTAAGCTTACTGGAGGGGTGTCCGAGTGGTTTAAGGAGCCAGTCTTGAAAACTGGTGATCCCGAAAGGGACCGTGGGTTCGAATCCCACTCCCTCCGCCAGTAATAAATATGGAGAAGTACTCAAGTGGCTGAAGAGGCGCCCCTGCTAAGGGTGTAGGTCGAGTGATCGGCGCGAGGGTTCAAATCCCTCCTTCTCCGCCAATTACATTTACTATAAAAAAAGTTAGACTGATAAAGGAACAGTATTTTCTTTCACATCTATTTCTAAAAATCATTATTGATCCTTCAATGCTTATCAATATATTTCGTGTCGCAAATTAAAAAAATTTTATATTTAAAAGTTATTTATACGCGTATTTAATATTCGTTTTAGTCTTTTTTATGCATTTCAAAAAATTTTGGAAAATATTACAAAACTGTAAATTAATGATATAATTAATATCAATAAAATTCTATAATATTATAGGTACTTATTTGAATGTAAAGTCAGCGTTGCCCTGGAGGTAATCTGACTGTTTTAATTTAAATAAGTTTTATTATCAACTATTAAATTAATTTGTAGGAGGATATATGAATAACTTAAAAATATTTACTAAAAATATTGAATCGGAAGCTATGAATCAAATTTCCTTACTTTTAAAGCAGGAGCCTTTCAAAGATTGTAAAGTAAGAATAATGCCGGATGTTCATGCAGGTAAAGGATGTGTAATAGGTTTTACAGCAAATCTCGGAGATAAAGTTATTCCAAACATTGTAGGTGTAGACATTGGTTGCGGAATACTAACTGTAAATCTAGGAAAACAAAAACTAAATCTCAAAAAACTAGATAAAATAGTAAAAAATTCAATACCTAGCGGACACGGCATACATGACTCTAAATTATTCGAAATGGAAAAAATTAAAGATTTATACTGTCTTAAGTACTTAAAAGATACCGATAGATTTGAAAGAGCTATAGGAACCTTGGGCGGAGGAAACCATTTTATAGAAGTAGATGCTGACAAACAAGATTCCAAGTACTTAATTATACACAGCGGATCAAGAAATATGGGAAAACAAGTCGCTGAATACTATCAAAATTTAGCCATCAATCTTTGTAACGATAAAAAAGAAACCATATTAAAAGATCAAAAATCAGAAATAGAAAAATCAGCCAGTAAACTTGAAAAAGAATATCAAATTAACAAATGCAGTCTTCCACGCGAGCTTTGTTATCTCCAAGGAGAGCATCGTGAAATGTATTTACATGATATGAATATCTGTCAAGAATACGCAGTAAAAAACAGAGTCAAAATAGCCCAAATTATATTTAAAAACTACTTTGGAATTAAAGATCCTTTATATTACAATAATGACAACCTAGCTGAAGATAATTTTCATACCGTGCATAATTATATTGATATTAAATCTAACATCGTTAGAAAAGGCGCAATCTCCGCAAAGGAAAATGAACGTCTTCTAATTCCTATCAATATGAGAGATGGTTGTATAATGGGCGTCGGTAAAGGAAATACAGACTGGAACGAATCAGCTCCTCACGGCGCAGGAAGAATAATGAGCAGAATGCAAGCTAAAAAAACTCTAAATCTAAATCAATTTAAAGAAAGTATGAATGGAATATATTCTACAAGCATCTGCAAAAGTACTATTGACGAAGCTCCATTTGTTTATAAGCCTCTAGAAGAAATTGTAGAAAATATAAAGGATACAGTAGAAATTGAAAAAATAATAAAACCTATTTATAATTTTAAAGCTTCAAATTAAAATTTCATATTTAACTTGAAATAATAAAAGCACCAAAAATAAAATTCTATTTCTTAAATATACGAAATTTTTGAATTTTCTTCTATAAAATCTGCAAGTTTACATATATCTTTCGAACTTTTATTTCCAGCTTTATTCATTAACCACTTGACGTCTAAAAGTATTCCTTGTACTCTTTCATAATTTATCCCGAAAGATTTCCAATCACCCCTCGCTTCACCTATGTAAAACATATTATCACTTGTTTTAAATGGATTTTTACATTTATCAAAAGGCATAATAAATGCATTAAATACTATAGGGGATTTTTTGTCTAAAGTTTTAAATTTACTCTCCGTAGCAATAAATTCTCCATAGGTTATCTGTTTATTAATAGACGTGGATCTGGGAAGATCTTTAGGATTTCCAGTTATACCATATTTGTAATATTTAGCGTCCAATATAAAAACCTTTTTGTCTGACAACATAATAGTATCAGGTTCTAAAGCTGATTGATTATGAATTCTAAATTTTTTTAAATACCAGGTTGTATGAGGAAAATAATAGCTTTTATTCTTAATTCCAAAGCTATTATCTATTAGTTTTTCCCATACATATTCAAACTTATTTGTACCAAAATAAAATTTGAAATTTTCACCTTCTCTACCTATAAATTTAATCATATCTCTCATGCTTAGAAAGAGCTTTCTATCTCTATCCTTAGAAGTCTGAGACAATTTCTTATTAATTAAATCAATAAATTCCTTTTCTTGAAAAACAATACTGGATTTCTTAGGTATATAAGGGCAAAAAATCCATCCAATTTTTTTATAACTTTCCTCAACACAATACTCATTAATCTTAGTTATTAAACCAGAAGAGTTAAAAATACTTCTTTTCGATATAAAGTTTAAATAAAAGAAAGTTCCATCTTGAGGCAACGCATTTTGCTTATTAATAGTCATATGCCAGTTTATCTTTCCCTGTTGATTACTGGCATATATATTTTTATTTTCCATGTAATATCCCCGAACCAGGTAATCTTCCATTATATTCAAGTAAGCATGAATCGGAAATTTGCTATGTTTTATCTCCTTCTCATGACATTGTGGGAAAATATTTTGAACTTTGCTTCCAAAGCGTGCCAAAACCTTAATTAAAAGCTTTGCATCTTCCTTTTTACTTTCTTCATTACTGCCTAAACTGTACCCCAGCGGGAAGCATACTCTAATTTTACTGCCATCAGATTTAATTCCAACAAAGGTGTCGTCTATACTATTATCACTTACATGAAATTCATAAAAATTAGATTTTTCTCCACTCATATTTACATTCCTTTTAGAACTAGTCTTTCAAATCAAAAATATCATATAAAAATATGTCAAACCTTTGATTGCCTTTTGAACTTTCAAATGCTTTTATAATCTGTTCCAAACTAGTATATTTTTCGTTAAATATTTGATTTCTAGTGAATTTAAACGCATCATCCCATAAGTACTTAAGTACTTTCTCCGGAAAATTACGATTATTATCTTTAGCTTTTTCTACTTCATCCTTTGTCAGACTTGCGTCATCCGGATCTAAATAAATTAAATCCTCTAAAGAAACAAAATAAGTCCCTAATCTTTTGTCCTCTGCGGAGCTGCTGCCCACATTATGAACTAAAATTAACTCATTTATTTTTTTGTTAAACAATTTCCAAGTTACATCTGTATCTAAAATTTTATGATTCGAAATTTCCCTTGCTTTATCAACATTATTTTCCACCATACGCATTTTCCATCTTCGTTGAAATGCAGTATCAAGAGTAAAAACGTTTTGATCAGAAGTATTCATAGTAGCCAAAACTGTTAAATTAGAAGGAATAAAAACCTTTCTTTGCTGATTATTTTCTCCATAAACTTCTCTAGCAATATCCTTGTTGGATATTTTATAAAAACTGTTTCCAGTTTCGTCTCTGTCCAAAAGCTGAAAAACATCTCCAAATATTGCAGGAGCATTCCCTCTGTTAATTTCTTCAATCACTAAATAATATTTTTTATCCGGATTTCTATAAGATTTTTTCAAAATTCTTGTGAAAGGCCCTGGAATAAAATTGTATGTCACTTTGTTATCATTTAAGCAAGGCAAAATTTGACCAATAAAATCCATATAAGTGTAATCCTGGTGAAAAACTATTCTTTCTACTTCTTCCGCTTCTCTACAGTATTTCTTTTCAACTATATAACTTTTTCCACATCCCGGAACGCCATACAGTAAAATGTTGTTACCACCTCTAATGCGGCGCGTTTCTAAGAAATTTAAAGATGAATCATTAACAAATGAATATCTTTTCAGGTTACAATCTTTAGTGGTATAACCATGTAAGCTCGAATAGCTCTTTAAATAATAAAAAATAAACTCCGGCCTAAATCCTACCAGTTTACGTTTTTCATCCACGCATACACCATTTATTTTTGTGTTCAACAATATATCGTTTACAAATACTCCTCTTAAGCTTGGATTGTTATTATATCTTAAATTTTCGTCAATTGGGAATCCAACTATAATTGAATCTTTAATTTCATCGGCTGAACTATATACGTAAAACCCTAAAATTATAGTAACCCCATCTTTATATTGGTGCGGATTAACTTTACTTAATTGAATCTTTTTTTCGTATGGATTACTTTTTTCATTTCTAAGGTTAGCCGCAAATAAATTAATGTCTAAGCTCTCTCCCAGAGGATTTGTGATACAAATTTTTCTATATGATCCACATTTTAATACTTCGGAATAGGTCCATCCATACTGTAAAAAAAGTTGTTTTATAAGAATTCCCAGTTTATTACTCAAAGAAGTTTTAGACTGAACCAATTTACCTTCGTGAGATACTTCGTATCGTAAATTTTCATTCATTCTTGTAATTCCCATACCTTTAACTTTAAATAATCAAAATTGAGTTAGTTTTTTAAATATCTTTCTTCTTCACTAAAAATACATCCACAATATTTTTGCATATAAAAACCTTTCGAACGTGCCAAGTGTTGTCCTTCTCTAAAATAAAGCCTAAAATCTCTGTAAAGAAATTCTATACAACTCTTTTTGGCTATTTCTTCCCCTATAGTTTTAATAAGCCCGTGATTCTGATATGGACTAATTAAAAGCGTCGTTGAAAAGTACTTATATCCTTCTTCTACTGCACGTTTTGCAGTTTCTTCCAAACGCATTTTGTAACAATATTTACATCTTCCACTTTTAAAGTTAGGATATATATCACTTATAAAGCCACGAAGTCCATATTCATCTTTTAATCTTACTTCTAAAGATTCTTCATCCGCATATCTTATCAGGCATTCTCGACGGAATTTGTATTCAGTCCAAGGATGAATATTAGGATTATACCAAAATAGTACAGGTGTAATTCCTTCCGCTTCCAAACTTTCTTGACATTTTAGCAAGCAAGGTGCACAACAAGTATGTAAAAAAACTTTAGTCATTATTGTGTTACCTCTTTAACTTTTATATCGTCTGAATTTTCAGATTGCTCTTGCTTAGTCCAGGAAATAATTCCTCTTATAGCTAGAATAAAATACGCAAAGAAAAGTAAACTTTGAGCATATTCCCCTATAACAAAAAACCTTACGCAAAAATATACATTAGATACAACCCAAAAAATAAATCCCCATTTATTTTTTTCGGCATTTATTATAGTCCCGGTAAATGCAATAGCTGTCATTATCCATGATAAAACTGTCCACATCATTTAGTTTTTCTCCTTCTGCTTTTCAATTTAAAATAAACTATTTAATATAAACTCTAAATCTATTATAATATAATTGGAGAATAATTTATATGTAAATTTTAACAAGAAAAAATGGTGAATTTTTATGTCTTCTCCCCTATCGGAAAAAGTAAGACCTACTTCCATAGATCAAATCGTAGGTCAAAAACATATCTTACAAGTTATAAATTCTTTAATTGAGCTTCCAGTTCAAATTCACATTCCTAATATGATATTTTATGGTCCTCCTGGTACCGGCAAAACCACTCTGGCAAATATAATAGCGAAAAAGATACATAAAAAGTTTATAAAATTAAATGCCACAACTACAACGATTTCAGAAATAAAAGATATACTTCACAAAATAAATTTAGAAAGCTCTTATAAGGGGATTATTATCTGCCTGGATGGAAATTCAGTACTTTAATAAAAAACAGCAACAATCCCTTTTAGAATTTATGGAAATCGGTTCAATTACTTTAATCGCATCTACCAGTGAAAACCCTTACTTTTGTATTTATCCTGCTATTTTAAGTCGATCGCATGTTTTTGAATTTAAGCCGGTTAAAAAAGAAGACATAATAATAAATTTGAAACGAACTGTCAAGTTTTTAGAAGATAAGTACAATACAAAACTATTAATACAAGAAAAAACTTTGAATGAAATTGCCAATTTGTCATGCGGAGATGCTAGAAAAGCTGTAAATTTACTAGAACTCTGTTTTTTATCCAAAAAAAAATCAAATGATCATGAAGAACTTTTCTTAAGCGATGATATCAAAAATTTACAAGCAAATTTTTCAATAAAGCACGATAGTAACGGCAGTGATCACTACGGTCTTCTATCTGCTTTTCAAAAGTCATTAAGAGGTTCAGACCCGGATGCAAGTATATACTATTTAGCTAGACTTCTATCAGTTGGAGAAATGCATTCTATATGCCGAAGACTTTTAGTTTGCGTATGCGAAGACGTAGGACTTGCCTACCCACAAGCATCTGAATATGTAAAAATTCTTACCGATATAGCACTTCAAGTAGGAATGCCTGAAGCTAGAATTCCGCTTTCAAATGCAGTTTTAATCGTAGCTCTGTCTCCAAAATCCAACTCTGCCTATAATGCAATACACCTTGCATTGCAAGATGTAAAAAATGGACTAGCATACCCTGCTGTTCCAAAGCACTTAAAAAATAACACCTCTTCTCCAGATAAAACCTTAAATGATGTATTATATCATTATCCTCATAATTACAAAAATCACTGGTTCCCTCAAGCTTACTTACCTAAAGCACTTGCAAATAAAAAATATTATTATCCCCAAGCTAACAAAAATGAATCCACTTTTAAAAACTACTGGGATAAAATAATAAATGAAAATTTTAACGAAGCTAAAAATGATTCCCATGATCAAAATAATAATTGTTACAGTAATAATAGTCACTAAACAGCATAATATTATTCTCAAACATCCCATATATTTGAATAATATTCCTGTAAAGTATGTTTATTCATGCCGGGAAGAGAAAATATAGAATTTCTTCCTATTAATATTCTAGTGCCTACATGGTAATATCCCATAAATCGAAATGGAACCTTAGTTATAATATCATTTTTGTTTTCAATTCTTAAAGTTTTAAATATACGTCTATTATAAGAATTTCTAAACGCTTTATTTCCTATTCTCGGGCATCCAAATACTACTACTTCATAATCACGATCATTAAAACTATACTGTAAATCTACTGCGCAAAGTATTGCAAGTGCAGCTCCGTAAGAATGACCTGTTAATCTTATCTTTCGAATTTCTTTAGTTACAAACTTTCTTATCTTTTCACGTACATTTCTAGACCTATATGCATTTATAAATCCTGAATGCACTTTTATTTTAGAACGAAAATTATTATATGGAATCACTTTTTTACAAAAATCTAAATTAAACATCCAATCTTTTTTTGAGTCGGAACCTCTAAATGCAATTATAAGTGTATCACCAAAAACACGAATACTATAGCTTACATCACTTTCCGAGTCGTTCACCGCTAGAACTTGCCCTTCACGACTTTCCGGTTGAGTGTCATTATAAGATAACCCTGAATATTCAAGCATTTCTATGATTTTACTTCTATCCAATCAAGACTCACCTCAATTAAATATATGCATCCGGTAGATTTTTAAGTCTGATTCAAATATTCTAAAACTCAATGACTTTACTTTTAGAAACTTTAGTTGTATAATCATTGGTACTACATAGATAAATTAAAAAATTTTTTAGGTATTGACGAATATGTTGAAAAGTTGTATAATAAGTCTAAAAGGAGGAATAAAATATGTTAAAAAACAACAAAATTAATGATAGGCATATGGAAAGGGTTTCTGGTGGAATTACTGTAGATGGACATAACTATGTTAAGATTAACAAAAAAGATATAGAAGGTTATGAGTACAGATGCAAAACTTGCGGTTACGTAGGATATAATAGTCAAGCATTATGTCCAAGATGTAACGCTGAAGGCAAGTATGAAAAAACAGGCAGATTTTACATGAATTATAATAAGTGTAATTCATCTGCGACAAATGCATATTACTATAATAGTTAATTCATTTAAGGCTAAGGAGGTAAAAAATAATGGCAGAAAATAAAAAGCTTAATAAAAATGAGGAAATCAAAGTAGCAGGCGGAGTTACAATTGAAGGAATGCAAAAAACTTTGCTTGAGGAATCTGAAATTAAAAAGTATGAATACAAATGCAATTCATGCGGTAAATTGTCATATCGGGACAGTGAAAGTAGATTTCAATCTTGCCCCTATTGTGGAGCTTATTTTGGTTATTCAGCAACCGGAGAAGTACTTTTTGATTATGATTACGTTAATGGAGCTAATTGGAGATCCGTTCAAGATCAGGATACTTGATTAATTTAGATTAAAAATAAGATTATCAATAGAATGATAGTTATTCTTACAATTTTTGGATTTTGCTGATAAGTAATAATATAGAAATGCAGTAAAATTAATTTAAAATTGTAAGATTTTATTTTTATCAATCATTCTATTGATTTTTTAATGTTTAAAATTAGATTTTATTTTCAGCTTAAATTAATTTATTAAATCTAAAAGTATTTTTTCCATTCCTTCAGAATCAAGTGAAAATTTTTTTAGCTGGTCTCGGACTGACGCATGAGCAACAAACTGATCCGAAATAGCTTGTACTATATATTTTCCCTTAAAGGACTTTCTTTCAAGAAGTAACAATCCAAATTTTTCTCCTACTCCCCCGGATTTAACTGCCTCTTCAAAAAATACAATATTTTCAAATTTACATGCGTAGTTTAAGGCCTGCTCATTTATAGGCTTTATAACATTAAGCTTCAAAATACACACTTCTATACTTGAGGATTTTAGTTTTTGTTGGCATAAATAAGCTTCGGAAAAAATTCTTCCATAAGTTACAATTAAAATATTACTTTCTTTACTTCCATAAAACTCATAATCTTTAGAATTAAATATGTAGTTTTCTGGTTTTTCTAATTCTCCGCCTCTCGGATACCTTATAGCCATAATGCATTTTTCTTTTGATTTTACAGCTTTTTCAAGCATAATTTCCAATTCTTCAAAAAATGAAGGAGAAAATATTTTAACGTTTGGAATTGTATTTAAAAACGACACATCAAAAACTCCTTGATGAGCTTCTCCGTCCTCTCCTATTAGTCCTGCTCGATCAACCGCTAAAATAATTTTTAAATTTTGAAGTGCAGCATCATGAATTATTTGATCATAAGCTCTTTGCAAAAAGCTAGAATAAATAGCAGCTACAGGAATAAGACCACCCGCTGCAAGACCAGAAGCAAACGTAACCGCATGACCTTCGGCAATACCCACGTCAAAAAACCTTGATTTAAAATTTTCTTTAAATTTTATAAGCCCTGTTCCACTAGTCATTGCAGCTGTTATAGCACAAATTCTAGAATCTTTTTTTGCTATCTCACAAAGTTTCTTACCAAAAATATCAGAAAAACTTAAACATCCTTTCCTACTTCTAAATCCTATTGAAGGATTAAAAGGCGTAACGGCATGAAATATTCTTGGATCTCTCTCTGCTAAATGATACCCTTTACCTTTATTCGTTATAACATGTACTACAGTAGGCTGATTCATTCCTTTGACTAGTTCAAATACTTTTTTAAGCTGGTGTATATCATGTCCGTCTATAGGCCCATAATATACAAATCCCATATCCTCAAATATACTGCTTTTATAAATTAAATTCTTTACTGCTGATTTGGACTGCTTTAAAATATCTTCTATTTTAAGACCTACAGACGTCATTTCTAAAACTTTTTCTAAAAATCCTTTTGCTTTTACATAGGAAGGCTTTATCCTTGCCGCCGCAAGATACCTAGCTACAGCACCTACGTTTTTGGATATAGACATCTTATTGTCATTGAGAACTACAGTAAAATTCTTAGCTTTAGACGCATTGTTCAGTCCTTCATAAGCCAGTCCTCCAGTAAGCGCTCCATCCCCTATTACTGCAATAGTATGTCTGTTTTGCTTTAATATTTCATCAGACCTTGCTACGCCTAAAGCCGCTGAAATCGAAGTACTGCTATGTCCCGAAGTAAAAATATCATACGGACTTTCATTCCTATTTGTAAAACCGGAAATTCCATTTTCTTTACGAATGCTATTAATATACTTAAATCTGCCCGTGAGCATTTTATGAACGTAACTTTGATGCCCTACATCCCAAATAATTTTATCCTCAGGAGGTTTAAATACTAAATAAAGAGCTACAGTTAACTCAACCACTCCTAAATTAGGAGATAAATGCCCTCCGTTTTCAGACGTAATCTCTATAATCTTATTTCTTATCTCCTCGCACAAAGCATCAACATTATCGATTTTTTCTATATCCTTAGGACTGTTAATTTGACTTAGCAGCGGATAATTTTTTTTATCTAATGAATTTGATTCCATTTTTTCTTACTTCTTCCTTAAAGTTTAATTCAAATATGATTTTATATAGTCATTTAACGCTTCTAACACAGAAGTATCACCGCTGAAATTTTTCAGTATAGAAACAGCTTTAGAATTAAGGCTGTAAAATATATCAGTTAATTGCGACTTATTTAAATAACTCTTTTCGTCTACATCATTATCAATCAAGTCATCTGCTATCTGAAAACATATTCCAAAATTTTTTGCGTATTCTTCAGCTAATTTCACGTACTTGTCCTCTGCGTCGGCAAGTGTAACTCCTATTTTCGCCGCTGCAATGAAAAGCTGGGCGGTTTTTAATTTGTAAAGTGTCAAAATATTTTCTTCACTCACACTCCAAAGATGAAAATTTAAATCTAAATACTGGCCTAAAACCATACCTTTACTGCCCGAAGTAGAAGCTAATATATTTATGCACTTTAAAGTGTTTTTACAGTCTACTGATTCTCCTACGCCTACTATATCAAATGCCTGAGTAATAAGAGCATCTCCTGCTAAAAGCGCCGTACTCTCACCGAATTTTATATGATTACATTCCTTACCTCTACGCAACCTTCCATTATCCATGCACGGCAGATCATCATGAATCAGTGAATAAGTATGAATCATTTCCAAAGCAGCTGCAAACTTATATATCTCATCATCCTTTCCGTTAAAAAGTTCATAAAAGCTATCATGATTATTGCACGCAATCTTTTACAAGGTGCCATTAAAGTATATTCCATAGACTCTAATATTCCGTTGTGCTCTTTACTCAGTTTATTTATATAGTTTTTTAAATAAAATTCAAATTTCCTTTTATATTCTCTAATTTTTACATTTAAAATCAAACTATTATTTCTCCTTTTTATAATTTTCATTTTCTATTATAGAAATTTTTGCCTTAGCTTCTTCAAGCGTACTTTGACACTTTGAAGCTATCTTCATTCCCTTTTTATAAAGATTTAAAGACGCTTCTAACGTTTCTTCTCCTACTTCTAGTTTATCTACTATTTTTTCTAACTCACTAATATAACTTTCAAATTCCATATTAAAAACTTCCTTTTAATTTTAAATTTTAATTATTTTAAATTTCATAGATCCGTCTTGCATAGTAATTTTAATTTGTTTCTCCGTCTCAAGTTCTTTTATGCTTTTTATTTTTCTATTTTTAACTGAAATTAAAGCATATCCTTGCTTTAAAATCCGCACTGATGAATAACTTTCAAGTCTTTTATTTAAAGCTTCAAACCTAAGCTCTTTTTTTGCTATCAAGTAACTTACATTCCTTAATAAATTATTCTTTAAAATACAAAGATATTTATTTTTGTCATCTATTTTAAGCTTTGGTGAAACCTTAATCAATCTCTTCTGAAGAGTATTAAAAATCGGACTTAGAAAAGTAATTTTAAATTCAATACTGCTTCTCAATCGTTTTTTATAGTCCTCTATAACGTCATTTAAAACTTTCCTGTCCGGTACAGCTATCTCTGCTGCAACAGAAGGAGTAGACGCTCTTTTATCAGCCGCCAAGTCGCAAAGCGTAAAGTCCGTTTCATGTCCCACGGCAGATATTATAGGCACTTTAGAATTATATATTTCCCTAGCTACAATTTCACTATTAAATGCAGACAAATCTTCCGAAGAACCTCCCCCTCTTCCGATTATCACTACGTCTACACATTCGCTTTCATTAAAATACTTAATTCCCTTAACTATTTGAGTAGCAGCATTTTTTCCCTGAACATTTACAGAATATAAAACCATTTCGCAGAGCGGATAACGTCTTCCTATAACTTTTTTTATATCTTCTATTACCGATCCTACTGAAGATGTAACTATTCCCAGCTTTTTAGGATATTTAGGCAGATCCCTCTTTCTCGATTCCTCAAATATCCCTTCTTGAAAAAGCTTGAATTTTAAATTTTCAAAGTTAAGATACGCCTTTCCTAAACCTTCAAGATATATTTTTTCGGCGTAAAGCTGATACTGTCCTGAAACTTCATAACACCGTATGCTGCCTTTTACTACTACTTTCATTCCATTGCAAATATTTAAACCCAGTCTGCTTGCATTGCTTGCAAACATTATTACCTTTAAAATACTATCTGATTCTTTTAAAGAAAAGTATATATGACCGGTCGAATAATGAACTTTTAAATTTGAAATTTCCCCGGAAATAAATAAGTTTCTTAGGTTAACGTCCATATCCATTACAGCTTTTATATACGAATTAATCTGCGGAACAGTTATTGCGTCTTCAAATTGCACTTAAATTTCCTCACTTGATAAATCAGATTATGACTTTAATACATTAGCACCTTTATTTATAGCGCTCAATATGCCATTAATATAAGAAGCGTCTTCTTGGGTAGCATATTTTTTTGCAAGTTCTACCGCTTCATTTATCGAAACGCCTACAGGAGTATCTTGGTGGTAAAGCATTTCAAATGTCGCCAGCCTCATGATCGAAAGTACAACTTTTGAAAGACGCTCTTTTTTCCAGCCTTGCAGATGATATTCTATGGATTTATCTATATCGTCTTTCTTATTTATCGTGCCTTCAAAAAGCTCCTTTGTAAAACTGCTTATTTCTTCTCCTCTAATACTTTGCGCTAATTCTATTATTTCTTCTTCACTTTGTAGTCCAAAGCTACTTTCAAATAATAAAATAAAAGCTTTTTCACGCGATTTTCTTCTATTCATATAAAATAAAACTCCTTTATAATTTTTAAAATAATTATCTCTTGTTCGTTAAGCGTCTAATCACTTAAATCCACTAAGCTTACATTCACAAAATATTTTCCGCTTGTCCAAACGTCCTGGAACCCTTCAATAATGAGTTTAACCGGCATTTCCATAGAACTTAAATTACCATCTTTCCCATCAAAATCAATTTGCGCAGTTATATCAGAAGACTTTAAATTATTTATAGATTTTGACGATCCTATTAAGTTTACATTTATACTTCCATTATACACGTTTACTCTTTTATCAGTCGGAGAATTTAAAAATGAAAATCTACTTACAGTAATATTTCTCTCTTTAAATAAAGACATATTCACCTCCATTTCGGCTGAGTATACATTATTTAGACTTCTACATCCTTGAGGTAAAGAAATCGGAAGAGTAAATTTGCTGTTTTTCATATTAAGTGAAGTAAATTCAATTGGCTCCAGATCTAAACTTTTAATATTCGAAACCACACTTTCAGGCCCTGCAATTTCAAGCTTAGAAGGATTAATTTTAATCAGGTCTTTATATTCACGCGAAAGATCAATACCTTTCGGCAAATTAGAAAAATTAGGTTTAATAAGTACTTCCTTTTTCATAAGAACCGGAATACTTACCTCAACTTCATAAAAATTACTTGTAATGGTTTCATTAGTTATCGCTTGACCATAAGTATCGTACATAATTATCGGTAATTTTAAAGTTAAAGGTTCGCTTACCTCTCCCGGTATACTACCTTTTACAACCACTTTCTTAATTTTGGATATTTCTGTTTCCGGCCCGGAAATTATAACAGATGAAGTTGATAAAACCGTATTTCCTACAAAATACCCTGATTTAGCACTAAAGTCTATTTGGGGTTCAATAGGAAATTCGGATTCCCTATATCTGTCCACCATAACCGTTATTACAGATGGTTTAACATCTGATACAATAGTATAGTCTTTAAGCATGCCAACTTTTTTTGCCGAAAGCTCAAGAGTGTAATTTCCCGGCGACATAATAGTATTTATTGCCTGAGGAGCAGAAACTTGAATATCATTTTTTGTAAGTTGCCCGACAATCATCCTATTTCCTTTTACTTCAACTCTTGCAGTAATATCTTGACCGCTGAAAATTTTAAGTCCATCCTGAGTGGCGCTTTCAGATAAAGTTATGTCAACAGGAATATCAGAAATAGTAATAGGAATGTTTTCAGTACTGTTAGACGAAACCACTACCCATATTATAAAAGAACTTATAATAGAAAATACAGCTACAAATTTATTATTATAAAAAAGATGTCCTATTTTAATCTTTTTAATCTTCTTACCTATCTGACTAATATTAACCATTATTCTTTTCCTTTCTAAAAGAACTTAATACCCGATGGTATGTTCTACTGTCGGCCTGATCAAGAAGGTATTTTTCAAGGTCTCTTTTAAAAAGATCTATATTCATATAACTTTTAATAGTTCCGTTTACTACAATTGATATCCTCCCCGTTTCTTCAGACACTACCACTACTACAGCATCTGAATTTTCGCTCATTCCTATAGCTGCTCTATGACGCGTCCCTAATTCTCTGTTTATATTTCGGTTGCGAGTTAAAGGTAATATGCATCCTCCAGCATACAAAACTCCATTTCTGATTATCAACGCTCCATCATGTAAAGGAGATTTCGTATAAAAAATATTGCAAATAAGCGTTACCGAAGGCACAGCTTTTAAAATAGTTCCTGTATCTATTACTTCCCCTAGTCTAGTTTCTCTTTCAAATACTATTAATGCTCCCATTCTTTCTTCGCTAAGAGATAAAACAGATCCTGCTGTAATATTAACAATTTCTTTATACATTTTACCCTTAGACTCCTCTTCGCTACCCATGTTACCTAAAGGCCCCCACCTTGCAATCTTACTTCTTCCCAATTGCTCTAAAATTCGTCTGAGTTCAGGCTGAAATACTACAAGTACTCCAAATACACTAAACTGAAAGAAATTACTTAAAATTGCACCTAACATCCTAAAATTTAACTGACATGCTAAAAAATAAGCACATAATATTATTATTATACCTTTAACTAACTGTCCTGCACGCGATTCACGAATAATTTTTATAAGATGATATATCAAAAATGCTACAATAACTATATCTAAAAAATCACATATATTAAACGTACGAATAAAACTATTAAATAAATTTATCACTCCCATGTCCGGATACATTTTCCTTTCTACCTATTTTCAATATAATTACTTGCTGACTTTCAATGCAGACAAAAACTTAAAGCATCGAATGACTGCATTTCGATACTTTATTGATTTTACCATATTTCATTTTAGTTTCAAATAAAATTTTTAAATAAAGAAAATAAAACTTAAAATTATTTCTATTGCTAGCGTTATGTAGCTTTAACAATTCGATCTTTATAATGTCAAAATACAATATTTTCTTATTTATTAAATTCGTAATTTTATATTTTTTACTGAATCTACAAGTTTGTTAATTTCATATTTAGTATTAAAAACTGAAGGACTTACTCTGACCGCTCCTCTTTCAAGTGTTCCTACGTACTCATGTGCAGCAGGAGCACAATGAAGACCAGTTCTAACTTCAATGCCTTGTGCATCCAGTATTTTACCTACTTCGTCACTTATATAACCTCTGACGTTAAAACTCAAAACCGGAACAAAATATTCGCATCGCGGTCTGGGCATGTAAAGCTCTACTCCACGTATTTCTTTAAGTCTGTCATAAAGATAGGTAACTAATCCCATTTCATGCTTGAATATATTAGATACTCCTTTCGACCTGACAAATTCTATCCCCGCACGAAGTCCTGAAATTCCTGCCATATTAGGAGTACCACTTTCAAATTTTTGAGGCATTTCTTTAGGTTGACAAAATGTCATAGAATTTGTTCCCGTACCGCCTTCAATTATTGTATCTAATCTATCTCCATAGTGCGTGACTAGAATACCTGTACCCATCGGACCATAAAGACCTTTGTGACCAGCCGCACAAAGATAGTCTATACTGAAATCCGAAACGTCAACCGGCAAAATTCCCGCCGACTGTGCAGAGTCTACCAAAATAGGTATCCCATAAATTTTTGAAAGCGCAGATATTCTCTCTATAGGCATACGCACACCCCATACATTCGACGCATGTGTACATACTATTAATGCAGTATCCGAATTTATAGCTCTTCTAAATGCATCTACAGTCCTTTCTGGTTCCTCCGGATAGACATTTACCGCTGTGAAAGTAATTAAATTCATCTTCTCTAATTTACGCAGCGGTCTCATTACTGCGTTATGCTCCATGCACGATGTGACAACGTGATCACCAGGTTTTAAAAGTCCTTTTATTACTATATTCAAAGCTTGCGTGCAATTAAGTGTAAATGCAACATCTTTAACGTTACGTGCGCCAAAAAATTCTGCAGTAAGTCTTCTGCATTTATCAATCTCCATTCCTGATTCTCGTGACATAGTATGTCCACTTCGGCCAGGATTAGCTCCATATTTTTTTAATGCATATTCAACTGCTTTAGTAACTTTCATTGGCTTGGGATACGTGGTTGCCGAATTATCCAAATATATCACATTTTTACCTCCTGTCATTTTTGAATAAATCTAAAAATATTTATGAAAGTCTTAAAATTTATTGGATATATGTTATCAATAATACTTCAAAGAAAAGAGAGTCTAAGCTAAGACGTTTACATAATGCAAAATCTAACTCATCATTTCTTTTACTTCTAGCATAATATGAAATAATGACGTAAATTGATAAAGCTACATGTTATGTGACATGTAGCTGTGTTTATTTTTTAAAACTAAATATTTAACCCAAAAGGCAAACCGCGTAAGCTTTTATACCCTCTAATGATCCTGTAAATCCTAACCTTTCCTCTGTACTAGCTTTTATATTTACGTCTGCTATTTCTATATTACATGCTTTAGCTATATTTTCTCTCATCATCGGAATGTAAGACTCTAATTTAGGCTGTTGAGCAATAACCGTGGTATCAATATTGCTGATTTTATAACCTTTCTCCGAAACCGCCGTCTTATAAACTTCTTTTAAAAGTTCTAGGCTATTCGCGTCTTTATATTTAATATCATTATCCGGAAAAAATTTTCCTATATCTCCTAGTCCGGCCGCTCCCAATATAGAATCTATAATCGCATGAATAAGAACATCCGCGTCAGAATGACCTAAAAGGCCAAGTGAAAAATCAATTTTAACTCCGCCTAAAACCAACTTTCTGTCCGGTGAAAGTCTATGTACATCATACCCAAAACCAACTTTTAGCATAAATATTTCCTTACTTTCAATTTATTTTTTATTTTAAACCATATAACTAGATTTGAAACTGAAAATATAAAATAAAATTATCCTTACATAAAAATGTTAAATAAGTGCTTAGTATTTTCTAAAGCCTTACTGTAAACATCATTTACATTTATGTTACGTATCTGAGCTACCATATCTGCTATAAACTTTATATAAGAAGAATCGCACCGCTTCCCTCTAAACGGCACGGGAGCTAAGTAAGGAGCATCAGTTTCAAGTAATAAGTTTTCAAGCGGAATATTTTTAACAACCTCAGCTATATTTTTAGCATTTTTAAACGTTACTACTCCTCCAATACCTAAATACATCCCCAGCTTTACAACTTCTTTCGCCATTTCTAAACTTCCGGAAAAACAATGTATTACTCCTTTAGGATTATATTTTTTTAAAATTTCCAAAGTGTCCCCGTGCGCTTCGCGATCATGAATACTAACGGGCAGATTGTATTCTAAAGCTAGTAATATTTGACTTTCAAATAATATTTTTTGTTTTTGTTTATTTTCTGAACTGAAATTATAATCTAGTCCTATTTCTCCAACCGCTACTATTTTTTTGTTATCCGAAATTAATTTTTTAAGTTGGCAAATAGATTCATCTATATTATCTGGAACGTTTTGAGGGTGAATTCCAACAGCACTATATATATAAGAATAGTTTTTAGAAAGATTAATTGACTTCTCTGAAGTTTCTATATCTACGCCGGGATTTATAATCCCGACGACATTTTTAGACGGAAGACTTTCTAATAATTCTTCTCTGTCTATATCAAAAGCTATATCATCATAATGAGCATGAGTATCAAATATCAAGTATAGTATTCTCCTTTTTTGGTATTGTTCAGTTACCTCTAGCTAATCTTACTTCCTGCCGGAACAGAATCGTCCACAAACACAACTTTTACATTTCCTTCAAAATTCTGTGACGCTAAAATCATGCCATGACTTTCAACTCCACACAGCTTAACCGGTTTTAAGTTCGATACTATTATTACTTTTTTACCTACTAACTCTTCGGGATTATAAAACTGTGAAATGCCCGAAGCAATAGTTCTGTTTTTTTCTCCGTCGTTAACAAGTAATTTTAAAAGCTTTTTAGATTTTTTTACTTTATCGCATTCTATTATTTCTCCAACAATCAGCTGAGACTTAAAAAAATCATCTATATTTATGAATTCCTCAGGTTGTTTCTCTTCAGTTACTTGAGAAGCTTTTAATAAATTATCAAGTTCCTCCATTTCAGCTTTTACGTCTATTCTAGGAAAAAGAGCACACCCTTTATATACTGTAATATTTGAAGGCAGCGCTCCCCAGTTTTGTGCCATTTCCCATGTACAAAGTTTTTCTTCAGCACCTATCTGACTTTGTATAGTTTTAGCGGTGCTCGGCATAACCGGTGAAATAAGTATGGATACTATTCTTAACGCTTCACATAAATTATATAAAACTGTCGCAAGTCTATCATACTTTTCTTTATTTTTGCCAAGTTCCCAAGGCATAGTTTCGTCGATATACTTATTACATTTCGAAATAAGCAGCCAAACGTCTCCTAATGCGGACGAAAACTTAAATCTATCCATTTTAAATTGATAATCTTTTACCATATTTATTGCAAATGTAGCTAGTTCGTTGTCTAAGGCACTAGGTCTTTGAACTTTAGGAAGTGTAAAATTAAAATATTTTTCAACCATCGCTATAGTGCGTGACACTAAATTTCCTAGATCATTAGCTAAATCGAAATTAATTCTTTTAATAAGAGCCTCATTACTAAAATAGCCATCCAATCCAAAAGGTACTTCTCTCATCAAGAAATATCTCAATGTATCAGCACCATATCTATTACATAAAATTTTCGGATCAACTACATTCCCTTTTGATTTTGACATTTTACTTCCATCACCAAATAAAATCCAACCATGACTGTAAACTTGCTTTGGTAAAGGCAAATTAAGTGCCATAAGTATTGCCGGCCAAATTACAACATGAAATCTGACAATTTCTTTTCCTACAAAATGAACGTCTGCAGGCCAATATTTTTTAAAATCTTTATCGTCATTACTCAAATATCCTTGAGCTGTAATATAATTAGTAAGTGCGTCAAGCCATACATAAATCACATGCTTACTATCAAAACTTACCGGTACTCCCCAATTAAAACTTGTTCGACTTACACATAAATCTTCAAGTCCTGATTCTATAAACTGAATCATTTCGTTTTTTCTTCCTTCCGGTTGAACAAACTGAGGATGACTTTTATAGTAATCAAGCAATTTATCTGCATAATTAGAGAGTTTGAAAAAATACGCTTCTTCTTCCATCCAGTTGACTTCTCTTTCACAATCCGGACATTTACCATCTTTTAACTGCTTATCTGTAAAGAAAGATTCACAAGGCGTGCAATACCATCCTTTATATTTTCCTTTGTATATTTCCCCTTTGTCATATAACTCATTGAAAATACGCTGTACCGCTTCCTTATGATCTAGATTTGTAGTTCTTATAAACTTATCATAAGAAACTTTCATAGTCTTCCATAAATCTTTAAAATCTTCAGCTATAATGTCGACGTATTCCTGAGGAAGCTTTCCTGCTTTAACAGCACTTTGCTCTGCTTTTTGACCATGCTCATCCATTCCGGTTAAAAACATTACGTCATATCCAAGCATCCGCTTGAAACGCGCCATCACATCCGCAGCTACTGTACTGTAAGTATGACCTATGTGAGGATGCCCTGAAGCGTAATATATAGGCGTAGTAATATAAAAAGTCTTTTTTTTCATAGCTAATTTCTCCTTTATGAATTTAGTGTTTCTTACGATTTATATTATATCAGAAAAGTACCATTTACAATTAAAGAAATTTAAAAATAAAAAATCCGTAAGATATAATAAAATAATTTAAACTAGTATTTATGATCAAAAAATGTTAAAATTAAGAAAATAAATTTTAGGGAGTGAACTATAATGGACGATAAATTAGTAAATTTGTTAGAAAACAAGGACTTTGTAAAAAAATGGTTACTTTAAAAACTAAAGAAGAAATAAAAATTTATTTTAAAAGTTATGATTATGAAATCTTAGACGAGGAAATCCAAAACTTAAAAAAATTTTACAGTCAAATTTATTCTCAAATCAAAAAGTTAAACTTAGAGTCCAATAAAAAATTTATAAGTTTATGCCAAGATGAACTAGAAAAAGTTTCAGGAGGATTTAGTGATAATGTAGAAAAAGGAATAATAATAGGAAGTATAGCCGGAAAATCAATAAATTTAGCTATACAATTATACAAGTACTACGTAAAAGATAAAGATTCTAAAGATAGTTTGCTAAACGAAATAATAAAAAGTGTGGCAGATTGGGATATTCTTACATTAATAGGTTACGGAATAGGCGGAGGAATCGGATATTCAGTTGACGTATACAATAAAAATAAACACCGGCAAAGTTATTTAAAAAATTACTTTTAATTTTTTAGTATAATTCAAAAACAAGGGTTAATAATATCACCATGGAGGTGAAAAAGTATGAAAAACAATAACAACACAAACAACACAAACAACAATAACAACACAAACAACAATGCTAGAAATCAGAATCAAAACAACAATTCTAAAAACGTAAATCAAAATAACAACAGATCAAACAATTCAAATAATTCTCAAAACTGCGGAAGATAATTAAAATCAAAATAATGAGAGCATTTCTTTTTTCCAATAAACTTGGAATCGGGAAATCGCTCTCTACTTATTTATATACTAGCTATTGAATCTTATTAGTTTTATTCCATGACTTATAGGCAAGCACATAAATACGTCTTCATATCGTGATTTTAAACTTGCAAAACATTTATTAGCTGAATGCTCATTTTCAAAAATTCCATATACAGTTGATCCACTCCCGGACATAAGTGATCCTAAAGCTCCATAGCTCATAAATTCATTTTTAATTTCTTTTATGCATTCCTTGTTTATTAAACTTTCAAACCTATTAAATAAATTCTGACAAAATCCTTCAAGATTTGAACTGCAAATAAAATTTTCAAGCTTATTTAAATTTTGAAATTTTAAACATGAACCTTTATCAAATAAGCTGTAAGCTTTTTGAGTGGAAATTGAAATTTTAGGTTTTACCAAAACTAAAAAATAATTTAAATTGCTCTTGATAACTTTCAAATCAGTTCCGATTCCACTAGCTCTTGCAGTACCACCTATAATACAAAAAGGAATATCTGCACCTACTTTTGAACCAAGCTCCATAAGTTCGTTTTGACTAAAGGGACTTCCGTAAAGCTCATTAAGAGATACTAATACTGCAGCACCGTCACTACTTCCTCCTCCTAATCCTGCACTTACCGGTATTCGTTTGTTAATCTCTATCAAAATTCCGGGAGTTTCAATTTTCGATCGGTCGAAAAATAATTTCGCACATTTATATGCAATGTCATCTTCCATTTTTAAATCCATTTTCTCGGTGTGTTTGATTGATATGCAACTATCATTAGTTTCTTTTACAGTTATGCAGTCAAATAAATTAATACTTTGCATAATCATATCTACATTATGATATCCATCATTCCGCTTATTTAATATTTCCAGTCCTAAATTTATTTTTGCAGGTGCATATGTTTCTATAACCATTATTTATCCTTACCTAATTTTAGAATTTATAAAATTTCGAAGTCTATCTTTTCTTCACAAATATAGCATCTTATAATACTACCCCGTTTAAGCTTACCTTTAACAATTAAATCTGCAATTGGCATTTTTATCTTCTTTTCAATCTCTTTCTTTAAGCGTCTTACTCCTAACTTATTATCTTCATCAACTTTTGATATGTAATCCTTTACATCATTTTCTATTTCCAAATTTATACCCTGTGACGACAGCTCATGTTCCAAATTTGCAGTAAGTATATCGGCTAACTTGTTAAAATGCTCTATTCCAACTTTTTGAAATACTATATCACTATCAATTCTTCTTATTAACTCATTTCCTAATATATTTTCCGCCTCATCCATTACTTGCTTTTTCAAGTCATCAAATGGAATATTTTCTTCTGCGCTTGCAACTATTTCTGAACCTATGGATGATGTAATAATTATTATACTGTTGCTAAAATCTACCTTCCCTCCGCCGGAATCTAAAATATATCCTCTGTCTAAAATTTCGATTAGTAAATTAATCACGCTCTTATGCGCTTTTTCTATTCCGTCAAACAGTACTACTGAATAAGGTTTTTCTATTATTTTTCTAACAAGCTCACTCTTATAACTCGAAATGTCACTCTTTACTAGTGACTTTTTAGATTTCTTTTCAGAATACTTAGCCATGTCCACTCTTATAATACTACCTATTTCTTCTCCTATAGCTTCAGCTAGGTAAGTCTTTCCTACTCCGTGAGGACCAAGAAAAAGAAACGAACCTCTAGGATGGCCGTCAGATACCAATCCTACTCTGGATCTTAAAATCACTTCACATGTTTCGTCAACTGCTTCATCTTGGCCTACTACATCTTGCTTTATCCGAGAATTAATTCCTTTTAAAATCTTAGCTTCTTCCGGACTTATTTCCCGAAGTGGAATACCTGTTTCTAATGTAAGATATTCGCGAATTTCTCTTTCTGTAATTTCTTCTATCTTTGATTCATTTTTTCCCTCTTCGTTTTTTCTAATAACCATTTCAAGAGTTGATAAAGTGACATCTATAGCTTTATCAGGATAAGTTCTTCGTTTAATATACCTTCCGGAAAGTTCTACTGCCGCAGAAAGCGCTTCATCACTTATCTTAATTTTTTTGTCCTTTTCCATATCGGGTTTCAAGTTTTTAAGTATTTGCAATGTTTCAGATCGTGTAGGTTCGCTTAGTAGTACATTAGTAAACCTTCTTTCTAAAGCAGGATCCTTAGAAATAAACGAATATTCTCTTGTTGTAGTTGCAGCTATTACACTTACTTCTCCTCTATCTAAATACATCTTAAACAGCTCTGCCGCGCCACAGTTTACAATTTGATGAAATTCATCAATAAATAAAATCATGTTTTTATCTTCTTTAGCTTTATCAAAAAGTGATCTCATCCTTCCTACCGGCCCTCCGCCTGAATAAGAACGACCTGCTATAAGCTCTACCATGTTTACCTTTATAATTTTCTTATTCTTGAAAAGCTCAGGTACTAGTCCTTTTGATATTCGATATGCAAGTCCTTCAATAAGTGCAGTTTTACCTACTCCTGCTTCACCAATAACACAAGGATTGCCTTTTCCTTTCCTTGAAATTATATCCATAAGGGACTCTAACTCTTTATCTCTTCCTATTACATCATGAAGCTTACCTTCTTCAGCTGATTTTGTAAGGTCTTCACAGTATGTTGACATTATAGAATAAGTTTCGATATCTAAATATCCCGTAGAAATTACTAAGTCAGTTAAAGGTTTAAGTAGCGCGTTACACATAGTATTCAAAAAGGTAGTAAGTAATATTCCAATTGCTGTAGTTAATATTCCATTCATTATTCAATCTCCTGACTTTTAAAGACTAAATTTATTCATTAGATTTTCTATTTCTGTTTTAGTCCCGGAAAGCTTAATTTCTAAGCTTTTTTGATTAGTTTCTTTTAATATAATATAAGCTTTTATTTTTGGCTCTGTACCGGAGGGGCGAATAATTATCTCGCCGTCTTCTAATTTTAAAGATATAATATTCAAATTAGAAAAATCTCCTAAATTATTCTCTAAATAATCCGTTACACTTATTACTTTTGTCTTGTTTATATACTTGGGCGGAAGTTTTCTAAACTGTGACATTATTTTTTTTATCTTCTCTGTCCCTTCGTAGCCTTTGTATTCTAAACTAAAAGTTTCTTCTCCAAAGTAACCATACTTCTCACTCAACCGCTTAAGTACATCTACAAAAGTTAATCCCTTACCCTTAAAATAAGCGAACGCTTCACAAGTAAGTAAAGCAGCCGATACAGCGTCCTTGTCTCTTACATAAGTTCCGCATAAATATCCATTGCTTTCCTCAAATCCAAATATAAATCTCGAAAGCTCGCCTTTATTTTCAAGCTTTAATATTTGACTTGCAATATTTTTGAAACCCGTCGGAACTTCTATTACCTCTACATTTTCTTTTTCGGCAATTATATTTACCAGCTTACTGCTCACTAGTGTCTTAATAAGAATGGGACTATGAGGTAATTTTAATTTCTCTCTTTTACTTTTAATTATATAATAAAATAACAATATCCCTAACTGATTGCCACTAAGCAATATGTACTTTTCTTTGTGCGATACGCATACTCCTAAACGGTCAGCATCGGGATCCGTGGCAATAACTAAGTCCGCGTTACATTTCTTAGCTTCCTTAACTGCTAAGTCGAAAACTCGAGGAATTTCAGGGTTGGGATACTTACATGTAGTAAAATTGCCATCAGGATAAGCCTGCTCAGCTACCACATTTAAATCATTTAATCCTGACGACTTTAAAATTTCACACACCGGTTTAAAACCGGATCCATTCAAAGGAGTGTACACTACTTTTAGATTTGAAAAATTCACATCATTTATTTTTTGATTTAAAATACATTTTAAATAATCTTCGTAAACTTCTTTACCTACAGATAAAATTAATCCCTTTTTAACTCCTTCATCAATGTTGAGATATTTAACTTCTTCGAATATATCTACTTTTGAAATCCTATAATATATTTCAGCTGCAGTTTCTTCATTTATTTGCGCACCATCAGCTCCGTAACATTTATAACCATTATATTCCGCTTTATTGTGACTTGCCGTAATCATTATTCCAGCATTACACTTAAAATATCTTATGCAAAAAGATAGATAAGGAGTCGGCTCGAGCTCATCGGTTAAATATACTTTTATTCCATTTCCCGCTAAAACTTCCGCTGCACAAACAGCAAAATCCTTCGAATTATTTCTAGAATCATAAGATATTGCTACAGAAGAATTTTTAGATATGTTTTTAAGATAAATTGCTAAGCCTTGGGTTACTCTACGAACTGTATACAAGTTTATGCGATTCGTTCCCGCACCCATAATCCCGCGTAATCCGGCAGTTCCAAAATTTATAAACTTATAGAATCTATCTTGGATTTCTTTTTCATTGTTTTTTATATTTATTAATTCCTCTGTAAGTTTAGGGTTGTCCACTTTTTGAAGCCATAATTCGTAATTAGACTTTGCGTCCATATTTTAATTCAGTCCTTTAAGTGTAAAATTAATTGTAAACGCAATATATCACTTTTCTAACTAAATTTCAATACATTATACTTTGCTATTTAAACTTGCATTATAGAACTTATATAAAGCATTTCTTTAATTTTATTATATACTGAATTTAACTCAGAAGCTGGTAAAGGATTTTTCCCTTTTCCAATTTCCACCGTAAATGCCGGCTTTCTGAACTTCTCTATAAACCAATCTTTAAATCCTCCTCCAACCGCCAGACCCTCAGGCTTACTTACTGTATACCCCGAAGATAACGCCATAATATTTGCTATATTCTCAGATTTTTTCGGAGTGTTTACACCATAATCCCAATAAATCTCTTCTCCTTGACTGTGAAATGCAATTGCAGAATTAAAATTATTTTTTCTGCAAAAAGAAGTTAAAGCTAATGTTTCAAGTTCACTATGAGGATGAGTTCCACCATATCTTGTAGAACCAGGGCCTAAAATTCCTTTTTCCTTTTCCATTAAATGAAGTTCATTCCATCCAGCGTCATAATTGTGATTTAAATCTACTCCTCGAGCATTAGCTTGCCAGTTGGAAGTTCTTCCTCTGCTTATTTTCTCTATAAAATTTGCATACTTCCCTGCACTTTGACTTCCTATCAATGAAATTTCCACTCCGTCCGGATTAATACAAGGAACTACAGTCAATCCTTGACATTCAAAACATTTTTTTAAATCAATTCCACACACTTTCCTGTTTTGTTTTATATTCTCACAGACTTCCCTTAAAAATTTTAAAACCACTAAGGACGTTAGCCATTCCATTCCATGATGACTTCCCACCCATAAATTCATGTTAGTTTTATTTCCTAAATGAATAAATTCTATGGGTCTTCCGCAGTAGCTTCTTCCAATTGAACCCAAAAAAAGAAATTTATAATCCTTTATCATATTATTGATTATTTTTTTTCTAACACTATAAGTAAACTTTTGGTTTCCAGAAAGTAATTCTAACATTCTTAATCTCTCCTTTAAAAACCAGATTATATATAATATAAAATCAAAATTGTAGAGTAATTATAAAATATGTTGAAATAATCTTTATAATAAGTATAATTATATTAAATTAGACATAAATCATTTTGGAGGTTATTATGTATGATATTTCTAAAAAGTAGGAATAAGCTTCATAGCTATAATTTTAGAGGACTTAAAATTTTATTACTTATTCTATGCAGCTTCTTTATTAATTACTTTTTGTGTAATCCAACATCTGCAAATAACAATACTTACAATGTAATACTTCCTCAAAAAATAGATGGTATAGAAAAAATTGAATACTTTATAAATGACGCCCCATATGGAAGTACAGCTGGCACTACATCAATTGAACTTACTGAAGAAGCTAAACTTAATTTTTCAGTCCGGTTTGAATCTTTCGGATATACCCAAACAAAAGTTAAAGATATAAAAATAATTTCAAATAATAATGATCCTCTAACTCTTAATATTTATGGTTATGATGAAAATGGTAATATTACTACATTCGAACCTGAAGATGACGCTACAATAAACCCCGACCAAACTTATATAAGCTCCCCGATTTGGATCTCATCATCAGATACTTTTTCTTTTAGCAATGTAGAAATGGATAAGTTCAATGTAATAATAAACCTATCAGATAGTAGTGATTTAATTGATGAGTCTCTAAAAGTTAAATGTCATTACACAAATAATGAACTTTTCTATGCCTCGGTTGATTATGAAAACAATACTTTAAAAATACCAAATTTAACCTTAAATAGCTCTATAAAATTATGGTTTGATCCTACTTCAGCTTATTCAAATTCTGTTATTAATGTTTACAAATCAGGTGAAAAATTAACTCCTAATGAAAGCGACAATGGTTTTGACATATATATAGATAGTGCTGATGTTTATATTGAAGTAAGCGGTATAAAGAAAAATAAGTATATCCTTAATTTTACTGCTTCTGATGATACATCTTTCAAATTTAAAAATAAAAATTCAGATACTGATCTGATTCAGTCAGACGGAACCCCTATAACCACAACGCATGGAGACAATTATTGTTTTACTTGTGAATCCCCTAATTTGTTAAATGAAACACATGAAGTTACAGTAAATAATAATGTAATCAAACCGGAAAATGGAATTTACAATCTAAATAATATTTCAGAAAACCTAACCATATCAGTAACAGAAAAAACTTCCGCTATTTATAATATATCGCTAGAAAGTATTTTGAATTTCTTTGACGTAACGGATACTCAAAATATACCGATTCTAAACGGATCAGTTAAATATTCCGATTCCTTTAAATTTAAAGTTTCTGCAAAAGAAGCATACACACAAGAAGAACACAATATACTTATTTATGCTGTACCGATTTCTGTTCCAGTATCTGAAAATTCGGACGAACAACTCGAACCTTACCTACTCACTCCATCTTTAGAAGGAATATATACTACCCCTTCTGTCACAGAGCCTATGGTAATAATCGCCAGAAACATAAACAAAAACTTATATAAAATTACTTTACCTGAAAAAATCTCCGGCGCTTCATATAAAGTAACCGAAAATGAAAATGTTACAGCATTATCAGCAAATCAATTCCAAATCACGCACGGCGAGTCTTTAGAAATCTCTTTATTTGCAGAAACAGGTTATGATGTAACTGATGCAGAATTACTCACTAATAACAAATCTGCAAAAATATTAAAAAACGGAACAACTTATACACTTCAAAATGTTACTAGTGATACTTATTTAGTTGTAAATGGCGTACAAAACGCTAAGTGCAAAGTCACATTCGAAGGCGAAGGATTTGTTTTCAGAAAATTAAATAACAGCAATCTTAATCTGTCTGAGACATCCCTTGATTATGAATCCGGCGAGTTAACGTTCAAAATAGAATTAGCAGAAGGATATGAATTAACAAATTCAAATCCGGAAGTTTCAATATCCGAAGGCGAAGGTACGCTTACTCCTCCCTCTGAAGAAAAAGATTATTATACTTTGTCTAACGTTCATAGTGATGTCAAATTATCCGCAACCGGCGCTGAACTTATAACTCTTACTGTAACCATTTCAACCGACAATGAAAACCTGGAATTTAAATCAGTTGATTCTGAAAGTACTTTACCTACGGAAAATTCAGTAAAATATGGAGAAAATTTTACATTCGAAGTTGTAAATAAAAATAATGAACCAATTGAAAATTTACAGCTCCTTTCTTCTTCAAGTTCAACTCCAATTAAAATCTCTGAAACCCCATTAACTTACTCGCTAAATAGTGTTTCAGCAAATACAGAAGTATCAACTTGGGAGTATCCTCTTTTGACAACAGATGATTTCAAACAAGAACGTCTTGATTTTTATAAGCCGGTATATGCCGATCTTAAGCAGATTGAAATAGATTATAACTACTTATACTCTCTTATATGGTTGCCTGCTAAACGTCTTATAGTATGTACTGACGAAGGAGAGATTATGAAGGTTCATTGGACGAGCAGTGAAGATCGAAATCAGGAAGGAAGCGAAGGAGCCAGCTTGGCATTATATTGCGAACCTATTGACGGCAGAAAAATGACTTTCAAAGCATACGGAAGAAACGGATTTACATTGAAACGTGAAAAAGAGTATAAATTTTTCCATAACAAGGACGAAAAAAAGAGTATTATGGAAGACGTTATTGATGACGGAAAGATTGATGAAAAAACCCTTGAGGAGGCTGCGGCTGAGGGAAGAATTGAGAAGATTAGTTTGAGTGATGCTCACTTAAGCTATGGCTATGATTCAAAAGAAGTTTTTCGCAAATGGACTATCATTGATCAGTCATACTACAATAATATTAATAATTTTAAGGATCTTACGGACTATACGACAGGCAAGTTTTACGAAGAAATAATGCAAACAGTTAGTACTTACGAGAATTTTTTCGGCATCTTTGATGATAATAATAATTATATTGGAATGAAACTCACTTATAATGGTTTAGCTGTATTTAGATATTTATTTAATGAATTGATTCTTCAAATAATACCAGATTCTATGAACTCATATAATGCTAAATTTGATTTTGAAGCTAGCAGCATTAACGACTTTAAAATTTATCCGGTTAAGTCTTGTAATACAAAGACTATGGAAGTAACCCTTGACGAAGCAATAACGAATGAATTCGGCAATACTACTTACAACGTAAATGGTCAAGATCCAGCTTATTTCGTACTTGAATTAGATGATGGTTTTGAATATGACAATCTTGAGTTTATACCCGACCACTTCAAAGAAGGTTCAAAGTACTTTCCTAAATTAAACCTAATTGGACAAGTTAGCGGCAACAGTAATCAATATCTTTATGAACTTTCAAACGTTTATGAAGAAAACCCTACCATACAAATAAATGGTGTTAAAAAGAAAGAGTATACAGTCAGTTGCTCGGAAAATACAGGAACAAAGCTTCAATTTGGTTCAGGAGATGAAAATTTAACAACTACAGTTAAACATGGTGACACGCTTAAAATTACTTCTCGGCCTTTAGACGGATATGAGTATATAGAAAGCTATTTACAGATAACATCTGGAAATAACTCTCAAGAAATAGATCTTAGTGAACTAAGCACAAACAACTCTATATCACCTACGCTTGATGGTATTCCATTAGGGAATTTAACTATTTATCGTGCTGGCTCAGGCGCAAACATATATGTAGAATACACATTGGGAAATATACAGGGAGATATAAACATTGTTATACGAAGGAATCTTAAGCTTTACACTATTACTTTCCCTGAAGTTGAAGGCTTAAAATTTAGAAAAAAAAATGATCTTAGCAGTCTAGATAATTCTGAAATCAAAACATCTCAATTAAATTTTTCTTTCCTTATAGAAGCTGAAAATGGATATGGTACTTCAAATATAATAGTTACAGCTAATGGAGTTGAAATCCAGCTAAGAAACGGATACTACACTATTGATACTCAAAAGCTGGCAAACAGTCAAGACCACATAGAAATAAAAGTACCTTCAGGATTATCTAAAATAAAACACGTTGTATCATTCACTCCTTATGAAAATGTAACCTACAAAAATTCAGAAGACCAAATTATTTTAGATGAAGTAGAAGTAGATTACGGAGATAATTATTCATTTTCAGTTTCAGTATCTGGAGCATATTCAAACTCAAATATACAAGTTAAATTAAGTGGTTCAAGAAGTAATGATACGCAGCTTGAATCAGATGACGCAACAAATTTATATACAATAAGTAATATAACAGAAAACTATAGAATTTATATTGAAGGACTGGAATTAAATGAATATAAGTTAAAATTCAGAATTTCAGATGATGTTGATTACTACGATCAGTACGGAGTAGAAAAATTAACGTCGGATGAGAATACAGATTCAGAATTTATAACTAAAATCGTAAATTATGGCGAAACATTCGGATTTAAAATTTTAGCAAATGAAGGTATAGACATTTCTGAACTTAACGTATGGTACGCATATTCTTCTTCCAGTATTCAAAGTTCAAACAGAATATTACCTGTAAGTGATGTTTATTACATCGAAAATATAACAAATGATGTTGTAGTACACGTAGGAAATACTAAAAGCATCAACTACCAAGTAGAAATAAGAACTACTGAAGGAGTAAAATGTTTAGACTCCTCCGGAGAAGCTATAAGTTCACAAATTTCAGTTTCCCACGGAGAAAGCTTGTCTTTCACTTTATCTCTTGATCCCGCTTACAGTAATGCAAGTCCGATAGCAAGTATAAAAGGATCTACTAACGTTTTGACTCCTTCATCAAATGGAGTCTATACTTTGGAAAATATAACAGAAAACAAAATTATTGAAATAACTAACGTAATCAAAAACACTTACAGAATAAAGTTTAAGGAAACAGAAGGAGTTATTTACAGGACAGTTAAAAATAAAACGTTTACCGAATATTTAGACGCTGAATACGGAGATGTACAACAATTTAAAATCTCTTTAATGGATGCTTATGATCAATCTTCTCCTATAGTGTTACTAAATAACACTAAGGTCTTAGTCCAAAACGGAGGAATTTATACTATAGAACGTGTAGAAGCTGACCTAGAAGTAACAGTAGAAAATGTTGTAAAAAATCCAGAAGAAACTACTATAGAAGATATAAATGACGTTCCTGAATCAATAATATCTTCAGCTGATATTGACAAAGTAGTTGCTGCAACTAAAACCTATGAAGCTTTACCGGAAGAACAAAAAATATTAGTAACAAATACCAGCGGTCTTAATGCCGCTCAGGAAGAAGCAAAAACTATAAATCATACTTCAAATGATGTAACAGTAACCGGAATTGATTGGAATATAAAATTAATTGTAACTCCTTTAACGCATGATCAGGAAGCTATGGAAAGTTTTAACGCAGAAATTGAAAGAAGAACTCTGCTCTCGCTCTACGAAATGAAACTTCTTAATTTACTCACTAACGAATATTATGAAGTACCATATGGACAAGAAGTATCCGTAACCATACCTTGTGGAAATCTTGAAGAATATGAAAATATTGTAGTAGCTCATAAAAATTCAGGCGGAGGAATAGAGTACCTGGACGTTAACATTAATGAAAATACTGCAAGTTTTAAAACCTCTTCATTCAGTCAATTCGGAATTGCCGGTAAAAAAATCCCTAATTACTCCGAAAATCCTTCTGACCTGAAAATTTCAGTTGCAGAGCTAGTGGAAAATGAAGATGAACTTAAAAATCTTCTAGGCGAAGGATTAACTTCTCAACTGGGAGAATTAATAAATCTTGAAGAAAACGAATCGGAAACAAGTACAAACTTAGAAAATAATAGCTCAAGTTCCAATCCTACTGATAGCCAATATTTAGGCTCCACACTTAATAAAATATATCTTTGGTTTATCAATAATGAATTTATTTCAGTTATAATTATTCTCCTCCTGGGACTTCTAATCATTCTCTTAATACTCCTTGCAGGAAAAAAGAAAAAAGAAGACTAAAATAATATTGCCCTTTAATTTTAAGGGCAGTATTTTTATTTAAGTATTGACAGCATCATCAAATTAAAATTATAATAAAACAATATTAAAATTATAAAAGGAGAAATTATATTATGATGCCATCCCAATTCCAAACTCTTACTTACAGTTTACAATATTCTACAGTAAATACTCAACGTTTACCGAAAGCAAAAATTAAAATATGGAATGATTCAGTTAAAAATCTTTCCACTGCAATAGATGATTTATTCATTAGGTTTACTAAGTTAATATTAATTTATAATGACCCATTAAAACCAACACTATACTTAGAAAGTTTTTATTCTTTATTAAAAATTATTGCATTAAATTTTTTAAAATTAAGAGATTTTCTCATAAATAAAAATTTTAAACCTCAAGAAATAGATGCTTTGGCAAAAACAAGTTTTATTCAATCAAGCGAATTTCTTAGTTATACTTAATTAACTGAGTATAACTGTGACAATAACATTAATAATTTCTGCTGTCTTTTTACATTATGTAAAGAAAATATCAAAATTTTATCATCGTTAGATCCAATTATTGAAACTAAATTAAAAATAATGATAGATGGTATGGAAATTTACATAAATAAATACATAAATGCTATAACAATTGATAAAAAGTCCTCTGAGCTTATTAATCAACTTAACCAACTATCTAAAGAATCATAAATTAAAAATAATTCGAAAAATTTTATTTTTTAATCATAAAAACTTCTAATTACTCATCTTATTAATATAATAAAACCTTTAGGAGGAACAATTTATATGAGTAATGGAAGACTGCAAATAAATGTATATGACGAAACCATTGCAATGCCTCTTTCGGGAGCCAACGCCACTATAAGTCTAACCAGTGATCCAAATAATATAATAAGAGAAGCGATTACCAATGAATCAGGAAAATCAGATGTTATAGAACTAGAAGCACCTCCGGTTGACTATTCTTTAGAACCAGGTGCTCCCAAGCCTTATACCGAATACGATATTACACTTAGTCAAGAAGGGTTCGAACCCTTGACAATAAAAGGCGTTCAGATACTACCAAATGTTCTTGCCGAACAAAATATATACATGAAAAAAGTCCAAAATAATAACGATCAGCTTCTGAGCTTTTCCATCCCTGATCATACTTTATATGGAACGTATCCGCCAAAAATTGCAGAAGACCCCGTTAAACCACTTCCCACTCCTTCCGGACTAGTAATACTTGATAAAGTAGTTATACCTGAATTTATAGTAGTTCATGACGGCGACCCAAATGATGATTCTGCTCCCGACTATTGGATACCTTATCAAGAATATATTAAAAACGTTGCAAGTAGTGAAATTTACGCCACTTGGCCCGAAGAAAGTATAAAGGCAAACGTGCTTGCAATAATTTCATTTACCTTAAATCGTGTATATACGGAATGGTATAGGAGTCGAGGGAAAAATTTTACTGTCACTTCTTCTACTGCATACGATCAAAAATTTGTATATCAACGTAATATTTTCCAAGAAATATCTAATGTTGTAGATGATATTTTTTCAACATATATAACTAAACCTCAAATTCAACAACCTTTGTTTACTCAGTACTGCGACGGAAAAAATGTAACTTGTCCCGGTTGGCTGTCTCAATGGGGATCTAAAAGCTTAGCTGAAAACGGAACAGATTATATAAATATACTCAGAACTTATTACGGATCTGAAATATATCTTGATAACGCTTCTGAAGTTACAGGAATACCTGTTTCTTTTCCAGGAGAAGTCCTACAGCTAGGTTCTATGGGTGATGACGTTAGAACTATACAGCGACAATTAAATGCAATAAGTAATAACTATCCACTAATAAATAAACTCGCAGTAGATGGCATTTATGGACAAAACACCGTTGATTCTGTAAAAACTTTCCAACAAATTTTTGATTTGCCTCAAACTGGTTATGTAGATTATAAAACCTGGTATGAAATTTCTAAAGTTTATACGGCAGTTATGCGTCTTAGCAGCTAAAAGTTTTCAATCTTAACTGCTCCGCTTCCTAATTTAACTGTTATCTCTTGTTTATAGAGCTTTACAGTCTAAGATTAATGTAGGTTTTTCCCCAGCTCCTTTATTCTTTTTACATACTCCAAGTATTAAAAGTTTCTGCCCATAATCGAATAAATATTCCTTTTCAGCTTCATTTATATAAGCTGCTTTGGCATCACTAGAAGTAGTAATTCTTAACATTACACGTCCATTACTAAACCCTTCTGCCACTTCTTTGAGGGAAGAAGTACTCATAAAAGCTTCTTCTTTTACAATTCTTCCCATCAAATAAAAAGGATTATTCTTAATAAGGTCTTCACTTAAGCCTACTAATCTAGCCAATGATGAATAGCTAATTCCCCGATAAACCTTCATTGGCTGTTTAATTTTATTTTCATTTATAAAAGAAGATATGTTTCTTATTTTTCTACCAACTAAATTTTCATCTTTAAAACTATTATCTATTAAGCTTTCTATAGTCTGAGAGATTTCTCTAAGTTCTTTACAAACCTTAGACCAACTTTTGGATTTTTTTCTTAAATAGCTATTAACAATTCTAAATCCTGAACCTTTATAAAAATCAATCGAATCTTGATTATTTGACTCTAATTTATTTGCACTTACGTTTACATTAAAAGCTAAAGTACAAATTAGAACAGATAAAATTTTTTTATAATTAATATAATGCTTCAATTTTAACACCCTCTTCAATTTAATTAATTAATTTTAATAAATTTTTTAAATAAAGTCAAGAAAAATACATACTAAAATAAAAATAATTTTACTTAAATTTTAATATATTTTAAATTACAATTGAAATTTAAAATTCTAAATCGTTTTGTGCCCGCTTTATTGACTATCCTATCTTAGCTATGATATTATTTTAGTAAATTTAGTTCTAAAATCTTTGAAAATATCTGATGCAAATAAAAAAGGAGTTTATAATGCGCAAAACTGATATAAACCAATATGGAAAAACCATTACTACTATGCGTTCAAGTTCAAAAGGAAATTCTAAAAATAAGCTGAAACGTTTTACTTATGTATTTTTTTCAATTTTTTCACGCTTTATTTTAAGTCTATTCTTCAT
The DNA here is from genome assembly GCA_944384825.1 of uncultured Clostridia bacterium. Classification (GTDB taxonomy): domain Bacteria; phylum Bacillota; class Clostridia; order Oscillospirales; family Acutalibacteraceae; genus UMGS1491. The sequence goes on from CALWUT010000018.1 coordinate 53,830, forward strand.
AATGCTTCTAACGGGAATTATGTTAGTTTTTTCCCTTAATATGTACCGATCTTCTATGCTGGAAAATGATATCACGTTAAATATTAACGCTTCAAAGGTACCACTTACCAGTTTTGTTTACGCAAATGACGAAAATGGTAACCCTCAAGAATATCAAAGAGTATATAATCTCGAAAACAGAGTATGGGTGGACTTCTCAGAAATTCCTCAAAATATGAAAGACGCTATAATAGCTATTGAGGACAAAAGATTTTATGATCATGGAGGAGTGGATTGGAAAAGAACTTCAGGAGCTATAATTAATTTCGCTAAGGGCACACACAGCTACGGCGGATCTACTTTAACTCAACAGCTTATAAAAAATATTACCGAAGACAATGAAGTAAGCTTGACAAGAAAATTAAGAGAAATATTTCGCGCTCTGGAACTTGAAAAAAAATATTCAAAAGATGAAATTCTAGAGTCTTACTTAAATATCGTAAACTTCGGTGGAGGATGCAGAGGAGTTGAAACTGCTGCAAACCTCTACTTTAATAAAAGTATACGTGACTGCTCTTTGGCAGAATGTGCAACTATAGCGGCTATAACTCAAAATCCTACTGCATACAATCCCCTATATCATCCGGAAAACAATAGAGAAAGACGTGAAACAGTCCTCCAAGAAATGCTTGATCAGAATAAAATAACTTCTGAAGAATTTGATAAAGCAATAGAAGAGTCCGCATCCATGAAGTTTGAAGACTACTCCAAAAAGTCTGCAGAGGAAATAACGTCCTCACAAGTGCATAACTGGTATATTGAAACGTTGCTTAGAGACGTAGCTAGTGATTTATGCGAAAAATACAGCATAGGAAAAGTTGCAGCTGAAAATATGATTTATTCTCAAGGCCTTAAAATATACTGCGCAATAGACACTAAAGCTCAATCTATAGTAGAAAATGCAATGAAGAACAATTCTGTAATGCCGGCTGATAAGAATTTAGAAGTAGGCTATACCATGATGGATCTAAATGGAAGAATTCTAGCGACTATTGGTTCGAGAAAAGAAAAAACCGGAAATCTTCTATATGACCGCGCTAACGTAGCTAAAAGACAACCAGGATCTACAATTAAACCTATTTCTGCTTATGCTCCAATTATAGACCAAGGAATATACAATTACTCTTCACTTATTCCCGATAAACCCGTTGCAATTCCGGTAAGTTCAGGCGTATACAAAAATTGGCCTGATAACTGGTACAAAGGATACCGCGGTGAAGTAACGCTTCAATGGGCACTTGAAAAATCTGCAAACGCTCCGGTTGCCCAACTTATAAATTTATTAACCACTGAAAAAAGCTATGAATTTTTGACTAAAAAACTTGGATTCACAAGCTTAGATTCAAATGACGCTAATTCTTTATCCGCTCTCGCAACCGGTGGAACACATTACGGCGTCACTCCTAGAGAAATGACAGGTGCGTTTCAAATATTCGGTAACGGAGGAAATTATTTCAAACCTTATACTTACTTCTACGTAACAGACCGCAATGACAAAGTTTTACTTGATCATAGAGATGATGTCCCGATTCATGCGGTAAGTTCTCAAACAGCTACAATTATGAATCGCCTACTTAGAAATGTAATAATAGGACCTGAAGGTACAGGTAGATCGGCTAATATTTCAGGTTGGAATATCATAGGAAAAACAGGTACTACTAACGATGATTTTGATAGTTGGTTTATAGGACTCAGCCCTTACGCTGTTGCCGGGATTTGGACAGGTTATGACAATCCAAAAAGAATCAGAGAAACTGCAGCTGCTATAAGAATATGGAAGCATATTATGATTGAATATCTAAAAGATAAACCTAATATAGACTTCACTTTTGATCCGGAAGTAGTTCAAGCATCGTACTGTAAAAACAGCGGTAAACTTGCAACTATAGGATGCGGCAGCGTAGCAACAGGATATTATTCTCCTTCTAATATGCCTTCTACATGTAATGGCCACATTGCAAAAGCACCAGTAATACCAAAAGAAAAAACGGATAATTCCGAAAATAATTCTCAAAATCAAAACTCCCAAGAAAATAATCAGGAAGCTAATAACAATAGCAATAACCCTCCAACTCAACAAAACCAAGGCAATGAAAATAATACTTCACCTCCTCCTGCGGAAGAACCCACAGTCGAAAGTTTAATTGAGTCTGTTTCGGACGAATTTGATGATTAGAAATTTCAAAGCTATATCATATTTTAAATTAGCAGCATAAATTTATAGTATCACTATTTATTTTCAATAAACACCGCAAGGAGGGCAAAATTTTTATGAGTATAATAGTCCAAAAGTTCGGTGGAAGTTCTGTAGCAGACAGCCATCACATATTTAACGTAGCAAAAAAAATCATACCATTTTATCAAAACGGATATGACGTAATAGTAGTCGTTTCAGCTCAAGGTGATACTACTGATAAACTCGTAAATATGGCTTCAAAAATTAATCCCCAAGCTTCAAAAAGAGAACTGGACGTCTTACTTTCTGCAGGAGAACAAATTTCCTCTTCTTTACTGGCAATGGCTATACAAAGTCTAGGATTTCCCGCTAAATCGTTACTCGGATGGCAAGCAGGATTTAAAACTGATTCAGTCCACTCCAGCGCAAAAGTAGAAAAAATAATTACTGATCGCATAAAATTTGAAATTAAACAAAAAAATATCGTAATAGTTGCCGGATTCCAAGGAGTAAACAGCTTAAATGATATAACCACTTTAGGAAGAGGCGGATCGGATACCAGCGCCGTCGCTATCGCCGGAGAACTAAAAGCAGATATCTGCAAAATTTATACTGACGTAGACGGAGTCTATACAGCAGATCCTCGACTCGTACCATCTGCACGTAAGCTAGATTCAATTTCTTATGAGGAAATGTTTAAGCTGTCCTCACTGGGTTCACAAGTTCTAAACGATGTGTCCATTAAGACAGCTCAAAAATACGGCGTAGAGCTAGAAGTTTTATCTAGCTTGAAAAATAACTCCAAAGGAACAGTAGTAAAAGCATATACAATTACTAAACGCAATTCTATAAGCGGAATAGCAACGGAAAAAAATTTAGTTAAAGTTTCAATCGGCGGAATAGAAGATATGTTTAAATTTAAAAAAGAAACTATATCAAAATTAATAGAAAAAAATTTAATCAAAGAGCCTGAATTGAAATCTACATCAAAACTTAACTCTCAAACTTATGATTTTTTAGCAGAAGAAAGTTCTCTTCAAGAAGTTTTAAATTTTATGAAAAAAAATCCTTTATCCAGGAATGAAAATTTCGAAGTTTCCTATTTTAAAGATAAGTCAAAAATTTCAGTAGTGAATTTGGAGGAAAGTTATAATTTAAACATAGCTTCTATAATCTTTGAAGCACTCCATGAAATAAACGTCAATATCGAAATGACAGCTTGTGATAATGATCATGTATCGGTAGTTATAAAATCCACGGATTTGTACCGCTCGGTAAACCTAATACATAATAAATTATTTGAAGAAGACTACTTATTGTAGTCTTCCCCTCTTTCTTATCCAAAACATTTCAAACATTCCTGATAGTCGTTTTCTAAAGCTTTCTCAAGTGTAATTGACATGCATGAATACCTCAAACAAGAACACTTGTTATTTTTATGATAACATCTTCCCGTCTTAGTTACATAAACTATAATCTCTTTAGAATCTTTTGTACATTGCTCTTTACTATCTTTTGAAATAACCGGTTTATTAGTGTAGCTCGCCAAATCCGGCGCTTGAACAGCTCTTAACCCGTCTATTCCAAGGGGGAGGAACGTAGTCATTAAACAGACTACTGAAGTTCTGAAAATGTTTTGAAAGACTTTTCTTAGATTTTTCATCTAATCACCCTTTCAATTCATGTCCTGCCGGTGCGAGCAGGTCACTCCCTCGAGACGTCCCCACTCAACACACATAGCGGTCAGAACTTGGGCATAACTTAAGTGCACGTCGGTATCTTCACGATCCCTAGTACACAAACTTCCTCCCTCAAAAGGAATCTCTTCACAATTTGGGAATTTACTATATTGCAATTCTATGCTATAATAATATAGCCGAGTGCTGCAAATAGCAGTTGTGCCTAGGTAGGTGCTTACCTTACACAGGGCTGGAGTGCCTGTAACACTTCAGTCTGCTCGGCCTTTTGGTTAAAATCCCAAAGTCCTAAGTTGATTATACATCATCTTGGAAAGAATTTCAACTAATTTTTTTAAATTTGTTTATTTTTTTGCCTTAAAGTGGAATATTATTCAAAAAATTCTTTTTTTACCATATTAAAGTGACTCTAAAACACAAAAGAGTGCCTTGAGTGACACTCTCTCATATTTATAAATTAAATGTTCAAACCTAAAAATTCCTAAGAACGTACTCCGCCGCTTTATTTCCAGCAACCGCTCCATCCGCAATAGCTGTGACGATTTGTCTCAAAGGCTTCGCTCTGCAATCACCGGCAACATATACTCCTAAAACGTCCGTTTCACAGGTTTCGTCCGCTAAAAAGTAACCGCTCTCGCTTAATTTAAGCTGACCTTTGTATATTTCACAGTCCGGCTGGTACCCAATGGCTATAAATACTCCGTCTATCTCAGACTCGAAAACTTCTCCGCTCGAATTTAATAAACTGACTTTGTTTACAGCCGTAGAACCATGAATCTCTTTTACGTTCGTATTAAACATAATCTTTATGTTCGACTTCCTGTTTACGTCTTTTACCAAGTAAGCTTCGCCACGAAATTTATCTCTCCGCACAACTAACGTCACTTCTTTACATATGTTGGAAAGATATAGCGCGTCCTCAAGAGCAGTATTACCCCCTCCTACAACAATCACTCTCTTTGACTTGAAAAACGCTCCGTCACATGTCGCACAGTAAGATACACCCTTTCCTATAAGCTCTTTCTCACCTTTGCAACCTAAAACTCTTCTTTTTAAACCATTCGCAACTATCACCACTTTGGATTCTAGCCGCTCGCCATTTGAAAGCTTTAATAGTTTAATCTTAGATTTTAAATCCACTTCAACTACTTTGCTGAAAATAAACTCTCCGCCTAACTTCTTCACTTGATCATAAACAGAACTTGAAAATTCAAATCCGGTTATGCTGTCAAATCCCGGATAATTTTCAATCTTATCTATTATGGACGCTTGACCTCCATAAACTTCACTTTCACAAACAGTAACTTTCACTCCCGCTCTAAGCGCATATATACCAGCTGTAAGACCCGCAGGCCCCGCACCGATTATAACTATCTCTTTCACTAACTTTGTACTCCTTTTAAATACCTATTTCAAACCTTGACCGTAAGCTCAGACTCTATTATCGAACAAAGCTTTTCCTCCGGTATAAATCCAACTTCACGATTTACTAATTCTCCATTGCTGAAAAATAATAAAGTCGGTACAGACATTACTTGATATTCGGTTGAAAGCTCAGGATATTTGTCAATGTCTACTTTTAGTATTTTTAAATTGTTTGAATATTTCTGACCTACAGACTCTAACACCGGCGCTAGCATCTTACACGGCTCGCACCATGACGCAAAAAAATCAACTATTAATGCCCCTTTTTCTTTAGATATTACTTCACGTGGATCTCTCGATTCAAAGTTTTCCATATTTACTCCTTCTTTCTTTAAAGTATATTACCTAGGAAATGATCTCCTTGGTTACAGGCTAAAGCTGTTTTAAGAAGTTTGCCTCTGATATCCTCACTACTCTGACTTCTTACAAGAATATAGTTAGAAGTGTAACCTTTGTAAAATCCTTCAGAGTCGTAACTCTCATACAAAACTTGCATTTCCCTATTAGCAAACTCCTCTAGTACAATTTTACTCGTTTTTTTAGAAATTTCAACTACCTTTTGTACTCTTTTTGTTTTAGTCACCTTATCTATTTGGTTATCTAACTTAGAAGCAAGCGTACCCGGTCTTATAGAATAAGGAAAAACATGAACTTTTAAAAATTTTACTTCTTTTATAATGCTTAATGATTCTTCAAATTCTGATTCTGTTTCTCCGGGAAATCCTACCATTAGATCTGTTGTAAACGTCGCGTCTGAGAACTTCTCTCTTAAAAACTTTACAGTCTTTATATAATCTGCTCTAGTGTAAAGACGCCTCATTTTCTTTAGTGTGTTGTCACTCCCGCTTTGCAGAGAAAGATGAAACTGCGGACAAAGCTTTGGCTCCTTACATAACTCATTAATAAGTCTTTCATTTAACATATCGGGCTCTAAAGAGCCTAAACGTATTCTCTCCACCTCCGGAATCTTTCCCACTTCTTTAACTGCTTCTTCAAGTCCACAATTTAAATCTTTTCCGTATGAAGAAAGATTTATTCCCGTTAAGACGATTTCCTTATATCCATTTTCGCTTAAATTAATAACGTCCCTCTTTATACTTTCCAAAGACTTAGACCTAACCCTACCTCTTGCATAAGGAATTATACAGTAAGAACAAAATCGGTCACATCCATCCTCAATTTTAAGAAACGCTCTAAACCTATTAGATACAGTCGGAGTTTTTATATCTTCAAACTTTTTCATTGAATTTATATCATTTATTTCAATAATTTGTCTTTTGTCTTTAAAATACTTATCTATAAGCATCGGCAATTTCGATTTTGTATTATTTCCTATTATAATCTGTACTTCTTTAAATTTTGAAGCTATTCCTGGAAAAGCTTGAGGCATACACCCCATAAGAACTATTACACAATCTTTGTTTACTCTCCTTATTTTATTTATGCATTGACGCATCTTCCTATCACTCTCTGCCGTTACAGTACATGAATTTACAATTACTACATCAACTGACTTGCTAAAAGGAGAGTCATAAAATGTATATCCATAATTCACAAGCTCAGAAATCACAGACTGGCTTTCACCTTGATTAACTTTGCAACCAAACGTAAAAACACTAAATTTCATATTCTTACCCTACCTCAAAAAAATAAGTCCCCTTAATGGAGACAAATACTTATGGTGGACGTTAACGGACTCGAACCGCTGACCCTTCGCACGTCAAGCGAATGCTCTACCAGCTGAGCTAAACGTCCTTATTTATAATAGTATCATATTCATTATCAGATTGCAATAATAATTATATTATTATTTTAAATTTGGCTATATGCTATGATTTTAAAGCTTTTTATATATAATTTTTTATTTTATTTTTAAGAGCACTTGAAGTTAAAATACTTTCAAGAACTCTATTCTCAGATATGCATTTTACTCCAAACGCTCTTTAATTATTAGCTTAAATCTTATTCAGATAAATTTTTACATTCTACATTACTCATACAGTCACAACTTATTTCACAATTATCTTTGTCAATTAATCTCCCAAGATATCTGAACTTAATATTGGAAATTCCTGAACCTACTTCTGTATTTTTATTTGCACTTCTTGAAAATAAACTTAATGTATATCCTTTATCATTTGTTATTACTTCTCTTGAAATACTCAAACACTCTGCTTGTCGAGTTTCTGTATTATATCTAAAATTTGATTCCGTACTAGCCATTGCCAAAATTTTTTCCGGAACTTTATTCAAATATGTAATGTCTCTACGTGCCCTGAGATATTTATATCCACATTTATCTAAATTACCTGAATACTTATAATTTGAAACAGAAAATTCTTCTTTCTTTAAAATTTTATCCGAAATATCTTCTGTGCTTGTTGTTTGAGTCACAATAACTCCTTTACCTAACTGAACACTATTCATCGCTTCTGCACAAGGCTCTATGAGTACACTAAAAAAAATAATTAAACCTAAACATCGTCCTATAATACTAAAAAAATTTTTCATTATAATCCCCCCTAAACCTTACATTTTTACTAAGTTAATTCTGTATGAATACCTATTTCCCCTAGCTTCGAACATAATAAGTCAATGTGCCCTGAAATTATATAATCCCCTACACCTAAACTTGATTTTTTATAAGTTACATACTTATTTGAAACTATACATACCTCATCGTTTGGCAATATTTCAGTTGAATTACGTAGTTTCCAATCTTTTACGTGTTTTTGAACATTTATATCTTTATCCCTCTTATCTATTTTTACAAACGAATTTTTATCATATGTAAATGTAACGTCAACATGTAAAGTCGCCTCTATATCATTTGGATCATCATTTCCTTTGGAATTATCTTTTTTAAATTCTTTTTTTACTACTATATTTTTTCTGTAAATTTTATTTCCATTTTCTAAAATAAGTTCTGTCTCGGGATTACAATCAAAATTTTCAGTAGAAATGTATTTGTCCAGACCCATACGTCCTCTAGTAATGAATTCCGGATTCTCCTCTTTCTCCATAGCTTTCGCTGTATACCCTACAGAGCTTATACACATTAATCCCATGCCTAAACATACTGCACGTTTTAAGTATGTTATTATTCTATTCATAATATAACCTCCATTCTAACGCTTTAACGATTCTTGATATTTATTTGATTCCTTGACTGATTCTTTAACAAACTTGTACAACACTCCTACAACTCTTTTCTGAGCGTTAAGTACAGCATTTTTTGCCAAATTATTATAGTCCTTTGTTTCAATATTTTCTAATCTATAAAAATTATCTAAAGATAGTACAGCAGTATTTTGAGCTATATCTTCAAGTAAATTTACTTCATAATATCTCAAACTCTCCGCCGGTATTACTGCGTAACATTCGTTACTTACGAGATCGCATTTCTTTTCAAATTCTACATGCAAAGGAAATTTAAAAACTGCATCTGTCGGTTTGTCATAACCTGAATGTACACATGTGCTAAGGTCTTCTAAAAAGTGAATTGATCGGCCTAATTCCTCAAATATTAAATCATATGTAAGTTTCAAATCTTCCTTATTTTTATTTAAAGCATCGTCATAACCTCCTAAACTTTTCAGCAAAGTTGCTTCCAAACATCCTCTAATTGCATTTTCAAAGTGTATTTTATATTTTTTAAGTGCTGTTTCTTTTTCTCCTGCAAAATTCCTTTCAGTATCAGGATTATAAAAATGATACTTGTAAGCACCTTGATTTTCATCTTCATCCGGTTTAAGGCTGTAATTTATTATATGATCTTTGTAATTATCAGCTAATTGCTTTGAGATCTCATATTCTTCTTTATCCATTTTTCCAGATTTATACAAATACTCACTTAATTTAGATAAGATTTCCAAACTTGTACTTGTAACATAACTATGAGTTTGAGAATTAAATGCTAAAATATGTGTTCCTAAAGTAAGAAAAGCGGTTCCTAAACATAAAATTTTTTGCATGACTCTTCCAATTTTCATTTACCATATCCTCCTTTTTGCTTAAAACTTATGCTTGATAACTAACTTTTGAAACATAAATATTCATCCCCCCTTTTTACCGAGTTTACGGCATAAATTATATTTTTCAAAGTGATTATAACATATTTTTTGTTACTTGTAAACATTTTTATTCAAAACATATAATTTTGCTTTGAATCTATAGCTTTAATATTAAACATTTAATTATCTATTACTGTAAAATACTTATTGATAAAAACAATGAAAAGCTTTATTATGGTTATAAAATATCAATTAAAACTGTCGGAGGAACTAAAAAATGAAGATTGGAATCGTAGGACTTCCCAATGTCGGAAAGAGTACTTTATTTAATGCAATAACTAATGCAGGAGCTGTATGTGCTAATTACCCCTTCTGTACTTTAGAACCAAACGTGGGAATAGTTGCCGTGCCGGATGAAAGACTTGAAAAATTAGCAGAAATTTATTTTCCCCGTAAAATAACTTACGCAACAATAGAATTTGTAGATATCGCAGGACTTGTAAAAGGAGCTTCTCACGGTGAAGGACTTGGAAATAAATTTTTATCTAATATAAGAGAAGTGGATGCTATTGTACACGTAGTCAGATGCTTTGAAAATCCTAATATTATTCACGTAAACGGAGAAGTAAATCCACAGTCAGATATTGAAATCATAAATTCTGAGTTGATTCTTTCCGATATAGAACTAATTGAAAAACATATCCTAAAGCTTGAAAAACTTATAAAATCCGATAAAAAATATTTATCTGAACTTGAAATGTGTAAAAATATACATCAAAGACTTTGCAAAGGTGAAATAGCTAAATCACCGGGTATTTCAGAAGAAGATTCTAAACATTTGAAATCACTTGGACTTCTAACCTCTAAGCCTGTAATCTACGCAGCTAATCTTACAGAAAAAGACTTGATTACAACCGCTCAAAATCCTTTTTATAAAGCAGTACAAGAAATTGCTAAGAATGAAAAATCAGCTTTAATTCCTATATGCGCCGAATTTGAATCTCAAATCTCTGAAATGAATAAAGATGAAAAGCTTGAATTTTTAAACTGTGTAGGGCTTGAAAAATCCGGACTGGATAGACTCGTTTCTGAATGCTATGATTTATTAGGTCTAATTTCGTATCTCACCGCCGGAAAAGACGAAGTACGCGCTTGGACAATTAAAAAAGGTACTAAAGCTCCTCAGGCAGCAGGAAAAATTCATAGTGATTTTGAACGCGGTTTTATTAGAGCTGAAGTAATTCCTTATGAGACTCTTATTTCTTGCGGATCTATTTCGGCGGCCAAGGAAAAAGGATTAGTTAGATCAGAAGGAAAAGATTATATAATGAATGATGGAGACGTAGTTTTATTTAGATTTAACGTTTAAATAAAGAATTAAAGAAAGTAGTGAAAATTATGAAGTATAGTTCCTGGGAAGAACTAAAAGAGAATTGCTTGAAATGCACAAAATGTCTTCTTTGCGAAACTCGAACCAACGTAGTTTTCGGAGCTGGAAATATTAAAGCTGAAGTTATGTTTATAGGAGAAGGCCCGGGAGAACGAGAAGATATTTTGGCCTCTCCTTTCGTGGGGAAATCGGGTAAGCTGCTTGAATCAATGCTCTTGGACATAGATTTGGACAGAAATAAAAATATATACATAGCTAATATAGTCAAATGCAGACCTCCTCAAAATAGAGATCCGCTGCCTGAGGAACAAGAATTATGTATAGATTGGCTTAGAAACCAAGTAGCATTACTTAAACCTAAAATAATAGTTGCAGTAGGAAGAATTGCAGCTATGAAAATAATAGATCCTTCAATAAAAATTACTAAAGACCATGGTATATTTTATAAAAAGAAAAAAATCTGGATGATGCCTACAATACATCCTGCATCGATTCTGCGAAATCCTTCTCAAAAATCTTTAGTAGCAGAAGATCTACTTAACTTAAAAGAAAAAATCTTGGAAATATGTACACATACTTACCCTAAAATTAGCTAAATAATAAACTATCCTTTGGAATTAATCCAAAGGATTTTGCGTTTTAAAGTTTTAAATAACTAAATTAATTTTAATCATATGATTTCTAAAAAAGCTATTTTTCGATCGTTTTTCAATTCTAAAACGTCACACCATATAATTTAAATTCATATCATAATTAAAAAGGAGTGAATTTATATATGAAAAATAACTTTTGTCCACCAGAGTTTTTCTTAGGAGCTAATACTCCATATGGATTTTTTTCAATATTTAACCAGCTTTATACTCCCGGTACAAACTGGTTTTGTCATATTTTAAAGGGCGGGCCTGGAACAGGTAAGTCCACACTTATGAAAAATGTAGCAGAAAAAGCTTCAAAAAAAAAGATAAAACACGAAATAATAAGATGTTCTTCAGACCCTGAGTCCTTAGACGCAGTAATCCTAACGGATCTGAATAAATGTATAGTAGATGGCACCGCTCCACACGTAATAGATCCTACTTATCCGGGAATCTCAGATGAAATTATTAATCTCGGAGAATTTTGGGATTCTAAAGCACTTAAAGAAAAAGAAAAAATTATTATCCCTATATGTAAAGAAAATTCTAGACTTCATCAAATGTCAAAACACTTCCTCGCTACTTTCGGATACGCTTATAACGAAATTTCCCGTTTAGTACAAGAAACTATCAATTTAGATAAACTAAATAATTTCTGTAAAAGTAATTCTAAAAAGTTAATTAAGAAAATTTCGTCAGAAAACAAAAACGAAAAATTAAGATTTATAAGCTCCGTTACTCCTAAAGGATATATATTCCTCTCTGAAACACTTGAAAGCTTATGTGAGAAAATCTTCATAATTGATGACCCGTATAGCACAGTCGGAAATATAATACTTCAGAATTTAAGACTTCACGCTTTAAACCTTAATTATGAAGTCATAAGCTGCCCTTCCCCTTTCTTACCTGCTCAACATATAGAAGCTTTGTTATTACCTGATATTAAACTCGGATTTGCTGTAAAAAATCAATTTTTACCTCAAGATACCTTTAAATCACTTAAAGCTGAATATAAAATCATACATACTAAAAGATTCCTAAATAAAGAAAAATTACTAATCAACAAAAATTTAATAAAGTTTAACAGTAAAATTTGCAAAGAATTTCTCAGAGAATCTTCAAATGCTCTGTTTACAGCTAAAAAAATTCATGACGAAATAGAATCAATTTACAGCGCATCAATGAATTATTCTAAAGTAAATAAAATCACCCAAAAGCTCTTACACTTTTAGGTGAAATAAGTTACAATTTTTTAGGTTCAGATGCTGATTTTTTTATCGGATTTATAAAGCCTGGCGTACTACATGCACAATCTTCTCCGACAATAGAATTATACAGAAATATTGTACTTGTCGCTAATACACAACAAGAAAGAAAAAATCTAGCAGAAGTTACCATATCGTTCCATATTTGCTGTGCTGTATTGATTTCCATAATTTATAACTCTCCTTTCTAAATTTTAACCCCACATATGTTTTTCTATCATTTTTATAAAACCTTTAAAATCATTAAAGAACTTGTCTAAATCACATATAAACCTAGCACCAAAATATATTATCCCCATCGATTCATTGCTCCTTTCTATTCCATATACACTTTCACTTATCAATATTAAAATTATATAATAAATTATATATTAAGTCAATTAACATTTAAAAATTAATGTTATAAATTAACGTATGCTCAGTTATAAATTTTGTTATATATTCATTATTTGTAAAAACTCATATAGTCGATTTATATTTTTAGTAAGATATAAATAACCAAACAATGCCTCCAGACCTGTAGCTTTTCTATAAGTAGCCACAGAGGCATTTTTTGGTTTTCTGCTGCTTTTAAGATTTCTCCCTCGTTTATATATCGAGAGCTCGTCCGGAGTTAATATATCTTCTATTTTACTTAGTATCTCAGATTGTGCTTCAGAACAAACCGTTTCATTTTTAATTTCATTAAGCACTCCAAGCTTACCTGAATATTTAGATACAATCCTCTCTCTTACCATTAATTCATAAACTGCGTCACCTAAAAATGCTAACTTCCCGGCATCCATTTGAAATGCATCTTCCATTATTAAAACTCTTCTTTCCAAATATTTTATTCAAAAAATTCAAACTCTATCCCTTCTAAGTTTACTGTATCTCCTTGCTCAATCCCAGCTTTTTTCAATGCTTCTGCCAGGCCGGATTTGGTAATAAAATTTTGAAAATAAAGCATAGAATAATAGTCCTCAAAATTAACCGATCCTATTAGTTTTTTTATCCATGGAGCTTTAACTACGTATGTCCCTTTTATTTTTTCTATATTTAATCTATCTTTAGAGCCTTCATCTTCTAAATCCGAACTTACTATTTCTTCAGAGGCAAATAAATCCCTTAAAGGCAATGTACTTAATTTTTCAGCAACATAATCTAGCATATCTTTTATTCCTAAAGATGAAACTGCCGACGTCGACAAGTAATCATAACCTTTACTTTCAACATAATTTTTAAACCTTTCTATAACCTCCGAAGATCCAATATCACACTTGTTCCCTACTACTAATATAGGCCTTTTTAAAAGATCAGAATTGAATTTTTCTAATTCTAAATTTATTTTATCAAAATCTTTGCAAGGGTTTCTTCCCTCACTTCCGGAAACGTCTACTACATGAATGAGCATCCTACATCTTTCAATGTGACGTAAAAACTGATGACCTAATCCTATACCTTTCCAAGCACCTTCAATTAATCCGGGAATGTCCGCCATCACAAAAGAAAGATCGTCTGTGTACTTTACAACTCCTAAAATCGGAGAAAGAGTAGTAAAATGATAGTTAGCTATTTGTGGCTTGGCTTCACTACATACTGATATTATTGTTGATTTTCCTACATTCGGATAACCTACAAGACCTACATCTGCTAAAAGTTTTAATTCTAACTTGATTTTTAATTCTTTTCCTTCTTCACCTGGTTTGGAAAATCTTGGAGATTGTCTTACTGAATTAGAAAAATTCATATTTCCTGCTCCTCCACGTCCGCCAGAAGCAACAATATATTCTTTATCCTCGGATACGTCAAATATAATCTTACCAGTTTCTAGATTTTTTACGAGCGTTCCGTAAGGTACCTTTATTATTAAATCTTCGCCTTTCTTTCCTGAACGTTTACCGGAAGATCCGTTTTGTCCGTTTTGAGCAAAAAACTTCTTCTTATATCTAAAATCAGAAAGTGTTGAAAGATTATTATCAGGAGTAAAAATTACTGAGCCTCCTTGACCTCCATTTCCTCCATCTGGTCCTCCGGTAGATGTATATTTATCTCTATGAAATGATACTGCTCCATCTCCACCGCTACCTGATCTAATTGTTATTTCCGCTATATCTACAAACATATTAGTATTCACCTCATTTTCTAATTATTATTCTTTTAATTGCAATTTATTAGCTGAAAAATATATAAATAAAGCGAACCTAATTTAAGATCCGCTTTAAATTTATTATAAGTAATTAATAATCGAAAACCAAAATATAAAAAAATAGTTTTATTAAATGCTTTCAATACAAATGAAATATAGCAAACACTTAACTTAAAATGCAATCAAGCATAAACACTGACACACTTACGATCGCGACCCATTCTTTCAAATTTTACTTTCCCATCTATTAAAGCAAATAAACTATCATCAGATCCACGTCCCACATTATGTCCTGGATGTATTTTAGTTCCACGCTGTTTGACAAGAATATTTCCAGCACGTACTGTTTGACCATCGGCACGTTTCACCCCAAGACGTTTAGATTCAGAATCGCGTCCATTCTTAGTCGATCCCATACCTTTTTTATGAGCAAAAAGTTGGATGTTTAAATTTAGCACTGCTTTACACCTCCATATAACTTACTTTAACATGTTTAAAATAAGTTTCTTCAAGCATAAGTAAATGCATCTTCAGACCTTCAAAAATTAAATTACACCTACTTACTTCGTTATAAGGGATTGAAACATACATTGATCCACACTTTTCATTTATCTCAATTTTAGCATTAACTTTTAAAAGTTCAATAATAATATTTGCTGCCATATACGCTGCCGAAGAAACTGCTGAACACACAATATCTTTTCCATGTTCAGAATAATTTGCATGACCTATTATATTAAATCCTATAATCTTACCTGACGCTAAAGTAAGAAATTTAACTTTTATCATAACATAACTTAGTTTCTTTCAAAAACTTATTTTTTCTATTTGTACTTTTGAATAAAGCTGTCTATGACCTAATTTACGTTTGCAACTTTTCTTTGGTTTATAAGTAAACACTGTTATCTTTTTGCCTTTTCCGTTCTTTAAAACTTTTCCGCTTACAACGGCAAAATCAATAACTGGATTACCTACATAAAATCCTTTTTCATCTTGTCCGGCAATAACTTCAAAATTAACTTCAGTATTTTCAACTGCATCCAACTTTTCTACGTAAATTATATCGCCTACAGAAACTTTATATTGTTTACCTCCGGTTTTTATAACTGCGTACATTACTCCTTACGCACCTACCTTTACTCTAATTCGCTGCCTTATCAGGCGGATTTACTGAAAATCACTTTCAGCCTGTAGCAAGCGGTAAAATGATTTTATCATCAAAAAAATAAAAAGTCAAGTATGAAACACTTTAAAGCTTGTACACATTTTAGTCTAAATAATCTTTTAATTTTTTGCTCCTACTTGGATGTCTCAATTTTCTTAGCGCCTTTGCTTCTATCTGACGAATCCTTTCTCGTGTAACTTCAAATTCTTTTCCAACCTCTTCTAAGGTCCTTGGACGACCATCTTTTATTCCAAACCTCATTTGTAAAACTTTTTGTTCACGAGGAGTAAGAGTCTCTAGTATTTTTAAAAGTTGCTCTCTTAATAAAACATTTGACGCTTCTTCTACTGGTGCTAAAGCTTCGCCATCTGGAACCATGTCACCTAAGTGTGTATCGTCTTCTTCCCCCAGTGGAGTCTCTAATGATAGAGGATCCTGAGATGCACGCATTATTTCACGGATTTTCTCCACCGGCATATTAAGTTCTTCAGCTACTTCTTCCGGCGTAGGTTCATGGCCATTGTTATGAAGAAGCTGGCCTGATACTTTTCGTACTTTATTCATAGTTTCCACCATGTGTACAGGAATACGAATCGTTCGAGCTTGATCTGCTATTGCACGTGTAATTGCTTGACGAATCCACCACGTTGCATAAGTTGAAAATTTAAATCCTTTAGAATGGTCAAACTTTTCTACCGCTTTCATAAGCCCTAAATTTCCCTCTTGAATTAAATCCAAAAAATGCATACCTCTTCCCAAATATTTCTTTGCAATACTTACAACCAATCTTAAATTAGATTCAGAAAGTCTTTTTTTTGCATATTCATCTCCTTTCGAAGCACGATTAGCCAATTCAAGTTCTTCTTCGTTACTCAGAAGAGGTACCATTCCTATTTCTTTTAAGTAAGCTTTTACAGGATCGTCAGTAACCAAAGCATTTTCTTCACTCAATGATCGAGAGCTATGAGAATCTATGTCTCCACTTTCTTCAAATCCATCTATTATCTCAACACCTAAAGACTCCATAGAATCATAAAGTTTTTCTATTTCATCTGGATCAAAATCCATTTCTCCCATAGCGTCTAGTATATCGCCTGTACTTACATGTCCTGAACCTTTACTTTGGTTCGCCAAATTTTTTATAACATTATTCATATCTGATTCCATATATCTAATTTCTTGCATTTTATTCCCCCTATCTTTTGACTTTATTCAAAAAATTTTAACTTAATAAAATTGTATTTTTTATTTCTAATTAAATCATGATTTATTCAATTTTTTGATGTAATTTTGAATTTCTGTTTCTGAAATGTTGTTTATATTTTGAAATCTATTTTTTTCTTTCTCTTGTCTGAGAATGCTTATGTTTTCATTTATATATTCATCTTGTCCCATATAGCTATTGTAAGAACAAATTATCTTTGTTATTCTTCCTACTTCTTTAACAGAAAATTCATAACTTGAAATTGTACTTATATCCAATTTTCTACCTTTAGATTTAATATCTTTTAAACATATAAAAATTTTTTTATTAAATTCAGTAACAAAATAATTTTCATCGACCTTAGAAAATATAGTGTTAGCTAAACCGGGATTATTTATAACACAAGATAACAGGTTTTCTTCCGCTAAAGCAGCTCTTAAATTATTTCGCTTTTCTTTATTAATATCATCGTTAAAAGCACATGTACTTTTTTCAATGTTTTTAAATTCTTTAAATAGTGAATTTTTTTGATTTTGTTTTATATACTTATTTATCTGAATAGAAATAATTTCTTTACTTACTCCTATTTCGGAGCTTATTGTTAAAGCGTAAACTTCTCTTTCTATAGTACTTTTACACCTTGATAAAATTTTAGCACTCTCAGTAAGATATTTGATTTTTCCTTCTGAAGTACTTATATCACATAGTGATTTTAAGTTCTCTAGCTTAAATTCAATATCATTTTTAGACTTCTCAATTAAACTACTAAATTTAAATGCTCCATTTTTTCCTTGTGACCGTAGATATTCATCGGGATCTTTACAGTTTGGCATAGAAATTATTTTTACCCTGAGTCCATTATCTTTAAGAATTTTTATGGCTCTTTCTGAAGCTTTCTGACCCGCTTCATCGGCATCATATGAAAGTATCACCTCTTCTACATTTCTAGATATTAACTTTGCTTGAAAAGGAGTAAGTGCTGTACCAAGAGTAGCTACAGCATTTTTAAAACCTGCTTGATGTAGTGCAACAACATCCATATATCCTTCTGTTAAAATCAGATTTTGTTTACCCGATTTGACTGCAAAGTTAAGAGCAAATAAATTACTGCTTTTTTTAAATACAAGAGTATCGGATGTATTTATGTATTTGGGTTTCTCACCGGAAAGACTGCGTGCCCCAAAAGCTATAACGTTGCCGCGTACATCAATTATAGGAAACATTAATCTACCGCTAAATCTATCAATTTCTTTCTTACTTCGAGATGTAAATGCTAAATTCGACAACATTATATCTTTTACATTATATCCTCTTTTCTTTAAGTAGTCTATAAGGGAATATCTATCATTAGGAGAATAGCCTAGTCCAAAACGCTTTATCATATTATTGTTAACACCTCTTAAGCTGAGATACTCCCTAGCTTTTATACCCGATTTCCCTATAAGACATTTATAATAAAATTTAGCAGTTTCTCTGTTAATTTCATAAATAAGTAATTTTTTCTTATAAGTCAGATTTTCTTCTTCGCTGACTTCAACGCTCATTCCTACTCTTTCTGCCAAATATTTTACCGCTTCAATATAATCATAATGCTCTATAAGTCTTAAAAATGTAATAACGTCCCCGCCTACTCCGCACCCAAAACAATAAAAAGATCCGTTAGCAGGATAAACGCAAAGAGACGCAGTGCGTTCCGCGTGAAAAGGACAAAGCCCCATCATATTTCTACCTTTTCTTTGAATATCAACGTATTCTGAAATTATCTCACTTATATCATTTTTTTCTTTAATTTCAGATATAAAATCGTCTGAAAGAATCATAAAAATTATTCACCTCTCAAACTTTTCATCAAAAATGTACTTTTAGCCTTATAACTTATATACTTTTTCACTTAATTATTTTCTATTCCTTACAACCATTAAATTAAAATACTTTTGAAGGCCGGGGAAGAAATAAATCTTTAAAAAGACTTATAGCAAATTGATCTGTCATACCGGCAATATAATCACAAACCGCCCTGTCTATCCCTTCGTTTTTAGCTATTATCTGTAAATAGTCCGGTAATTTATCAGGATGAGTTTTAAAATAATTGTATAGTGATTTTATTACAAACGGAACTTTTTCTTCCTCCGAAAATGATCTTTTGTTAAGATAAACATTTTTGTACATAAAGTTATGTATTTTCTCAAAAATACATCCCATCTCTGAGCCCATATTTATATTTCCTTCTTTAGTGTAAGTAACTATAGAATTTACCATAACGTTTATTCTTGAGGAAAAGCTCAGTCCCATTACATCTATTATATCCTCTGGCACTAAATTTATATTTAGCATTCCAGCTCTTATAGAGTCTTCAATATCATGGTTTATATAAGCTACTTTATCACACAGCCTTACTAATCTTCCTTCTACAGTAAAAGCTTCTTCTCCTGAAGTATGATGCAGTATACCATCGAGTACTTCCTTAGTTAAATTCAGTCCTTTTCCTTCCTTTTCCAAAATTTCTAAAATTCTTACACTTTGCTTATAATGACTAAACCCAGTAGGGCATAACTCATTCAGAACACTTTCACCAGCATGTCCAAAAGGAGTATGACCTAAATCATGTCCCAAAGCTATAGCTTCTGTTAAGTCTTCATTAAGTTGAAGCGCTCTTGCGACAGTACGTGAAATCTGAGAAACTTCCAAAGTATGAGTTAATCTTGTTCTATAGTAGTCGCCAAGCGGAGATATAAACACTTGAGTTTTATGCTTTAAACGTCTGAAAGACTTACTATGTAAAATTCTATCCCTATCCCGCTGATACTCCGTCCTGATATTACAAGGCGTTTCATAAAATTTTCTGCCTAAACTATTCTTAGATAACGACGCTTCTTTACATAATGTGATTATTTCCCGATCTTCAAGTTCTTCCCTTATATTTCTGACCATACTTAATCCCACCCTCCTTAAATTTATTCAAAACCAATAATACTAAATATTATAATAGCTTTCTCCGATTAAATCGACGCTGTCAGAAGTCTTCAGTAAATTGTTAATTTTATCAATAGCTTGAGTGGATACTGATTTTGGAACGTGAAACCAAACCTTTATTTTACTTTCATAAGTTACTTTATCCGTTTTCCCTTTAAAATTAAGAATAATTGAGTTTATCTGATTATAATACTTATATTCGCACTCCACAAGTATTTGACTACACTCCTCCATTTTTTCAGCTCCGGACATTTCCAGTACATTTCTCGCACCGGAAATATACATTCTTCTAAGTCCGCCTGTTCCTAGCAAGATTCCTCCAAAATATCTTACCACTAGAACCATTACATTCTTTAAATTAAGTCCTTTTATTACTTCCATAATCGGCAATCCGGCAGTTCCAGAAGGCTCACCGTCATCGCAGTACCTTTCAGAAAATTCATCCGTTAATCTATACGCGTAGACATGATGTTTAGCGCTGTGATGACTTTCTTTTATCTTCCTCATTTTTTCTTGAACCTCAAAACTGCTTTCTACTTTAAAACTATATGAGATAAATTTGGAACGCTTTTCCACTTCTTCATAAACACATTCCTGATAAATAGTTCTATATTCCATATAACTCTTCACCATTCAACATAATAGGCAACGCTAATGCGTCGCCTATTATAATAACTAGAAATTTTAAATCTCTTACCTACTTTGCACACGCTAAACGTTTCTTGAATTTACCTATACGTCCGCCCGTGTCAACATATCTTTGTTTGTCTGTGTAAAAAGGATGGCACTTTGAGCAGACTTCTACAGATATATCTTTGCGAGTAGATCTGGTAGATATAATGTTTCCACAAGAACATCTTATTTCTGTATTCTCGTATATAGGATGTATACCAGCTTTCATTTATTATTTCACCTCTTTAATTTCAAAAGCTTCAAGCTATAGACATATATTGTATTTTACCATATACATTAAAATATTGCAATAGTATTTATTGTTTTTAAAATTAAATTTTAAATTCTATCAGTAAAATCGTCCCGCTTTACTATCGGAAGCTACAACTAATGAGCCGTGATTATGTTTAACTAATTTAGAAAGTCTAATGCGATTAAATCTTTGAATAAATAAGAAAGGTAAGTTTGCCAATATGGGAATTAAAGAAAATAATACAGCATAAAAAGTTGAATTTATGCAAAAAGATACTATCCAGTACATGCTGCACATAAAATGATTCCATTCCGCTCGGCATGTTTCAACTATAAACTTCTCAAGATATTCCTTACTAAGTTCTGATAAAGACTTCAAGGAACGTTTAGAAAATCCTTTCTTAGAAACAAATTGAGGTAAATTATCCTTCCACTTCTTTATTTTAAGAACACTAATATAAAAACTCCCGTTTTTTTCCCACTTTCTAACTGTATACATTCGCTTTCTAGGATCAAAAAAAGACGAACTTAAGTTCATGCAGATAACTAAAATTGCCAAATGCCATGCGATCATAAGAAAAAAATTTATCAATATCACTTTTCCGGGAGTCAAATCATGTAGCATAAGTTCCTCCCTCTTTCCCTTTAAATGTTAAAAGTAATCTAACTATACTTCTAAATTCTTCATGGATGCTCTAGCTTCTTTTAATTTCGCATCCGCTTCTTTTATTAAAGTAGTACGTTCTTCACCTAAATTCTTTGGTGCTGCTTTTACATACATATCAATAGCCTGAAGATATATTTCGTACGCTGCCATCATTTTTTCATAATGGCCTTTTGAATTTTGAGGTACTTTTGGTCCTAATTGCTCCTCTAATGATTTAACAAATTCAGTAAATTTGGAAGCAGTTTCTTCTAATTTTTTAGTGGATGCTTCACTACCATTATAAGATATTACTTGATCTAAAAACTTGTCCAAAGCAGACTCAAAACTTTCATTTTGTACGACAACCTCTTTTACATACTCTGCTTTAGTAAAAACTCTAGAGGAATTTACTTGAAGAAAAAATATGACCCCAATTATTCCTAATACGGATATAACAATCAAAGTTATCCATTTTTTTTTGCTTTTTTTATTCTCCATTTTATTTTTTGTCCCCTTTCATTAGAAACTAAATGTTATCATATCATAATAATTAAAAATCTTCTACACTAAGAAGTTTTTTAACGTACTTACCCTTTAAACCATGAAAATTTTTTAATTAATTCAAATATTTAAATAAATAACTAGATTTAATTCTAATATTTACTCATTTATCTTTAAATTACTCAATAATTTTATCATAAATGTATATAATATCAATATTAATATAATTAAAAAACAGTCACTTATTTAAGTGACTGTCTTACTTACGTGATGATTTAAAAATTCTAAATGTAAGTTAATTCTTTATACTCTCTTGCTCAGCTACCTTAGATTCATATTTCTTACTAAGGTTAAATACAGATCCTAACCATACTACTACAGTCGTTGCAAATAAAACTGAAATAGTAACTAAATGATCCGTTAATGCTGATCCCGCAGCTACAACACTTGTTAAAAACATTCCTACTGCTGAAGCACCCGCTTTACCGGCACGTCCTCCGATAACTTCAACCGCAGCTTGGCCTTTAGTTCTTGTATCTTCGTCAAGCGGTAAGTAAGCCATATTTTTCGTTGCGTCGAACAAACAGTACTTGACACTTTTTGAAAGAGCATCCTGGACAAGTCCGAACCATACCGCCAAAGCAGTAAAACTCATTCCAAAAATCGTCGGAGAAATGTACTCACCATAAAGAACTATTACAAAAAAGATTCCGCCAAAAATAGCTAAAATAGAAGCAGGAATAAGTGCTGCTGTTCTCCATTTGGTCTTTCTAAGAATATTTTGACCTACAAATGAAGCCAAAATTGTTAAAACACCAGTCAGCATTGATAAATTGGCCATCATGTCAGAAACTCCGCTTGCACCTTTTACCATGCGATCCGTATATTTCTTCCAAATAACTTCGAAAAAGTTAATTCCTATGCCATAGCAAAGAACTATTGCACAGATCATTAAGAGATATGGAGATTTACATAAAATCTTAATTCCGTCCATGAGACCTACTTTTTCTTTTTTCTTTTTAGATTTTACCTGTGTAGGATCATAAAGTCTTGGATCTTTAAGAACAACAGCATTAATATACCAATACATTATCATTGTTGCGATTCCAAATGCTATACATGCTCCAATACTTATGTATATATGAGCATCACCGGGCATTTTTGCGAGAGTTTTCAAAAGTCCACCGGAACATACAACACCTATGTTTCCTACTATTGCATAAAGTCCAAAGAATCTCTTAACTTCATTTTTCATTGTAACTTCATATGCAAACTGCCAGAAAAGTGAAGATATTGCCATGGTTCCCCAAAGCTCTGAAAGTACATAAAATAACGTAAAAGACCAGTTAGTAAGGCACGGAATAATCCAATAGAAAAATGGTGGCCACGATGCCTGCATTGCACGAACTGTTGCTTCGTTAGCATGAATAACCGCACGATTTGGATATAAGAACAATAGGAATATTGCATAAAATGCCATAAAAGCAGAAACCATGATGTAAAAAGTTTTCTTAAATCCAAATTTGTTAAGTAAAAAAGTATAAACTATTACTAGTAAAAAAGCAGCTGGCATAACAAACCATAGTTTAAGCTGAGGAACAAGCTCCGCTCCTCCTCCTATTGCTTCTTTTCTAACTAGAGAGTCTTTTAAGTCTCTTACCATTGTATAAACAAACAAAATAAAGAACATTAAAAAACTCATAGGTAAAAATTTCTTCATCTCATAACCATGAATTGGCCACAATATTGACTGTAGCTTACCAAATTCAGGCTTTTGAGTCGAAGTTTGCGTTGATTCGCTCATTCTGAATCTTCTCCTTCTTTATAATAAGTCAGACATATACGTATATAATTTTATCTATTCATATAACGTTAAATCTAAATTTTCTCACCCTCACTTTCCTGTCATAAATACTTTGACGTAAACAGTTATATAAAGATCAATTATATACTTTTTGATACTAACCATACTTTTTTATAATAACATATAATTGAATTTTTAGCTATAAGAAATTTTTAATATCTTTGCAGTATTAAATGTATGATTTATACACAAAAATTATGTTAAAGATGAAAATTAATTGGTTTTTTAAAACTCCACTTCCCTTATTGAATTTCATTAACTAATATGATATAATTACAATTAAAGAAATCAGGATTTGGTATATTTTAGTAATCATTTAACTTACAGTAATTCCAAAGCTCTGTTTCTTAATCTAAATTATTTAAGGAGAAATTATTATGGCAAAATGTCAAATTTGCAGTAAATCTGTATCATTCGGAATAAAAGTCTCACACTCTCACAGACGTTCCAATAAAATGTGGAAGCCAAACGTTCGTAGAATAAAAGCTGTTATAAATGGTACCCCTACACATATATACGCCTGTACCAGATGTATGAGGTCGGGAAAAGTTGCATCTAATGCCTAAAAAATAATATAACGGAAATTAAAATTATGAAAGTAATCGAAAGAGGAAACAGTATAATTATTCAAAATCCTGAAAATTTTGACCTTTCTCAAACCTTTGACTGTGGTCAATGTTTTCGCTGGGAAATAGTAGATAATAAATATTACGGAATTGCTTATGGTAAAAAATTATGCGTCTGGCAAAAAGATAATGAAATTATTTTTGAAAACATTACTATTGAGGAATTCCATAATCTGTGGGAAAATTATTTCGATCTGAATACAGATTACTCAAAAATCGGAAACGAACTTTCTAAAATTGATCCTTTAGTGCATAAAGCTTATAATTCTTATCCCGGAATACGCATTTTAAATCAAGAGCCTTGGGAAACTCTTTGTTCTTTCATTATCTCACAAAATAACAATATCCCTAGAATTAAAAAAATAATTTCTAGACTCTGTAAATCATTCGGAGAAAAAATTGAAGAAGCTGAATCGGATTTCACTTTCCCCACAGCTTCAGTACTTTCAACCCTTGTTGAAAATGATTTAGAACCTATAAAATGTGGCTTTAGAGCAAAATATATACTTGATGCAGCTCGTAAAGTCTCAAAAGGAGAAATAAATCTAAATTTTATTAGTACTCTTTTTACTGATGAAGCTGAAAATGAATTGGTTAAAATAAACGGAGTGGGTCCTAAAATCGCTACTTGTACTTTACTCTATGGGTTTCACAGATTAGAAGCTTTTCCTTTAGACGTATGGACAAAAAGAATAATGAGTACTTTCTTTCCTGGTAAATCTCCTACTATATTTGGTAAATACGCAGGAATTGCTCAACAATATCTATATCATTATATTCGCATGCACTCAGAGGAGCTTTTTAAAAGTAATTAATTTGTAAAACTAATGCTATTCAGAAAAGAGCTGAAATACCTCAAATATTTTAAATGATGGAATAAATTCTGTTTGGCTTTCATTTCTTAAGTATTGCATATTTTTTGAAATATCTAAATTATCTATACTTTCTTGATAAAATAAATTATTAAGAAAGTTTTTGATTTCCATAAGAAATTCTGTTATTTTAAACTTTATTATGTATTCAGATTCATGCTCCACTATGTCACACTCACACGGCGTAAGGACGTCGTCAAGTTCCATTTCTTCCTCGGCGGCAGGTAAGCACAGCGGTGGAAACATAACGCACCACCAATTCTTACCTTTTCCTTCTCCTATTGTGATTCTTAAAGCGTCATAAAATCCTGACGGCAATGTATTTTTTTGATATTTTCTAATGTTAAAATACATATTTACAAGTTCGGCATTTACCTTATAATTATATCCGCTTTTATATACCTCTTCTTGAGCTACGTCCTTTATCTCTTTAAGATTAAATTCTAAATCTTTTTTAGCATTTTCCAAATTCGGAGAGTTCTTAAGTTTAGAACTAAACGCTTCTATAATTTTATCTCTGACTTTGAGTTTCACATCCTGATCTTCTTTAGAATCAGAGTTGGCTATAATATGTAATCTAAGTATCTTATTGCTTATGCTGTCACATCGGTTTGTGAAATCAGTTAAAGAAAAAATTAATGAAAATAAAAAGCCTAAAAGTAATGCTTTAGTTTTAGTACCCAATAAAAAAACCCCTATTCTTTACCAAATTGTCTATAAAGAATTGTGGGATTTTTTTTTTATTTTATTCAATTAAAAAATATTTTTTAAAATCCTCGTGACGCTCCGCCGCCACTTGTAGTTCCTCCACCACCGGAAAATCCTCCACCACCGGAAAATCCTCCGCCACTAGAAAATCCACCACCGGAAAATCCTCCGCCAAAGAATCCTCCTCTAGAGCCATGGTTAATATCATGATAATCATGTGGGTAAAAACGTCTTCTTCTAAAAATTAGTGGAAAAATTCCTCCAAAAACAATCATTAATGCAACTATTATTATTCCCATAACCATTCCAATTTTACTGTCTTCAGAGTTATGATCGTATTCTGACACTAACATCGAAACCTCTTCAGGCATTTCTACATTGTATTCTGAGTATATTTCAGCTAATAATGCAGAATACAACGCTTTTATTCCTATGTCCCATTCATCCTTTTTAAACGAAGGGATACCATAATCATCAAGAAATCTTCCGGCTTTAGCATCATTTATTCTGCCTTCCAATCCATCTCCAACTTGAATCCTTATTTCACGTTCTTCCATAGTTAAAAGTATAAGGAGTCCGTTATTTTTTTCTTTGTCACCTATTCCCCAATTTCTGAATAAATTCAAAGAATAATCTTCTAAATTTTCTCCTTCTAAAGATTCAACAGTTACGACAACTAATTGTGCTGTTGTTTTATCGAAAAGCGCAGCACTATTACTTAAAATATAATCTTTCGTGTCTTTACTTAAAACTCCTGCAAAATCGTTTATATAAAAATCACTAGTGGGATTGACAACCGCCATCACATTCGTCATACTTAAAACCCATCCGATAATAATCAGACATGTAAGCAATAATTGCTTCTTCTTTACCATCAATCCTCACTCCTAAAAAATTACTCAAAGCTTACAGTAGGTGCGTTTTGCGCCCCTTCACTCGCTTCAAACTGATCCGCTGCGCTAAATCCAAACATAGACGCAATTAAAACAGTTGGAAATTTCTTTATAGTTTGATTGTAATTTTGAACTGCTAAATTATAATCCTTTCTTGAAACTGCAATACGATTTTCAGTACCTGACAGTTCATCTGTCAATGCAGTAAATTGTGTATCGGCTTTTAAATTAGGATAATTTTCAACTATAACCAGCAACCTGCTTAACGCGCTAGATAATTCTGCATTAGCATTAGCTTTATCACTTACAGTCGAAGCTCCGGAAAGTTTTTCACGTGATTCTGAAATTTGCTGCAATACTTCTGATTCGTGTGAAGTATATCCTTTGACTGTACTTACCAAATTCGGAATAAGATCCATTCGTCTTTGAAGCTGAACGTCAATATTTGAATACTGATTATTTACTGTTTCTTTTAAAGTTATCAAATTATTATAACTTCCTATCCCCCATACCCCTAGTATTACTACTAAAGCAGCAACTATAATTCCAAAAATTCCCCATCCTGATATTTTTTTCATTTCCGTTACACCCCTTTTTACTACAATTTCTTATTATAATTATGTTACATCATTCTACTGAACTCACTACTACATACGCGGAATCAGATTTATTTTCAAATTTTACACTATATGCTTTAACTTCATAAACTCCTTCTTTAGACGGAGCTGTATAAAGTCCGTTATTATCAATTGTTCCCGTATTATTCTCTGCCATTCCCCACCTAACTTCTTGACTTATCGCTCCTTCAATATGAGCTTCGAATCTGACTTGTTCTAAAGGCCTGATTCGGACTGTATTTGGAGTAATCACTACTCTTACATTCTCATCAATTACTAAATCTTCTTCCTCTTCATGAATCTCCACAGGCTTAAACGCCCACCACCGAATGTCTACTGCTTGAGCAGTAGTTTTTTCTTGAAGTCTTACACCTAGACGAACGGTTCCTTTCTCGGAATTGACTATTGCAGCTATTTGAACATTAGGAGACGATATAGAAATCTCTTCTTTAGAAAATATCCCCTTATCACCAAATACAAGCAGACCTTTATCATCTGTTAAGTAATTGGATTTATTGTCTATAGCCGTAACTACAGCGACATTCCCCTCTCCTAGACCATGAACAAATTCATAAGAATAATAAGACTTACCTACTTTAGGATTAAACCCTAAATTGATCCTTTCCACTCCTGTAACTATATTATCGATTTTAGGTTCCGGAAGATCTACTACCTGAGGAACTGTTTTCTCTAATTCTTGCTTATTATTTTCATTACGAGATGTAATTATCTCTGTCGAATTTTCAACTGATTGAAGTAAACTTATAAGTTCATTACTGTAAAGATACTGCTTAAAAGGATGCTTTTCAAAGCTTTCAATAAAATAAGTAAGTTGATTTGTAACTATGTGAAATTTAGCTAGGTATAGAAATTTATTATCAACTTTCTCTATAAGTTCTGTAAAATTCTTTGCATAGTAATCGTTAATTATTATTTCCTTTATAGGAGTGGTTTTAATCGAAACAGGACACGTAAAATCGTTATTTATCGTAAATTCGTCTTTACCTACCTTTAATTTAAAAGATTTCTTACTAATCTTTAAATGTGAAATTGCATCTGTAACAGCATCGCATTTCATATAATAATTTTTTTTAAAAGTTTTGTAAGTAGAAATTTCAGTTTCCTGAAAATTAATACCTAATGATTCTTCTCCGGAAATGTTTTTAAAAAACTCTCCTTCTATATCAAACGAATAACCGACAGGAGCTTCTACTCTTTCTTTTTCAAAGATTACGGAAATTTTTAAATTCTTTCCGGGATTTACATATCTACCTATTTCTAAAGATATTTTAATGCCGTCTTTATTGTAAAGTTCTCTTGTTTCGAATATCAAACTGTCCAGCTTAAGAATTTCTTCTTTAGGTTTTTCCGCTGTTAAAAACAGTTCATATCCTTCACTTATTCTGTTAAATTCTTCACTTACACCTCCGGATTTCCCCGAACCAGAAACGGAAAATGTAGTTTCTTTTAAATCTTCTTTGTAAGCTAAACACAAATATAGAATTCCCTTATCTTTATTTTCCTCAAATCCCTTTATAACGTTTAAACGTCTTACGTAAGGTTCTGATACTACTATTTCTCGTCCCATGTAATCAAGTGCCATGCCGGTTTCCAGAGAAAAAGTTTTATTGTCTACTAAAATAACATCGAGTCCCGAAACAATCCCCGCTCCGTTTAGCATCTTATTTCCCAAACGGCGCTTTGAATTCATGTATGTTTGCTCAGTTTGAAAATCTCTTACAGTCATCAATTTCCCGAAAAAATAATTATTTCTTTCGCAAGAATAATACTGTTTGTTTTCCACGTCTGTTCCCCTTTTCTTTAATTATTCTTCTTCAAATATATCTGCAAAATACTCTGCAGACCTTTTATCCATTTCCTCTGATATTACAAGATTGTTTGTATCTCTTTGAGTTTTGTCCAAAACCAAATCTTGATTTTTGGTTATAAATGAATTTATACCCATATAGCAGTGATTGTCTAAATATATCTGATCATTAAGTACAACTAAGTTGCATATGGAATCTACCGGCTTAATATTATTTATTACTCTTAATAATTCTATATAACTTTCCGTATCTTTTACGCATGATTCCGGAAGCATAACAGTAAAAATATATCCGTTATCTCCAAAAAGATTTTCAATTAAATCTTTTTGCTTATAGTAGCACATGTTATCTTTAACGTCAAATTGTTCAACTATAATAGGTTCTACTCCTACATATTCTTCCACTACTCTTGATATTGCTCTGCGCGTACCTTTCATTTTATATATACTTACCGATTCTTTAACAAGCTTTCTTAATCTTTTTTCTCCCCACATCGAAGGATCCTTTACAGATAACCAGTCTGCCATCCAATTTAAAAAATCTTTTGTAGTGCGATCAGGGTCAAATTTTAGAGGCATTACATCGATTTGATCTTCCAAGTCTACATACACGGATTGAAAAATCCCTAAAAACCTTGATAAAAATGAATTTTCTCCCGCTTCCTTACGATATATCTCCGGTAAGTAATCCACAAAGGTCACCTGCGGAAATTCAATTTTAACAGACTTTATAATTACAGGATCTTCTACATAACTTATAATCTCTAAACACATCCACAAATATCTTCCTTTAAAATCGTAAAGTAATATATCCGTAGGTGTGTCAAAACTCTTTGCCCCTATTAAATCAAACATATCTATTTTTCGCCCTATAGCTATTGAATCATCCTTAATGTACTCATTTATATCTACTTTTGACTTTCCTGCAGCTCCAAACGATGGAATGACTATTTCAGGAGTATCACTTGCATAAATTTTTAGCTTGTAGCTTGCACTACTGGGCAAGGTTACGTCTAAACGGAGTCTATGCCATGTAGTACCTCTTTGTAAGCTATCAAAGGATTTTGAAATATATACTCCGTTTTCACCACTTCTACTTCTAAATGTCAGATTATCATTTTCGAAATTTAAATTTTTTAGTATACTTTTATCTTTCCAATCACTTTCTCGATTAAGTATAAAATATATAGCTCCTGAAGCCACAAAATCCTCCCCTAACTTCTATAAATTTCAGAACTTTTTACGTAACTAAAATCTATCTTTTGAACGTAGTAAACTCCATTTGGCGGAATTATTATGTCTTCAGATACATTCTTCTGAGTATTGTTGCCAACAGCTGTTATTCTAAGTTTGTTTAAACTTGAAACATATTTCAAGCGATCTATCATTCCAAATAAATCTCCAAATTTAAGAGGCTGTCCCATTT
The DNA here is from genome assembly GCA_944384825.1 of uncultured Clostridia bacterium. Classification (GTDB taxonomy): domain Bacteria; phylum Bacillota; class Clostridia; order Oscillospirales; family Acutalibacteraceae; genus UMGS1491. Next base: position 84,845 of record CALWUT010000018.1, read on the forward strand.
CACTATTTATGTTTTTAATAAAGCTTTTTACCTCTTTTTCTATATATTGATCGCTTTCCCGGTACGAAGAATCTACAGTTATTACTCCGCTTATAATCAATCCTATATACTCAGGACTTACAACTTTTATTTTAGTATTTATAAGTCTGTATTTCTCAAGATGATTAATAATATTCTTTCTAAAACTTTCAGGCAAAGTCAATCCTACTTTTCTGTTCCACCTTACTGCTATGGTTAGACAATTTTGTTTCATCAAGTCCTCACCTGGCATGTAATTAGGAAGAATCTTAACATTACTAAACATGAGTCCGGGAGTACTTTTTACTATATTTTCGTAGTCTTTAACCGTTACAGCTCTTTGTGGATTACTGAAAATATCCGCTGACCTAGCTTGAGCATGAAGTAAAGTTTCTTCATTCCGACCTCCTACAGCCGGCTTTATTTGACGAATCATACAATTGTTTATGACTTTATTCTCACTTATAACCGAATTTATCATTCCTTCTTTTATATTAGACTCTCTTCCAAAAGTTTTTCTCAAACTGCATATTTTTATATTGTTTATTCCTATTCTCGGCGCCATTCCCCGTTCATGATCTCCAAATAATATGGCATTCATTTCTTTATCTAAAATGTAATGCCTATCATACTTAGAAGATGAAAAAAAGTCATCAACCCTTTCCCACTTATAAAATACTTCTTTACCTTCTACCCTTTCGGAAATCATTATTTCTAATCCGTCATAAAGTATGTCTTTGAAGGATATCTCCGAGCCTTGATGGGAAATTCCGGTTCCGCTACCCAATATCATCTTATCTTCTAACGTTTTTTCGTAAGAAACTATCATAACAGCTTCTTCATTGTGTCTTAAAGCTTTTATTTCATCCCATATTCCACTAAGATTTACGATTGTTTCACCACGTTTAATGTTGTGCTTAAATACAGGAAGTTCACTTTTGATCCATCCCCCGTGTTTTTTAAAGTAAACGTCGCTCTTTCCGTACAAAGCTAAATTACTAGACAATTTCACCACGTGGCTTGCAGAAATATCTTCTTTCTTTATTATAACGTTTTCACATACTGTATCGTTTTGCGCCGCAATAAAAACATTGGTAAGCAGATTATCTATCCTGGGAGGATAATCATATTCATCATATTCAAGAACTGCTCTTATTTTATACTCTCCGTCCAAAGGTAGAGTATCACCATTAAATTTCATTTTTATAATACCGGAAAACAAAAAATTGTGAGTATTATCATTTACTATTTCTACTTTATGCCAGCCTACTTTTCCTTTTTCTTTTCCATAATACTCCCATTTTACTTTAGCCATTTCTTCAAATTTATCCGAAGGATTTATAGGATTTCTTTCCAATCCCTTACTTACATATATCGAGAAATAGAAATTGACTACAGAATTCTTTGGAAGAGAAGAGTCAAAATTGATTGTAAACTTTCGCTTATTCTGTTTATCATTCTTCCGCCCTATATCTTTTCCGAAAAGGAAAAACGCCTTTTTGCCATCAAACTTATAATATTCTTCCTGCGACGGAAACTCAGGATTTTCAAATACTACGCTCAGTATTTTTGATTTAATGAGTATTTGTGAATTTAAATTTTCAAAAATCATATTATTAAATTTCCATTTAGTTCTAAGCGGAAGATTCACGTTATCCTTTAAACCTGAAACCTCTAAAAGTGTTTCAGATCCTTTGTTTTTGTACATCGAAACATCCAAAAGCTTTAAAAATTTCCTCTCTACTCCCACAGATATCCGATTAAGATATTCATGCTGTACAAACTTAAGCCACGAAAATAACTCTACTAATGTTATTCCCGGATCAGACTCTTGAAAATTAGTCCATTCGGTACTTTGATACAGTATCTGCTTTTTTGCATCTTCAAGGATGCTCTCAAGCGATGCATCATTAAGATTTTGTATTTCAATCATGTTTTTCACCTCCTTCAGAGTTTTAACCTACCGTTATATTTATTTCAGGCACTCCAAATATCGGAACTACAAATTTATATTTTCCAATATTCTCAAAATCCACTTCTTTCTTTCCTTCCGGAGTTATAAGCTTAGTAAAAATATTTATATTCTTTATCCATTTAATTCCCGGAACAATTTTTATATAGTTATATATAAATTCTTTTCTAGGAAATTTACCAATTTCCCATCCCTCTCCGGAAAAATTGCCACGCACAGGATCTAAAAATTTTTTAAGTCTTGTCTCAATTCCACTATAAACTCCTTGATACGAATTAAAGTCATCTATTACAATATCTACACTTATTGATGTCTCGACGTATCCTACTTCAAAAATCCTAAGCCTTGAAGACTGCGAAAGTGACGCAGGAGATTTCTCATCTATGAATTTCCAAACTTTATTCTTTATGCCTTGAAACTTTTCATAACCCTGCATATAAACTCTTGGAAGTATAGCTATCGAAGTAACTCCTATACAAGGATTACTATCTTCATCAAAGTGAGAAAGACATTTAACCCTATATATATTTCTATCGTGAAATCGTATGGAATCTTCAAAGTCGCTTAATGAAACCAATCGATTTCCTCCTGAAATCTGTCCAAATACTCTTCTAGCGGCACTATCAATCGATTCCATGTCTACTCCACCTAACATTGGAGAAAGGTTGTACACTCCATCAATATGAGGAATAGTATTAACAAAATCCTTTATTTCCTTTATTCCTATATTACCTTTGCTTCCATTGCATACCGAATATTCTATCTTTATACTTTCATTATACTGTTCCGGAGGTATTTTACCATTTCTGCCGTTTCCAAATATTATTTCTCCTTTTGAATAATCAACTTCATAAACTCTGTCATTTACGCCGTAAGATATCAAATTAGAAACTTTTTTCCATTTTATCCATAATTTTTCTAAGCGTCCTAATTCATCGTATTCAGGATTTACTTTATCTACTGAACACTTTAAAAACATTTCCTGTTCGGAAGTTGATATCTTGCCGAACTCATCTATCCATACTTCTACATTCGCAATATTTGAATGTGAAAGCTTACAATGCTTGTCTTCCTCATCTTTTTCAATCCAAAAGTACTCCGGCGGACGGGTATCTTTCTGCATAGCACGGATGGAATTGAACTTTATGTCATTTATTACAGGACGATTAGAAATATCGGCATTGTAGGAATATGTGTTATCCTGGTTAACAATTCTAACAAAATATCCAGTAACTCCAAATATCGTACTCTCTACAAAATCGTTTTTACCTATCATGGTTACTGTTTCGGTATGAGAAAAATTATCAGTAGCATCCATTACCTCAATATGCTTCCATTGAGCTTCACCTTTGTGATTTCTAGCTAAGTACTCCCATTTAAGAGTAGGATTAAATCTGTGAATTCCCTCTTCTATGTTTATAAGAATTCTTATCATGCCTTGTACCAAAGGCTTACTCAAGCACATATACATCGCAGGACTTTTACAAATGCGTCTTTCCATAAGAACGCTCAAGCCTTTATCAGAAAGATTTATAAAATTACTTTCCAAATCCGATTTTACTATTACGTTATCAAACTGATGTTCACTACCTTCATAATTATATTTAACTTTAAAGTCATGAACATAGGGAGTAATAAAATTTGCATAAAAGTCAAATCTATCACTCATTTTGGTTATTCTAGACCTTATAAAATACCCATTTGCCGACCCTACCGAAACGCTTTGAATATCTTCAGGACACTTAAATTTTAATACCCTCTCCGATATCTTTTCTTCTTTTAAAGTGAAAAATTCTTCTCCGTTTTCAAAAGTCTCCAGCCTTGCCCATCCCGATCCATTCCAATACTCCCACTTAACCTTTTCTATTTTTATATCTCCAGGCTCAAGATCCGCAAAATCTATGTCACTCATTATTGACTTATATTTTTTACCGGGAATTTTCATATTAGTATTTATCTTTACAAACTGAACTCCGGCACTTAATTCTATTATAGCTCCCTTTTTAGTAAACGCTTCATCAGAAGCAACTGAAAATCTATTATACATTGTATACTCTTCGTCAAAAGGATAAAAATCGTTTTCTGCAAGTTGAGTATCATCAGCAAAAAATGAATCCGCAGGAATATAGTCAGATACAGATTGATATTTTATTGAAGTTACCCTTATATCACCTTCAGGTACTATCTTAAACCTGCATCTTAAAAAACGTGATTCTTTATCTAATACCTTTGTAGGTATACTACTTCCTTTAAATTTTATCTTCACCCCCAGTTCAGTCTTTTGAACTGAATCCACACTTTTCCACTTTTTGCCGTCATAGTACTCCCATGTTACATTATCAGGATCCGAAAAAATTGCGGGAAGTGAGTTTTGCCCTATCGCTGACAAATTATTATAAAAGGAAAATATTACATCTGTATTCGACATATTAAATACTATATCATCCCAAAAGTACATTTCATGACTCTGCAAATTTTTGCAAAACATATTATCAAATATTCTAAATGGAATTATTTCCTTTTCTTTTTCTAATTTTACATTCTCGTAAACACAACTTATAACGTCTTTTATACCATCCGTAAAATAAACAGCCTTTAAAGTGGTGTCAATAGCAGTCAAAGCGTCCAAGGTTTCATAAATAACCATTCCATCTTCATTATCAGCAGGAGCAAAAAGTCTGGTTCCTTGGTCAATATAAACTCCTTTTGAACTTCCGGAAGATTTTACTATTATCATACCCGATGCAGAAGTGGCAGGCCGCAGCTTAGTTCCAAGCATATTAAGAAAAGTTAGATAATAATTATATAAAGTTTTATTATATCTGCTTAAAGTATCCTCCATCATATTACAAAAAACTTTAGCAAAAACTATCCCTAAGTCTTCACTGTTTTCATCAAAATTCCATTCAGGTATATACTGCTTAGCCAGTCTCTTAACTTCATTCATTAAATCACTGAAATCTCTTTCATCTAATTTAGGTATCTCACTCATATTATAAGGTAAAAATCTTTAAGCTTATTTTAAAAACAGTTATTCACTTAAAGGCATTTTTCCCTTCTTCACATCCTTTCATAGAGCTGTAAACATTAAAAGGATTTTTCCTATCTATCATTTGAATCTATCCGAGCACTTATCTGTTCTTGAGTCGGCTCGATATCCGTAATGTAGTCTATAACCGCTTCTACTTGCGAAACCGGTCCAGAAGACGCTTTGATAGAAACATTTAAGTCCCTAATATGACTTTCCCATAATTTAAGCGAAGAACTAATGGAAGTTTTTAAATTAGAAATAAATCTGGGATCTACAATTTCAAACATAAACGCTCTCAGATCTGTTCCAAAATTCGGAACTATTTTTCTTTCATGTCTTTGAGTGCCCAGTATTACTTTCACGGCTTGTTTCACATTCTCATTATCCTCTATAGTTTTTATTTTACCTGTATTCTTGTCTATTTCAATAGGGAACTTCCAACCTCTTAAAGTTGTTTCCATTTCTTTTTCCTCCTACTGTTTATGTCAATTTATTTTAGTTATAGATCCTTTAACTACAGTCTGTCCGCTTGAACTGATTTCCGCTCCTGCAGATCCGGTAGCTTTAAACTGAGCACTTGCTTCACACTCTAAATTTGCATTTGCTTTAATATTCACTCCATTTACATTAACTTCTAGTTTTCCCCCTGAACTGGAAAGATTAAGTCCTTTTTGATTTTCAAGAACTAAAGTATCCTGCCCTGCAGAAAATGAAATTTTTGAATCCGCTTTAAGCTCTATTTCGCCATTCTTAAAATCTACTCTAAACCCTGTTTTTCCAGTCTTTTCTTGAACTTCAAGCTGTTCATTTTCTCCGTCGTCTAAAGAAATTATATGGCCTTTTTTAGTAGTTATAGTAATTTTTTGTTGGTCTTGTTTATTGTTTATTTCAATTTTTAACTCTGCTGGAAATTGAATCATCATTATTTCGTTTTCTTCGTTTATTTGAAGAGGAGGTTTGCTTTGTGCGTTATATAAGCTTCCGAGTATAACAGGATTATTTATCTGCCCGTCTACAAATCCAACTAATACTTCTGCACCTTTTTGCGGTATAAAAACAGTTCCAAAATTTTCCCCCGCAAAAGTAGCCATAACATCCGCTAACGGACTTTCCAATTCTTCTTCTACCAACATTACTTTTATTCTATTAAGTCCATCCGGATCATTTAAATCCTTTACAATTCCTCTTTTTAATCCTAATACATTATTATTCTTAAAATTATCAATACTACCTGCAAACATACATTAATTCCTCCTCCCTAAAAAAAGCTAATCCCAGATTCTTGCGGACTAAACCTATTCGTACTTAAAGTAAGAACAGTAGTATACCTCGAACCGCTTGATGAAGCATTATCTAAAATACATCGATGTTCAATTCCGCTAATAATATAATCATTATCAATGGGATCTCCAAAATTATCAAGTGTTACTTTACTTCCAAGCTCTACTTCCGGATATCCTATAATTTCTAAATTTACCTCCATTAAATTTAATTCACGTCTGTTATATATAGCTTCAGCTAAAAATTTTGCTTCACTTACCGATGTTATAGTATTATCTATAATAGTTATGGTATTTGCATCGCTTATGTTGGATGTAAGAGAAGTTGCTGATTTACCATCTCCTATACTATTTGAATTTGTAGCTTTAGCTTCGATTAACATGTTTTTATCCTTTTGGTCTACTCCAACTACTTTAACAACCTTTGGAATTCCCCATACACTCGCACACATTTTTATATTTAATATAGCGTTTCCGGGTTTTATTTTTAACTTGGGAGAATTAAGCGATGATGGACTTACAAAGTAAATCTTTCCTTGGTCTATAAAAAACAAGCATCCCGTTAGTATACTTATACGCTTTAAAAATTCAAAATCACTTTCATTTCGTTGATATATCGGTGCTTCAAACTTTACTTCTCCATCTATATCTACTTCCTTGCCTTCAAGTTTACTTGAATAATCATTGCATACATTGTTTACTACTACCGAATATTTTTTTATATCCTTTTTTAGCTCTGTTTTTCGACTCGCCATCATCCACATTTTAGCGTCCATGCCTTGAATATTAAGTATAGCACGTTCTTTATTATCTACTTCTATTTCAAATGATGAAATATAACCCTTGAATGCCGTTTCGACTTTAGGCTTTTCACCTACAATGTATCCTAATGAAATTTCCAACTCTACGCCTAACTTAACTTGTGAAAAATCGGAATTAAGCTTTATTTTTTTCCCATCATAATCTACTGAAGGCAATATTAACGTCGCTTCGCAAGTGCTGGCTTCCCCTTTTACCGAAGAAAAAACATATACATGTGTAATAAATATGTCATTAGAACTCCAATTTTTGTTTTTTATCTTTATACTAGCTGTAGGATAAAAACAGCTTTCATTATCATCCATGTAATCTTCCAAAAAACCCATAAGAAAACTTCCTTCTTTTAAACATTACAAATAATAATTTATAGAATTTAATTAAAATATTCCACTTCTTCTTTTGTCAATCGAAAATTTACGTTCAATTTTATTAATTACAACTTGTGAAATTGATTCTATATCAATATCGCCTATATATGACTTTATTAAATTTTCTATTTCTTTTTTTCCTAAAGTATTTGCCATAACACGTTTTTCCATTGCTTTGGCGTCTAACGTATTTGGAACTAAAGATTTAGGTTTTTCTTTAATAATTACATCAGGTTCTTCTTTGATGCTTAAAGGTTCTTCTTTTACCGGTTCTTTAATTTCTTCCTTAGCGGCCTTAATATTCTCTTTGTAGACAATATGAGATTTATCTACATATATTTCTTTAGGTTTATCTATTCTAAAAACTTTAGTCATTCTAAAATTTTCACGATTTATAAGCTTCGTAATATCCAGTTTTTCAGGAGCGTAAAAAACTCTTAAATCCTCTATGAACTTTTTTTGATTATTAAGAGTCATCTTTCTTTGCTGCGTGTAATGAATATCTTTAAGACTTTTAAATAACTGAAACTGGTTCAAAACTTTTTGTCCATCGTGATTAATAAATCTCTGAAATACATTTAACTTATTTAAATTTTCATCTATATGCTCTAAATACTTAAATCTATCTACAGTAGTATAGGTAATTCTTTCTTTTAACTTTTTAACTAATTCTTTATTAAATTTATTTATTATTAAGTTATCATTATGATTTACGAAATCATAATTAATTTTTTCTTTAATTCCCGACTTAACTTTATTAAACTTCACAGTATCGTAAACTTTAAAACTCTTCTTCGAAGTTAAATTTTTTGTCACTTCAGAATAAAGTTTCTTGTATGCATATACATGATCTTTAGTATCTAAATTTAAATATTCACGAACATTTTGGGAATTTAAATTTACGTAAATTTTTTGTAAGCTATGCCGTTGAAAGCTTTCTTTGTTTATCTCGTCGTTACGATTTAACAAAGCTTTATAATTAGTGTATTTGTTCTTAAGTTCTTTTATAAAAACATTATTTTCATGAATATCCTTTATTAATTTATTATCAACATTTATTACATGTCTATTTACATTCGTTCTTTGTTTAATTTCTTTATTTTCGTTTTCTTTTCTATGATAAAATAAATTTTTATTTATAATTTTATACAAACTTGTTTCTTCATCGTAAGAAAAATCTTTGAATATATTTTCAGAAATAGCTTTAAAATTAAGTCTATCTTTTCCTTTTGCCCCAACTAAAAATCTTGATCCCTTTAGCTTATTCCTAATTTCTTCTGCTGTAATGTTTTTCCTTTGAATTTTACTTAAAAGATTTTTATTAATTTCTATTATATTCTTAGTCAGATCAACTTTATCATAAACAGCATGAGCTTCATCTTTAGAAGTTCTATAAAATAGAGTTTTATTTACAATCTTATTCTTGCTAATACTTTTATTAAGAAAAGAGCTTTGAATTGAATTCTCATAAATGTTATTAAATTTTAATACTCTTCCGCTCTGAAGTACAAGCTTATTTAAATTCTTCTTTACTAAATTTTCTACATTTAGACCTATACTTTTATTATTTCTAAAAAGATCCGTGAAAGTTTGAGAAATCGTTTTTGAACTATGTAATTTCTTTACTTCACCATATAAATTCTTGATTTCTCGTTTACTTCTTGCCTGTTCGTTTAGGTAATGCTCTTGATATTGAGTTACATTTTCACGCAGTTCATTAATTTGGGTTTTTACTACTATTTTATTAATTAGCTCCGTCTCAGAAGGCAAAGACTTATATACCTTCTTGTTTAAAACGCGTTCTATAAGAGATTTGGTTTTACTTAGTATTTTTATTTCAGAAATGCGAGAATGAATTTTAATAATAGGTAAAATAATCCCGGATTTATTAACGATACTATTTTCATAAATATGATTTATAGTTTTTAAAAATTTCTTATCTTTTTTTATAAGTTTACGAATTGAAGGATCTTCTAAAATTTCATTATAAATTTCTTCGGAATAATTTTCAAATAAGCTTTTTTCTTCATTCTTTATTCCTTTAGGAATTTTGGATGGAAGCAAGTCTTTATGAAAATTTTTCTTTAAAACTAATGAATTATGAATATTTTCATGCAATGAAACTTCACTAATTATTTTTCTATAATTAGCAAAAGTTTTTTCTAAGTTTATATTAAATATTCGATGTTTAAGAAAAATGCTATCCGCTAATGAAGGATTTTCCTGGGATTTTTTTTTTGAATTTTCTAAAAAAGAATTTAAAATATTCGTAAGAGTTTTAGGGTCAAAGGAGTTGCTCGAAACTACTTCTAACTCTTTAATTTGTTTTTTCGTAAGCTTATGACTTATACGAAAGATTTCATTTTTTAATTGATTAAGAATTTGTTCACGTAAAACTGTATTATTTTGAACAATTATATTTTGATCATCTTGAGCTGCCCGAAGCTGTAAAAGTAAATCTATAATTGTTCCAAAAAGTTCTGAATTTAATCCTTCAGCTTTTGAGGTATCGTACACTAAATTTTTTGAATCACCAAAATAAACAGGTCCATCAATAACGCTAGCTATCTTATTTTTTTCAAAAATTTTATTGCAAAAACTATTATTGTACTTTAACCTTACTAACCCTGATGAGGATCTTAAATTTTGTAAAGATGCAGATACTTTGGGTTTAATAGGCTCATTCTTCATTTGTACACCATCCTAAATATTCACCTACTGAGATTTAAGCTATACCTATTAAAATAATTTAATATGAATTTAATTTACTAACAGATCTTTTTATCCTCATATTCAGATCATAAATTTCTTTTTTTAATTTTGCACACATTTCATCTAAATTCCTTAAATTAGCTTTCTTAAAATTTAAATTTTCATCATACCGCTTATCTTTAAACTTATGATTGATGTCTCTACATGCTTTTATCGCCAGCATATCTTCATACTTTTCTTCTTTTTCTTCTCTGATGCAGTTTAGTATAAAAGTCTCTTTCTTTAAAGCTTCTAATTCTATCTTTCTAGCTTTTGCTTTTGCCATTTCGTATTCTTCCGAAGATTTATTAAAGGCTTCTTCCCTTATCTTCCTTGACTTTTCAAATGCTTTTTGAGTCTCATTACCTATGTTTATCTTCTGACTCTCAAAATCTTTCTTTGCTTTTTCCAGTTTTTCTTTCTTTATTTGTTCTATTTGTTTTCTAGTAAGGATTTTAACTTTTTTAAATTTTAAAAGTTTTTCTTCAGCAATACTTATTTCAGTTTTTATTTGAGACAAATCGTCGTCTAGTTTAGATATCGACTTGTTTTTTTCTTCGATTTTCTTATTCGACTCTTCAATAAGCTTTTTTAATTTCTCTAATTCTCCACTTTCATGCTCCAAATGTATTCACTTCCCAGAAATTTTTAGAAATTAATCTAAAATAACCATTTTTACTCTTATTTTAACGTTAAAAATTTAACTTAGGCATATTTTCTTAAAGGTGTATTTAAACATCTGGGTTAAACTCTAAAATCATATTTCTTCTGTCTCTGCAGCTTCTTCGTTACTATCTTCCTGTCCTTCTTCTCGTGAACGTCTAAGCTCTTCTTCCTTTTTTGCACGTTCTTCCTCTAATCTCTCTTTTTCTTTTTTTTCTTTTTCCAATTCTTTTTCTTCTTCTCTTTTTTTACGAATTAATGCAAGTTCTTCTTCTTTTTTTCTCTTAAGCTCTTCTGCCGCCTTCCGACGTTCTTCTATTTCTTCAGCTCTACTAGATGCTGATTGGGCATTACTTAAAGTCTCGGCATCAGAAACCAAACTCATAATGCTACGGGCAATTGGAGGTACCGGATCAACCGGATGCCGAATTAAACCCGTATGTGCTACCGTAAACTCTTCACATAATATGCTACCGGAAGTTGCATCTAAATCATCTGCTCTCCAGGAAATAGTACCTAAAGAGAAAAATGAATATAGTGCTCTAAGCTTTCTTTCCCTATTAAAGACCTGAATCGTCCCAAGAGAAGGTCCCGAATCCAATGATTCCTGAGGGTCAAGCATGTTTAAACGTAACAACGCTTGCTGTCTAACCATATTAACAGGAATGGCAGCGGCAGCAGCACGTGCAACTTGACTCAAAATTGTAGGACTCCTCATAATCATTCCGCGCCTAAAAGTAAGAGTAGGATGTTCATAGGAAGGCCTTCCAACCATAATTTCATGATCATTAACTCCGCCTTCTGAAATATAATCAACAGATTTTTCTATCGAAAACCCTGAAACACTTTGAAATCCAAACGTAAACTCATTAAGCATAACAATAAAACTAAAAGGATAAAATGCACAGTCCATAGCGGATATCCTCGCTTGAGGTATTATATGAACCGCTTCCCCACTTTCGCTTTTAGCATAAGCATTTATTCCCAGCATTTTTTTATCCTCCTATTTAGGAAAAGGTACTTTAATCTATATCAAATATGTTCTTTCTATTTCCACTTGACTCTGCATTCATCTTTTTGTTTATTTTTGAAACCTCAGAACAGAATCTAATTCTTTCTTTGTGCGGTAACTCCATTAATTCATGGCGCGACCAATGAAAGTAATAAGCCAAAAAAGCTATCTCTTCATAGATTACTTCAACTGGATAACTTTTTAGGCTTCCCCGAAAAAAGGCAATTCAGACCTAAATTCATGCGCGCATTTCGGACAAACCACTTTCATAATCGGTGGTTCAACTGCGTTTATTTTCTGATAAAGATCCTGCAAATAAGCCATATCCGCTGTAAAAAGACTTTCTATTACATGAGCGTCCACTTTCTTTAATTTCCCAAGTTTAGTTACAACTCTTTCTAAAAGCAGCACACTTAAATATCCCGGATTCATTTTAACGCGCGGATCATTAAGCGGAATAATTTCATCAGCTGCATTTGCAAGTCTCATAACGCCACGTCTGTGGATTTCTCCCGTTTTATCTACGTATCCACGTGGTAACTCAAATTCAAATTCTGTTTCAAAAGTATTAGCCATTAAATAATCACTCTTTCTAAAAATTTACAGTTTCCTCCCCGCGCCCATAAAACACGAGGAGAAATACAAAATTCAAAAAATTATAATAAAATTAACCAGTTGCTACTGAAACATCTCTTCTGATTCCCTCGTGTGCTAAAGTTAGAGTTTCTATTAATATTGAAGAATCTTCAGCACTAAGATCTCCAGATCTATAAGAAGTAGGCCATGCATTTATTACGCTCCAACTTGCCGTTGGTTCTCCTGCGTTATTATAAACTGTAATAACAGCATTAACCGGTGTAAAATTATTCCCTTCAAGAAAGTCATTGAAAAAGTTATATAAAAGTGGGTTAGAATAAAGTCCCTTTTCTAAAGTTATATCATCATAGCTTACTAATCCTGGTAATTTTCTGGAAGTTAGATATCCAAATCCGCCTTCACGATAAGGGTTACTATCGACCGTAGATGAAAATCCTGCTACACTTTTAAATGAAGTAGTACCAAGTCCTTCAAAGTTTGCAGTAAATCTGAACCCTCTTAACGGAGAAGATAATCCGTTTGTAATTGACGCTCTAGTTGATAACACCTCTGTGCCTAACTCTTGGATACCTGTGGTTGCTAAGCCATCTGCCATTTTAAATCATACTCCTTTCTAATCAGACATAAGTTTTTTATTCACCTGTTTTTTGAGTTATTCTGAAAATTACAAATTCAGCAGGTTTTACCGGTGCAACACCTATTACACATACTAAACGCCCATTATCAATATCATCTTTAGTCATTGTATTTTGTCCGATATCTACGAAGAACGCATCGGCCGGTGAAGCTCCTACCAGCGCACCTGTTCTCCAAATTCCTTCCAAGAATATTTCAATCGTTCTTCTTACTCTGGACCATAATGTTACATCGTTTGGTTCAAAAACTACCCAGTTCGTATTTGCTTTTATGGATTCTTCAAGATATATAAATAAGCGCCGAACGTTGATATACTTCCATAAAGGCTTGGATGAAGCAGTTCTTGCTCCCCAAACCCTTATGCCAGCTCCGGGAAATTTACGAATCAAATTGACTCCCCTTGGGTTTAATAAATCTTGCTCTCCTACATTGTAATTCACGAATAAACCAGTACAATTTGACACTACTTCATTAGCTGGAGCTTTATGCACTCCTCTATCATTATCACTTCTTGCATATATTCCCATCACTGAACCTGAAGGAGGAATAAATGTTTCTTTTTTATCAAGAGGATCAAAAACTTGTAGCCAAGGATGATACATAGCACAGTAATCACTATCAACTATATCACGATGCTGTAAGACATCCGTTACAGTCTTAGAAGTCATAGGCATGTCCAAAACTGCAAACCTACTTGCTAATTTTTCGCAGTGTGCAACCAAGGAAAGTTGAACATTTGGACTTACTATTCCCGGAATCGCCATTATATTTACATCTGCATTATCTAAAAACGCTTGAATGCCTGTCCTGGAACCCGGTCCCTCATCTTTACCAATAAAATCTGCATCAGTTAAGCTTGAAGCTGTACCATTTGCACCTCCAGTTAAGGTTACTTTTATTTCTTCACTTTCTGTACCGAATACTTGTCTTACAACGTCAATAGGAGATACCGCTTCTTCCATAGGCTGTGCCTTAAGTGAAACTATTTCAGACTTGGCCATAGCTTTTTCTATAAAGTTCGGTAAAAGAACATTGAAAGAAACTCCACTATACTTTTCTAAAATCTCATTTTGTTCAACTACAACGTTCATTTCGCAATTTTTAATAGTAACTTTAGGAAGCAGCCCGGTATCTACTACATTGCCTTCGAATGGTTCTGAAAATGTAACTACGTCGCCGGTAACTTTTGTAACTACGCCAAATTTTGGTTCACCGTCACCTTCAACTTCAACAACGTCCCCTACATTAAAACCTACTGCACTCTTTAATTTGTATTGAGCTTTACCTAGATCTTCAAGGATTTGAGTCTTACTACTGCTCGAAGGTTCAAAAGTTATTAAAATTGAATTGCCCCAAGCACCAGGATCTTTAGCAGAAATTTCCAAAACACCCTCTTTGCCCTCTTGACATGCAGCCTTTGCAGTAGTTGCATCAGAAGGTGCAACCCGCATAACAAATGCTCTTGATCCACCATTAATGAAGAAGTGATTGACAGCATGTGCTAAAAACCTATATTCTCCAAATTCATTTTCATGCAAATATCCACCAAATTTACGCGTAAAATCTGCTGGACCGGTTACAAGAACGGGAGAACCTGAAACAGGACCTTTTTCTGCTACTCCTATAAATCCGGCTGTACTTGTACCAACACCTTGCATGGGAGTAGGACCACTGTCAAACTCTTCTACATAAACTCCCGGAGATAAATATTCTGCCATAATTCTCTCGGTTCACTACTATTAACTAGCAAGAACCTTTCAACTCCTTTCTAATACTAGAAATATAAGTTATTTTATATAACACATAAAATAGAGAAATGAACTCTAATTTATAGTTATCCAAATTTATTTTCATTTTAAGAAGTAATATTTAAACTTTTAGCAATTTCTCTCAATTGATTTTCAGTTAAACTATTAAGATCAATACTAATAAGTTTTTCTAAATTTTCTTCATATTTACCTTCATTTATTAATTTTTCAATCATCTTTTTTAAAAAAATTACATTTATTTTACTCGATAACTCAATCACTCTTTTACTTCGAGCTATAGCCTCATCTGATTCAATCATTTTTTTTAGCTTACCTTTTTTTAACTTTTCAACAAATTTTCTTACTTCTTTTATAAATTCTAAATTATCTTCATTTTTTTCTTCTTGAATCTCTTTTAAAATAGATATTTTTTTATTAATCTGATGCTTTTGAGTCTCAGAAGACTCTGCTTTCCGTCTCTTTAAACTTTCTATTTGTTTTTCTTCCCTTTCATCTTCATAAAGCAGCTTCTCTTCTTGATCCGGTATACCATCATTATCATCCTCAAGCTTTTGAACTTCTTCCATGTCAGCATCATATTTAAAGCTTAATTTACTTGCTTTAAAATATTTTTTACTTGTTTTCCATTCAGACCCCAAATAGTTGTTTGGATCGTCAAGCTTTTTAGTTTTTATATGATTTTCTTTTTCAAAAGTTTCAGGAATAAAAGTAAAAGCGATGTCGGTATTTCTTTTATACTTATTATAACCTACAGAAATAGTCCCAAATCGTGATTTAAAATATCCTAAATTATTAGGAGTGTTTTTAAATTTTTTCATATTATTAGGCAATACTTTTGTAGCTTTTAAATTATTTTTCAAAAAATTTATTTTTAAATTATTTTCTTCATTAATAACTTTAGCGCCTTTATTATTTTTTACTAATTTATGGGTTATATAGTAATCTAAAGTATTTTCTTTTTTACTTTTATTAAATTCTAAATTTTTATCTTTTTTTACTAAATAACTTGATTTTCTCAAACTCAACTCCCCTCAGTCTATAACATTTTTCCTTTTTTATTACATGTTTTAATCACCTCGACCAAAATAGTTCTCAATAATGGTAAACTTAAGTCTTTTTAAAAATTACTTATAGGTATTAATAATAGTTTATATATAATTTTTCAATTCGACTCAAGTTTTTTCTCCATTTTATGCTATTATACCACGTAAAAACTTTTTAGGCCATTAATTTTTTACTAAAAGATGGTTTCAAAACTGTTATTTATATTAAAACATGATGATTTTTTCGAATCTAGTATGTAGAATCAATTCCTCCTGGCAATCCAAAGCTTATCGACAAAGCTTGATCAACCTTGTTCATGGAATACTTATCTGCTGATCCACGTTTTTCTTTAAGTCTTTGTTTATCAATGGTTCTTACTTGTTCCAAAAGAACTACAGAATTTTTCGCTAGTCCGGAACATCCGGCAGATATATTTATGTGCGTAGGTAAATTTGATTTAGTATCTTGACTGGTTATCGCTGCAGCAATTACTGTAGGACTATGTTTATTGCCTACATCATTTTGTACTATAAGAACAGGGCGTACTCCTCCTTGTTCCGATCCTACAACAGGACTTAAATCGGCGTAAAATATATCTCCTCTTCTTACGTCCATTTGTTTTCACCCTCCAATATAAATTTATCCGATAAAAGTATTTTTGCCCATAGGATCAATTTTAATCATAAAAATTAATAATTTTGTAACTTGTTTCTTCGCATAGACTTCAATCTTAAAATTAAATCTATAACAAAAAAATCCAGACTGTATAGTCTAGATTAATACAAATATAGTTCTTATTTTAAATTAAATATTTTAAACTCCTATTTATTTAAATGTCCATTGTAAACCAGTTCAGTATGCTCGTCATTATAGCAGCCTATTATCTCTTCCGTTAATTCCCATCCATACTTTCTAATAATGCTTTCAAACGCTGCTTTCTTATATTCTGCAAAAGTGATTAAAGGAGTTGTAGTTCCTAAAAGCTCTATAGCTCTATCAATTAACTGCGTTCCTATGCCTCGCTTTTCAAACTCCGGCGAAACATACAATGTACAAATCTTCTTTTCTATGTCTGAATTTTTTACAAAGCAAACAGCAACAACAGAATCAAATTCACTTCTTACAAAAAAGACTTCCCTTAATCCAGTTCCTACTTCCGGTAAATGCTTTTCAAAAAACCAGTTTTTATGATTAGGATAATCTTGACATATAAAGTCTGTAATAGAATAAATTTCTTGGACTAAATCATTATATTCCTTGTCAGAATATAAATTAATAAAATGACTTAAATTCTCTATTTCGAATTTCTCTTTATTTTCATTTTCTTTACAAACTACATTAAACTCTGAAGAGTAAACTTTTCTTTCAAAATTGAGAAAGCATACACTAGAAAGTAAAATACACGTACTAACAAACACTAATTTAGAACTTTTCAAGTACTTATTGCTCCTTTTCTTTTATTAAATCAAAATATATAGCTAAAGCTTCAAATTGTTTCTGAATATCTTTTGGATAAAAGTGATTTAAATCTTTGAGTAATTTTTCCGGTGTTACAGAAGCATCAGCTAATAAATTAATATTAAAATTTTTAATTAAATGATCAAAATCAGAATAAGTAAGTATTTTTTTCACTTTAACCTTAATCATTTCATCTCGATATGGTTCTTTAAAAAAAAATATGACATCACCGAGTTTTAAACTTTTAAACTTTTCTTTATACAATCTAATTTCTACTCTTTTAGTACCATTTTTTATAAAGCTGAAATATTTTTCATCTAAACCCAGCTCAAAAAAATACAATATATTCACTCCTAAATTTAGTTAAAGTATAAAACTTTAACTTTATTTTCACTATAGATTTGATAATAAAATTAACAATCAAAAAATTAAATTACTAAATAAAATGAATATTATCTTACACAAAATTAAAAGTTATTAAGCCAAAAGTTTGGTAGACACAAAGGGACTCGAACCCTTGACCTCTCGCGTGTGAAGCGAACGCTCTAACCAACTGAGCTATGCGTCCGTGCAAATATCTAAGCTGAACACTATCTATTTAATTCATTTAACAATAATTCTTTAAATTCCTCCGGATGAGAAATATAAAAAAATTCCTGATAAATTGAATAACTTCCAATAACTATTGGACCATAATTAAAAATTTTACCTAAAAAAACTATATCGAATTGAAACACTACTTATTTTATCTAAAAGAATATTAGGCTCAACAACATTTATTAATCCTTTTTGATACAAAACTTTTTTATTAGTGATATATAAATTAGTTTTAAATACACGTATCATACAAATTATAAAAACAGGAATTTCAATCAAAAAAACTATATACATCCCTATTTTTGAACTTAAACCATAAAAGAAATTACCTGCTATAACCCAAATAAATACAGCTAAAAATATAGATATTATAGAATGAACAATTAAGTGAACCTTACTAATTTTGGCTTTATATAAAATTTTTTCTTGTTGAGTAGGAAAAGACAAAGTAATCACCCCTAAATGGTAAATTTAAGTTTGCTTTTCAAAGGACTTACCCCTATGGCACAACAACCTAGACTTTTTACTCTTTCTGAGCCAGGAAAACTATTATAAACTTTCAAGGCCTCCACAGTATCTTTTACAAAAGGTACCATTCTATTTACGCCTTCATTATCGAGCATATCTTCAAAACTGTCGTAAAAATTTAAATAAATTATTTTACATAAAACTGATTCAAAATTAGAAAATAAAATCAGATTCCTACCAATCTTGAAATTCTTAATGTAATCAGTAGCAATCCGACATTCCGCTTTCTTAACTCCCAAAGTGATGTACTGAAGAAAAGGCATCTGCCTATTACTAATAATTTTTAATTTATACACCATTATCAACAAACACTTTCAAAATTTGGTGACCCGGACGAGAATCGAACTCGTGTTACCGCCGTGAAAGGGCGGTGTCTTAACCGCTTGACCACCGGGCCATATTTAATACATGGTAGCGACAGATGGACTCGAACCATCGACACTTCGGGTATGAACCGAATGCTCTAGCCAACTGAGCTATGCCGCCATCTTCACAACCTAAATTAATCATGTTATTAGTATATACCATGCTAAATGAAATGTCAAGAATTTTTTTTAATAATTTTTCAATTTTTTTAATTATTCAAATAATCAGATCAGATATTATCTTATTCGACAATAAAAATCCTTTTTTGGTTAATTTTATGACATTTATATTAAACTTTACTAAACCCAAAGTTTCATACTTACTGATTTTTTCAAAGTATATTTTAGGAAACGATCTTCCAAACTTTTTTTCGTACTGGTTAAATTTAATTCCTTCCGAAAGTCTGAGCTTTAACATTATATATTCTTCCTCAGTTCCTCCAACTCCTTCTCTTATGATCCGACCTTTATCATTAAATTCATGTATATTGCTTTCATAATAAAATCTTTCATTTTTTATTAATGAATGTGAAGAAGGCCCTATTCCCAAATAGTCTTCTAAATTCCAATATTTTAAATTATGCTTACTTTCTTTGCCCGAAACAGCAAAATTAGATATTTCATAATGATTATATCCTATATATTCCATTTTGTCAGAAATATAAAGGTAAAAATCACTACACATATCATCCGAAAGGAAATTAAGTGACGACTTGTTATAATAATAAGGAGTATTTTCTTCTACTTTAAGCAAATAAATCGAAACATGCGAAACATTATTTTCCCCGCAAAAATCGACTATTTTATCCAAGCTTTCAAATCGTTGCCCGGGAGCACCAACTATAAAATCGACAGATATATTGCTTATTCCTGATTTTTTTACACATTCATAAGTAGAAAAAACGTCATTAGCATTATGACGTCTTCCTAAAATTTTAAGCTCATTGTCATCCAAGGATTGTACACCTATTGATATACGATTGACTCCTGCAAATTTTAATTTCTTAAAATCTACTGATTTATAATCCGCCGGATTTACTTCCATAGTAATTTCCGGGTCTATAATACGAAAGCTTTCATTAACAGATCTTAAAATATCTACTATTTTATCCGACTTTAATAAGCTTGGAGTTCCTCCGCCAAAATATATGGTATCTACAGGTTTATTTAAAATATTCCCCCATTTTCTTATCTCACTACATACTTTTTGAATGTACAATTCTTTAATTTCTTCATCGCTTTCTAATGAATAAAAACCGCAATATGGACATTTACTTTTACAAAATGGAATGTGAATATATAGTCCTAAACTATCATCAGACAAAAAAATTCATCTCTTTCTAAAAATAAATTCTTAATCCTCTTCAAGCTTCAAAACTGACATAAAAGCATCTTGTGGTATTTCTACATTTCCAAGCTGCCGCATGCGTTTCTTACCCTCTTTTTGCTTTTCAAGACGTTTTTTCTTGCGCGTAATATCCCCGCCATAACATTTCGAAAGCACATCCTTACGCATTGCTTTAACCGTTTCTCTCGCTATTATCTTTCCTCCTATACACGCTTGAATCGGCACTTCAAAAAGTTGACGAGGTATCTTTTCTTTTAATTTTTCAACCATTTTTCTAGCTCTATGATATGCTTTCTCCCGATGAATTATAAAAGATAACGCATCCACTACATTCCCATTAAGCATAATATCCAGTTTTACTAAATCAGACACCTGATACCCGGATAATTCATAATCAAACGAAGCATAACCTTTGGTTTTTGATTTCAATGAATCAAAAAAATCATATACTATTTCATTAAGCGGCAATTTATAGTGAATGTCAACCCTTTCAGTATCAAGGTATTTCATGTCTATAAATGTTCCTCTTCTGTCTTGGCAAAGCTCCATAATACATCCTACGTATCCAGACGGTGAGTAAATATGAGCATCGGCAATCGGTTCCTCACAAGACTGAATATTTGAAGGCGAAGGATAATTTGCAGGATTATCCACAAATAATACTGTCCCATCAGTAAGAAATATTTTGTAAACTACGCTCGGTGCTGTAGTTATCAGGTCAAGACTATATTCTCTTTCCAAACGCTCTTGAATAATTTCCATATGAAGAAGACCTAAAAATCCACATCTAAATCCAAATCCTAATGCCCCCGAAGTTTCCGGTTCATATGAAAGTGAAGCGTCATTTAATTTCAGCTTTTCAAGTGCATCCTTTAAGTCAGAATACTTTGAACCATCTAAAGAATAAATTCCACAAAACACCATAGGATTAACGTCTCTGTACCCCGGAAGAGGTTCCTTGGCTGGATTAGCTTCAAGAGTTATAGTATCCCCTACATGCGCCATACTAACAGCTTTTATTGATGCTGCAATGTATCCTACTTCTCCCGCTTTTAATTTTCCAGTCGGATCTAAGATAGTTGCCTTTGATAGTCCGCATTCTGTAACAGTAAAACATTCACCATTAGCCATAAATTTAATTTTATCGCCTACTTTAACTGATCCGTCCATTATCCGGACGTATACTATTACTCCTTTATAAGCGTCGTAATAAGAATCAAATATAAGAGCTCTAAGCGGAGCGTCAACTTCGCCTTTTGGAGGCGGAACGTTCTTTACTATACTTTCTAAAACTTCTTTAACATTTTGCCCAGTCTTAGCAGAAATCCTGGGAGCATCCTCTGCAGGAATTCCAATTATCTCCTCAATCTCCTTACTTACTCTTTCAGGATCTGCACTTGGTAAATCTACTTTATTTATTACTGGTATTATTTCTAATCCTGCATCAAGGGCAAGATATGTGTTTGCAAGCGTCTGCGCTTCTATTCCTTGCGACGCATCAACTACAAGTATTGCTCCTTCGCAGGCTGCCAATGACCTGGAAACTTCGTAGTTAAAATCGACATGACCCGGAGTATCAATAAGATTGAAAAGATACTCCAATCCATCCTCTGCTCTATAATATAAACTTACTGCATGAGACTTTATGGTTATTCCACGTTCTCTCTCAAGATCCATATTGTCTAAGAGTTGACTTTCCATTTCTCTTGCAGAGACAGAATTGGTAAGCTCCAAAATCCTATCCGCAAGAGTAGACTTCCCATGATCTATATGAGCTATAATACTGAAATTTCTGATTTTTTGTTCTTGATCCATATGTAGATTATTCACTCCTAAGACTTATAACTCATTTCCATTTGCAATCGATCTTAATATATCAATCTTTTTTTGATGTTCTATTGAAAGATTAATCTTATACTTTTCTAAATAATCGTCTAATAGCCCTAGTACTTTTTCAGAAAAATGTATTTTATCATCTTGATTTTCCAATTCATTAGTTATCCTATTATAAAATACTCTAAACAAGGCATTTAACGTCCATTCCTCTCCACCCGGAAAATTAAATCTATCATGGTTATTAAAAATTTCTTCTATAATAATGAGGTTGGAGTTTAAAACACTTACAGTATTAGAAGTGGAAACTATGGAACCTGGTCTTTTCATCCTATATATATAAAATATATTGTTACTTTTAACTCCCTTACAGACTAAAGGAAATGCTAACCAATCAAATAAATAATCTTCACCTGATGGTAAGCCTTCTTTAAATTTTAATCCATTCTCTTTAATGAAGGAATTTTTCCAAACTTTATCCCAAACGTTATTATCATTAAGACTTAAAGTAATAAAAGGATTATCATTAATTTCTCGCTGCACCACTATCTTATCTAATTCATCACATGAAAATTCGTTAAAATCTACACTTTCTCCATCAGTAAAATTGAAAGACTTAAACTCTATTACCTCCGCATCATGCTCTTTAGCACTGTTATAAATGCACTCATACGCTTTCGGTAACATCATATCATCAGAATCCAGAAAAGCTATATATTCTCCCCGTGCCGCATTAATTCCTGTATTCCTAGCGGCGGAGAGTCCGCTATGCCTTTGATTTATTATCCTTATTCTCGGATCTTTACTTCTATGTTTTTTTAAAACTTTTACAGAACTATCAGTAGATTCATCATTAACACAAATTATTTCAATTTCCTTTAATGTTTGATTTTCAACGCTATCTAAGCATTTATCAAGATATTTCTCTGTATTGTAAACTGGAATAACAATCGAAACTTTAGGATTACTTATTTCCTTACTGTTATAAAAATAAGAATATGTGGAAAACGCAAAAATTAAGCTCAAAACTCCGCAAATAACAATTATTTTATTAACTTTCATTTGCTCCTCCAATTAAGTATTTTTTAGAGAAAGATTAATCCTTCCTTTACGATCTATTTCGATAATTTTTACCCTAACCTCTTGTCCTACAGATAAAATATCGCTTACCTTATCTATTCTTTTGTCAGATATTTGAGAAATATGACAAAGACCTTCTTTACCGGACGCAAATTCTATAAACGCTCCAAAATCAGTTATCCGCACTACCTTACCTATATACACGCTGCCTACTTCCGGATCAATAATAAGATTTTTTATAAATTCCAAAGCTTTCTCACAATTATTTATATCTGAACCTAAAACAAATATTTTTCCGCTCTCTTCTATGTCAACTTTAACATTAAAATCTGAACAAATCTTCTGTACTACTTTACCTCCTGATCCTATGACGTCACGAATTTTATCCAAAGGAATATTAATTGAAACTACTTTTGGTGCATGTTCAGACAAAGAACTCCTTGATTTTGGGATCGTTTTTAAAATAATTTCATCAATTATATATTTTCGAGCCTTACATGTTTTTTCTAACGCTTCTTTTATTATTTCTTTAGTTAAACCTTGTATTTTAATATCCATTTGAATAGCAGTAATACCTTTATGCGTACCAGCAACTTTAAAATCCATATCTCCAAAAAAATCTTCCAAGCCTTGGATATCTATCATAGTCATCCACTTATCGCCTTCCGTTACGAGGCCGCACGAAATTCCTGCCACAGGAGCTTTTATAGGCACTCCTCCGTCCATAAGTGCTAGAGTTGACCCACAAACCGAAGCTTGTGAAGTAGATCCATTCGAAGAAAGAACCTCGGAAACCAATCTTAATGCATAAGGAAATTCCTCAACCGAAGGAATAACAGGTAATAAAGCTCTTTCTGCAAGTGCTCCATGACCGATTTCTCTTCTCCCTGGCCCTCTGCCGGGCTTTGCTTCTCCTACTGAATATGGCGGAAAATTATAATGATGCATATATCTCTTAAATTCTTCAGAGTCTATTCCGTCGAGCGTTTGTTGGTCACTAATAGACCCAAGAGTCAATATGGTTAAAACTTGAGTTTGTCCTCTATTAAATAATCCGGATCCGTGAACTTTTGGTATTAATCCTACTTCTGCGCTTAATGGCCTTATTTCATCCATAGCTCGTCCGTCTACTCTTTTTTGCTCGTCTAGTAACCACCGTCGTACTATATGCTTTTGAACTTTATATATACATTCGTTAAGATTATTTTCGCCATTTGGGTAAATGCTGTCATATTTCTCATGCACTTTTTTATAAATAGGAGCCATTCTTTCTTCACGAACTTTTTTATCATTAGTATATAAAGCTATTTTTAAGTCTTCTTCAATATATTTTTTTACGTCTTCATACATTTCTGACGAAAGTTCAAAACTATCATATGAAAATTTGACTTTACCTACCTCGGAGCTTATTTCATTTATAAACTTTATAACTTCTTTATTAACATCATGAGCTTTTAAAATAGCTTCGTAAACCTTTTCATCTGCAACTTCATTTGCTCCTGCTTCTATCATAGATATAAAATTTTCAGTCGAAGCAACAGTGAGTGAAAGTTCAGATTGACTACGCTGCTTAGCAGTAGGATTTATTATTATCTCATTATCTATAAGTCCCGCAATACTTCCTGAAATAGGTCCATTCCAAGGAATATCTGAAATAGATAAAGCTATGGAAGTACCAATCATAGCGGTAATTTCAGGTGAGCAATCTTCATCTACTGACATAACTGTGCAATTAACCGATACATCATTACGCATATCTTTAGGAAAAAGTGGCCTAATTGGCCTATCAATTACTCTGGAGGCAAGAATAGCTTTTTCAGAAGGCCTTCCTTCTCTCTTTGAAAAAGAACCGGGAATCTTACCTACTGAATAAAGTCTTTCTTCAAAATCTACTGAAAGTGGAAAAAAATCTATTCCTTCTCTCGGCTTTTCTGATGCTGTAACTGCTACATGAACAGTAGTTTCTCCATATTTTACCATGCAGGATCCATTTGCTAGCTGCGCAAATTTTCCTGTTTCGACTTCTAAGGTTCTACCTGCAATTTGGGTTTTAAAAACTCTATAATCTTTGAACATTTACTGGCCTCCAAAATAATTCTTTAAGTGAATTTAAATGATTCTTTGGTAATAGCAATCTAAATTATTAACTAAATGAGTACTATAATAAGCAGGCAACCATATTTTAGTCACCTGCATAACTTAGTTGTTCGAAATTTAAAAGTTATTTACGGATACCAAGCTTTTCAATAAGAGCTCTATATCTTTCAATATCCATTTTAGAAAGATAATTTAATAAATTTCTCCTTCTTCCAACCATAATTAAAAGCCCACGACGAGAATGATGATCTTTTTTATGAATTTTCAAATGTTCAGTAAGATCATTAATTCTTTTGGTTAAAAGAGCAATCTGAACTTCCGGAGAACCTGTATCTCCTTCGTGACGCGCATGCCCACCAATTATTAGCGTTTTCTCTTCTTTTAATAACATACTATTTAACACCTCTCTAAAATTTACCCTTCATGTAAGCTAAAACTGACATCGTCTTCAGAACTAAAATCCAAAGAAGGGGGTAAGTAGATCCATCAATGTAGCTTATAAAAAATCATAAAAGCTCTATATTTAGTATTACTCATTTATGATAATTAAACCAACTAATTAAAAGTATCACTTACTGAACTTCCCTAAAAATATTTTACGCTATTCCCACTTAAATATCTTTCCATCTTGACTTTACCCCTTAAATTAACCCTTAATTTAAGAATATTATTAAAATCTAGACTCGACGCGCAAAATTTAAGTAATAAACAGTCTATTTTTTAGAAGTATGCTTTGATTTTAGCATACTTTCAAAAGTAGGTCAACTCATTTTTAAACTTATTCATCTCTTAAAAAACTTTGAATTATAAATATAAATTCATTTTATTAAAACTACTTTTAAAGCATATTTATATTCTCTGAATTTAATTAAAAAAGATGAAAAGCAATTGTAAGACCCGCAAAAACTATTGCAACCATAGAAGTAAGCTTGATAAGAATGTTTATTGCTGGACCCGAAGTATCTTTAAACGGATCTCCTACTGTATCTCCTACTACTGCAGCTTTATGACATTCAGAACCTTTTCCTCCAAGATTTCCAGCTTCTATATGCTTTTTAGCATTATCCCATGCACCGCCTGAATTAGCCATCATAATTGCTAAAGCAAATCCAGTAATAGTTGTACCTGCTAAAAATCCTGCTACTCCGTTTACTCCTAAAATAAGCCCAACCAATACAGGAACAACTACCGCTAAAATAGCTGGTAAAATCATTAATTGCTGCGAAGAACGAGTACACAAGTCTACACAAGACTCATAATTAGGTTCAGCTGTTCCTTCTAAAAGGCCTTTTATACTCTTAAACTGACGCCTTACTTCATGAACTATACTTTGTGCAGCTTTACCTACGGCTTCCATAGTTAAAGCTGCAAATAAAAATGGAATCATCGCTCCGATAAACAACCCTACAAGTACTGGCGGATTAGTAATATTCAAATTGAAATTTATAGACGGAGATAAAGTCTTAATTTCAGAAATATATGCCGCAATTAATGCTAAAGCCGTAAGAGCCGCAGAACCTATCGCAAAACCTTTACCTGTAGCTGCCGTAGTATTTCCAAGAGAATCAAGTGCATCAGTTCTTTCACGCACTTCCTCTCCAAGCCCTGACATCTCTGCTATTCCACCTGCATTGTCAGCTATAGGACCATATGCGTCTGTAGCTAAAGTTATTCCTAAAGTTGAAAGCATACTGACAGCTGCAACTCCGATTCCATAAAG
Organism: uncultured Clostridia bacterium; assembly: GCA_944384825.1. GTDB lineage: Bacteria > Bacillota > Clostridia > Oscillospirales > Acutalibacteraceae > UMGS1491. The sequence goes on from CALWUT010000018.1 coordinate 111,831, forward strand.
TCCTCTATTAAAGCTCAAAACTGTATCAACATTTCCTCCACATGCAAAGAAACTTACAAGTACTGTAGTACTCACTATAATTACAGGCCAAACAGTTGAAATCATTCCTAAAGAAAGTCCGCCTATAATAACGGTCGCCGGACCTGTAGAAGAAGTTTTAGAAAGAGCTTTCGTAGGATTATATGTATCAGAAGTATAATACTCCGTAGTAAATCCTATAAGCGCACCCGCTACTAACCCTGCAATTACTCCATAAAATACGCCTATATATTCTGACAAAAGATATCTTATAACAAAGTATGAAATTATCGCTATTAATACCGCACTTATATACGTTCCGACTCTAAGAGATTTTAAAAGCATTTTTTGTGTCGCATTTTCTTGAGTTTTAACAAAAAACGTGCCTATAATCGACGCTATAACCCCTAACGCCGCTAATAACATTGGAACAGCCATACCTTTCATTCCGAGGCCTGCACTAACTGCTAAAGCACTCGTAGAAACTATTGAACCAACATATGATTCATATAAGTCTGCTCCCATTCCAGCAACGTCTCCAACGTTATCTCCCACATTGTCTGCTATTACTGCCGGATTCCTTGGGTCGTCTTCAGGAATTCCTGCTTCTACCTTTCCTACCAAGTCTGCACCTACGTCAGCTGCCTTAGTAAAGATTCCTCCTCCAACTCTTGCAAAAAGAGCCATGCATGACGCTCCCATTCCAAAAGTTAACATGTTGGAAGTAATATTTTGAATCATTAATGATTCGCTAGTTATAACTTCTATATTACTATACCAATACCTAAGAAAGAAATACCATATAGATAAATCTAATAAACCAAGCCCCACAACTACAAATCCCATTACCGATCCTGCCGAAAACGCTACTCTTAATCCTTGATTTAAGCTCTTTTGAGCTGCACACGCTGTACGATCATTTGCCATAGTTGCAGTTTTCATACCAATAAATCCCGAAAGGGCGGAAAAAAAGCCTCCAGTTAAAAAAGCAAAGGGAACAAAATGATTTAAATATCCTAAAAATGAGAGTACAAAAAGCACTACAAAAACAATTCCAAAAAATAATCCTACACCTTTATATTGACGCTTTAAATATGCATCTGCACCTTTTCTTATAGCGTTTGCTATATTTATCATCTTTTGAGTACCTTCTGGTTGACTTTTTACTCTACTAAACATAATCCAGGCAAATACGAGTGATATTATCGAACCTGCTGCTACAAACAACATTAAATCCATATTTATTCGGATTTATATAAAATTTACCATATTAAAGATAAATTTTTTAAATCCTATTTCCTACCTTCCTGCACTACGCATTAATACATAATTTCGTCCATGACTCAAGTAATGATAAATAATTAACCGAGCATGAACGAAATAAATTTCTTCAGTTTAATTATATTAACTCCAAGATAGCCATTTCAGCTGCGTCTCCACGTCTAGGACCTAATTTTGTAATTCTTGTATAGCCACCATTTTTATCTAAGTACTTAGGAGCAATTTCATCAAACAGTTTTCTAGTTACTTCTTTTTTAGTTACAAAAGAAAATACCATACGCTTATTATGCAGATTATTAATTTTAGCAATGGTTATTATTTTCTCTGCTAAACCTCGTACTTCTTTTGCTCGTGTAACTGTAGTTTCAATCCTTCCATTTTCTAAAAGAAATGTAACAAGCGCTCGAAGCATAGCTAATCTATGCGCTGTAGCTCTTCCTAATTTTCTTTTTTTGGACATCTTTATATTCTCCTCCCTTCAGACAGTCTTTTACTATTGATCAGATTTACAAAGATTTAATCCTAATACTTGCAATTTTTCAATAACTTCATCTAAAGATTTACGCCCTAAATTCCGAACTTTCATCATTTCATCTTCAGTTCTCGATGTTAAGTCTCTAACAGTACTAATCCCTGCTCTTTTTAGACAATTATACGATCTTACTGAAAGTTCAAGCTCGTCTATACTTACATCCAAGTCTCGGGTTACTTTATGTTTTGAAGGTTCAACCATAACATTAGTTTTTTCAGCTACTTCAGAAAGGCCGAAAAATAAATTAAAATGCTCTATAAGTATTTTAGCTGCTATAGAAACTGCTTCTTCGGCCAAAACTACTCCATTTGTCCAAACCTCAATAGATAGTTTGTCGTAATCAGTTATCTGCCCTACACGAGTGTTTTCTACGAAATAATTCACTTTCAAAACAGGAGTATATATAGAATCTATTGGTAAAACTCCAATAACATTTTCTTTAAATGATTTATTCCTTTCTGCAGAAACATATCCTCTTCCTCTATCAAGTACAATTTCCATCTGCAATTTAGCCCCTGGGCCTAAAGTCGCTATATGCCAATCAGGATTTAAAATCTCAACTTCACTATCATGAATTATAGTTCCCGCTGTAACTTCACAAGGCCCTACTGCATTTATTTCAACAGTCTTTTCTTCACAGCAATTTAAACGAGCTAAAAGTCCTTTTATATTTAATACTATTTCTGTAACGTCTTCTTTAACGCCAGGAATAGTAGAAAACTCATGAAGCACTCCATCTATTTTTATAGATTTTGCTGCCACTCCCGGTAAAGAAGATAATAATACTCTTCTTAAACTGTTTCCCAATGTATGTCCAAATCCTCTTTCAAGAGGTTCAACCAAAAACTTGCCGTAGGTACCATCTTCGGAAATTTCTGCTACGCTAATCTTAGGCTTTTCTATCTCAATCATCAAATCCTCCTCAACATTCTCCAAAAAACTGAGGTATCTGAAGTACCTCTTAAAAAATGTACATCGCGCTTATGGTAAATTAACACGATATTATTTGGAGTACAATTCGACAATTAAGGTTTCCTCAACGTCTAAATCAATATCTTCTCTAGATGGAAAAGCAATTTTCTTAGCTTCAAGTTTATTCATATCTAACTCCAACCACTTTGGTATTGGACGAGTACTACCGGCTTCAATAATAGATTTAAATTTAATGCTGCTTTTGGACTTTTCATTCAAGGATATAATATCTCCATCTTTAATTAAAATTGAAGGAACATTTACCTTTTTACCATTTACTGTAAAATGCTTATGAACTACCAGTTGTCTTGCTTCTGGGCGTGAACTTGCCCATCCTAATCGGTAAATTATATTATCAAGTCTTGATTCCAAAATAGCGAGAAGATTTTCACCTGTTTTTCCTTCTTTTATCTTAGTAGCTAAATCAAAATAGTGAGAAAATTGATGCTCAAGAACTCCATAATAACGTCTTGCTTTCTGCTTAGCACGAAGTTGTAAACCATACTCCGATGATTTTTTTCTACCTTGCCCATGCTGACCGGGTGCATAAGGGCGACGCGAAATTGAGCATTTTCCTGTATAACATCTTTCTCCTTTTAGGAAAAGCTTTTGTCCTTCTCTGCGGCAGAGTCTGCACACAGCTCCAGTATATCTTGCCATTTTATTTATTACACCTCCTATATCAATTTTATATTAAACACGTCTTCTTTTTGGTGGACGACATCCATTATGCGGAATCGGAGTGACATCCTTTATCATGTTTACTTCTAATCCTGCTGCTTGAAGTGCACGAATTGCTGCTTCACGCCCTGACCCAGGCCCCTTTACATAAACTTCTACTGACTTTAAACCATGCTCCATAGCAGATTTAGCTGCTACATCCGCTGCCGCTTGAGCAGCAAAAGGAGTCGATTTTTTAGATCCTTTAAAACCTAATCCTCCTGCACTTGCCCATGATAATGAATTCCCTTGAATATCTGTAATAGTAACAATAGTATTGTTAAATGTAGACTGAATATGAGCCGCTCCACGTTCAACGTTTTTTCTGTCACGACGCTTACGTGTTATAGGTTTTTTGGCACCTGACTGTACTGCCATTAAAATATTCCTCCTTCGCTATTTAACCTTTCTTATTTGCCATTGTTTTTTTAGGTCCTTTTCTTGTTCTGGCGTTTGTTTTAGATCTTTGACCTCTTACCGGCAATCCCTTTCTATGGCGAACTCCTCTATAGCATCCAATTTCTATTAACCTTTTAATATCAAAAGCTATTTCACTTCTTAAATCACCTTCTACCTTATAGTCTTTATCTATACAGCTTCTAATTTTAGATATGTCATCTTCAGTCAAATCTCTAACGCGAGTATCGGGATTTACACCAGTTTTTTTAATTATTTCCTTTGCGCTTGTTCTTCCAATTCCAAAAATGTAGGTAAGTCCGACTTCTACTCTTTTATCTCTTGGTAAGTCTATGCCTGATATACGGGCCATCTATAATTACACCTCCATGTCTTAATTTTAATTAACCTTGTCTTTGCTTATGTTTTGGATTTTCACATATAACCATAATTTTACCATGTCTTTTTATTATTTTGCACTTATCGCATTGCTTCTTAACAGAAGGTCTTACTTTCACAATATTCCCTCCCCTATTTCTTACTACTTCTTAGCACTAAAATCTATATTTTCTTCATCAAAATTAGTACTTTCTTCAAAATTCTTACTCTTAAATGATTTATCACTATTTTTGGATCTCCATGTGACCCTCCCACGAGTTAAATCATAAGGAGATATTTCAACTGTAACATTATCTCCTTGTAAAATTCGAATATAGTTCATTCTAAGCTTACCGGATATATGAGCTAATATTTCTTTTCCGTTTTGAAGTTCTACTTTAAACATTGCATTAGGAAGTACTTCTGTAACCTTACCATTAAGCTCTATGACATCATCCTTAGACATATCTCAAAAGCGTTAATTCACAAAAATGCTAAATACTTTTTAACATTTAAAAAATTATACGCCTACTCCACCACCTTTGCTTTAAAATCTCTAAGGTTTTCATCCTACATTATTATTCAGCAGAAAGTGGAAAACGCTTAGTTTAAGCTACTAAAATCTAATTATATCGTAAATTTAATTTTTTAGCTTGCATCTAAAAATCAAATTAAATTATTCACACTTTGAAACTTTGCAATTGTTATTCCTTATAGACTCTGAAAACGGTTTTAAAACTAATCTTATAGATTTATCAGTAGTTAACATATCTTCTTTAATAACAGTATTAGTAAGTCTTACATGAATAAGCTTCTTCTTCTTTAACTTATTAAGAGGATGACTTTTTCCGTCACACAAAAACACATATCCGTTTGATTCATTCATAATTACCTGAAAATATCCTTTGTCATGCCCTGCAATAGAACGGACAACCATCCCTTTTCTTAATTCCATTAACTAACCGCCTCACTTAGGATCCGTTAATATAACTGCTCCCTCAGGAGTAATTGCAACAGTATGTTCAAAATGTGCAGAAAATTTACCATCGGCCGTAACTGTAGTCCAGTTGTCTTCCAGCACTTTAACATCGCCAGTCCCTAAGTTAACCATAGGTTCTATAGCTATAGTCATACCTAGACTTAAACGCGCTCCATGCCCTTCACGTCCAAAATTAGGAACTGAAGGTTCTTCATGTAACTGCGTGCCTACTCCATGACCTACAAAATCGCGTACCACCGAGTAACCACGTGATTTAATATACCCTTCTACCGTATTTCCTATATCTCCTATGCGATTGCCAGGCTTTGCTATTTTTATTGCTTCAAATAAGCTATCACGTGTTGCATTTAATAAACTAGAATATTCAGGTAATATATCTCCACAAGGAAAAGTCCAAGCATTATCACCATGAAATCCATTTATATATGCTCCTACGTCTATGCTTACTATATCTCCGCTTCTTACTTTACGATTAGAACTAGGTATACCATGGATGACTTCATTATTTAAAGAAATACAACAGCTTGCAGGAAAACCATTATAATTTAGAAATGAAGGAGCTGCCCCTTGCGAAATTATAAACTTGTGTACAATATTATTTATTTCTTGAGTTGTAACACCAGGTTCAACTGCTTTACCGGCAAGCTCAAGAGCTCGGGCAGCAATTTTCCCCGCTTCCCTCATTAAAATCAATTCTTTATTGGTTTTCAATACTATCATATTTCAACTCTTAACACTTTTAACACATCTGCTGTAATTTCCTTAAGAGGCTTAGTACCATCTATAGCAACTCTTATTCCTCTTTTATCGTAATATTCTTTAAGAACATGAGTTTGATTATAATACACCTTTAACCTCTCTTTTACAGTATCTGCATTGTCATCCATACGTTGAATAAGGGCACCTGCACAAAAATCACATTTTCCTTCAACTTTCGGTTTCTTGTCTGTGTTGATATTAAAAGTTTTATTACATTTTTCACAGATGCGACGTCCCGACATCCTTTTATAAATTAATTCATCATCAACCTCTATATCAATGACGTAATCAATTTTTACATCCGAATTATCTAACGCCTCAGCTTGAGCAACCGTTCTAGGAAAACCATCTAGAATAAATCCACTTTTACAGTCATCTTGATTTAATCTCTGCGTTACAATCCCTATAACTACTTCATCTGGTACTAAATGCCCCTTATCAATAAAAGATTTAGCTTTTAGTCCCATTTCAGTACCATTTTTTAAAGCTTCCCTTATAATATCTCCAGTAGAAATAGTAGGAATTTTAAGTAATTCAGAAATTATTTCAGCTTGTGTCCCTTTACCAGCACCCGGGGCTCCTAAAAGTATTATATTCATCGTACCGAACTCCCTTTTTATGCTTTTCTAACTGTTTTAACTGTACTTATTTACAAGTTCAACCATCATAAATTCACATTTTATCTTAACTTTTAGGAGTAAATTGTGAATTTATTAATATCTTAGTCTTTTTTAAATTGATTAACAAACTTACTTCATTTAAATAAGAACCAACGCTAAAATCTGTTGCTCACTACTGCTTTTCAACGTTTAAAATTTATTGCATTACTTAATAAACTAAATAAAGCATTCTCTATTTTAAAGCACTTTTAATAATTTTGTTAAATTAAGCTTTAGTATTACTATACACAAATTATTGACATCGCCGGACAAATTTCCCGGCGACATCTTTTTATCGATTAACCAAGAAATCCTTTGTAGTGACGCATCATAAGCTGTGACTCCAATTGTTTTACTGTTTCTAAAGCTACACCTACCATTATGATTATTGAAGTACCACCCATAGAAAGGCTTTGCATACCAGTAAGATTAGTAAAACCTATCGGCAATAAAGCAATAACCGCTAAAAATAATGCTCCCATAAATGTTACTTTAGAAAGAACTTTAACAAAATAGTCAGCTGTCGGCTTTCCGGGACGAATTCCCGGTATAGCTCCATTACTTTGGCGTAAATTATTAGCCATCTCTATAGGATTATAAGTTATTTCTACATAAAAATATGCGAAAATAAATATAAGGAAGAAATAACATATAGTATATACTGTACCATTTATGGAAAATGAATCAAGAATAGTCTTCCAAATTCCGGTAGGCTTTGTAAAGAATCTTATAAAGTTGGGAATTGCCAATATTGAGGTTGCAAATATTATAGGCATTACACCTGCTATTCCCACTTTTAAAGGTATGTGAGTGTTTTGTCCTGCATACATCTTTCTCCCTACAGTACGTTGAGCATACTGAATGGGAATTCTTCTTTCTCCATCATTCATAAATACAATTATCCACATCATAAACAAAAACAAAATTATAAATAATGGAACATATATATAGAACTTCCAAAAAAACTTTGGTTCACTTGCTGCCCACGATAAATAAGTAACTAATTGAGCAATTAAACTAGGCATCCTTGAAACAATTCCCGCAAACATTAAAATAGATACTCCATTTCCAACGCCTTTAGCATTAATTTGCTCTCCAAGCCACATCATTAAAGCAGCACCTGCTGTGAAAGAAAGGACTATAATAACTGCTACAAAAATCCCTTCAATTCCATCCGTATATCGCACAATGGATTGACCTTCAAAGCTACCACTTCTTAAATAAAGATAAAAAGCTGTCCCTTGAGCAAGTGCTAAAATGATTGTAACATACCTTGTAATAGCTGTAATTTTCTTACGACCTTCTTCGCCTTCTTTTTGCAACGATTCTAAATAAGGAAGCGCTACAGTCATAAGCTGAATCACAATTGAAGCGTTAATGTATGGTGAAACTGACATAGCAAAAATTGTTGCCTGAGCAAACGCTCCTCCTGAAAGAGTATCAAGATAAGTAAGAATCGCTCCACTTTCACCTAAATTTCCCATCATTCCCGCTAAAGCATCTACATTCAAAAATGGAACTGGAATTATAGATCCGATTCGAAACACTATTATAATCATTATTGTAAATAGTAATTTACGCCTTAACTCTTTAACTTTCCAAGAATTTATTAACGTCCTAATCAATTAGATCACCTCCGCCTTCCCTCCTGCAGATTCAATTTTCCTAATCGCAGATTCTGAAAACATCTGTGCTTTAACTGTTAAGTTTTTAGTAAGAATTCCATGGCCGAGTATTTTAATTTTATCAAATTTGCGCTTTACAATTCCCATATTTACTAATTCGTTAGCATCTATAACTGAACCATTACCAAATTTTTCTAAGTCTTTTACATTTACAGAAATAACTTTTTTAGCAAATATATTGTTAAATCCTCTTTTAGGTATTCTCCTTTGAAGAGGCATTTGTCCGCCTTCAAATCCAGGACGTACTCCACCTCCAGAACGTGCATTCTGCCCTTTATGACCTTTACCAGCTGTTTTTCCTTGTCCGGAGCCATGCCCTCTTCCTATACGTTTTGGAGCTTTTCTAGATCCACGGGGGCAAACCAAATCTTGTAGCTGCATTTTGTCGTCACCTCCCTATTTTATTCCATATTCTTTAGGTTTAACAAGGTATTAAATCTTCACTGTTTTTCAAAACCCTGAACCAATTATTATTTTATCATATTAACTATATTATATCAAACTTAATTAAAACTCCTCTTAAATTTTATCTAAGAATTTCCTTTGGAGCTTTACCGCGCAACTCTGCTACTTGTTCTGCTGTACGCAAACCCTTAAGTCCCTCTATTGTGGCTCTTACTACATTACAAGGATTATTGGAACGCAGCGCTTTAGTTCTAATATCTTTTATCCCTGCCGACTCAACTACTGCACGAACCGGCCCTCCAGCAATAACTCCAGTACCCGGAGCCGCAGGTTTCATAAGTACTCTACCAGCTCCATAAGATCCAAGAATTTCATGCGGAATAGTATTTCCTTTTAATGGTACTTTAATTAAATTTTTCTTCGCGTCTTCAATTCCCTTTCTAATAGCGTCTGGTACTTCTCCGGATTTTCCAATTCCAAATCCCACTACGCCTTTACCATCGCCTACAACCATTAAAGCTGCAAACTTAAATATGCGTCCACCTTTTACTGTCTTTGAAACTCTATTAATAGCAACCAATCTTTCTTTCAAATCGAGAACTGAACCATCAATTCTAGCCAAAGTTTTTACCCCCCTTCTATTTTAGAATTTAAGACCTGCTTGACGAGCCCCTTCTGCTAATTCCTTTACACGTCCGTGAAACAAATATCCTCCGCGATCAAAAACTACATCCTCAATTCCTTTTTCAAGAGCTCGTTTTGCAATAGTATTTCCTACTTTAAATGCTGCTGCTTTATTTCCACCATATTCGACAAAATCTTTCTCATAGGTAGAAGCACTAACCAAAGTTACACCCGAAATGTCATCGATGATTTGAGCATAAACGTTACTCCTTGAACGAAATACATTCAAACGAGGACGGCTTGCAGTACCGATAATTTTGCCACGTACTCTTCTATGACGTCTTAAACGGGCCTGATTTTTATCTGCCTTGTTTACCATATCTATTCACCTCTTTACTACTTTTTACCGGTTTTTCCCTCTTTACGACGTATGACTTCATTCACATACTTAATTCCTTTACCTTTATAAGGTTCCGGAGGACGTTTTTCACGTATTTCAGCAGCACATTGTCCCACTTTTTGCTTGTCAATTCCAATTACTGAAATACGATTTCCTTGAGCTTCTAATTTAATTCCTTCAATCTCAGGAACAATAACTTGGTGAGAATATCCTAAACTCATTACTAAATTTGAGCCTTGCTTCTGTACACGATATCCTACTCCGTTTACTTCAAGCTCTTTTTTAAACCCTTTGGTAACTCCTTCAACCATATTAAAAATAAGTGAACGAGTAAGGCCATGAAGAGCTCTGTTTTCTTTTTGATCATTTGGCCTTAATACACTAATAATTCCATCATCTATACTTACTTTCATTTTAGGATGAATAATTTGAGTTAATGTTCCTTTAGGACCTTTAACAGTTATTTCTGAATTATTAAGTCCAACTTCCACTCCTGATGGAATCGTTATAGGTTTACGCCCTATTCTTGACATTTCTATCCCTCCTCTGTTTTACCAAATAAATGCCAAAACTTCGCCGCCCACATTTTCCTTACGCGCTCTGCGATCAGTCATGACTCCCTTAGATGTAGATATTAAAGCTATTCCAAGTCCTTTCATAACTCTAGGCATTTCTTCTACATTACTGTAAATTCTTAATCCTGGCTTTGATACTCTCTTAAGACCTGTAATTACCGGTCTTTTATCTTCTGTATATTTAAGAAAAATTTTAATCATACCTTGCTTACCATCTTCTGTCACTATGAACTTTCTGATGTATCCTTCATCAAGAAGTATCTGAACTATAGATTTTTTGATATTAGAAGTAGGTATCTCTACAGTTTCATGTTTTGCAGCACTTGCATTGCGAATTCTAGTAAGCAAATCTGCAATCGTATCGGTTATCTGCATAACTTATTTACCTCCTTTGCTAACTATTTACCAACTGGCTTTTCTTACTCCCGGAATTTCCCCTTTATGTGCAAGTTCTCTAAAGCAAATACGGCATACACCAAACCTGCGAAGGTAACCATGCGGCCTGCCGCATATTCTACAGCGATTATATTCACGAGTAGAGAACTTCTGTTTTCTCGCTTGTTTTATCTTCAGCGATGTTTTAGCCACAATAATCCCTCCTTATTTTACAAATGGTGCACCTAGTAACTTTAGTAATTCTCTTGCTTCGTCATTACTATCCGCAGTAGTGGAAATAGAGATATCCATTCCTCTGATTTTATCGATTTTATCATACTCAATTTCCGGGAATATTAGCTGCTCTTTTACTCCCATATTGTAATTTCCTCTACCATCAAACGACTTAGGATTTATACCTCTAAAGTCTCTTACACGCGGAAGTGCTAGGTTAAAAAGTCTGTCAATAAATTCGTACATTTTTTCTCCGCGCAAAGTAACTTTTGCGCCGATTTTCATTCCTTCACGTACTTTAAAGTTTGCAACTGACCTCTTAGCAGTACATACTACTGCTTTTTGCCCCGTAATAATAGCAAGATCGTCTAAAATGGAATTTATAATTTTAGAATTATCTCTTGCTTCTCCTGCACCAACATTAATTACCACTTTTTCTAATTTAGGTACTTCCATTATATTTTTATACCCAAATTTTTCCATTAACTTTGGTACTGCCTGCTCTCGGTATAAGTCTTTTAATCTGGCCATCTATATCCTCCTTATAACACTTCGCCGCACTTTTTACAGCTCCGCTTTTTCTTACCATCTTCCATAAATTTATGGGCAATGCGAGTAGTTTTACCACAATGAGGACATATCAACTGAACTTTACATGCATAAAGTGCACTTTCAGTCTTAACTATGCCCCCTTCCTGACCCACTTTGCGGGGCTTAACATGTTTTGAAACTAAGTTGACTCCCTCAACAATTAACTTTCCTTCTTTTGGACTTACCGCTATAATTTTTCCTTGTTTTCCGCGGTCTTTTCCATTCAAAACTACAACTTTATCTCCACTTTTTAAATGAATTTTATTTTTAGTATATTTAGCTGTTTTCCCCTTATTTCTTCCAAACATCACTTAACACCTCCTCTTAGAGAACCTCCGGGGCTAAACTCGATATTTTAAGATAACCTCTATCACGTAGCTCTCTGGCTACAGGTCCAAAAATACGTGTTCCTTTCGGAGTCTTATCTTCTTTTATTATTACAGCTGAATTTTCATCAAAACATATATAAGATCCATCTGCTCTGCGAACTTTAGACTTAGTACGCACTACTACCGCTTTAACTACATCACCTTTTTTAACAACGCCTCCGGGTGATGCTTTTTTGACTGAAGCTACTATAATATCGCCAATAGCTGCATATTTTCTACGGGTTCCACCAAGAACTCTAAAACACATTATTTCTTTTGCTCCAGTATTATCAGCAATTTTTAAACGAGTCTGAGGTTGTATCACAGCAAATCACTCCTCCTAACTGCTAGAAAATTAATTTTTAAGCTATTTAGCTCTTTCTATTATATTTACAAGTCTCCAACTTTTTTCTTTCGATAAGGGTCTGGTCTCCATTATTTTTACAAGATCCCCTACTTTACACTCATTAGATTCATCATGAGCTTTAAATCTTTGTGTACGCTTAACAATTTTTTTATAAAGCGGATGTTTTACACTGTCTTCTACTGTAACAACTATGGTTTTATCCATTTTGTCACTTACAACTTTTCCTATTTTTACTTTTCTCATATTTCTTTCGATCAAAATAATCCATCCCCCTTCCGTTACGCCGGAGCACTTCCGCTTGTTTCCTTCTTATCTAAAGACAATTTATTACTTTCCAGCTCTTTTTCACGAAGGAACGTTTGAACTCTTGCAATATCCTTTTTAACCGCTTTAATTCTCATAGGATTTTCCAACTGATTAACAGCAAGTTGAAATCTAAGATTGAAAAGTTCGGATTTAAGGTCTTTCAATTTAAGCACTAATTCTTGTGCACTCAATTTTTTAATTTCTGAATTTTTCATTAAACCTCACCATCCGTTTCTTGCTTCCTTACAAATTTACACTTTATAGGTAATTTATTAGCTGCCAGGCGCATTGCTTCACGAGCAGTAGCTTCAGGGACTTCACCAATTTCAAACATAATCCTTCCAGGCTTTACTACGGAAACCCAAAATTCCGGCGAACCCTTTCCTTTACCCATTCTTGTTTCAGCAGGTTTTTTAGTAACAGGTTTATCCGGGAATATTTTTATCCAAACTTTACCTGCTCTCTTACAAAACCTTGTCATCGCTACACGTGCAGCTTCTATTTGATTAGAAGTAATCCAGGCGGGTTCCAAAGCTTGAAGTCCAAAATCTCCATGAGAAACTTTACTTCCCCTGATTGCACGACCTTTCATTCTTCCTCTGTGCATTTTTCTATATTTAGTCCTTTTTGGCAACAGCATTTATTCCGCCCCCTTTCACAGATTCCTGCTTTCCTGAATTTAATAAAATTTCGCCTTTATAAATCCAAACTTTTACTCCTATAATTCCATAAGTTGTAGACGCTTCCGCAAACCCATAATCTATATCAGCTCTTATAGTCTGAAGAGGAATTGTTCCTTCATGATAATGTTCTGTACGAGCAATTTCTGCTCCACCCAATCTTCCGGAAACTTGAGTCTTTATTCCTTTGGCACCGGATTTCATTGCACGTCCCATAGCCTGTTTTAAAGCTCTCCTAAATGAAACCCTTTTTTCCAGTTGTGCAGCTATTCCTTCTGCTACTAACTTTGCGTTCAAATCTGAATTTTTAACTTCAACTATATTTATAATCACCGGTTTATCAGTAATAGTCTTGCAGTAAGCTCTCAGCTTTTCTATCTCTGCTCCACCTTTTCCAATCACTATTCCAGGTTTAGCACAATGAATATGAAGACGAATTTTATGACTGTCTCTTTCGATCTCAATTTTCGGAACTCCTGCAACTTTAAGTTTTTTCATAAGCAATTTACGAATTTTGTAATCCTCTACTAAAGCATCAGCAAAATCCTTTTTCTTAACCAACCAACGCGAATCCCAATTTTTAATTACTCCTACTCGAAATCCACTTGGATGTACTTTCTGACCCATAGTTAACCTCCTTTTCTATTGATCTTTCTCTTTTAAAACTATGGTAACATGTGATGTCCTTTTTTTAATCCTATACGCTCTTCCCTTTGATACAGGTCTTATCCTCTTTATAATCGGACCAGGACATACAAAACACTCAGACACATATAATTGTGTAATATCCATTTGGTTGTTATTTACAGCATTAGCTATAGCTGATTTTAATAACTTCTCAAGATACTCACATGCAGCTTTCGGTACATGCTTAAGCACCGCCATCGCATAATCCACAGGTTTATTTCTTATTAAATCAAGTACAATAGAAACCTTCCGAGGTGAAATGCGAGCGTACCTTAAATGAGCTTTAGCTTCCATTTTTTACAACTCCTTTCACCTATTATTTTTTACCAGTAGTTTTTGAACCGGCATGACCTTTAAATGTCCTAGTAGGAGCAAATTCACCGAGCTTATGTCCCACCATATCTTCTGTAACATATACAGGAATATGCTTGCGTCCATCGTGAACAGCAAATGTGTGACCTACAAACTCTGGGAAAATGGTTGACGCCCTACTCCATGTTTTCAAGATTTTCTTTTCGCCGGTTTTATTAAGTTCTGTAACTCTTTTTAAAAGTACCGGCTGCACAAAAGGTGCTTTTTTTAAACTCCTGCTCACTATATCAAACTCCTTTCCCTATTATTTGCTGTTTCTGCGTTTAACAATATACTTATCTGAACGATTCTTTTTGGATCTAGTTTTATATCCAAGTGCCGGTTTGCCCCATGGCGTAGTAGGCCCTGGACGCCCAATAGGAGACTTGCCTTCTCCTCCTCCGTGAGGATGGTCGCAAGGATTCATTACCGATCCACGAACTGTTGGTCTCCAACCCATGTTACGCTTACGTCCTGCTTTACCGATTTTTACGTTTTCGTGGTCTATGTTTCCTACTTGACCTATCGATGCCATACATTCAATCGGTACATTCCTAAGTTCACCGGACGGCAATCTTAAAAGCGCCATCTTGCCTTCCTTTGCCATTAGCTGCGCCATATTTCCTGCCGCTCTGGCAAGCTGTGCACCTTTTCCGGGATAAAGTTCAACATTATGGATAAATGTTCCTACAGGAATATTTGAAAGCGCTAAAGCATTGCCCAGTTTAATATCGGCATGCTCTCCAGCCATGATTTCTTGACCTACTTTAAGGCCTTGCGGAGCTATAATATATCTTTTTTCTCCATCAGCATACTCTACAAGTGCTATATGAGATGATCTGTTAGGATCGTACTCTAATGTTAAAACTTTTCCCGGAATATCAAACTTACGTCTTTTAAAATCTATTATACGATATTTTCTTCTATTTCCGCCGCCTCTGTGACGAACTGTAATACGGCCATAATTGTTACGTCCTGCTTTTTTATTTAGCGGGCGAAGTAAACTTTTTTCCGGTGCTACTTTAGATAGCTCTGAATAATCTATAACCGACATATTACGTCTTGAAGGTGTAGTCGGTTTATAATTTTTAATTGCCAAACTATTTCACTCTCCTTAAAAATTAGCTTTGCGGAGGCTGACTCCTCCTTAAACTGCTTTATTTAAAATATCAGCATGATTTTAACTTTTAAATGCTAACCAAGACTAATATTATTTAAATACATCTATCATCAAAAGCCTATACTTACTAATTAAAATACTGATATTTAAATTTTCTAAACTATATTTTCAAAAAATTCTATTCCTTTACTATCCGGTCTTAAAGTTACATATGCTTTCTTCCATGATGGCGTATAACCTTGATATTTACCTTTCCTGCGGAATCTGCCACGCACTTTAAGAGTGTTGACTTTAGAAACTTTTACTTTAAATATCTCTTCTACTGCCTTCGCAATTTCAATTTTTCCTGCACTTTTTGCTACTTTAAAGGTGTATTTTTTATTTGGCATTCCACCCATAGTCTTTTCAGTAATTATTGGGCGAATTATTATGTCATGAGCCCACATTATTCATACACCTCCTCAATCATACTAATTGTATCTTTAATCAATATTAAATTTTTAGCATTTAATATATCGTACACGTTTAAGCCATTAACCTGAGAAGTCTTGACGCCTGGAATGTTTCTCGCGGATTTAATGATTTTATCATCTAAGCTTGGAAGTACTATCAAAGATTTTCCAGTTGCTTCGATCGCAGTCAACATGCTTACCATCTTACTGGTTTTATACTCCTCAAGCGAAATTGAATCTAAAACTATAATATTATTAGTAATGTATTTGCTTGAAAATGCAGACTTTAAAGCTAGGCGTTTAACTTTTTTATTAAGTACGTAGCTATAATCACGCGGCTTTGGTGCAAATACCACTCCGCCGTGTCTCCACTGAGGAGCTCTTATGGAACCTTGTCGAGCATGACCTGTACCTTTTTGTCTCCATGGTTTTTTGCCACCGCCTGATACTTCCGCACGAGTTAAAGCACTTTGTGTTCCCTGACGTTTATTTGCCAAATGATTTACTACTACGTCATGCATTACTGATTTATTAGGTTCTATTCCAAATATTGAATCCGGTAAATCAATTTCTCCAATCTCCTTACCCGCCATATCAACTACTGCTACTTTAGGCATTACATTTCCTCCTTTCCTATGCTTTTACGCTGTCACGAATTAGTACTATACTTCCTTTTGAACCCGGTACAGCACCTTTTACAGCAATTAAATTATCTTGAGAATCCACTTTTACAACTGTCAAATTCTGCACTGTAACTCTTTCTGATCCAAGATGTCCAGACATTTTTTTTCCCTTAAACACTCTCGAAGGATCAGAACATGCTCCAATAGATCCGCCTTTCCGAACTACCGGTCCTGAGCCATGAGTTTCTTTAAGTCTTCTGAAATTCCAGCGCTTGATAACTCCTGCCCATCCTTTTCCTTTGCTGGTCCCAACAACATCTACTTTATCTCCGGCAGCAAAAATATCCGATTTTATAATATCTCCTACATTATAAATACTAATATCTTCTAAACGGCATTCTTTTAAAGTACGTTTAGGTGCTATATCTGATTTATCAAAATGTCCTTTAAGGGGTTTGTTAACTTGTTTTGGTCTTAAATCTCCAAAACCGATTTGAATAGCGTTATATCCATCTTTTTCTAATATTTTCTTTTGAGAAACCACGCATGGGCCTGCTTCTATTACTGTTACAGGAATAACTTTGCCATTTTCATCGAATATTTGAGTCATTCCAATTTTTTTTCCTATAATTGCTTTTTTCATTTTTTCTCCTCCAAGTTAGGTTATTGGTTAACTTAATATAAGTCAACATGACCTCCCGACTGCTTTGAAATTGAATTATAGCTTGATCTCTATTTCAACACCGGCAGGGAGCTCGAGATTCATTAATGCGTCAACTGTCTTATTTGACGGCTTTAAAATATCAATAAGTCTTTTATGAGTTCTCATCTCAAATTGTTCTCTACTATCCTTGTTAACGTGAACAGAACGAAGAATCGTTATTACTTGCTTCTCCGTGGGTAGCGGAACTGGTCCTGAGACTTTTGATCCTGTTCTCGCGGCGGTTTGCACCAGTTTTTGCGCTGCTTGATCAACCAGTTTCGAATCGTAACCTTTAATTCGAACTCTGATTTTTTCTTTATTTGCCATTTAATCGCCTCCTTACTTTATTTAGTGGTGGGCGAATCTCTACTTTCAACCTATCCGGGTGTTTCAAAACTTAAAAAAAGAAAAACGGATAAAATAATCCGCTTAACCCGAACAGTCTAAAGTACAGAATCTTCACTTATGAAAACTCAAAATCTTTCGCCCGGTTTAAAATCGGACATACTCCACGGAAAAACCAACTCAATTAAGTTGCAACCTTCCGCTTCAACGCATACCTTTGCAGTCGCACAAACTTATGTTAACACAAGAAAGCAAAAAAATCAACAATTAATTTTAAATTCAGCAAAAAATTAAACTATACTCAAATTTACTCTCTTACTTATTATACCTTTAGCATCCTAAAATAAATTCTTAAGCTTAATAAATTTTATCTTACATGATATACTCCCGGACAAAAATCCAGGAGTATACAATATTCCACACTATCATAAATTAAGCATAATAATTATAAATTAATCACGTAAATTTTATCGTAGAAAAAGCAAAATTTACCCAAAGAAGTAAGAATAAATACTACTAAGGGTATCACCAATAGCAGTTAAAGTATTCCATAGTATTCCACCTGAACTTGCATTTTGTCTTGATTGTATGTCTTGTGATACTCTTGCTTTGATTTCTGCAGCTAATTTATCGAAAACTTCACTTTCAGGATTTTTTGCAAGAGCATTAGTTTTTTTAAAAAAATCTAATTCTTTTTTTATAACTTCCATAGATTCATCTAACTTTTTCTTTGAGTCTTTAAAAAACGTAGTATAATCTGCTTGCGTAAGTTTTTTCGACGCAATATTCTCGGTCTGTTTAAGTTTCTTATTGAATTCCTCATTTAATGATTTGAGTAATTCAAGCTTTTTGCTCCAATCATTTAAGTTATCTTCTCCACTCTCGCATGTTCCTTTGATTTCAATTAAATTTGAATATGCTTCTTCCAATAATGCTATATCGGCTTCACAAGATTTCACAGTATATACATTTCCTTTAAGATCCCCATGTTTCGCTATGAAATTTTTCTGTTCAATTTCTTTTGCTAATCTAATGTTATTATCTATTTTTTCCTTAAAATTAGGAAAAGTTCGTTCAACCCAGTCTTTATCCTTTCCGCTTTTGGCGAATTTATTCATCTCCTTATTAAACTCATCACAAACCTTTATCAATTCATTAATTTGTTTTTTCAAGCTTGGACCTATTCTTTTTCGCTCTTCCTTTTCACCTAACAACCTTTCTTCACATTTTTTTAATTCCGCATAAATTTTTTTGTATTTTTTATAACTGAGTCATTCTCCATCTTAAATTTTTTGTTTTTTGAAAGTTGTTCCATTCTATAAATGTAGTCAGGTCTCGATGACAGATCTGATTGAGATAGACGAAACATAAATATCCATTCCTTTCTAAAATGATTATATTTTATAACATTTTAACTAGTATAAATACTAATTTAAATATTATAATTATTAATTATATCAAAATAATATCCAATGTCAATAAGTAAAATTATTTTTATCAATGTTTTTTATTATAATTAACTAATATTTTAATCAACTTTTTATACAACATTGTTTAGGGTATAATTGAAATAAATTAATCATTGAATCATAAAACTCTAGGAGGAATAAATTTGAAAAAAGTATTAGTGGGAATGAGCGGAGGAGTAGATAGTGCAGTTGCCGCATCACTACTTCTTGAAACGGGATATGACGTCTTGGGAGCAACTTTAATACTTACAGACTCTTCAATAAGTAATAAAAAAATAATTGAAGATGCAAAAAATGTTGCAACAATTTTAGGAATAAATCATGTAACTATAGACTTAAAAAAAGAATTTAAAGAAAAAGTAATAAATTACTTTACACATGAATATCTCATAGGACGAACTCCTAATCCTTGCGTAGTGTGCAATAGCAATATAAAATTTGGACTTATGATAGATAAAGCTTTAGAATTAAATTTTAATTACTTAGCTACAGGGCATTATGCAAAAATTATCTATAATAAAAGTACTAAGAGATGGCTTCTTCAGAAAAATAATTCAAAAAAAGATCAAAGTTACTTTCTACATCGTTTAACACAAAATCAACTCTCTCATGCTCTATTTCCCTTAGCTAAATTTGAAAAAAGTGAAATAAGAGCTATAGCTGAAAAGTATAATTTACCTGTAGCTAATAAAAAAGAAAGCCAAGACATTTGTTTCGTAAAGGAAGGAAATCATACAGAATTTATAGAAAATTATACAAATATAAAATCCACACCAGGAAATTTTGTTGATTCAGAGAAAAATATACTAGGGATGCATAAAGGAATAACTTATTATACTATTGGACAACGAAGACATTTAGGCATATCTTTAGGCAAACACATGTATGTCATGCACATAAATAGTAATCAAAACGAAATAGTTCTTGGAGAACACTCAGAAGGATTATGTTCTTCTTTAATTGTAGAAAATGTAAACTATATAACTTATGAGAATTTGAAATCTGAAATAAATGCTTTCGTAAAAATTCGTGCCCGTGCTTCAAGCGTTCCTTGTAAAATAATTCCTTTAACCGATAATTCAGTTAAAGTAATTTTTAGCGAACCACAATTCTTCCCTGCTCCAGGGCAATGTGCAGTTTTTTATGACGAAAAAGGTTATGTTCTAGGGGGTGGATTTATAAAGTAATTAAATTTAAACTTAAGATTTATTTAAAAAAACGAACTTCCAAAATTCCAAGCATAAATTATTCCAGGTACGACAAGATAATTCAAAAGCAATCCACCTAAACCGCTTATCATTCCTTGGATTACATTTTCAACAAAAAATTTTCTAGTAATCGAATTTATTTGAGTTCTAATTATGTCAATTAAACCATCTTCTTGAGTTGTGGAAAGTTTAAATTTACCTATAGTAACTTTTAAGTCGTTTACTGCATCCTTAAATTGATTGACATAATTACTTAATTTTTTATAAAATTTTTCATATTCACTTGTATCTTTTGGTAAATATCTTTTTGATTGCGATAAAGTTGTCATATATTTTTTAATGATCTCTTCAGTCTCCTTTATTGATTTTTCATCTTTACATTTACTCAATTTTTTCATAGTAGATTCAAGATTTTCAATAGCAGCTTTGCAACTTTTTAAAGTAAATATTTTGTCTTTATTAGCACCATATTTCACTATAGAACGTTCACCTTTTAATTCTGCAAAGTAAGTTATAGCTTCTATAGCTTTTTTCTTCGCTTCTTCAATAGTATCAAGATCCTCATCTATACTTTTTTTCTTTAATTCTTCCTTATACCAATCAATTAAATCAATTAACTTTTTACATTCTTCTTGGAAATCTTCAATTTGATCTTTTAATTTTTTTGAATTGTTTCTAATGCCCTGATAAATGCTTTTCCGTTCTTCTAAAATTTCTTTATAATTTTCTAAATCGGTTAAAGTTTTTTTAGCTCGTAACAACTGTTCTTTTACTTTAGGATCATTTTTCATTTTTTCAAATTCCTCAATTTTTTTCCTTACATTACACATAAAAATCCCTCTTTCTTACCAAATTATTTTTCAGACTATTCTTTAATTTTGATAAATGTATGGAAACTATTTATGTTATATAATATATTTATTGAAATATCAAGATTAAAATTATTTAATATTGTTAAATTTTTAACGTATCTATTTTTTAAGATCATCATTTTCAACTCATTATTTATTCTTTGTTTATTTAATATGTTTATTTATACAATATTTGCAAATTACCAAAATATCTCTTGATTTTCAAAAGAATGAATAATAAAATATCATTATCACTCGTAAATAGAGAGTGCTAATAATTAATAAAAAGTCTAAGGAGGATTCCAACATGGCAAACATTAAGCCTATTTTAGACAAAGTAGTAGTTAAAGCTCAAAAAGTGGAAAAATCTATGCAAGGTGGGATAATCTTAGCAGGATCTTCTAAAGAGCAACCATTAACTGCTACTGTTATCGCAAGAGGTCCAGGTGGAATGATTGACGGAAAAGAAGTAAAAATGTATGTAAATGAGGGAGATACTGTACTTATTCCAAAACATGCAGGAACAGAATTTACTCTTAATGGCACGGAATATATAATAATAAGTCAGTCACAAATTTTAGCTATGATGGCTTAATACTATCAGTTTAATCAAATGATATGAAAGGGTTGTTTATTTAATGGCAAAAGAAATTATCTACGACGAAGAAGCTAGAAAGGCACTTTTGAGTGGAATAAATCAACTTGCGGATACTGTTAAAATTACTTTAGGCCCAAAAGGAAGAAACGTAGTTCTTGACAAAAAATTCGGTGCTCCCCTTATCACAAATGACGGAGTTACAATCGCTAAGGAAATAGAACTGGACAATGCTTTCGAAAATATGGGCGCTCAACTCGTAAAAGAAGTTGCAACTAAAACCAATGACGTTGCAGGTGACGGCACTACTACCGCTACTCTTTTAGCTCAGACTTTAATTCGCGAAGGTATGAAAAACGTAGCTGCCGGGGCTAATCCAATGGTACTTAAAAAAGGTATGAGTTTAGCAGTAGAAAAAGCTGTTGACGGAATTGTAAAGAATTCTAAAAGTGTTAACGGCAGCAAAGATATAAAAAGAGTTGCAACTATTTCCGCTGCAGATGAGTTTATTGGAAGCTTAATATCTGAAGCTATGGAAAAAGTAGGATCAGACGGCGTAATTACAGTTGAAGAATCTAAAACAGCTGAAACGTACTCTGAAATAGTTGAAGGAATGATGTTTGACCGCGGATACGTTTCTCCTTACATGGTTACCGATAATGATAAAATGGAAGCGGTTATCGACGATGCTTACATTTTAATCACAGATAAAAAAATTATTAGCATTCAAGAAATCCTCCCTCTCTTAGAACAAGTTGTAAAATCAGGTAAAAAACTCGTAATAATAGCCGAAGATATCGAAGG
This sequence comes from uncultured Clostridia bacterium, assembly GCA_944384825.1. GTDB lineage: Bacteria > Bacillota > Clostridia > Oscillospirales > Acutalibacteraceae > UMGS1491. The sequence goes on from CALWUT010000018.1 coordinate 134,364, forward strand.
AGACGCTTTAGCTACACTTATAGTCAATAAATTACGCGGTACTTTCACATGCGTAGGAGTAAAAGCTCCAGGATTCGGAGATAGAAGAAAAGAAATGCTTCGTGACATAGCTATACTTACCGGCGGCGAAGTAATTTCCGAAGAATTAGGTCTTGAACTTAAAGATACTACTGTTGATCAATTAGGACGCGCTCATCAAGTAAAAGTAGAAAAAGAACGCACAATCATTGTTGACGGCGCAGGTAATTCGGAAGATATTAAATCTAGAGTAACTCAGATTCGCAATCAAATAGAGGAAACTACTTCAGAATTTGATCGCGAAAAACTTCAAGAACGTTTAGCTAAATTGGCCGGTGGAGTAGCTGTAATAAAAGTAGGTGCTGCAACCGAAATAGAAATGAAAGAGAAAAAATTGCGCATCGAAGACGCTTTAGCAGCAACAAAAGCCGCTGTAGAAGAAGGAATAGTTGCCGGCGGCGGAGTGGCATTAGTAAACGTAATTTCAGAAGTAGAAAAAGTAGTAGAATCAACTGAAGGCGATGAAAAAACAGGCGCAGCTATAGTCCTCAAATCACTAGAAGAACCTCTAAAACAAATTGCAATTAATGCCGGACTTGAAGGTTCAGTAATTGTTCAAAATGTAAAAAGTAAAAATAAGATCGGATATGGATACAATGCTCTTAAAGATGAGTATGGTGACATGATCGAGTTCGGTATAGTTGATCCTACAAAAGTAACTCGTTCAGCTCTTGAAAACGCTTCTTCAGTTGCAAGTATGGTTCTTACTACAGAATCTCTTGTAGCAGATAAAAAAGAACCTCCTGCACCTGCTAACGGAATGCCGGATGGCGGAATGGGCGGAATGTATTAAGCAATATAAGCTATAATAATTTAAAAGGTCTCCTTAAGAATAGGAGACTTTTTATTTTATGTAAATACTTTATAATTTAATACTTGACTTTTATAAAAAATATTTATAATTCATATTATAGCAATTATAAAATATTCAAAAGTACAATTTCAAAGGAGGATTATTATGGGTAATGAAGAAAGTATAATTAAATTTAAAAACGCACTTAATGACTTTACAAATTGGATAAATGGTGCAAAATTATTAGGAGTAGATGTTAACCACCCTCCATTATCTAAGTCCGATCAAGTATTATTAGCAGAGAATTTTAAAGAATTATTTGAAGATTTCTTTAAAGAAAAATCCAATTCTAGCTTTTTCAGTAGCACAAATACTTGGTATAAAAATGTTATTAAAGGTCTGAAAAAAATGGATGGAAATAAGGCAATATGTAACATAGTTAAAAACGGAATCTGTGCAAGTATAAAGAGTTTTTTATCCAAGAAAAAATCTGAATTCTTGAAAATATTTAAAAACGGAGAAAAATTAAAATTTCCTATTAACACTACATCTAAAGGCATAATTAAACAATGTGAAGCTGAAATTAAAAGCTTAATCGATAAAGTTTCAAAAATAGATGAAAAACCGGACTATAGCATAAAAAACATTTTGGAAATTTCTGAAAATATGTGGGATTAACAAAAAATTTTAAAATATAATTTATTAAACCACTAACCCTTTCTAGAATTTAGAAAGGGTTAATTTTTAACTATACAAATCTTAAGAAAATTTTGTAAAATTTATTAAATATAATCATTTACCTTTAAAAAGTGACATTATATCATAAAAGTTATCTTTATCTTCCTTTGGGGGTGATGGCGGAGGATTATAAGAAAATCCTCTTGTGTCTCCAAAGTCTTTTTCTTTAGGTAATGTTTTAGGTTTCTCTACTTGAGGAACAGAAAAATAAGATCCTCGAGTTTCAAATCCTGTAGCAATTACCGTTACACTTATTTCATCATCCATGTTTTCATCAAAAGCAGCACCCCAAATAATATTTGCATTTTCATCTGCTTGTTGCGATATTAAAGAAGATGCAGTTTCAATTTCATCGAGGCCTATATCAGGAGAAGCTGTTACGTTAATAATAACTCCTTTTGCACCATTTATAGCTGTCTCTAAAAGTGGGCTTGATATAGCCATATTAGCAGCAATTTCAGCTTTATCTTTACCAGATGCATGACCAACTCCCATATGAGCATAACCTGCATCTTTCATAGTTGCGGTAACGTCGGCAAAATCAAGATTTACCAATCCGGGTAAAACTATAAGATCAGATATACTTTGAACGCCTTGTCTTAATACATCATCTGCTACTATAAAAGCATTCATTAAAGTTATTCTTTGCTGACTTGCCAATTTAAGTCTTTCATTAGGTATAACAACTAAAGAATCAACTTGTTCTCTAAGCTCTGCAATTCCGTTTTCAGCTTGAGTCATTCTTTTTTGGCCTTCAAAAGAAAAAGGCTTAGTCACTATTCCTACCGTGAGTATCCCCATTTCTCTGGCAACTTGTGCAACTACCGGTGCAGCACCAGTGCCTGTTCCTCCGCCCATTCCTGCAGTTATAAACACCATATCCGCTCCTTTAAGCGCAGATATTAATTCATCTCTGCTTTCTTCTGCTGCTCTTTGACCTATTTCAGGTTTAGATCCTGCACCTTTGCCTTTAGTTATTTTTTCTCCTATTTGAATTTTGCTAGTAGCCTTAGAGCGTAAAAGAGCTTGCCTATCCGTATTGACACAAATAAACTCTACACATTTCACTCCTGAGTCAATCATTCGATTGACTGCATTTCCACCGCCTCCACCTACTCCTATTACCTTTATCTTAACAATTTCTTCATCATTATTATCAAATTCAAATCCCATTCCAAGAATCCTCCATCCGAAATAATCTATAGCATTACTACCGAACTTACTTACTTAAAACTTATATGTAATTAGTTCATTATGGCAACAACTTTAGGTAAAGTATAACATATATGATAGAATTTTTCAACAAAACTCTTCATTTTAAAAATTTATCATCAAGTTAGCTAATTTAGTACTTAATTTTAAAAATTTTATATAAAACTAAAATACTTAATTAAATACTATATTAATTTTATAAAAAACTTTTTAATATAGAAAAATAATTAATAAATTTTAAAAAGCTTTAAAATTATTATTGACAAGTTAAAATAATTAAATTAAAATCACTTTAATATAGTTAAAGTTTAAAAAATTATCAAAATAAAATTTTAGAAATATAAGGGGGAGTCATAGATGAATTAAAAATTGGCAAGCAAAAATTGTTAAAAATTTTAATTTATTTTCATTTTAAGTTTATTTTACTTTATTAAGTAATAATGCAATAAATTAAAAAAATATGAGAAATCAAAAACTCACTTTATCTTTTAATAAAAAATATCTAAAAAGCAAAATTTATTAATCTGTTGAGACCACTGATTTACTTAATTTTGATGTTATAAATTTCAAAGTTAATGCTATGTAAATCTGATTATTTTTTATAATCAAATAAATTGACACGTACAAATAGGAGAATCTTAATATATGAAACAAAATCCATTCAAGTTTACATTAAATTTTTGTAAAAAACCAAATTTTAAATCCCATGTATATCAAGAAAAACTGAATAAAGATAATAAACAGTTAAAAATTAAAATTTTTAAATCTTTATCATCAGCATTATCTATAATAAATTTATTTAGTTTTTATCATTTCCCTATTTATTCTACTCCTCCTCAAAAATGCTCAGTTGAAACTAAAAGAAAAAACTCTTTCCCACAATTTCTATCTTTTAATCTTCAAGCAGAAATAGATTACCAAAATGCTATGAAAAATAGACCTAATTTAAAGAAACAAGCGTGCTTATATAAACAAAGCGAGAGAAGGGAAAAAGGAAAATTTATAGCTGAACGTTCTATCTTACAAAATAAAATAAATAATTACCTTACAGATAGTATGTCTTCTTTAATTCAAAATCTATACTCTCTGGAATTAAATAATAGTGTCAGAGAAAGTTGTATTAAATATAGTTACCAAAAGTACTTACAAATACAAAAAAAACTACAAAATTTATTTGATAAATATAAATTAGAAGACTTTATACCTATGAGTCATTCGATGAAATATGGTGATGACAAAAGTATTGAAATATCCCCTGAAAAGATTGTATCTATACATGAAATTAATGGTCTTTCTTTTTCATCCCCTATTCAGTATTTACCTAAAAATTTAATTCTGCCTATAGGCAAGAATGTGTTTGTAAATGTAAAAGCAAAATATAATACAACTAGACCTCATATTGAAGGATTTTATTTTCTTTCGGATTCAGAGAAGAAAATGTGGAAAAATTTTTGCCCTGAATGCAATAATCTTAGCAGTGAACAACTAAATGCCTACATATCTAAAAAGTATGAAAACATAGCGTTACAGTAACCTTAAAGCATTAAATTTTTAAGAATTAAATTCATCAATATTATTGAAGTTCCATTCATGAAATATATAATTTCATCTATTTAAAGTTTTCTATAAAAGTAAATTTAAAAAATTTGTTCTAAAATTTAAAATCAATAAATTCAGTATGGTAATAAAATTATAAAAAGCATAAAAAATATAATAGTTATAGAAGATTTAAAATTAAATTATCCATGTTCAAATATAAAATGTTCTTGCATTTCGTAATAAATTAATAAAATTGAAAAAATTAAAAGCAGTTGAGTCGAATAATATTTTAAAGTTTGAAAATAAAAAAATTATATCATATTTATTTAATTTCCCCGTAGTTTCATAACAAACTAGATTGGTAAACGTAGAATTTACCAATTTATTATAATGAAATGTTATATAGTATTCATAGGGGAAACGTTTGAATTACAAATTAATACGTACAAGTTCAAGTTTATATTTTTTAGAACTTGTACTATAATTATTTTATAATAAATTATTTTAGGAGAAATTTATGAATATATCTGTATTAGGATGTGGACGATGGGGATCCTTTATCGCTTGGTATTTAGAAAAAGTTGGTCATAAGGTAATTTTATGGGGAAGAGATTCTTCTAATAAACTAAAAGAACTTTTATCCATAGGAAGAAATAACTTTCTGGAAATAAATAAAAATATTCTTATTACTTCAGATTTAAGTACAGCTTTAAAATCTTCTTCACTGGTAGTTATTTCAATAAACGCTCAGTCTTTAAGAAGCTTTCTTCAGGAAATTAAATTACAATTTTTAGAGGAATTAAAAAACAAAGTCTTTGTTCTATGTATGAAAGGAATTGAAGAAAACACCGGTAAGAGACTTTCTCAAGTCTTAAAAGAATGTTTAGGTGAAGAAAGTCGCGTAGCGGTTTGGATAGGCCCGGGTCATGTACAAGATTTTGTAAATGGAATCCCAAATTGCATGGTTATAGATTCCGAAAACAAAAGCCTAAAAATGGATCTGGTAAAGAATCTATCCAGTAACCTTATACGTTTTTATTTCGGAACAGATTTAATAGGAAATGAAATCGGTGCTGCAGCTAAAAACGTAATGGGAATAGCAGCAGGTATTTTAGATGGAATGAATTTAAGTTCTTTAAAAGGGTCACTTATGTCACGAGGTACTAGAGAAATATCACGCTTAATAAAAGCTTTAGGCGGAAACGAACTATCTGCTTACGGACTTGCTCATTTAGGTGATTATGAAGCTACACTTTTTTCTCCTTATAGTAACAATCGCCTTTTTGGAGAATGCTTTGTAACGGGTTTACCATGTAATAAACTAGCAGAAGGAGTTTCTACTTCCAAAGCACTTTTAACTTTAAGCAGAAAATTTTCAGTAGACCTTCCTATTTCTCAAGCTGTAAATGACATTATAACAAAAAAGACTACCCCTGAGATAGTTATATCTAGTTTATTTGTAAGAAGTTTAAAGCCAGAATTTTAAGTTATTAAGTATATTTTATTATAAATACACTTCTTTATCTCTTCAAATTCTTTTTTGTCCAAAGCTCTTGGATAACTCATTAGATACATTTTTATCGGATTAGCGCCTTCTCGTAAAGGCATTTGATAGTATTCAAAGTCATTTTTTATAAACCCAGATCTCTCATAAAATCCTATTCTTCTAAAACTCAATTCATCCTTTGGAAATTCTACTTCTAAAATAACAGGAGAGTTAACAGAGTTTATAAATTCTTTAAGCATAACACTTCCTATACCTTTCCCTCTTTCAGATTTTCTAATTACAAAATGTTCTATAAAACTAAAATTAGGTGTTTGCCATGAACAAATAAATCCAATTAACTTGTCCTTTTCATTTAGCTTAGCAGTAATATAATAATAAGGATTTTTCAATAATTTTTTTTGTTCTTCGTAACTTCTATATTCTTCTTTAGGAAAAGCAGTTTCCATGAGAGCAAATATATCGTCAAACAATTCGTACATTTTGTTTCTCCTCCAATGTTTTCAGTTTTCATTGTCTTTGAATTTATTGTTAAAACAAAACATTATAAAAGAGCCTAAAAACTAATTATATCAAAAATATAAAAAACAAGTTAATTTTTATATTTTATCAAAAAATTAGTGCATTACATTTTTAATTATGTTAAAATTTTATCATGCAGGCTAAATTTATTTCAAGACACATTTTTTCAAACATGTAAAGTTTCAAAAATTAATGTAGATTTTCTTTTCTAATTACAATAAAATTGTTAGCATAAATATTGCATCATTTTATTTTAGAATTATGAAAGTAAGTAAAATACGTAAATACGAAGAGGTGTACAAAAATGAGTTTTTTAAAATTGATGTTTGGAAATTACAGTAAAAGAGAACTTAAGCGCATACGTCCCATTTGCGACGAAGTACTTGCACTTGAAAAAAAGTACCTTAACATGACTGATGAAGAACTTTCTTCGCAGACTATCGTACTTAAGGAAAGGTTAAAAAACGGAGAAACACTCGATCACATTCTTCCAGATGCTTTTGCAGTATGCCGTGAAGCAGCAGATCGCGTTTTAGGCATGCGTCATTTTCCGGTTCAAATAATCGGAGGAATTGTCCTTCATCAAGGAAGAATAAGCGAAATGATGACCGGTGAAGGTAAAACTTTAGTCGAAACGTTGCCTGCTTACTTAAATGCTCTTACCGGAAAAGGCGTGCATATAGTAACCGTAAACGATTATCTTGCTAGACGCGACTCAGAATTAATGGGAAAAGTGTACAGGTTCTTAGGACTAGAAGTTGGATTGATAATTTCAAACCTGGAAAACAATAAAAGACGTAAAGCATATCAAGCGGACATAACATATGGCACCAACAATGAATTTGGATTCGACTACCTTCGTGACAATATGGTAACTAATAAAAAAATGAAAGTTCAAAGAGGACATAATTTCGCAATTGTCGACGAAGTAGACTCTATTTTGATAGACGAAGCTAGAACACCACTAATTATCTCCGGTGAAGGTGATAAATCCACGGAACTGTATACTATAGCTAACGAATTTGCAAAAACTTTAACTATGCTTAAAGTGGCGGAAATAGATACAAAAGAAGACAATGAAGAACTTTTTAAAGATCATGATTATGTAGTGGACGAAAAATCGAAAACCGCAACTCTTACTCAAGCTGGAGTTGAAAAAGCAGAGAAATACTTTAATATAGAAAATCTTACCGCTCCTGAGCATATAACGCTTCAGCATCATATTAATCAAGCTCTTAAAGCTCACGGAGTAATGCAAAGAGATATTGATTACGTAGTAAAAGACGGAGAAGTTCTAATAGTAGATGAATTTACAGGAAGAATAATGTATGGCAGAAGATATAATGATGGCTTACATCAAGCTATTGAAGCAAAAGAAGGAGTAAAAATAGAAAAAGAATCAAAAACTTTAGCTTCAATTACTTTCCAAAATTACTTCAGACTGTACAGTAAATTATCCGGTATGACCGGTACCGCTTCTACCGAAGAAGAGGAATTTCGTGAAATTTATAAGCTTGATATAGTAGAAATTCCAACAAATAAGCCAAAAATTCGAATTGATCTTCCAGACGTTGTTTATGCAACTCAAAAAGCTAAATTTAAAGCAATAGTAGAAGATATAATAGAAAGCAATAAAAAGGGACAACCTGTACTTGTAGGAACAGTTTCTATAGAAAAATCCGAACTTTTAAGTGTAATGCTAGAGCAAAAAGAAATCAAACACGCTGTTTTGAATGCTAAATATCATGAAAAGGAAGCAGAAATTATCGCTCAGGCAGGTAAAAAGGGAGCAGTCACAATAGCAACCAATATGGCAGGTCGCGGTACCGATATAGCATTGGGAGGAAACGCAGAATATATGGCTAAGTCCAAAATGAAAGAACTTGGTTATACGGATGTATTGTTAGCTGAAGTAGATAGCTTTTCCGAAACTGATGATCCGAAAATTTTAGAGGCACGCGAAAAATATAAAAAATTACATTTAGAATTTAAAGAATCTCTAAAAGGTGCAGCAGAAGAAGTAAAAAGTCTGGGAGGGCTATACGTAATAGGTACGGAAAGACATGAAACTAGAAGAATAGATAATCAACTTAGAGGTCGCGCCGGACGACAAGGCGACCCTGGAAAAACTAGATTCTTCTTATCTCTAGAAGATGACCTTATGAGACTATTCGGCGGTGAAAAAATTCAACGTGTAATGAATATGCTCAATTTAGACGAAGATACTCCACTAGAAGCAAAAATGCTTACAAAATCTATAGAATCTGCACAACGTAAAATAGAAGGAAGAAACTTTGCAATACGTAAGAATGTACTTCAGTATGATGATGTATTAAGCCGCCAACGTGAAATAATTTATTCCCAAAGAGATCAAGTTTTGGATGGTGAAAACTTGCATGATCAGATAATTACTATGATAGAAGAAAGCACCGCAAAAGTAGTAAGCAGGTATGTTCCAGAGAGTACTCCTAAAGAAAACTGGAATATAGAAGGCTTAAAAGGTTACTACATGGATTGGGTGTTAACTTCGGAAGATCTAAAATTTGACTCCGAAAATCCAATCAATATGACAGCTCAAGAAATAACCGAATTTATAAGTAATAAATGTAAAGAAATCCATGCGAAACATGAAGAAATATTCGGCGAAGAAATGACTAGAGAACTAGAAAGACATATTCTATTAAGCAATGTCGATGAACAATGGATGGATCACATAGACGCAATGGAAGAACTTAAACAAGGAATAAATTTACGTTCATATGGTCAAAAAGATCCGGTAGTAGAATATCGCGTAGAAGGATTTGATATGTTTAACGCTATGGTTGAAACTATTAGAGAAAATACCGTAAAAATGTTAATTTCATTCCGTATCGGAGAAAAAGATAGAAAATCTAATGTATTAATGTTTCCGTAATTTTAAATCATTCTTTAAAGCAATAAATTGGCAAAAAGATGTCCACGTGCTGAGCACGTGGATTTTTTAATTATATGAAAATTTTATGGTTCATCTAGTTTTATTCCTTAATGTCTCTCCTAATAAAATCAAAAATACCTATAAAAGAAAAGATCACTATCGCAAGCATACATACAATTAAACCGGTAATTATATCTTCTTGAGGGATATTTAAAGATAAAAACTTACCCGAATAAGAACTAGGCCAATATTTTGAAGACTCAAAATTCTCTATCTTAAACCATTTATAAGCTAAAAAATTAATTGAGCTAAATACAATTGCGTTAAGCATTGTTATTACTAAATTTACTGCAACTGCTCCTCCGCTACGTCTTATCACAAAACTTACCATTATAAATATACATTGCATAGCAACTTCTGCAATAATAAATAAACCAATCATTCTCAAAATTTTTAAATAATCATCTCTTGTAATATCTCCGTTTCCCCAAAATACACTTCCTAATATCCATGATGCAACTCCACTTAAAAGTGAATACGATATTACGGTAAATATCCCTATAACCACTTTAGATAAATAAATAGATATCCTACTTTGACCGCTGGAAACCATATTTTTTATTGTTCCAAATGAAAATTCATTGGGTATAAACAACGAAATAAATATAATGTAGAATATACCTGCAGAATATAAACCTTGAATTAGTGCTGTAATTCCACTATAACCCAGTAATTCAGCCGGCAATCCATTAAGTTGTAAATTAATTGCCCATATTCCTAAAAGAGACAATGCTGTTCCTAATAATCCGCAAATATAAAAAGACTTCATACGAAATAATTTATAAAAATCTGCTTTGATTAAATTAAGCAATTTCTTTCCCCTCCTGCATAAGTTTTATAAAATAATCTTCATAACTTCCTTCTTCTTTAGAAATGGATTCTACTATAATATCATTATTTGCTAAAACTGAATTCACCTCTACTGACCTATCCGACGAATCATATATGTATATGATATTCCCATCTACTTTTAAATCAAAAATTTCAAGTTCATTATTTAAAATTTCAGTAGCTTTTTTCGGATTATTAACCGTAAGTTTGGTAAACGGGCGAACTTGACGTTGTAATTCCTCATTCGTTATTTGTGATACAAGCTTTCCTTCGTTTATAACTCCATATGAAGTACACATCTTTGAAAGCTCACCAAGAATATGACTGGATATTAAAACAGTTATACCCACTTCTTGATTAAGCTTAATAATTAATTCTCTTATTTCTCTTATTCCTGTAGGATCTAGACCATTGATGGGTTCATCTAAAATTAAGAATTCAGGGTCTCCAACAAGTGCTAAAGCTATTCCAAGACGCTGTTTCATTCCTAAAGAAAAATTTTTTGCTTTTTTATTTTCAGCTTCTGAAAGTCCTACTACTTTTAAAAGCTCATCTGTAACAGTAGCATCTTGTACGCCTTTCGTTATTCTTTGAACTTCTATATTTTGCCGAGCAGTCATGTAAGGATAAAATGCCGGATTTTCTATAACCACTCCAATTTTTTTTCTTCCTTCTTTTAAACTTAAATCTCCAAATAACTTTATATCTCCTGCAGTAGGTTTGATAAGTCCGGCGATCAGCTTTATAGCAGTAGTTTTACCTGCTCCGTTTTTTCCTATAAATCCATAAATATCAGACTTTCGAATTTTCAAGCTCACATTATCTAAAGCCTTTTTTCGACCATAAGTTTTAGTTAAATTATTGGTCTCAAGAATATACTCACTCATAAACATCCTCCTAAAATTCCCTTATATTACCTTCTGCTTGGCTCTTTAATTTTATAATTATTAAACGTTATAGTCAAGAAAAATTTAAAGTCATTCTAGAACTTCCTATATTATTTTATCATTTTTAAATCTATTATATATATTTTTAACCATTTCCGCAGCTATAGGCCCAGCTGATTTTATTCCAAAGTCTCCATTTTCAACTATTACTACAAACGCTATAGGAAAAGATTTATCATATGAAAAACCTACCATCCAACCATGAGGAAATTTATTATTTCCAACTTCAGCAGTACCGGTCTTTGCACACATCGGAATTCCTGAAAATTTAGAATCTCCATAGCTATTTTTCATAGTATATCTCATCATTTCTTTTACCTTATCTGCACTTTCTGTATTTAAAAATTTAGTTAAACCCGGAGATTTAAGCTTAGTTTCTGAAAAGTAGGAATTCATCTTCATAGACTTTACTATATATGGTTCTACACAAATCCCTCCGTTAGCGATTGCTCCCATAATTTTAAGCATATGTATGGGATTCAATTTATCAGTATACTGACCTATTCCCGACCATCCTAGTCCTCCCGAAGACGAATTAGAAACATTGTACGAACTAGCAGACAGCTCTAATTTATCAAATGGTAACTTACTGTTAAATCCAAATTGATTCATTTTTTCAGTCATTTTTTCTTTTCCTAGCTCTAACGCTATATCCGAAAAAGCAATATCACAAGATTTACAAAGTGCTTCTTTCAAATTTATCTTTCCATGATTTTTCATACAGACTATTTTTTCCCCATCAACCAACTTTATCTTATTACAGCTAAAACTTCTCTTATCTGCATCTTTAATTAAGTCTAAAGCAGCTAAAGCAGTAAATATCTTAAATACAGAACCTGGTGTATAAGAACTAGAAATAGCTCTATTTAAATAAACTCCTTCGTATTTGTCATCATTTTTCAAAATAGGTCTATTCATTACGTCATATGTAGGTAAGCTAACCATACAAATAATTTCGCCGTTCAAATAATTATAAGCTAATGCAGTACCTTTTTTATCCTTAAAGCTTTCACTCGCTTTACTGCATATTTTACTATCCAGCGTAAGAGTCAAATCTTGACTAAATCCTAATAAACTTGGCATGCCAAATCCAGTTACATAGTTATAACCAAATAATTCTGATTTGTAAAGACTCTGAATTGAAGTAGGTATAAATGCACATCCATCTCCAACAACATGAAGTAAGGCTTTCCTGATTTTTTCATTATCGCTGTATTTTCTTTTCCTATTTTCAGTCTCCGCAAGTATTAATCCAGATCTATCAAGTATTTTCCCTTGCGAAATTATACCTTGTGAAAGGTGACGATTTACTGAAGAAAACGCCCAGTCCTTGTTTTTCATTAAAAATTCGTATACAAAAAATCCTGTTCCAATAAAAAATAAAAATATAATAAAATATAATACGATTGATCTCATTCGCATAATCCTCATTTTAGTCTTTCCTTTCCCTTAAAACTTACTTTATATCTTCTGATACTGTATGTATGCTCGTCCGCTGCTTTTATAAAAGCAAGTAATCCCCATGTAGATATTAAACTTGAACCCCCCAAGCTTACAAAGGGAAAAGTGACTCCTGTAAGCGGGAAAATATCTATACTTCCGAAGACATTCATCATCATTTGAAAAAGTATAATTGCTGCCGCTGCACATGAAGATATAGAGTAAAAAGTTGAACGACTTCTAAGACTGCATAGCCTAGCATAAATTCCAGCAATCCCAATTGATATAATAACTAAAATACTCAAAATTAACCCCCATTCTTCACATAGCATTCCGAATACTAGATCACTTGGTGCAGCAAATATGTACTTCAGGCACCCTTTTCCAATCCCCATTCCTAAAAGTCCACCGCTTGCTGAGTAAGCTAATACTCTTGTCTGCTGATAACCTATATCATTAGCATGCTCCCACACATGACGCCAAGCTGCAAATCTATTAACTACATAAGGTTTAAAGTTTAAAATAAAAGTCAAACCTATTCCCGCTGATACTAAGGTTAGAAATATAGTTCTAACACTTCCTGATCTCATGAATGCAATCACTATAAAAGCTACAAAAAATATACAAGCAGTTCCAAAGTCCCCCATTATGAAAAGCGCACCCATACAAATACATGAAAAGAGTATAAAACCTGCTAAATTTTTTGAAGTCTGCAGACCATAAAGTGTAGAAGCCCCAAAAAATACAAACATTACTTTTACAAATTCCGAAGGTTGCAAGGAAACATTCCCCAAATTTATCCAGTTTTGAGAACCATTTTTAACTTGACCAAAAAAAAGATTTATTCCTAAAAGTATAACAGCTAAGACAGCTATATAAATCCGACATTTCATGGCAAAATCCGGATTCTTTATAAAAAATGTAATGAAACTGAAGAAAATCACTCCTATAGCAAGCGCGAAAAGTTGAGTGAATGCACTTGAGGAACTGACTGAATAGGAATTTATAATTCCGATTCCACTTAAAAATAGTCCCAAAATCTCCAATTCAAAATTTGATCTTCGAAACACAAATCTAAAAATAAAATAATAAATCCACGAAATTCCTACAATTACTCCTAAAAAAATTAAAGGCTCTTTATTCCATTTTTCTTCAAAATAGCTTAACCGAAGTGAAGCAAGTAAATGAAATATATTCGTAATCAATATCATAAAAACAGTAGATATGTCTTTAATTTCTAATCTCTTTTTTCTTCTTTTATTTCGGTTGAAAGAATTAGGTTCTCCCTTTTTTAAGATTAATTCTCTGTCGCCTATTTTTAAAATATCTCCTACTAAAACCTTTTCGGATTTTTCTATACGTTTCCCATTTAAAAATACTCCCGTTTTAGAATTTGTATCTGCTATAAACCAACCATCATCTCTTCTGTAAAGTACTGCATGGTTACGTGACACTAAAGGACTATCTATTATTACATCACAATGCTTATGTCTACCAATAGAATTTTCCCAGTACCAAATAGGTATTAAACTACAACTTGAAACATCATAAAGAGTTATTAGCTTTCTAGTATCACTAAGTTTACTAAATAAAGAATAAAAACAAAAATAAAGAATTAGTATAGCTATTAAAGGCAAAATTACTTGAATTAAATAAAGAAATATTAAAATAAATGAATTAATAATTTAAGCCACTTCCTTTATTAGCTCATTTTTGACTTTCCAATAAGAGATTTAGCCTTTGAAAATAATTGTTTAAATTCCGAAGTCCGACAAAAAAATAATATATTTAAAACATTCGGAATTACAAGGCAAATAATAAAATTTACAAAAATTTGAGATATATATTCTGCGCTTCTTTCATTAATAGAAAAATCTATTAAATACTTAACTAAATAAGTTTTAAAATTTTCTATAATCATTATCCTATTGCATGATATATATGATAAATAAGCATATCCAGCAGTCATAACCATATAAAGAACAAACTTATAATGATATGATTTTACCTCTTTTCTAAAAACCATGTTGTATACTAAATATGGCTGCGTCCAATGAGAAGCGGAAAAAAGCCCTATTATATTTCCAAGCATTACTCCGGAAATTCCTAAAGGTTTTACAAGTAAAAATGAACTTAAAATTGTAACCGCTGCTCCTAACATAGCTGGATATTTGTCTGGGTCATATATACCAGCTCCAATTTTAGCCATACTGATGGACTGTCTAATTCCGTATATATATAAATAACCGGCAATAAAGACAGTTGTCCACATATTAAACGCAGACCCAGAGCCTGTCCATAACTCGATAAAAGGTGTAATCACGCAAATAAATGCACTTATAATGAAAGAATAAAGTAAAAAGTTTAAAAAATATAAAGCATTAAAATTATCATAAATTTTAGTTCTACTCTTGGCAGTATTAAGTAAATTTCCAAAGCTCGCTAATATACCATTAAAAATTTCATTAGTAATAGTGGTAATAGCCATTACTATAAGAGTGTAGTTGTAATAAACTCCATTTTCCTTCAACCCTACGCCATAAACTATTATTAAGCTCGAAGCACTTGTAGATCCAAACCCTGCTACTTTATGAAAAAGCATCGCTTTTATATTTTTAAAAAGATCTCTTTTTTCTATTTCCGGTAAAGAATCTTTGTTTTTAAGATTTATAAAACTATAATTCTTATCAAACCTATAAGAAATTAATATATTTTCAAGCAATCTAAAAAAAATTTTACATATTAAATATCCTTCAAATGACCCAAAAAGTTGAAGCACAGCTATTTGTGAGCCAAACATTAAAACTTGTCCACAAATATGAATTAAATTGTTGACATAATTTTTTTGATCAGCAATAAACATGGATCGCTTATGTGAAAATAAATAAGACGCAGCTACGTCTAAAACATATAAAACAAAAATCTCCGAAAGCCATATCTTTGGAAAATCTTCTTTAATAGGTTGAACGACAAAATACGATGCTATAAGTCCACAGGTTATTACTAAACTGGAAATTATAATATAAGACTTTCTTAAAAAACATAAAATTACTGAAACTTGATTCCAATCTTTTTGAGCAATCGGTTTATAAAGTTTATATACAATTCCAACTCCTAACCCCATTTCAACAATTGCAAGCGCTGAAACTACATTGAGAAATGCTCCCTCAATACCCACAAGTTCCAATCCAAGAACCTGTGCAAACATTTTTCGAGTTATAAATGAACCTACCATTATTATTCCATATGATACACAACTTACAATAATATTCTTAATTGAATTTTTAGTCCTCATATTCACTTTTTCATCCTATTAAAATATTATAATTTCTCAATTTATATTAAACAACTGTTATTACACCATTAGGAATAATTCCAGAGTTTTTTAGATATAAAATAGTCTCTTCATAATTTGAATAATAGCAGTACATATACTTTTCAACTAATATGGTTTTATCACAGACTTTTGTATATTCAAGTGCGTCTGCTTTAATAATGACAGAAGGAATTACTATTAAAATTAAATCATAGTTTTTGTGGTTTTCATTTACTATCTCCTTTAGTTCATTGGAAGTTAAATTATCAAATTTCAGCAGAGACTTGTCTTTAACATTAGATGCTTTAGAAATCACTTTATTTTCCGGTAGACAAGCTTGAATTAATAAAATATCCAAACCTTTCTTGCTTATATGCTCACCTAAATTCCTTATAATTTTCAAGCATGAATCTATACTTAAACTTGAAGAAGTAAATGAAAAAACTTTTTTCCCATCATTTTTATATGTGTTTATTAATGTATTGGCAACATATCTATACGACTCTTGCTTGTTACTTATAGAGTTTTGATTAAAAAATTTAATAAAATTCATTTTTAAATTTCCTTTTCTATACTTACTTAAATTGTTTTACTCTATTATCTCTCCTAATATAGGAATATCATACTCACAAAAGTCTGACTTCCTATTCATGGTAGGATTAACAAATGAAATCCATATTAACAATAATATCAATAGAAGAGTTAACCCAACTAATGGAATAAATAAATTTTTCACTATAATTGATATAACATTCTTGAGTTTAGAAGACATGGAATTGTTTACATTCATTGAGGATAAAGAATTATTAGAATCATTATTGCCTTCAAGATTAGATGTAGGCTTTACTTCTTTTATAACTTCCATGGATTCTTCCAAGTCAGCATATTTTATATTTTTTCTTGCAACTTCATCAATATAATTTTTGCAAATTGACATTATAGATTTAGCCAGTTCTCTTTGATAAGAAAAACTATATAAATTTATAATCATAGTATTTTTTTCTCTTTGAGCTTTGTAAATACTTTTAATAGCTTCAATATTTATATCTTCAATTTCTTGATTTGGTAATATTAATTCTGTATTTTCAATAATATAGTCTTTAGAATAAATGGAAAATAAATTATTATAAATATAATTCGCACATTCGTCACTATTTATAATGGCCACAAAATCATCAGGTATGGAACGATAAAAATCTTGATCTAATTTTTCTCCTTTCATGCTCTCTACAATTGGTTGCACAACGTAATGAACGGATGCAGCATATATTGATTCCCTATCAGATTTTCCGGTCTTGAGCGTACTTAATACGCTTTTTAACGACATAAAACCAAAAATTATAAAAAATATACAATTAAATATTAAAATAAGATATTTATTCTTTTTTAATACTATCCATATGTCTTTAAACCCAAAGTGTTCTGACATTATAATGCGGGCAATACTGATAAAATCTATACGCTCTAACCCGCTTCCCGCCTTTCTAACTTACAAAATTTTTCTTTTCTTATTTTTAAATTATACTATAAAATTTAGATTGAATAAACATACACAAAATTTAAACTTCAGTCACCAACGACAAATGATTCTTCAAACTATAATTTTTCAAAAATAATTTTGCTCCTACAAAACATAAAATCATTGGAATATAAAACTGAGCATATACACAAAAACTAATCCACATTAACGCCGAACTTCGCGGACAATAGTAAATGCCAGTTAATATGAGAAGAGCTAATGTTCTATATATGTATCCTTTCTTTAAAAAGAAATTGATAAACATAAAAGTACTTCCTAATATTAAGCTAAAAATTATGATTCCTAAATATCCCCAATCGGCATAAGTATCAAGCAAATAAGAAGATCCCCATCCGTGTCCTGATAAAAAATAATCCTTGGCTGCTGTATAAGCTATTCTATTTGCCAAAAGATTACTATAAAGTCCTAAAATTTCATTCTGACCTACCCCTAAAGGTTTTGCACTCCATAAAATTTGAGCAATATTTCCATGAAGTACATAATCAAGAATTTCTCCAAAAGTATAATTTACAAAACCCGTATATTTTATCTTAGGAATAGTTTTGTATCCAATTCTTAAAACATCAAACGATACTCCTTGCTTATAAAAAAAATCAACTATAAGGCCTATTACTCCACCAGGTTCAATCTTCTTACCTTCACGAATATAATTATAAGCTCCTAAAAAAGCTATCCCTACTGGACTTGCTAAAATCAGAATTAATTTTTCCTTGAGTCCTAACCACTTTTCCTTGCTATCCATCATATCTCTAATAATGTAATAAACCATTACAAAAATTAGGTTTATAACTAACTTATATCTTCCACCAATTAAAAAATAAGGTAATGCAGATAAAATGTATAGTAACAAAGGTAGAAAAGCTTTTTTTTTCGAAGGTAACGAAGCTAAAAAAATACATAAAAAATATTTACACATTGAACCTATAATATTTATAAAAAAAGGCAGTTTACTATTAAACGAAACATATATCTCTTCGTAACTTCTCTTACTCATAAAAATCAATTTTTCAAATTCTATACAAAAAAGAAATCCAATACTTAAATAAAAAAGAATAAGAGAAACTATTTCTAACTTGTTTCTATAATTATCCTTATAAATATAATCTTTTTGAACACTCGTTAAATTTATTTCTTTAGTTTTTGAAATTTTCTCGCTAATTCTATTGCCTATCCAAAGGCATATCAAAGATATAAATAAACTATTAAGAGAAAACAAATTTTCGTTTACCTCAAACTGAAACCACATACTTTTTCTAAATAAGTCTATTGTAGGTCTACTAATTAGAAAAACAAAAATTACTAAATTAAAAATTAAAAATAAAATTCTTGATTTTAAATTTTCTAAACAATATAAAATGTTACATACCCAAAACACTAATATTCCAATTAACATAGTATTGTACGAAGTATCTATTAGTCCTGATAAATATATAATAATAGAAGTTAATCTTAAAAAATATATCCCTAATTTATTTATAAAACGTGAACTTTTAGGTTTTATTTTTGAAATTTCTTTTATCATATAAAACACTACTGCTTTCTTATATTTTGAACTATCATACTAATAAACCTATTACTTTTATTTAGAATTTTTAAAAACCATCTTTCTATAAAATTTTTCTGAAATTATCAATAAGAGTAATCCTATCTTTCGTTTCAGACCAAAATAGGGATTGCAAAAGACTTTCATTTTATTTTCTTTTATATAGTTAATTAATTTTATATAGTTAACGTCTTTTGAATTTACTCCTCCCAATATCATACGATCTATTACACACATATATGACCAAATATATCTATACTCAGCTGCCTGAATTAGAGTCGGAAACTTTTTTTTTGAAAATTCAAATACACTTTTTCCTGCTTCTATAATATCCATATCTTTTTGTGAAAACTTAGAAGCAGTAATGCTTCCCGGAGTTCTTACATAATTATATAAATTCCTTGGCGTATATACAATTTTATCCGCCAATGAACATACCTTGGGAGTAATAATTGTGTCTTCATATATCTTTCCTATAGGATATCTGATTTCATTAAATAATTCCTTTTTGTAAATTTTATTTACAGCATACATTGTAAGGTATTTACCTATAAAAAGAAGTTTTACAGCTTCGTATTTATCTAAAATTAATATTCCTTCATTATCATAAGATATAACTTCTTTATGAGGATGTATTTCCCTAACACCGCATACCGCAACTTCCGCATTATTTTCTAAAATAAGATTATATAGAGTTTCATACATTTTTTCATCTATGTAATCATCAGAGTCTACGAACCCAATGTACTTTCCTACTGCATGTTTCAACCCAGTATTTCTGGCTTCACTTACTCCTAGGTTTTTTTGATGAATTACTCTTATCCTACTATCATTTTTAGCATAATCTTCACAGATTTTTCCACTTAAGTCTACAGATCCATCATTAACTAAAATTAACTCAAAATCATTAAATGTTTGTCTGAGTATAGAACCAATACATTTCTCAAGCTTGCTTTCACTATTGTACACAGGAACTATAATACTTATTACCGGCATTAATCTCTACCACCTTATAAATCCCATTTAAAAACAGTCTTAAACGATGTATTAAGATCGGTTTTAAAAACTCTGTGTATATCTGAAATGCTTTTTACAGGTTCATCTTCAAATATTATGCGTCTAAGTCTACTTTGAAATCTTGGAACTTCTAAAAACTTTATCGCCTTCTCAAAATCTTCCCTACCTGAACGACTGCATCCTATAAAAATAAGGCCTTTTTCTAAAATGTTTCGAGTGTTTACTGCAATTTTGTTTTCGCTTACTCCCAACAAAACTACACTCCCTTGAGGATTAATATAATTTATAATATCGTCTATAGCATAAAAGCTTCCGCTTCCGCCTGCACACTCAAACGCATGATCAACACTCAAATCGTCAGGTATGTCTCCGGCAAGATATACTTCATCAACAAATGTAAACTGAGAAAGTTTAAATGCATTCTTTCCTACTACCACAAGATTACAATTAGGAAAGCTTTCCCTTAAAATACATGCTACTACATATCCAAAGCTTCCATCTCCCCATATGCCTATTTTGTTTCTAATTGAATGTGCAACGGATTTAAACCTATTAACAGCATGAACCCCTACACTTATAAATTCACATATGGAGGCAATTCTAAGATCAACATTCTCAACCAAAGCTATTCGATCCGCCGGAATATTAACAAATTCTCTCATAAAACCATCAATACCGCTTGACATAAACTTAGATCCTTCTTGATAGTTTTCGTAAATTATTTTATCATCCTGATTTGCCGGAATATTAGGAATCGTTACAACCTTTTGTCCTAAATTATAAGTACCTGTCGGATCGTAAACTATTTCTCCTATTGACTCATGAATAAGAGCCATAGGAAGCTTGGATTTTAATTTCTTTACTTCTCTTTTACCTAAGTAATAACGTTGATCAGCTTGGCATATTGACATGTAAAGCGGTCTTACAATTATTTCTTTAGTGTAATCTATTTCTTCGTATTTAACTGAGAAATTTCCTGGAGATACAAGTTGATAAATATAATTAATCACCTACATTACCTCCTAAAATTGCATTTGCAATCTTGTAATCACTTGTAGTAGTTATTTTAATATTAAACGTATCACCCCTTACAAGCTTCACTTTTTTATTTCTAAACGCAAATACTTTACACGCATCTGTTAATAAATCCCTTTCTTCTTTGGAAAGATCATTATATATATCTTTAAAGCTTTTCATTTTAAAGCTTTGAGGAGTTTGACCTAAATACATATCACTTCTTTTAGGAACAGAAGTTATACACTCTCCGTCCGTTGATTCTATTATCGTATCGACAGCTTCAATGACAGTATCACATGCTCCGAATTGGATTGCTGCCTGAATGTTTTCTTTTATCATCCTGAGAGTTACAAATGGTCTTACCGCATCATGAGTAACTATTATATGACTCTCACTTTCACCATGATCTTTTTCAATCTTATCTATTATATTTAAAATTGTTAAATTTCTTTCTGCGCCTCCTTCAGCTATAATTATTTTATTACTATCTATTTCATATTTCCTCATTAGCTTTTCCATATACTCTATCCACTCTTTATGAACTCCTAAATAAATATAATCTAACTCATCACAAAGAATAAATTTCTCAAGTGTATGAATAATAATAGGCTTTTCACTTTTTCCTAAAGGTAAAAATTGCTTAGGCATTCCTGTAATATTCATTCTATTTCCTACTCCGCCGGCAACAATAGCTCCAAATATCATCTGCGTCCTCCTGAAAAATTTTCTAAACTAAAAAATTTCAAACGTCTACCAAATTATTCTTTCACTTACTTGAAAACTTATGAATAATCCATTTAAAGCCTACAAACGTTAATCCTTGATCGTTAGTAGTTACCGTTGCACCTTTCGATTCTAAATTGCTTTTTATAATAGATATTACTTGATTATTACTATATCCTTTATTAAAAATATCGCTTAAACCATATTCGTCCATTGAATTAACTTTTTCCAATAGCTCTTCTCGACTTATATTTGCATCTGCATCGATGGATCCTGCTGATCCCACTAATTCTCCTTTACAAATTAAATACGAAGTTTCTCGGTTTTCTGGAGTTAAAATTTTAACTTCAATACACTTACCAAATACTAAAAATCCTATTATTGCTATCAATGCAGAGGCACTCAATAAAAATATTAATAATTCTTTCTTTTTCATAATTAACGCACTTCCTTTAAATTTATATAAACTATATCGTGATGAGGGACTCTTCTTTCTTTCGGTGGTAATTTCATGTAATCGCCAAAAGCAATCTTTAAGTAAGAATCATATCCTACAGGTACAGGAAGTAAATAATTTTCGAAACTTTTATAAACAACCGAAGAAAATATTTCTTTCGGATATTCATTCTTCATGTAATGCGGCCCTGCACAAAGTTCTGTTACGAACTGTGAATCATCGATTTTATACTTGCTCATCTGATTCTCTGCAAATTTCCAAACTTTGTACTTTAAATGGTTACCCGGAACCAAAAAAAGCAAACTTCTAGAAATAAAAGAAACTATCTTTCCGTGATTTACAGGTACCATTCTCGAACAGTAAAGAGAAAAAATCATACTCCATAACATCTGAACTTTCCTTTTTATTCCCGGTGGTGCACATCCGTCCAGCGGCAATATATCCATCATTACTCCTTTATGTCCATCCTTACCTTTCTGCCATGGACGAATTACTTCGGTACTATTATCTGTTATAGTAGTCATTATATTACCTATGAATTTGTCTTTCGTGGTTCTATTGCAAGAATACTTTTCTTTATCTGCATATGTATACCACAGTTTCGGCAATTTTTCATAGTCCTCTCGGGGCATGAACACATCAACGTCATCATCCCAAGGTATAAAACCTCCGTGACGTATCGCTCCTATACAGCATCCTCCGCACAAGTAAAACGTAAGCTTATACTTATCGCAAAATTCCTTAAAATATAGTAAAATTTCCAAACTTTTAAGCTGTAAATTACGAAGTTCACTTTGATTAAGTATTATAGGTCTTAAATTATCATAAAAATTTTTTTCGGTACTATTCAAATCCATTATCACCACCATTTACTATTCCAAAACTTAAAAATTCCTGCCCAAAATCCAAAACCATACGATAAGTGTATGACAATATGTGCCCACATTAATAAAATACGCTCTTTAAAGCTTTTAACTGAACTATTTTTAAAAGAAAAGAAAAAGTCCATTAATAAGTATACAATAATTCCGCTTAAAAATAAATATAAAAATATGTTAAAAAAGGGAGAAAGTATTCCAAAAAAAATCAAAAAACCTGTAAATGCCATGGGAACTAACTGAGTAATCCTAAGAGGCTTGTGATGCTTTTTAATTACTGCAATTTTCCAAAGTCCATAATTGAAATACTGCTTAAAGAGTTTAGAAAAAGTCTCTTTGGGATAATATTCACTTTTAATTTTAGAAGTTATATATACTTTTCCTCCGTTTTTTATTATACGAAAATTAAGATCGTCATCCTCACTCCGAGGCAACCTTTCGTCGTACATGCCTAACGAAATTATATATTCTCTTTTAAAACATCCCCAAGAAACTGTATCTGAATATCCTTCAAAGTCTTTTCTATAATGTTTTCCTCCTCCTAGCGCAAAAGGAGAACTGTAAGCAGCTGCTATGACTTTTTGAGTCTCTCCGTATCCTTTAACTACAGTAGGTCCTCCTACGTTATCAGCGTCAGTCTTTTTTAAGTACTCAATACATTTAGAAATATAATCTTTTGCATACCATGCATGAGCATCCATCCTAACAATATATTCTCCCGAAGAGTGCTGTATTCCTAAATTAAGAGCATATTGAACTGTCTTTTTTTCATTAGTAATAAGCTTAATAAACTTATATTTATCCGTATAATTCTTTATTATTTCCACAGTTTTGTCACTAGAAATTCCATCTACTAGAATAATTTCCAAGTACTCTTTAGGGTAATCCTGATCCAAAACGGAAATAAGAAATTTCTGAATGTACCTCTCTTCATTTAAGATCGGAACTATAACTGATACTCTATCCACTTTTTTAAATCCTCCGCATAAACTTAAAATTTACTTTTTTAAATCATAAATTCTAAAAATGTTTATTTCATTTTTTACTTTAACGATAAAATTTTCAACAAAAATAAAATTATACCTACTCTACTATAAATAACTTAAAAATTATATATTCTAATTAGATGTATGTAAACAAAAATAAAGATAGAAAAATATCATTTTCAAATTTATTTTCATGCTAAAAAGTATTATGTAGTTACAATTAGTAAAAAAAATAGTATATCTTGACAATACTCATTTAAATGTTATATAATTACCCTTGTGTATTTAACAAACAGTAATCTTACATCCATTAAGGAACACAAATTATTTAATCAGTTATT
This sequence comes from uncultured Clostridia bacterium, assembly GCA_944384825.1. Classification (GTDB taxonomy): domain Bacteria; phylum Bacillota; class Clostridia; order Oscillospirales; family Acutalibacteraceae; genus UMGS1491. The sequence continues at coordinate 158,760 of CALWUT010000018.1, forward strand.
GTGACTTAAATGCATACAAATCCTGTTTTATACGGATGGGAGGTAGGCAAGTGGCGGAAATTAAAAATTTTATAAAAGAAAACAATTTAAATAAAGATGGTTTACTTAAATCTAATGAAATTAATTTCTCTAAAGAGCAAAATACTCAGCTAGTAGAGGATGCAAACGAAGAGTCTTCAAATAAAAAAATTGATTCTTTAGAAATCGCACTGAGAAAATTCAAAAAGCAAAGTTCAGGAATTATTTCCGAAATCAGAAAAAGAGAAGCATATGATAAGCCTTCTGTAAAACGCAAGAAAAAATCCAAAGAAGCTCGCAAACACCGGAAAATGGGCAAATATAGTAGTAGATGGTAGAGCACATTTTATACTTGCTTAATTTCCCCCTCAGGATTAAAACCTTGAGGGGGAAAGGCCATGGCCTACTTAATATTTTACCATGGAGGTTATATCTTTTGATTCTTTTCCCTACTTATTTTACTCACAAAGTAACTGATATAGATGCTTTTTTACTTAAAAATTTAAATGTAACCGGTTTAATACTCGATATAGATGATACTCTTGCAGCTCCTAAAACACAATGTCCTGGAAATGATATAATAAAATGGGTTAATTCCCTTAAAAACCAAGGTATAAAAATAATATTACTTTCCAATAATTTTAAATATCGCGTTGAAAAATTTGCTGAACTAATCGAAGTTCCCTGGGTATCTATGAGTTTTAAACCCTTTACCAAAGGACTTCATAAGGCTATTAAAAAAATATCATGTTCTCCTAAAAATACTATACTAGTAGGAGATCAAATTTTTACAGATGTATTTGCAGCGAATTTATTTAATATTCGTTCTATACTCGTAGATCCTATAAGCAAAAATAAAAGTCCTTTTCTGAGTTTCAAAAGATTTTTAGAAAAACCAATCAAGAAAAAAATATATTCTAATTCAAAATTAAACTTAAATCGATTAAAACCTGATTCGAATTCTAAATACTCAGCGGAGGATGAAAATTAATGAAGAAAAAAAATGTCTTAATTCTTCTAGGACCTAATTTGAATATGACAGGTATACGTGAAAAAGGAATTTACGGAGAAGAAACGGCAGAAAGCATAAAATCCCAGCTTATACTTCACGGAGAAAATTTAGGCCTTAACTGTGAAGTATTTCAAACTAACTGGGAAGGAGCTTTAATAGATAAAATTCATAGCGCAAAAGATAATTTCGATGGCGGAATTATTAATCCCGGAGCTTTAAGTCATTACAGCTACTCCTTAAGAGACGCCGTATCTTTTATACGAATACCTTTTGTTGAAGTACATATGACAAATATTTACGCTAGAGAAGAGTTTAGACGTCATTCTGTTATATCGGAAGTGTGCGTAGGACAAATTATCGGCTTCGGTAAAAACAGTTATCTTCTAGCTTTAAATGCTATAAAAGATCTTATATAATAAAAAATTCCTTGAAAGCTAAATTAAATACTTGTATCATATTATTAGACGTAAATCAAAACTACGTATTGAAACATAAGATTATGAGGTGATAAAAATGAAAGATCAAACAATAACGTTTCTTTTAAATAGTGACAAAGATGCCAAACATACTCTTACATCAGTATATGATGCACTTACGGCTAAGGGATATGACGCTATAAATCAAATAGCAGGATACATACTATCCGGCGATCCAACTTATATCACCACTCATGCAAACGCCAGAAAAATGATACAAAAAGTAGACAGATATGAACTATTAAAAGCTTTAATTAAGTCTTATCTAGTAAATTAAGTTCATTTTAAATTAACAAACAATTACACGATTCTCTTGTGGTTTTTTGTCGTAAAATTAAAGCGTGAAATTAATTCACGCTTTTGTTAATTTTTAACGATTATAGTTACAAAAAATCAAAAAGTATTATTTGTCTCTAATCATATCACGGCTTTTTAATTCACGATTTAAATCTAAATAAAGCAATTTAGCATCATCAAATTTACTCCATTTTCCAGTTGAAGCATATTTTCCAAATTCTTCAAATTTTTTCAAAATAGAATCCTTTTTAGATTTAGCTTCTTCTTCAAGTCCCTTCGCCTTATCAGCATCATATCCTAGTAATTGAGATATAATATCTCTGTGCATCACCCGAATTTGCTTACTGTTACTACCTTCAGAAATTTTAACATCAGCATCTAATGCTTTAACTACATTCGTTAAATCTTTCTTAACTTTTGCTTCCCTTGCTCTATCATCCATTAATTTTTCGTTTAAATTAGCTCCAGAATTTTCAAATTCCATAAATATCACTCCTTAAATAATAATTATCCTTTTCAAGGACTCCTTTATATTATATAAACAATAAAAAGTTTTGTCAATAATTATTTTTGTATAAATATTATTTTTCTTGAATACAAGCTAAAGGATTAGATTCAAGAGCATTTTGTACTTGCTTATTGGAAAGATGAGTATAGATTTCCGTAGTACCTAAATTTTCATGCCCTAAAATATCTTTTAATATTCGTATGTCTACATTTCCATGCTGATACATTAAAGTAGCCGCAGTATGTCTAAGCTTATGAGCAGAGTAACCATAACCTGAAAGCCCTGCCCAAGCAAAATAATTATTCAAAAGAAACTGAATTGTTTTAATACTTAACCGATTATTTTGACGACTTATAAATAAAGCATTTTTATCTTTAACTCTATCATTAGGTCTAACTGACATATAAGCTCTTAATGCTACTTTACATGCTTCGTTTAAATATATCATTCTTTCTTTGTTACCTTTACCTCGTACTTTAAGAGTAAAATCATCGCCAATGTCTTTCATATCGATTCCCGAAAGTTCCGAAAGTCTAAGGCCACAATTTAAAAATAAAGTTACAATACAGTAATCTCTTTCCTTATGATTTCCACCATGTTTTATAACTGCATCTAATAATTTCTTACTTTGTTCTAAAGTCAAAAATTTCGGTAAGGATTTTGGTATTTTAGGAGTTTCTAATTGTTCTATAGGATTAGCAGATAATAACTGAGCTTGATGAGTAAGATATTTAAAAAATGTGCGTAAACTACTAACTTTTCTGGAGCGTGAAGCGGCATTGTTATTCCTATACTCAGCTAGGTAATTTACGTACTCAAACACGTCAGTTAAAGTAATATTATTTAAAAAATTAACATTAATATCACTTATATCAATTTGATCGAACGCAACCTCTTTAGTTACTGCGCCTCTTTTTATCTTAATGTAACGAAAAAAAGTCCTTAAGTCGCAAAAATATTCTCCAACAGTCTTTAAAGACCTTCCTTTAACTGTTTGTAAATAACCTAAAAATTTTTTGAGTATTTCAGGAGAACTCGCTAAAATTTCTTTGTTCATTTCATTTCCCTTCCAATAAATAAAATAAAGATATCCAACGAAACTAACATTGAATATCTTTAAATAAAGTCATCTCTCACAAAAGAAGCTTTAATACTTGGAGCTGATAACCGGACTTGAACCGGTGACCTCTTCCTTACCAAGGAAGTGCTCTACCGACTGAGCTATATCAGCAAAACTTTAAACCCAAAAATCCACCTAACTTATACCCTATAAGGAGTGGCAGGGGTAGAAGGACTCGAACCCTCGGCACGCGGTTTTGGAGACCGCTGCTCTACCAACTGAGCTATACCCCTTTGCTATCACAGTAGCATTATATTACTATATAAAATGAAAGTCAACTATTAATTTAAAAAATTAACATAAAATGAGTAAACCGATAAGCCGAATTCTGTCGTGGGCAATCATCTGTCTGGGCCGGATGTTACCATCATCGGCTCGGTGCCACCTATTATTTGTGCCGAGCAAGCACATATTTTACCATACGGTGTTGCTCCGGTTAGGGTTTGCATGGCCGTCCAGTCTCCTGAACGCCGGTGAGCTCTTACCTCGCCTTTCCATCCTTACCTAGAAAAGTATAATTACTTTCTAAGGCGGTATATTTCTGTTGCACTTTCCCTAAGGTCACCCTCGGCGGTTGTTAACCGTTAACCTGCTCTATGGAGTTCGGACTTTCCTCATATAATTTGCATTATACGCGATTGCCTAGTTTACTCATATTTATTATATCATATTATTGTTATATTTAATATATATATTTAAAACTTTTATACCTATATTCAATTATTAAATAAGTTAAACGTAGTGTTTTTCCTAAAATTTCCATTTATTTTAAATCTATAATTCCGATGTCACGAAAAAACAGATCTTTCGGAATAAGAGGTTTGGTATCTACAGTACTTTTCCAGATTTTTAATGATTCTTCTTTTGCTTTATTTCTAAAAGATATTGTTAATTTATCTAATAAGTTTTTATGCATTTCTTCAAGTCCGAACAACTTTAAAGATATTAATACTCTAGTCATTCGTAAGTAATTGTGACCCCAAGATATAAAACTTTCTTTACTATTCCAAAATTCTATCATACGATTTACATTAAGAGCCATATTTTTTTGAATTTTTTTTAAAATATTTTTATTGGAAGTTAAATATTGCTCCCAAGTATTCCTTTTTTCCCCTGATATATAAAACTCTTTATTTGCATATTCAGATATTTTTTCATTAGGAAAAATAATCTGAATATAATCATGGTTTTTCTCTAAATTATAATTAGAGTCTTTCCTAAATTTTTCGCAGCTATTATATTTAAATTTATAATTATTTACAGGACATCCTGCTAATAATTTTATCCACAAAAGCTCTCTTTTTGTAAATTTATTGAGGTTTTCATTTTTAGGTACTTCGTTTTTTAAAGCATTTGAAGGAGGAGTATCGTCTTTTTGATTTGATTTTTTCCCTCCCTGTAGACAGTCAATAGTAAATAAAATTATTCCTGTACCTACAATACCCACGGTTAAAAACTTACTTACGTCTTCCTTGTTTAATGCACGGCAAGAGCCAGAAAGCAACAAAGTAGCTAAAAAAACTGAACATATATATTTAAATCTCTTTCTCATCATATTACCACCCTCTTTTCTTTTATTTTAACATAATTAAAATTCAATTACAATGATTAATCAATAAAATCAAAATTTTTAGCCCTATAAACGACAAAAATATTATCATACTGTACACTGCCTAAAGTACATATCTTTCTGTACAGAATAAAGATAATCAATAAAAATATAATTTTAAAGTCACAGAGTTGAGTTTAATACACTCTCTAAAAAATGTTATATTCATTTGTAACCACAACGAACCATTAATTTAAAAAATTAAATAAAACATATTTCGACATTCCTTCGAAATTCTATTACATAAAACCTGTCAAATTGCATTAAATTATGATAAAATAAAAATATAAGCACTTTGAAAACTAATTATATAAAGCTATATGTAATTATCTTACGAAAGGAGATGACGTAAGTATGATCAAATACCACAAAACTATTAATGGACGTATAAATACATTGGAAAACTTTGAATCTGAATGTTGGATTAACTGCACCGCTCCTACCGAAAAAGAAATAAATTATCTAATGTCTGATCTTGGTATAGATCCTGACTTACTGAAAGCTTCACTTGATGAAGAAGAATCTTCTCACGTAGATCGTGAAGGAGATTGTACACTTATGATAATGGACAGTCCTGTAGTAAATAAAAGCGGAAAAAATTTCACTTACTATACAAATCCCATAAGTATAATAATAACTCCAAAGAATATAGTTACCATATCATTAAAAGAAAATTCCATAATTGAAGAATTTTCTGAAGGACTTATTAGATCTGCTTATCCTGAAAATAAAACTCGTTTCGCTATGCAGATCATGCTTCGTATGGCAAGCAAGTATCTCCAGTACCTTACACAAATTAATAAAATTACAGAACATGTTGAAGAGGAATTAAAAAAGTCAATGCAAAACGAAGAATTGATTCAACTCCTAGAAATAGAAAAATCACTGGTTTATTTTTCTGCATCACTGAAATCTATAAGTGGAATGCTTAGAAAACTCTCAAGAGGAAAACATGTGGAGCTAGGGGAAGAAGAAGCTGATCTTTTAGAAGATATTATGATAGAAATAAAACAAGCAGCTGAAATGTCTGAAATATATCTAAATATACTTTCCAGCTCTATGGACGCTTTCTCTTCTCTTATTTCCAATAATTTAAATGTAGTGATGAAAGTTCTTGCTTCAATTACTCTAATACTCTCTATGCCTACTATTGTTTCGGGAATTTATGGAATGAATAATCCAGGAATTCCTTTTATGGAAAACTGGTGGTTCCCCTTTTTATTAACAGGCATATCTATGTTTGTTACTTGGCTTATTTTAAAACACAAGGATATGATATAGTTATTTTAGCATATTTTAATAATATAATTCTTTAAAATATATTATTTTAATGGAATTTATGATATAATCTTCCTATACTTCTGCACATGAATGTGTTGAAACTCAATAGGAGGATATTATAATGTTAAAATTTTCCATAAAAAACTTAAACATAGAAAAAAAAATACTTGTAGTAACTACTTTACTATTAGTCTTAACTCAAGTAATAATCGGTGTTCTTTCTTACGTAAGTATAACCAAAATGGCTGATTATTCACTTAATGAAGCAGATAAATTATCTGTTGAGTCAATGGACATAGGTGAATCTTCTCTTAAAAATCAATCTGAAGAATACCTTAAGTCTCTGTCTTATTCCTCTACAAAGCTATCGGACGCATTATTTAAAGAAATAAGTAACCAGTTAGACGCGTTTTGTAAAGGAACGGAAAATTTGTACCAAGATAAAAATATTCTAAAGGGCGAAATACTTCCTTTGCCTGAGCTTTGCAGTACCTGCGATCCTAAAAATAGAAATACTGCAAATGCTAAAGCTTTTGCGATAGATACTTCAAGTCTTAAATCCGATAGTCTTTCTGTTTTGGCCTATAACATCCCTGAATGCTATACAAAGTACACAGATAACTTTTACTTTACCAATACAAACAGCTGGAATTCATTAACCGAAGATCAAAAAAATTATATACTTAGTAACTATTCGGTAGTATCACAAAGCACTCCTCCTACCTCCATAAAAAATGAACTTATGTTACTGAGTAACTTAAAATATATATCTGAACCGCTTTTTAAAAGCAATGATTCTATTTCAAGCATATATATTGGTACAGAAAGTGGTATACTTTATAGGTACTCTTGTGATAATTCAAATCGTAAGTATGATCCTCGGACTCGGCCTTGGTATACTTCCGCCATTCAGGCGAAAGACTCAGGCGAAAATTCCCCTGTCTGGCAAAGCACATATATTGCACAGTCTACAGGCAAATTATGCATAACTTGTTCTAAAGCTTTCTTAAATTCTAATGGAGAAATCTTAGGCGTTGCAGCAATTGATATGTACCTAGACGACATAACTCAGTACGTAACTGATATGAAGTTAGGTCAAACCGGTTACAGTTTTATAATTGATAATCAAGGAAATATTGTGATTCATCCTGAATATTCTACTTCTATAGCTACCACAGAATCTTCCGAGAAAAAAACTCTAATATTACCTGACAATTTTATTAAAGAAATTTTATCAACTAAAACCGGAACCTCTAATGCCCAAATAAACGGCGAGGATTATTATTTCGCTTACAATCCCCTATCTACAACCAACTGGATTTTTATAACTCTAATTGAAAACGATGAAATTATAGAGCCTATAAATCATATTGAAAATTTAATTAAAAATTCAGCAAACACTACTGCCTCTACAATAAAAAAAGATCTTGTCTCTATTCTTACTCAATTCCTAATAATATTTTGCTTATGTGCGCTTATAACGTACTGGGTAGGAGTAAAATTATCAAAAAGCTTAAGCAATCCAATTATGGAACTCAGTAAAAAAACTGAGAAAATAGGAAACGGAAATTTTTCACTTAGAATTCCTGTAGAATCAAAAGATGAAATCGGTCAGTTAGCTTATTCTTTTAATAAAATGACGGAAAATCTTGAAAAATATGTAAAAGACCTTGCTAAAGCAACTGCCGAAAAAGAAAAAATACACAGTGAACTTAGAATCGCTAAAAAAATACAAAGAAGTATGCTTCCTTGCATATTTCCAGCTTTTCCTCATCGTCAAGACCTGGATATATATGCTATAATGGATCCTGCAAGAGAAGTAGGAGGAGATTTTTATGATTTTTTCTTTATTGATAAAAACAACTTAGCTATGGTTATTGCAGATGTTTCAGATAAAGGAATTTCAGCGGCTTTATTTATGGTTATCGCAAAAATACTTATAAAAAATGAACTGCAAAATGGCAGTTCACCAGTTGAAGTATTTGAAATAGTAAATAAAAGATTGTGCGAAAATAATGACGCCGGTATGTTCGTTACATGTTTCATCGGCATAATTAACATTGAAACAGGAAAATTTACCTACGGAAATGCTGGACATAATCCCCCTATAATATATAAGTACTTAGAAAAAAAATGTGTACTAATCTCAAAGCCTCGCGGATTTGTGCTTGGAGCTATGCCAAAGATGCATTACAGTCAAAATGAAACTTACTTAAATTCAAAAGATTTCTTAATCTTTTATACCGATGGTGTAACGGAAGCAGTAAATCGTCAAGGAAAGCTTTTCTCTGAAGAAAAATTAAAAAAGATAATTTTAGATGCCGGAAATAAAAATTTAAAAATGGAAGAATTAATATTAAAAATACGAACGGAAATTGAAACTTTTGCTAATGGCGCTCATAGATCAGACGATATAACTATAATGGGACTTCAAGGATTAAATATAAATCCTCCCAGTCAAAATAATCATTCAATAGAAAACTAATGAACAATACCCATCAAAAAGTATAAAACCAAAATTTATTAAAACACATAAAAATTATCATAATTACCTGTAAAAATTAAATCATCCCAAAAACAAGTCCTTATTAAACGAAATAAAATTATGCCACTTCACAACTTAGCTGCTTAACTCTTTCTTCATATCTTACATTAAGTTTAAGTACTGCAAAAGTCCATGTTATGACGGTTGCAAAAAATATAGCTATTATTATTGGACTGTAAGCTAGTACACCTCCCACTGTACCTGTAGTCGTAACGAGAGTACGAGGAAATGAAAACATAACTTGCTGAACAGCTGAAGATCCTGCTTTACCAGCTCGGCCACCTATCATTTCCACAGCTGCTTGTCCTTTTGTTTTAGTATCCTCATCAAGTGGAATATAAGCCATACTTTTAGTAGTGTCGAACAAAGAGTATTTTACACTCTTTACCAAAGCATCATGAATTATTCCTACCCATGCAGATAAAGTAACTGCAGATATTCCAAATATAGTAGAACTTACAAATTGTTTATAAAGTACCAAAGATAAAAATATTCCACCTACTATCAAGAATGTTAAAGGAGTTACTAAAGCACTTATCTTCCATGAAAATTTTCTCAAAATATTTGCACTAATTAAAACTACTATGCTTGCAAACAATCCTGTAAATACGGAAAGCATTCCCTGCATCTTAGCGTACTCTGATTTATCAAATGCCTCTTTCATACCGGCTTTCATTAATATTTCCGAAAAATTTATAGCTATTCCGTAAGATAAAATAAGTACTGCAATAAGCATTAAGTAAGGATTTTTAAATAAAATCTTTATGCCTTCCAGCGCACTAACTTTCTTATCATTTGAATCTCCTTTAGGAACATGTTCAGCTTGATAAATATGGGCATCCTTAGCAACAATTTTATTTATGTAAGAATATATCACTAATATAGTAATTCCGGTAATTAATATAGCTGTCATTAAAACCTTAACGTGATGGGCGTCTAAATTACGCGCATAATTCATAATTATACTTCCTGCCAATACCGTCCCTACACTTGAAATTAAAGAAAATAATCCAAAAAACCTGGTAACTTCATGTTTGAGCGTTACTCTATTTGCAAACTGCCAAAAAAGCGATGATATCATTATGCTTCCCCATAACTCTGAAATTACATAAAAAGCTGCAAAAGGCCAATTCGCAAAGCATGTAATGAAAGTCCTAAAAAATATAGGCATGCCTTGAATCATTTCTGTAATTTTTTCCTCAGAAAGAATCAAATCATCAATATTCGGATAAATAAAGTATCCATATAAACCATAAAATATTATGAATCCAATAACTGTTATATTAAAAGTTTTATCCGGGCCAAATTTATTTAATAAAATTGTAAAAACTACAACCGCAACTACTGCACTCGGTAAAACATACCATAGTTTAAGTGCACTTATCAAACTTGATGTCTCCTCCGGACGTGCCCCAATCCATAAATTAGTATTGTACTGAATAAAAAGATCTTTAAGACCATTTCCCAACGCATACACAAAAAGTATGCAAAACATAAGAAAATTCATAGGTATAAATTTTTTAAGTTCATGCTTGTAAATCGGAAAGATAAACTCTTGGAACTTGTTAAATTTTTGTGGCTGAGTGTCTAGCACTCGATCACTCCCCTATTTAAAATATTAGTTTTTATAAAATAAACCATAATCATAAAATTAAATCTAAATCTTAAAGCTACTAGTTACTTTTAATATTAAACAATCATAATAACTTCTCTTCTTTCTGACTTTATTTATTAGGTCTATATTAATTATTATATCACTATTTATAAATTTATCAAGAAAATATACGCTATTTCCAAAATTAAATACATAACAAAACCTAAATTTTTAAAAAATTACTTTATGATACAAAATATTTAAATTAAATTTGTCAATTTTAATCGAAATTAGTTGAAGTATCTAACACTCACATGTAATAACTAGTAAATAACTAAAAATATTCCCTTCAATTTAAAATCCAAGAAGAGAATATAACAAAATAAAACTACAAAATAAACCATTATCTTTACTATATACTAAATAGTATATCTTGATAAGTCGGATAAGGCCAATAAGTTTTAGGAATGTTAATTTCCATTTCATCCACAATTCTACGAGTTTCACACATACATTTTATAACTGTGTTTTTATAACTAACAGCACCACTCTTAATATCAATCATACTGTGAGACTTTTCTTCCAAAAGCGTAAGTTCACTAACCTTTATATGCAGCTGAGATAAAAGACTCGAAAGTTTTTCTAAGCTCTCAAGTTCATACTCATATGAAATTCCGTTTAACTGAGTTTTTAAATTTATTGTTTCACTTATCTCTTTAGTGTATTTACTTACAGCAGGTAATATATCTCTTTTAATAATACTAATCATCGTCTGGGTTTCTATATGAATTATATTACAGTAATTCTTCATATGAACTTCATAACGCGATATCATTTCTTTCCTAGACAGTACACCATGGTTCTCAAACAACTTAATATTTTTCTCATCTAGAAAATGATTAAGAGCATCTACTGTAGTTTTTAGATTATAAAGTCCACGCCTTTGCGCTTCTGTTTCCCATTTTTCTGAATAACTATTTCCGTTAAATATTATTCTCTTATGTTTTTTTATTGTCCTTACAAGCAAATCATTTAGACTTAAATCTAAAGCCGCGGAATTTTCAAGCTCATCTGCGAACTCCTTCAAAGCTTGAGCTGCAATAGTATTTAAAATCATGTTCGGCGAAGCTACTGATTGACTCGACCCTACCATCCTGAATTCAAATTTGTTTCCAGTAAACGCAAAAGGAGAAGTTCTGTTTCTGTCGGAAGTATCACAAGGAAAATTCGAAAATAAATTAAGTCCTATCTCAAAATTTCCTTTCTTCTTACATGTATATACTTCTCCTTTTTCAAGAGCTTCCAAAACTGCCATTATTTCTTCTCCAAGATATACTGAAATAATTGCAGGAGGAGCTTCATGTCCACCAAGTCTACAGTCGTTACTTGGAGACGCTGCAGAAATTCTTAAAAGATCTGAATATTCGTCTACCGCTTTTATCATCGCACAGAGAAAAATTAAAAACTGAATATTGTCTTGAGGAGATTTACCAGGTTCCAATAAATTTATTCCTCTATCTGATAATAACGACCAATTGTTATGTTTACCGCTTCCATTTATTTTATCAAACGGTTTTTCATGAAGCAAACATACAAGATTATGGCGCTCTGCAACAATTCTTAAGGTTTCCATAATAAGATGATTTTGATCCGCAGCTATATTAGAATACGTATAAATTTGAGCTACTTCATGCTGTGCCGGAGCTACTTCATTATGCTTAGTCTTTGAAGGGATTCCTAACTTCCAAAGTTCTTCATCTAATTCTTGCATAAAATCAGCAATCCTTGGTTTAAGAGCAGCAAAATAATGGTTAGAAATATCCTGAGATTTAACTGGCTTAGCTCCAAATAACGTACGTCCACACGTTAAAAGATCTCGACGTTTAGTGTAAAATTCTTTATCAATTAAAAAATACTCTTGTTCTGCTCCTGTACAAGGAGTAACTTTTTTAACTTTATCATTACCGAGAATTTTGAGAATTCTTAAAGACTGCTTATTTAAGGCATACATAGACTTTAAAAGCGGAGTCTTTTCGTCAAGCACTTCTCCGCTGTACGAACAGAAAAAAGATGGTATATAAAGAGAATGGTTTTTAATAAAAGCATACGATGTCGGATCCCATGAAGTATATCCTCTAGCTTCAAATGTAGCACGAAGACCCCCGGAAGGAAAACTCGAAGCGTCCGATTCTCCTTTCACCAATTCTTTGACCGAAAAAGTCGCTTCTACATTACCCTCAGAAGAAATGTCTAAAAAACTGTTATGCTTCTCTGCAGTAATTTCCGTTAAAGGTTGGAACCAATGAGTAAAATGAGTTGCCCCCTTTTCCATAGCCCAAGCTTTCATTGCGTGTGCAATAGTTTCTGCCATCTCCGGATCTATTGATTCATTTTCGTCAATAGACTTCTTAAGACTACTATACACTTTAGAAGGTAATAATTTTTTCATCGCTTCCTCATTAAATACCATACTGCCAAACAATTCTAGTCCATTCTTCATGTATCATTCCAACTTTCTAAAAATTAGCTTTCTACCTTTATATTAACATAAATATCCAAAAAGTAAATTATATTAGTTAAAATAGCTTTTATATTTTTATACATGTTTTTCTTGAATTGAATACTTTTAAACCTCATTATATTTTTCAAGCTCTATCATTTTCTCACTTTTTGCGACAACTGCACAGCATACGCAATCTCCCAATACGTTAACAGTCGTTCTCATCATGTCCAGTATGCGATCCACACCTATTACAAGAGCTATCCCTTGAACCGGAAGTCCTGCGGATTCAAGTACCATAGCCATCATTATCATTCCTACTCCCGGCACTCCAGCAGTACCTATTGAAGCAAGTACAGCACTTATGACTATAGTTACCATTGATTGAAAGCTTAACTCTATCCCATATGCTTGAGATATAAAAACTGCTGTTACTCCTTGAACTATAGCCGTTCCTGCCATATTTACCGTTGCTCCGATCGGAAGCACGAACTGATAAACTGAATGCTCAACGCCTATGTCTCGCATCATTTCCATACTAGCTGGTAATGCAGCATTACTCGAAGCAGTAGAAAATGTAACCCCTGCTACCCTGGAATATTTTTTAAAAAACTTAACTAAAGATAATTTACTTCCAATTTTAAGCATCCCTCCGTAAATCAATATAGTATGGATTATTAAAGCTAATGCAACTACTAAAATCATTTTTAAAATTCCTATTAAAGAATCAAGACCAGTTGAGTAAACTGTAATGGATATTAAAGCAAAGACCCCTATCGGCGCAATACTCATTATCATCGATACTATCTTCATCATACAATCATTTATTACTTCAAATATATTAATCAATTGCTTAGCTTTTTCTCCTAACGTACCTATTGAAATTCCAAAAAATACCGCAAACACTAAAACTTGCAATAAATTTCCCTTAGACATTGATTTTACAGGATTAATAGGAATTATATCTAAAAAAATATCAACTATGTTCTTGACTTCAGGAGGCGTATATGTAGAAGTAGAAGAGAAATCGAAGTTAAGCCCTATTCCCGGTTTAAAAATACTTGCGCATATAATCGAAATAATAATAGCTCCTATAGTGGAAAATAAAAAAAGTAAAATAGTTTTAAGTCCTATTATTCCCAGTTTCTTCGTATCTCCAAAGGAAGATATACCGCAGATTAGCGATACGAAAACTAAAGGAATAACTGTCATTTTTATAAGATTAATAAATCCTGTACCTAAAAACCTCATAATACCATTCATGACTATATCGTCTATGTAAAAATGACTCGGCACAGCTTTCATAATAAAACCAAAAATTATTCCAAATATTAGTCCCAAAACCAGTAGAAGAGTACTATTCTTTAATATACTTTTACCTTTCATTTATTAAAATCTCCTTTGAAAATTATATAAAAAATTGATAGAAATAAGTCTAATTTTAAATTAGCAAATACAAACAAATTACTAACCCTCGATGTAATAAATATATAGTAATTTGAATTTCTAATTTATTACTTCATAGAACAACCTCTTATTCTAATAAAATATTTCATAACTTGTAAAATTAAAAATTACTTTGGTTTAATTAGACATTTCTAAGCAGTATTTTCATTTTTATAATTATATCAAAAGCTATTAAAAAAATACATCTTATTATGGTTTAGAATATCTCTTTTTAATTTCACCAACAGTTAAGTAAGAAAAAACGTTTTTTATTGAATTTATTATAAAATTAATTTATATGTTTTATCTAAAAATAAAAACCCCTTAAGCTTAATTGCTTAAGAGATTTTACTTAATAATTTACCTTACTTAATTTTAAGACTGACGAATATTTAATGATTTAATAGCCATTTCTATATCGCCTCTTGTAATAGTTAGATCACTTAAACGAGGCTCTTTCATGAATTTAATTTTTGTTTGAACAGCTATTTCTGCTACACGTTTTACATCAGCACCACAGCAGCCTCTCAAACTACTTACAAATCCTGCAACAAAGTCATCTAGTGTAACTCCATCTTCTAATTTATAGCCCTTAAGAGAAATTTTCAGTATTTCTAATATTTCATCCTCTCTTGGACGTGCTACTTCACAGCAATCTTCAAGACGTCCAGAACGTTTAACAGCGGCATCTACTGAAGATAAAAGGTTTGTGGTAGCTATAATTACAACGTTATCTGAAGGTTTAAGAGCATCAATTTCAGCTAATAAAGCTACAGTTTCCTTATCTGTTTCTCCAGGTATTCTTATAGATCCTAATGCATCTATTTCGTCTACAAGAAGTACTACAGTATTTTTGCCATTGTCAGTCAAGGTCTTTGCTTCATCGAAACGAGCTTTGATTTCGTTTCTCATGTCACTTCCATCAGTACGACGTTTCAAAGTTACCAAGTTCATTTTCTTGGAAGCTGCCACAGCTCTTACCAAAGAAGTTTTACCGGTTCCTGGTTCTCCATAAAGAATCATACCTTTTGATGGTACACCTTTTCCTGTTCTATGACGTTGAACATGCGTATCAATAAGGTTACCCATGCGACTAATAACGCTTTTATATCCGCCTACTACATCATTAAGCTCAAGATCACCGCAGCGTAATAGTTCAAGCTGCGCGTCAAAATTGTGCAAGTTTTCCAGGTTTATTTCTCTTCTTTGCTCTCTTAAATAATCGTCTACTTTTTTCTTCTTGCGTTCATACATACGATTATATTTACCATCAAATAATCTAAACTCAGTTTCAAGTGTAACTTTTTCATCTATATTAGTCATTCTTGCTACTTCGTCGCCAAGTTTACCATTTGCCGCAGCAAGTTCATTTCCCATTTCTCTAATTGAATCTCCTACTGGACCTTCAATACCCTGAGCAGAAAATTCGTCAATAATTCTTCTTTCGTATTCATTTATCCTAGCATTCATTTCATCTCTTGCTAACTCTATTAACTGACGCTCAAAATCTTTTTTTACTTTTTGAACATCCGTACTTAATTTATTAACTCTTGATTCTAAAAATTCCAAGTTAGCATTCAAATCTTTAAAAAGATCATCTAAGCGGTGAGAAAACGCTGACACGTCTTCAGTATAAAAATCTTCGCTAAAACTAATATTCTCTAACTTACTTAACTCAAGATCAATATCTGCTTTTAAAGTTTTAGCAGTAGGCTCGAAAGCTGCTCTATCTTCTATTAAGTCTAAAGTCAATTCTACCTGACGTTTTAAACTTTCAAAATTCTTAAATGCAGTACTTTTTCTTGATTCAAATTCCTGTCTTTGTTCATTTTTTCTTTTTGCTTCTTGTTCTTTTAAATCTTTTTCTCTTTGAATTTCTAAAAGGCGTTTTCTTTCTTGATCTTCACTTTTTTTCTTTTCTTCTACTTGAAGCTTTACATCTACTTTCTTTCTTAATGCTTTTAAATCTTCTATTACCTGAGTATAGTTATAATAAGCATTTCTTTCTAAAGTAAAACTCTTTCCTGATTCTTTTTTTATGTCTGCTATTTCATTTGTAAACTGAATAACACTATTAGAATCCTGTAATTTACTTACTTTTGCTTCACATTCTTTAAATAACTGCTTAGCTTCTTTAGCTATTCTTGATACGTCTTCAGTATTATATATTTTTAAAACCCTATAAGGCTCATAAGCACTTGCTTTTGGAGTTCCACCTATTCCCATGCTAGAACCTAAAGCTAAACCTCCAAGTACCAATGAAGCTATTTTTTTATCTACGCTTCTATCTCCCATACGTCCTCCTGCTATAAGTGACAACTGACCCTCGGATACTTCCTTCGGATGCTCGGCCGCCTTTTGATAATATTCATAAACAAATTTTTCAAATTCATCCGGTGTAAGACTTGCGTCTGCTTTTGAGCAAATTTCATATAATTCTTCTAAATTTGATGTTTCCTTTAACAGCTTAGATTTAAGTTCATCATCTTCATACAATTTTTCTAAATTCATTATACTTCCTCCTTATTTATAATCAATTTTTTTAACTAAGCTATAGAACACATTCCAGAACTATTAATATTTAATATTGTCCTGCTTATTTATTTTACCTAAACCTTTAATATTTGTCAATAATTTTGTAATATTAATCTTATTTCTTTTCTTCTTGTGACTGGGAAGTTTCTTCATTTACGTTCAGTCCCATAGAGTCTGTCCAGGCTTTAACGATCCAATTTTCCAGTTCTCCATTTTCGAGATTTGTATCTATTGTCTTATTAATTAATTCTTTAAGTTCAGTTCCGCCTTTCATCATAGCTATAAACAATCCTTGATCCTCAGGATTTTCTGGTATAGTAATAGTACTATTTATTATTTCAGAATGATTTGCTAAAGCTTCCACCATATCTGAGTCCTCCGCAGCTATAGCCTCTACTTCACCGGCAGTAAGCTTATTTACACATTCATTTACATCATTACATACAATTAATTCCGCTTCCGGAGTATAAGCTTTTACAGTATCAGCTTGCAAGGTACCCTTCACAACAGCTATTTTTCCCTTAGATAAATCATTTAAACTACTATACTTTTCTTTATTGCTGTTAAGTATAAAAAGCGAAGCTGTGCCTGTGTCTACCCATGGCCAATAAGATTTACTTAGTGTAAATCTCTCTTTAAGCTCTGTACTTGATTCCAGCGAAGCTAAAGCAATATCAATATCACCAGACGCTAAAGAATTAAGCATGTTTTCTACTGAACTTTCAACGTATTTTACCTTTACGTTTTCCCCAATGTTTTTTGCAATAGCATTAGATAAATCTACTTCATATCCTGCTTCAGAACCATCTTCGTTTTTGAAAAATTCATAACTTCCACTCCTTACTCCGACTATTAATTCTCCTCGATTTTTGATAGCTTCCGGCGTATGGTAACTTACGGAATTTTTCTGAGTGGATGATTCATTAGTATTACTTGAACTGTCACTTTGAGCAGATTGGTTATTATTACTACTTTCTTGTCCACATGCACACAAAGAACACGCTATTAAGCTACTTAAAAGTATACAATGTAATTTTTTCATATTTATACCTCCATATTATTAAAATTACCTCTTTTGCTGCTCATATGATAAAATTCACTTTTTTCTTACATATTAAAGAAAAATTTTAATAGTCCTCTGCTTATAAAAGAAACTTTACACCTGATTTATTTTGCCTATCCAGCATATAATCAAATTTTATAAAAACCCAATCGAACCGTCTAACATTACATATTTCACCTCCAAATTTTATTATTATAAAGTAAAACTTTGAAATTTAAGAAGAATAGTAACAAAAATTAAACTATAAGTAGAATAAATTTTTCTATTCTGCAAATAATTCTATTACAAAAGCATAAATTAGTCAATATTAGATATAATGATTAACTGTAGCCATAAAAAATTATATTCATCCTTATAAAAAATTAAATTTAATGAAATATAATTATTAAATTACAATGAGGTGTAAAAATGGAAAGCCAAAACAGTAAAACTACTTCAAACACAAAAGAAAATAAAGAAACTTTATCAAATGAAAAAGCTCCCTCAGGAAGTGAAAAGCAATATGAAAGAATCCAAAACATCGGTTCTGTAATAACCGGTTCAAGTAACAAAAAAATCTACTGTCTCACAATCATAGGCCAAATTGAAGGGCATAATTATCTACCGCCGGAAAATAAAACTACTAAGTATGAACATGTAATCCCAGAGCTTGTTGCAATAGAAGAAGACCCTCAAATAGAAGGTTTATTATTACTTTTAAATACCGTCGGAGGAGACATCGAAGCCGGACTGGCAATTGCTGAATTAATTGCTGGCATGAATAAACCAAGTGTCTCTATGGTTATCGGAGGAGGGCATTCCATTGGAGTACCGCTTGCGGTTTGTACAGACGTGTCTTTCATTGCAAATTCCGCAACTATGACGATTCATCCTGTTCGAACTACCGGAACAACTGTCGGAGCACCTCAATCCTACGAGTATTTTAAACGTATGCAAGAAAGAATTGCTAATTTCGTAGTTTCCAACTCTAATATGTCTAAAGAAAGATTTTACGAACTTTGTATGAATACTGAAGAAATGGTCCTTGACATCGGTAGCATTATTGAAGGGCAAGACGCCGTAAAAGAAGGACTCATAGACAAATGCGGTACACTTTCACAAGCACTTGAATGCCTTTACAGTTTGGGAGAAAATAAATCCAAAAATAATAAAAAATAATTGTCAACCGATCAATCATGTGAGCAAAATCATTTAATGAATAATAAAAATAAGGTAGATTTAAACCCGAAATTAAGTTTATGTAATTTTGTGTTTGAATCTGCTATAATTTTTTTATTAAGCATATTAATAAATATCCTGTCTGAACATTAAAGTAATAAAATTGAGAGGTAGTTAAACAATGAATATTTTTGAAGCTGTAGTGCAAGGAATAGTTCAAGGGATTACGGAATTTTTGCCTGTTTCCAGTAGCGGTCACTTATTAATTTCACAGCACATTTTAGGCGTCAAAGAAAATAATTTATTTTTCAATGTTATGCTCCATATAGGAACGCTCATAGCAGTTTTAGCAGTTTACTACAAAACTATATTAAACTTAACAGTAGCTTGTTTTACATTACTTTTAAAATTATTTACCGGAAAACTACATCTTAAAAAAATTAATAAAAATGAACAAATGGTCTTAAATATAATTATAGGCCTCCTTCCTCTATTTTTACTTTTTTTACCTCTACCCGGCATGTTAGGTAATGTTAAACAAGTAGCGGAGGAATTATCAAATGAAAAAAACATTATAATCGTAGGAATATCACTTATAGCTACAAGTATTCTAATCTATAAGGGCATTCACGTTAAGCATTACTCTACTTTTAAAAACGTAACGTACGATTCTCATCATAAAAGCGCTATATGTGATGGTAAAAGCAAAATAAGCTTTTTAGACGCTTTATGGATAGGAATCACTCAATTTATAGCTGCAATATTTCCAGGAATATCAAGGTCGGGTTCGACTCTCTCAGTAGGACTTATGAGAGGAATAAATAAACAAGAAGCTCTTGATTACTCCTTTATCTTGGGTATACCTGCAATAATCGCTGCTGCAGCTTTAGAATTAAAAGACGTATTCGAAGAAAAAACTTTTTCATCCATTGAAATAACTCCGCTTATTGTGGGAGTAATCGTCTCTGCAATCGTAGGATTTTTATCCATCAAAATCTTTAAGTGGCTTCTTAAAACCGACAAAATGATGATTTTTGTAATCTATACATTTACTGTCGGATTAGGAGCTTTGATAGTCGGAATTATAGAAAAAATTCTAGGATTCAACGTTTTTACAGGTATCTCGATATAAAAGCAGGCATTTATCGTAGGAGGAATAAAAGTGCAAAAAAAAACATCGTTTAAAGCTAAGGGGAAAACTTACAAAAACAAATCGTCTTATAACCAACCTTCCTCAAAAGGAAATTTCTTGAGTATTGAAAGTTCAGTAAAATCTATAATAGTGTTTACTCTTTCTATATTTATGTTTTTCTTGATAATAATTCCCGGAGAGAACCTTTGGAACTCTATTCACACTATTATACTAAATGTATTTGGAATTTCTTCCATACTGTGGCCTTTCATTATAGGATACATATCAATTAAAATCGCTAATAAAAAAAGCTTGGACAGTATAAAGTCTAATATTTTAATCTCAGCTATCCTGGTTATTTTTATTTGTTCACTTTTTTATGTGTTTTCAAATAAATTAACTGCTAATCAGCCTCTACATTGGTTAAAGTATATCTTTGACTGCTGTAAAACCTCCAGTTTAAGCAGAGGTCCTGGAATTATAGGAGCTTTTATAGGAGCACTGTTAGTTTGGGCATTTGGAATACTAGGCGCTAGAATAAGTAATACTTTAATTTTATTTATTTGCATTATGATAGCTACTCGTACGACCCTCACTCAATTTTTCAGTTTGCTATTTAAACCCGCTCAAGCAATAAAAAGTAAAATTGAAGACAGAAATATAAATCTATCTTTAAACAACACTTCATCAGTAAATAACTATGAAAGTCCAAATGAAATTTTAAAAGAAAAGAATGAAAAAAAAATCGTCGATAAAATATTCAATTTTCCTCTTTTTAATAAAAAAATAAGTCAAAAATTTGACTCTGAAGACAATATTACCCAAGTAACAGAAAAATTTTTATCTAAAGTAAAAAATAACTTAGTTAATCCAACGGAAAAGAATTTTTCTAATTACAACGACAGGGAATTGATTCAACCAGAGCCGGAAATAGATAAATCTACAGAGCAAACTGCAAATGATGATAATTACGTATTTCCTACTCTTGATCTTTTAAATAAATCTATTAATCCCAAAGAAGATGATATAAGTTCAGAGCTTAATAATAACGGTACTTTGCTCGTAAATACTTTAAAAAGCTTTAACGTCCAAACCAAAATAGTAGATATAAGCAGAGGACCAGCAGTAACCAGATATGAACTTCAACCTGCAGCAGGCGTGAAAATAAGTAAAATCACTACTTTAGCTGATGATATCGCTCTAAACTTAGCAGCGGCCGGAGTGCGTATAGAAGCTCCTATTCCCGGTAAAGCAGCCGTGGGAGTAGAAATTCCCAACAAATTCGTAAATATTGTGAATATGAGAGAACTAATTAACTCTAATGCTTTTAAATTTTCAAAAAGTAAGTTAACTGTAGTACTCGGAAAAGATATATCAGGAGAAGTAATTGTAGCGGATTTGGCTAAAATGCCTCATCTGCTCATCGCAGGATCAACGGGATCAGGTAAATCTGTATGTATTAACTCATTTATAATTAGCATACTTTATAACGCTCGACCCAGTGAAGTAAAGCTTTTAATGATAGATCCTAAAGTAGTAGAGCTAGGGATATATAACGGCATTCCTCATTTACTAGTTCCGGTAGTGACCGACGCCAGAAAAGCTGCAGGAGCGTTAGGATGGGCAGTAAATGAAATGCTTAACAGATACAAAAAATTTGCCGAAAATAACGTTAGAGACATATTTTCTTATAACGAACTTGTTTCTCAGCACTTAAACGAAACCGATACTGAAAATAAATTTGAAAAAATGCCGCAAATAGTAATAGTAATTGACGAACTTTCAGATTTGATGATGGCTGCACCTAATGAAGTTGAAGATTATATATGTAGACTTGCTCAAATGGCGCGTGCAGCAGGAATGCATTTAGTGATAGCAACTCAACGCCCTTCCGTGGACGTTATTACCGGAATAATAAAAGCAAATATTCCAAGTCGAATAGCACTTTCCGTATCTTCCCAAATAGATTCTCGAACAATACTTGATATGAGTGGCGCTGAAAAACTTCTCGGTAGAGGAGATATGCTTTTTGCCCCTGCCGGATGTTCAAAACCTATAAGAATTCAAGGATGTTACGTAACAGATAAAGAAATAGAAAAAATCATTAGTTTTGTAAAAAAATCTCAAGGAAGTGAATATGATGAAAAAATAACTCAAGAAATAGAAAAAAACTCAATTAGAGATAATGGCAAATCTAAAAATGAAAAACTTGACGATGATTCCGATCCGGTTATGAAAGAAGCTATAAAGTGCGTTATGGAAACAGGACAAGCTTCAACTTCTCTTTTACAGCGACGACTTAGAGTCGGTTACGCACGCGCAGGCAGACTAATAGACGAAATGGAACAAATGGGTATTGTAGGACCTCATGAAGGTTCTAAACCACGTCAAGTACTCATGTCCTATCAACAGTTTTTAGAGATGAATATGAATAGAGAAAATCTGTAATTAAAATAAATTAAAAATGGAGTGTAGAAAATGAAAAGAAAGAAAAGAAAAATAAACTTAAAGTCAAGGAAAAATCTAAAATACATATTATCCGGTTTAGTTATTACATTATTTTCACTATTTCCTCTGTTGAAAAACTTGGATAATTTAAATTGGAAGAACGTATTTAATAATTTTGAAATACCAAATCAGGCAACGTCGGATGATAAAGACTTTAATATGAGCGTACATTTTATGAACGTCGGTAAGGCGGACTGTGCATATATAAATTGCAATAACCATTCTATACTTATTGACGCAGCAGATAAAGAACCTATGGGTACAGTTACTGAATATTTAAAAAAACAAGGTGTGTCAAAACTCGACTTGGCAGTAATTTCTCATCCGCATAGAGATCATATTGGACAAATGTCCGAGGTTATACAAGAATTCAAAATAGATAAATTCATAGAACCTAGTATTCCTGAAAAGTTCTTGCCCACAACCACGACATACGAAAAAATGCTTAAAGAAATTTCAAAAAAAAATATCAGCTCAAAACTTGTCAAGGGTGGGGAAAGTTTCAATTTGGGAGATATGCATATAGATATTTTCGGCCCTTTATCTCCAAATGAAAACTTAAATAATAATTCTATAGTGATGAAAATAACTTATAAAGACGTTAGCTTTTTATTTATGGGTGATGCGGAAAAAACCGAAGAAACAGAAATTTTATCTTCAGGATTTAATGTTAAAGCTAACGTTCTGAAAGTTGGACATCATGGTAGCCATACATCAAGCTCTCAAAGCTTCTTAGAAAAAGTACAGCCGGAATACAGTATAATATCCGTAGGACCAGATAAAAATAATCTTCCTAAAGAAGAAGTTGTTAAAAGAATTAGTAAAGTATGCAAAAATATTTACCGAACTGATTTGAATGGCAATATAGTGGTTTCTACAAATGGTAAAGATATAAAAGTAATAACTGAAAAGTAAAAGAAATATACTTTAAGGAGAAAAATATGGAATTCTTGTCCGTCGATAAAATAGAAAATAGCTGGGTAATCTGCGAAGATGAATTAGGAGAAAAACATGAATTTAATATTTCAGAACTCCCTACTGAAATTAAGGAAGGAGATATTTTAACTCTTAATCCTGCCGGAAAGTGGATAATAAACTATAAAGTAACAGAATCAAGAAAAAAATACATAAATCAACTTAGAAATAAAATTTACAAACAAAATTAACACACTCTATACTAAAATTTTATGTCAAATAAATTGATTGATTTAAAAAATTAATGCATAATTATATCTATAAATTATTCTAGGAGGAATAACCAATATATGTTTGAAAAAAAGTCATTGCATCGAGTTTTAGGGTCATTAATAGTATCTTCAATAATGCTTACACCAAGTAGTGGCGCAATTTTTACGCGTTTTAATTCAAATCCAGAAAAAAATTTGGAAGTAGCTAAAGAAAAGTTAGATACTACTAAAGATAGTCTGAATTCTATAATGGAAAAATGTGAAAATTTTCATTCTAACGCCGTCGAAGTTACTTCCAAATTGGAGCAATCCATTATTAGTCTTCAAAAAATTAACGAAAGCTCAAAAGAATCATTTCTAGCTTTAAATAAAGCTTTTAATGAGTGGTTTGAAATCGGATGCAGCTCGAAGTCAGACCTATATGACAAATATTTAAGCACCCGAGAAAATTTAAATAAAAATTTGGAAAATTTTAAAAATACTATTACAGATATAAATAACTTAACAGAAGAAATAAATAATCTTTCAGCTAAATATCAATACCCTTATCAAAGCTATAAAGACACTATATTATCATTAACCAAAGCATATTACAATTACGAAAAAGCAAGTACAGAACTAATCAAATAATTTTAATTTCTATTTTGTAAAAAAAGAGTCTACATCAATAGTGTGTTGTAGATTCTTTTTAATGCCGATTACTAAAAACAGTCAAAATAAATATATAAAAATAAACTCTCAGTTGGAGTTTTAAATTATTTATGATAATATAATGATTATTGAAAAGTTATAGTAAATGGAGAGATTAAATCTTGAAAAGTTTTAAGGACTTAAAAAAACTGCTACTTGGCGACGCTCTTAAAGACGATCAACTTCAAAACGAAAAATTATCACGCTTTTGGGGTCTGCCTATCATGGCAAGCGACGCCGTTTCATCAGTTGCTTATGCTGTAGAAGAAATATTAATGGCACTTGTTCCCGCTCTAGGACTATTAGCAGTAAATTACGTAGGATTAGTAAGCTTACCTATAATTTTACTTCTCTTAATATTAGTATTTTCTTACTCTCAAATAATTAACAATTATCCTAATGGAGGAGGAGCTTATGTAGTCTCAAAGGAGAACTTTGGTAATAAAGCTTCGTTACTCGCTGCAACCTGTCTTATAATTGATTATATAATGACAGTAGCGGTAAGTATATCCTCATCAACTGCAGCTCTTATTGCAGTATATCCGCACTTCGAACCTTATCGAATTATAATATCATTAATATGCGTAGGATTAATTACTTTAATCAATTTAAGAGGTATTGGTGAATCGTCTAAAATTTTCGGCGTCCCTACCTACGCCTTTATAATCTCTATGATATGTTTGATAATTACAGGTTTAATAAGATTCTTTAACGGCACTCTTTCACCTATCTCTTACGATCCCTCTCAATTATCACAGATTTCCTCCGAAAATCTACAAAATATGACTCTTATTTTATTTTTATGCGCATTCTCTTCAGGATGCTCTGCTCTTACAGGAGTTGAAGCTGTAAGTAATGCAATTCCAAGCTTTAAAGAGCCTTCCCAAAAAACGGCAAACCATGTTTTATTTATGCTCGGAGGAATAATAATAGTAATTTTTGGAGGAACAAGTTTTTTAGCAACAGCTTTAAAAGTAATTCCACTCTCTGATAAAACAGTACTTTCTCAAATGGCAAATGCAATTTTCGGCAGCGGAATAATGTTTTATTTCTTGCAGTTTACTACTTCCTTAATTTTACTATTGGCAGCTAATACCTCTTATAGTGGACTCCCCATACTTTTATCAATCCTGGCAAAAGATAATTATATGCCCCGCCAATTTGCTCAAAGAGGTACTAAACTTAGTTTTTCAAACGGAATAATGTTCATTTTTATTTTTAGTTCTCTGCTGCTTATAGCCTTTAACGCAGATACTCATAGGCTTATACCATTTTACTCAGTAGGTGTTTTTGTATCCTTCACGATATCTCAATTCGGAATGTTTATAAAATGGAGAAAATCCAAGCAACCAGGATGGCAATATAAATCCCTTATTAACGGATTCGGCGCTTTAGTTACATTTATAGGATCTATCGTAGTATTTACAACTAAATTTGTTCATGGCTCTTGGGTTCTTTTAATTGCTACTCCAATATTCATGTGGTTTATGTCCTATACATACAAGCATTATTTTAAATTTTTACGAGGAATTAGTGTATTAGGATACAACTATAAATATAAGGAAAGCCAAAGCTCAGATGTTTTCCCATGTGTGGTTTTAATAAACAAAATCAATCGTGCTGCTTTAAAAACTTTTGACTATGCAAATAAAATAACTTCCAATCTTACAGTATTACATATCTCCGTTTCAAACGAAGAAACAGAACACCTTAAAAAACAGTGGTCAGATTTGCAAATAGGAGTTCCATTAACTGTAATTTACACTCCTTACAGAGATATATTGACTCCTATAAAGTCTTACATTAATAAAAGGGAATCAGAACTTGATAATGGTGAAAATCTAACGGTAGTACTTACCAGAATAATTGGAAACGGAATCTTAGATGCAATATATCACAATCAAACTACCTTTTTTATAGAAAAAGAACTTAGAAAACATGAAAATGTCGCTACTATACTAGTACCTTATTTTTATAATAAAAAGCAAATTGAAAAGCAAAATCGTGTTAATGCTATCACTGCAAAGGAGGAATAATAATTAATTGGAAAATTTCATAAAAAAATTAACTTGTTTTTTAATAATTATAAGTGTTTTAGGATTTCCCCTTCGAGCATTTGGCGCAAGCTTATCGGATATTAAAAATCGTGGATATTTCAAAGTAGCCACTAATGCTGAGTTTGAACCTTTTGAGTATAGAGACGGAACCAAAATTACAGGTATTGACATAGAAATAGCTAAATACATCGCTAAAGCTCTAGGAGTAGAACTCAAAATAAATAACATATCATTTGACGCACTGACAATTGAACTAAATAACCAAAGCTGTGACTTTGCAATCGCAGCCATGAGTTATAGCGAAGATAAATCCCATGGGGTAGATTTTTCTGCACCTTATTATACAGCTAAGCAATCTGTTTTAGTTTTAAATTCAAGTAACATTAGTGAAAAAAACGATTTACATGGCAAAAGAATAGGTGTACAAATTGGTACAAGCGGTGACTTATATTGTACTGAAAATTACCCAACTTCTTTTATAACTCGTTACAACCAAATCTTAGATGCTTCGGTAGACCTAAAAAATGGTCAATTGGACGCAATCGTAGTGGATGATTTACCTGCTCATCGATTACTATTTCTCTTGGGAAATAAAGGAAAAATTATGGACGAGCCTCTTTTTGAAGAAAGCTATAGAATTGTCGTCCCCGAAGGAAATTACGAAATACTTAACTTTATAAATTCTACTCTTAATGAAATGGAAGAAAATGGGGAAATAAAAAAAATTACCGATAAATATATGATAGTCACAGGTAATACAGATACCGGAATATTTTCTCAAATTTATCGTAACTTAATCTACAAAGAAAGATATAAAATAATTTTTCAAGGTGCGGCTACAACACTTCAAATAACTTTTTTAGCCCTAATATTAGGATTATTAATAGGAGTAACTATATCTTTAATAAAATCAACCCACAAAAATACTTTTATTTCTAAAGTGCTTAAATTTTTGGCAAACGCATATTTAGCAATAATAAGAGGCACACCGGCAACAGTTCAATTATTCGTTATTTATTATGTTATCCTTTCTTCAACACATCTTAGTAAAATAGCTGTCGCCACAATAGCTTTTGGAATAAATTCAGGAGCATATGTTTCAGAAATAATACGCTCCGGAATACTTTCGGTAGATCCAGGACAATACGAAGCAGGACGTTGCTTAGGTCTTAATAATAAAACCACTATGACTAAAATAATATTGCCTCAAGCAGTTAAAAACGTCCTTCCAACGCTTATAAATGAATTTATACAGCTCATAAAAGAAACTTCCATAGCTGGATTCATTGGCGTTACTGATTTATCAAGAGCAGGAGATATAATAAGAAGCAGTACTTACGAACCTATAATACCATTGTTTTCCGTTGCCACCATTTATTTGGGATTAGTAATGATTTCAACTTGGCTACTTTCATTTGTTGAAAGGAGAATGAGATCACATGATAAAAGTTAAAAACTTATACAAAGAATTTAATCAAGAAGGAACGTCAATAAAAATATTAAAAGGAATAAATACTGAATTTAAAAAAAGAGAAAGAGTAGCCATTATCGGCCCCTCAGGCTCGGGAAAAAGTACTTTTTTAAGATGTCTTAATCTTCTTGAGAAGCCTACCAGTGGAAAAATTGAATTTGAAGGATGTGATATAACCAATCCAAAATGTGATATAAATAAAGTAAGACAAAACATAGGAATGGTTTTTCAGCATTTTAATTTATTTCCTCACCTTACAGTCTTAAAAAATATAACCTTAGCTCCCACTACTTTAAAACTTCTTTCTACTCAAAAAGCGGAAGAAAATGCAATAAGTTTACTAGAAAGAGTAGGACTTAAAGATAAAGCCAATTTCTATCCTTCCAGACTTTCCGGAGGCCAAAAACAACGTATTGCCATTATCAGAGCACTGCTCATGAATCCTAAACTTATGCTATTTGACGAACCTACTTCCGCTCTCGACCCTGAAATGATTAAAGAAGTAGTAACAGTAATAAAAGATATCGCTGCTAAAGGTATGACCATGATTTTAGTAACTCATGAGATGAATTTTGTCAAAGACGTAGCCACACGAGTTCTATTTATGGATGACGGAAAAATAATCGCAGACGAAACACCTTTAGAACTTTTTGAAAATTGTCAGAATGAAAGAATAAACCGCTTTTTAAATAAACTCAAGTAAGAAACTCTGATTTAACATGGAGGCGAAATAATAAATGAATATAACAAGTCTCTCTGCTGAAGAAACAGAAAGTATAGCAGAAAAATTCGGTAAAAAATTAAAGGGTAAAGAAATAGTAGCGTTTTATGGAGATTTAGGCGCCGGTAAAACTACTTTTGTCCGAGGTGTTGCCAAAGCTTTAAACATCAATGACGTAATTTCAAGTCCCACCTTTACTTTAGTTAATGAATATAGCGCAGATAAATTCAAAATATATCACTTCGATATGTATAGAGTAAAAAGCTTGGAAGATCTTGAGTCTACAGGATTTTTTGATTATATAGATAAAGGTGTAATATTAATAGAATGGAGTGAAAATATTGAATATTATTTGCCTAAGGACATAATCAAAATAAAAATTGATAAAAATAACAAAAACGATAACGAACGAATTATAACTATAGAAGGAGTAAATCTTTAATGAAATTATTTGCTTTGGATTCTTCATCAATTACTGCTTCTGTATGCCTTATGGAAGAGGATAAAATTATTTCAGAATTTTTTGTAAATTCAGGCTTAACTCACAGTCAAACGCTTGCCCCTATGATTCAAGCATCACTGAATATACTAAATATAAACGCTTCAGAAATAGATTTATTTGCTATAGCTAATGGTCCCGGGTCTTTTACAGGTCTTCGTATAGGTCTTGCTATAGTTAAAGGAATAGCCACTATATTTAATAAACCTTGTATAGGCGTTTCTTCCATTTTAGCAGCGGCATATAACTGTATAAACTTTGATGGAGTAATATGCGTAGTAATGGATGCAAGAAGGGACCGATTTTATAATGCTTTATTCAGATGCCAAAATAAAAAGTTAATCAGACTTACTGAAGACAGGATTATTTCTATAGAAAAACTTAAACAAGAATTGAAAAATTTTTCAGAATGTGTAGAATTAGTTGGCGATGGTGCTGTTATATGTTATAAATACATCGACCACATCAATATTAAAAATAATATAAAATTTTCATTTAAAAACAAACATTACGTGCGCGCTTCCAGCGTAGGTATTTTAGGAATGGAACTTTATAAAAAAGGAGAATTTTTAAACGCCTCAAATATTAATCCCAAATATTTAAGATTATCCCAAGCTGAACGCCTGCTTCTGGAAAATAAAATTAAATTGTAGGTGAATAGATTCGTGATTGCTATAGGCTCTGATCATGCAGGATATGAATTAAAAGAAAAATTAAAAAATCATTTTAAATCAAATTTATCACTTAAAGACTTTGGAACTGACAGCTATAATTCTTGCGATTATCCTCTAATTGCAGAAAAAGTAAGTAAAGCCGTATCTGCGAGAGAATGCGAAAAAGGCATTTTAATATGCGGTACAGGTATAGGGATAAGCATAGCAGCAAATAAAATTAATGACATACGTGCTGCTCTTTGCTATAATACTGAACTTGCAGAAATGGCCAGACGTCACAATAACGCAAATATACTATGCCTCGGAGCAAGAGTTAC
Organism: uncultured Clostridia bacterium; assembly: GCA_944384825.1. Taxonomy (GTDB): domain Bacteria; phylum Bacillota; class Clostridia; order Oscillospirales; family Acutalibacteraceae; genus UMGS1491. Next base: position 189,178 of record CALWUT010000018.1, read on the forward strand.
AAGCTTCGAAACCTCAATAAATATAATAAAAACATTTTTAAATACTAATTTTGAATCCGGAAGACATGAAATAAGAATAAATCAGATAAAAAAGTTAGAAAAATAAATTAAAATCTCAAAGGAGAATGTTTAAATGAAAAATGAAAATAATATAATAATTATGGATCATCCTTTAATTCAGCATAAAATAACCCTTCTAAGAGATAAAAATACAGGATCCAAAGAATTTCGCGAACTTATAAGTGAAGTAACAATGCTTATGTGTTACGAAGCTATGCGGGATCTGCCTCTCAAAGAAATAGACGTTGAAACCCCACTACAAGTTACTAAATCGAAAACGCTATCTAAAAGACATTTGGCTTTTATTCCCATTTTGAGAGCCGGCCTCGGAATGGTAGACGGAATACTCAATCTCATACCTACTACCAGAGTAGGACATATTGGATTATATCGTGATCACAAAACTCTTCAACCTATTGAGTACTACTGCAAATTGCCTTCAGATATCAGTAAAAGAGACGTAATAATTCTCGACCCTATGTTAGCTACCGGAGGAACTGCTGTTGATGCCGTAGCCATGGTTAAAAAAAGAAATCCAAAATCAATAAAATTCATGTGTATTTTATCGTCGTCGCAGGGAATAGAATTATTGTGCAGCTCTCATCCGGATATAAAAATTTACTGTGCAGCAAAAGACAATGCTTTAAATGAAAATGGGTATATCGTACCCGGTCTCGGTGACGCCGGAGATCGCATTTTCGGCACTAAATAGGAATTTACATACAATAAGATAGTAAAGGAATGTGTTATGAGTGATGTAAAAAACACCATATGGAGATTCGTAAAAAAATACAGAAAATACACGTTATTTTTCTGTGATTTCTTAATTTGGAATTTTTCCTTTTATGTTTCCTTGGCTATAAATAAAAATAATTTATTGATTTTCAATTCAAGTACGCCTTTTTGGAAATATCTTTTTATAGTTAATATATGCTTTGCCATTATATTTCTTTCCTTTAAGCTCTACGATAAAATCTGGCGATACGCAGATACCGAAGACTTTTTCTACGCTGGAGTTACTACTTTTTGTGCTAATTTACTTTTCTTTATGGTAAGTGTTTTTTTAGGTATGAATATGACTTTAAGAATGTATGCACTCTTTGGCTTGACATCTACTTTGGGAATTTTTATGTTCAGAATTTTATACCGCGTAAATAGACTTATTGACAATGTCTCAGAAGAAGATATTAAAAATAAAAAAAGAATGTTAATAGTAGGTGCCGGAGAATGTACTGTATCATTACTTAGAGTAATTTCAAAATATTCTGCCAATAAATATCTTCCCGTAGCAATAGTAGACGACGACAGCGAAAAAATAGGAAGACGCATAATGGACATACGTGTGGAAGGATCTACTGAAAATATACCAAGAATATGTGAAAAATTTGATGTTGAAATAATTTTATTCGCCATAACTTCCATATCAAGTCAAAATCGTAGAAGAATACTCGACATTTGCGCTAAAACTAATTTGGAAATTAGAATAATTCCTAATATTTACGAAGCGGTGACTTCAGGTGTATCTTTAGACTCTGTAATGAGAAAAATAAGAGTAGAAGATTTACTTGGCCGTGAACCAATAGTCTTTAATAAAAACCAATACGGAAATTATTTAATTGAAAAAACAGTCTTAGTAACCGGAGGCGGAGGTTCAATAGGTTCAGAATTATGTCGCCAAATAGCTAAAACTAATCCAAAAAAGCTTATCATTTTAGATGTATATGAAAATAGTGCATATGAGATACAGCAAGAGCTTAAAAGAAAATACCATGGCTTACTTAATTTAGAAGTAGAAATTGCCACTATTTGCGATAAACATCAAATAGAAAAAATATTTGAGTCAGAACATATAGACGTCGTTTTTCACGCTGCCGCTCATAAACATGTCCCACTTATGGAAAGAAATATAGAAGAAGCAATAAAAAATAATGTATTTGGAACTCTTAATCTATTGGAGTGTGCTGACAAATACGACGTTAATAAATTCGTTCAAATTTCTACCGATAAAGCTGTAAATCCTACAAACGTTATGGGTGCTACTAAACGTTTATGCGAAATGTTAATTCAGCTAAAAGATAAACATTCTAAAACTGAATTTGTAGCTGTAAGATTCGGTAACGTACTCGGGTCTAACGGCTCAGTAATCCCTCTTTTTGAAGAACAAATTAAATCAATGGGACCGGTAACCGTTACTCATCCTGACATTATACGTTACTTTATGACTATTCCTGAGGCTGTTTCACTTGTGCTCACTGCCGGAGGATTAGCTAAAGGCGGAGAAATATTCGTACTTGATATGGGCGAACCGGTAAAAATTAAAACTCTAGCGGAAAATTTAATAAGACTTTCCGGCTTTATACCCAACGAAGATATAAAAATCGAATATATAGGATTAAGACCCGGTGAAAAACTTTATGAAGAACTGTTAATGGATGAAGAAGGAATTAGAAAAACTAAAAATAAAAAGATTTATATTGGAAGTCCAATAAAAATAGATGAAAAAAATTTCAGTAAAAGCTTGGAAATTTTAAAAGAACTCTCTCAATGCGGAACTTACTCGGAAATTGAAAGTCACTTGATGAAAATGGTTCCCACCTTTAAACGAAGTAACCATGAATAAATCATTAAAAACTTTCTTTAAGTTTCTTTATTGCACGGACAGCTAAACTATCACATCTTTCATTTTCTTTATGACCGGCATGTCCTTTTACCCAAATGAGCTTAAGTTCATGCTTTTCAAGAAAAGATAGCAATTTTTTCCACAGATCAACATTAAGAACAGCTTTCCCATCACTTTTCCTCCAATTATTTTGTTTCCATTTGAAAACCCACTTTCGATTGATAGTATCGCAAAGATATTTAGAATCACTGTAAGCAGTAATCATACAAGGTTCTTTTAATGCTTCCAAAGCCTTTATAAAAGCCATCAATTCCATTCGGTTATTGGTGGTATTTTTTTCTCCTCCTGACATCTCTTTTTTTGCATCTTTATATCTTATTATAGCTCCCCAACCTCCGGGTCCAGGATTTCCGCTGCACGCACCATCAGTAAATATTTCAATTTTTTTCATAGTGTATCTCCTTTAAAATTACTAAATTATTGACACTAGCTTAGAATTATGATATTATAAATTTTAATGGTGGATGTACGGAATTTATTTTTGTTTTATGAGTTCGAAATAATTATGTATATTGCTTAAACACGTCTCAAGCTATTAAGCTAGGGAATTCGTTTTTGTTTAATTTTATCATTTAAAAGATTTGGAGGAAATATTAATGTCAGAAAAGATTATAGAAAAATCAGAACCTATCAAAAAAACCATAGAAAATACAAAATCTAAGAAAACCATTAATAATAATTATAATACGGAAAATAAAATAAATAAAGTTTCATCGCCAAATACAAAATCAACTCCAACTGCCTCAAAAGAAGTAAAATCCAAAGAAAAAACAGCTCAAAAACGTTTTACTAAAAATCCTACCAAAAGTTCTCATAAAAGTTCTAACAGCAGTAAAATTTTAAAGTCAGTTAAAGTTGTATTCTTAGGAGGACTTAATCAAATAGGAAAAAATATTACTGCTTTTGAATGTGAAAATGATATTGTAATAGTAGACTGCGGTATGTCTTTTCCGGACGGCGAAATGTTAGGTGTAGATTTGGTGATACCCGACTTTTCATATCTAGAAGCAAACAAAGAAAAAATACGCGGACTCGTTATTACTCATGCTCATGAAGATCATATAGGCGCTATTCCCTATTTATTAAACAAAATAAATGTACCAATTTATGCAACTCCTTTAACTATAGGACTTATCGGAAGTAAATTAAAAGAGCATCGACTTTTAGGAAGTGCAAAACTTACTACCATATTGCCAGGTGAACATATAAAGCTCGGATGTATTGATGTCGAATTTATACATGTAAATCATTCAATTCCTGACGCCGTCGGCCTTGCTTTAAGAACTCCTGCCGGTACTGTAGTTCATACTGGCGACTTCAAAATTGACTGTACACCTTCTAGAGGAAAAATGATAGATTTAGCTCGTTTTGCAGAAATTGGCAAGGAAGGAGTACTTGCCTTTATGGCAGACTCCACTAATGCCGAAAGACCCGGTTATACTATGACTGAAAAAAAGATTGACCAGTCATTTGAAACTCTTTTTCAAAAAGCCGGAAATAAAAGAATAATAGTAGCAACTTTCGCGTCAAATATTGGAAGACTACAGCAAATAATAAACTGCGCAGCAAAATGCGGTAAAAAAGTAGCTTTCTCCGGAAGAAGCATGATAAATTACGTTGCAATAGCACAACAAATGAAATACTTAGAAGCTCCCGATGGACTCATAATAGACCTTGATTTGATTACAAAATATTCTAAAAATGAAGTAGTCTTAATAACTACCGGAAGTCAAGGAGAACCAATGTCTGCACTTCACCGCATGGCTTTTTCAGAACATAAAAAAGTCGAAGTTGGTCCGGAAGATTTTATAATCATTTCCGCAACTCCTATTCCTGGAAACGAAAAAACCATTGGAGCAGTAGTAAATGAACTTATGAAACTTGGATGCGAAGTAGTATACGAATCAATGTATGAAATTCACGTTTCAGGCCATGCTTGCCAAGAAGAACTTAAAATTATGCAAGGAATAATTAAACCTAAATACTTTATTCCCGTTCATGGTGAACGCAGACAGCTTGTAAAACACGCTTCATTAGCAGCTTCTATGGGTATGCCCGAAGAAAATGTCCTAGTATGCGATACCGGAGACGTCGTAGAAATAAATAAAAAGCATATTAAGAAAGTCAGTCAAGTACCTTTAGAGTTAGTTTTAGTTGACGGAATAGGCGTTGGAGACGTAGGAAGTATAGTTCTAAGAGACAGAAAACATTTAGGCGAAGATGGACTTATAGTGCTTGTAGCTACACTCGACTCATCAGATAAGCATGTTATATCCGGCCCTGATATTGTGTCTAGAGGTTTTGTGTACGTGAGGGAATCAGAAAGATTGATGGATGAAGCACGTAAAGTGGCATTGAAAGTTTTGGAAAACTGTGCAAGTCAGAAAACTAGAGATTGGAGTATAATTAAAACTAAAGTAAGAGATGAACTTTATAAACTATTTCATAATCGTACAAGACGCAATCCTGTTATACTCCCTATTATAATGGAAGTTTAAATATTATAAAGTTAAAATGGTACGGGTTAAGGTAATAAAGCATTGAAGGGTGAATTAATTATGAAAATCACTAAAAGTTTTGCTTACATGATTTTTACAATAATTTCTTTAGTTATGTTAACGATGAGTTTCTCAGTAATTTTTTTCAGCCCTTTATTATTTTTAGTAAATACTTGTATTACCATAATTCTCATACTGTCTTTATTTATAATATTAAAAAACTATAGTTCATATATTTTTAATATTTCTAATTCTATCCAAACTCTACTTGATACCAAAAGTCTTGAAATTATAGAAATAGTGCCTATAGCTCTAGCTATTACAAGTAATGAAAGACAAAATAGAATTTTATCATATAACAGTACTTTTAAAGAAAAGTTTTTAGATGGTGAAGACTACTTCTATGGTACTATACAAGACCTTATAAACACTCAAATTAATGCTTTAGCTTCTAATGAAAATGAAATTCAAATAACTTTTAAAAGAAAATGCTTTAAAGTCTATTCAAAAAAAATAGATGAATTTGTAATTTTTTACTTTTGGGATAATACTGAGTACAAAACTTTAAAGAGAAGGCATATTGATGGTAAACCTTGTATAGGCATTGCAGCTTTTGACAATAAAGAAGAACTTTTTCAATTAGTCGACGAAGAACAAAGCCTTCAACTTTTAGTATCTGTTGAAAATATTCTTAATCGCTGGATGAATGAATCGAATGGAATTTTGAAAAAACTCGCTGATGGGAAGTACTTACTTGTATTTGAAAGACAGTACCTAAAAAAATTCATAAATAAAAAATTCGATGTAATAAATAAAATACATAACGTAAAAACAGATCCCCACAAGTTCGCTACCATATCCTGCGGAATAAGTGACGGAGCAAAAACTCTAGAAGAAGCAAAAATTTGTGCTGAAAACGCACTTAATATGGCGCTAGGACGCGGAGGAGATCAAGTAGCAGTAAAGTCAGAAAAAGGATATGAATTTTTCGGTGGGTCTTCACCCGGTCTAGAAAAACGAAGCAAAGTTAGAACTAGAGTAGTGGCAATGGCACTACTTGAAAAAATTCAGTCTTGTAATTCTGTGTTTATAATGGGTCATAAGTTCTCAGACTTTGACAGCGTAGGAGCTTCCGTAGGACTTTGGAGCGTTTGTACTAAATTTAATAAAAAAGCCGCATATGTAGTAGTCAATCGGGAGCAATCAATGGCTAAATCAATTTTGGATCTCGTAGATAAAAACGTAGGTTATAAAGCTATAATTTCCCCTCAAGAAGCTACTACAAAAATTACAGATAACTCTTTCTTAATAGTTGTAGACACTCATTCAGAAAAATTTTTAGAAAGTAATACGTTCTATAAACTATTTAAACACATAGCAGTTATTGACCACCATAGAATGACTGTAGACAAAATTACCGGAGCAGATATATTCTTTCACGAACCATTTGCCTCATCCGCTTGCGAAATGGTTACTGAATTGGTTCAATATATGGGAGATAAACATCTCAAAAAATGGGAAGCAGAAAGTCTTTTGGCGGGAATTATGCTGGATACTAAAAGTTTTTCTTTGAAGTCCGGAATCCGTACTTTCGAAGCAGGTGCGTACCTTAAAAGAAAAGGAGCAGATAGTTCGGAAGTCAAAAAAATGTTTGCCGACTCTATAGAAAGTTATAAAATTAAATGTAAAATAATTGAGAGTGCAGAAATTTTTGAAAACTGTGCCATAGCTATGTACCGAGAGGAGAGTGATAATGCTCGTCTTTTATGTGCTCAGGCCGCAGACAATTTATTAAATATTAAAAACGTTCGCGCTTCATTTGTACTTTTTAAAAATAAAGGAGGAACAGGTATTTCGTCTCGGTCTTTAGGAGATGTAAACGTTCAGCTTTTAATGGAATCTTTTGGCGGAGGAGGTCATCAAACAATGGCTGCCGGTTATATTTCCAATATAGAACCGGAAGACGTTAAGCAAAAATTAATGGATCTTATATCTAAAAGTCTTTCTAACAATATTACAAAGAATGGAGAATAAAATTATGCGTGTAATCTTACTTTCAGACGTCCGAGGAAGCGGTAAAAAAGGAGATATTGTTAACGTATCAGATGGATATGCAAAAAATTTTCTGATCCCTAAAAAATTGGCCAACGAAGCTACAACTCAATCTATTAAAGAACTTAAGGATGCTCAAAAATCCCTTGAACATCAAAAAGAAGTGCAAAAAAAAGAAGCAGAAAGAGTACATAAAATTATAAATGAAAAATCCATTGTTATTCTAAGAAAAGGCGGAGAAGACGGTAAACTTTTCGGTGCAGTAACCACTAAAGATATTGCGGAACAAATAAAAAAGAATTTCGAAATAGAAATAGATAAACATAAAATAATTTTAAGTGAAGGTAGCATAAAAACATTCGGAACTTTTAAATTTGAAATAAAAATTTTCCCGGGAATACTATCTTCAATGCTAGCAATAGTATCTGAAGAATAAGCTTCTTAGCAATATCCAAACTTACAATTTAAATAACTGTATTTATAAATAAATATCCCCTCCGTTTTAATCCTGGAGGGGTGTAAAAATTTATTTGCAACGTTTTTTACATTTATCAAAGTTGGGATTGAAAGCATAAAAATTTTTACTATCTAATTTATCTGTACATATACGCAATCCCTCACCGAATCTTTGATAATGTACTATTTCTCTTTCTCTTAAAAATCTTATTGGATCTTTTACATCAGGGTCATCGCAAAAACGCAGTATATTATCATATGTACTTCTAGCTTTTTGTTCTGCTGCTAGATCTTCATGTAGATCCGTTATAGGATCACCCTTAACTTGCATGCTTGCTGCCGTATAAGATTGACCACTAGCAGATGTCGGATATACTCCTGTAGTATGATCTACAAAGTAATCTTCAAATCCTCCTTTTTTTATTTCTTCGGGTGTAAGATTTTTAGTAAGTTGATATACAATAGCTCCTATCATTTCCAAATGTCCTAATTCTTCTGTTCCTATATCAGTAAGTATAGCTTTAAGCTCAGGATAAGGCATTGAAAATCTTTGACTTAAATATCTCAAAGATGCTCCAAGTTCTCCGTCAGGGCCTCCATACTGAGTTATTATTATTTTGGCCAAAGCGGGATTTGTATTTTTAATATTTATCGGATACTGAAGTTTTTTCTCATAAACCCACATTATTCTTCCCCCTTATCGTTGTTCCAAGGCCAAGGATCAGATATCCAGCCCCACTGGTTTTTCTCTTTATTTCTTGGAGTTAAGGGTCCATACTCTTTCTCATATTCTTCTCTTAGCATTTTTGATTTACGCTTATAGCTACTAAGTTTATCGTTTACTTCTTCATCATATGGATGAGTATCCATAAATAGGTTAAGCTCTACTATTGCAAAATCTAAAGCAGCAATACGTCTTAACATCACTTCTTGATCAGTCATTTTTTACACCTCCACATTTACACGGCATAAAAGGTTTGTTAAGCTCCGGAAACATCGTTCCTGCACATATTCCTTGTTCAGGACTGTAAATTTCTAAATCATTACCTGTCTGATATGGTACATAAGCCATAGTAACCGTGGGATTTTCCGGCAGCGGAGAAATTCCATACTCCCTTGCTTTTAATTCAAAAATTAATTTATTCATATAAACTCTCCTATTCTTTAATTAATTATAAATACTGTACTTTCAGCTATCTCCGATACTTTCCACTACATTGTTCTTATACATTAATTATTATATGAGGTTATGCAATTTAGAGTTACTGTTCTTTGTTAATATAATAAGTCTCCATTTTCGCAACGCACGAATACATCGCCCAAGCTAAAAAACCAAGAACTATTATTCCCGTCATGACCAAATCCATTTTAAATACTTGACCCCCGTATACAATCAAATAACCTATTCCGCTTTCAGATACTAAGAACTCTCCAGTTATGACGCCTATAAGCGACATACCTACATTTATTTTAAGAGTAGAAATAATATTGCCAATATTCGATGGAAGTACCAATTTAAAAAATATTTGAGACTTATTAGCTCCGAAAGATTTCATTAATAAAATTTTGTCCTTGCTTACCTCTCTAAACCCATTAAGTACATTCATTACCGATATAATTACAGATACTAAAAGTGCCATTAAAATAATAGATCCCATTCCTGCGCCCATCCAAACTATAATAATGGGTCCTAATGCAACCTTTGGAAGAGCATTTAAAACAACTAAATATGGCTCTGCCACTCTGAATGAAAATGGAAACCACCATATAAAAGTCGCGATAAGTATTCCTAAAGTAGTTCCTAAGGCAAATCCTACTATCGTTTCAGTTACTGTATAAATAACGTTATTCCAAAGCTGCCCTGAAATATATAAGGTATAAAAAGTGTTTATAACTCTCGAAGGCGAACTCATAAGGAAGCTGTCAATTATTTTAAGTCTTGATAATAATTCCCATAAAGCTATAATCAAAAACAAAATTCCTATTTGGAAAAATTTAATTTTTAACAAATTTTTTCTATGGCTTTTAAGAAATAAAATATGTTCTTTTGAATATTTATTACTTGCCTTTATCTTTTCTTTCATCATTTAGCTCACTCCAGATAATATCAAAGTATTCATTAAATTTTTCTTTCTTCCTCTTTTCTTTAATTTGAATCTTAGAATCTCCAAAATCGATTATAAGTATTTTTCTTATCTCACTAGGACGCTTTGAAAATATTACTACTCTATCCGATAAAGTTACCGCTTCAGAAATATCATGAGTTACCAATATTGCGGTTTTTTGTTCTCCTTTAATTATATCCCATACCTCTTCAGATAAATTTATACGAGTTTGAAAATCAAGAGCAGAAAAAGGTTCATCAAGAAGTAAAATTTGAGGCTTTACCGCTAAAGTACGTATCAGCGCTACCTTTTGACGCATTCCACCTGATAATTGATTAGGATAGTAATTTCTAAATTTTCCAAGTTCATATTTATCAATCAATTCCTGTGCATAGCTGTAAGATTCTTCATCAAGAATTTTTTTAATCTCTAATCCCAAAAGAACATTTTGCTCTATAGTTCTCCACTCAAAAAGATAATCACGCTGAAGCATATATCCTATATCTGTTCCCGAAATATTCTTACATTTTTTATTAAGTCTAACTTCTCCTGCCGAAGGTTTTATAAGTCCGGAAACAATCGATAAAATCGTACTTTTCCCGCATCCGCTGGGGCCTACAATGCTTAAAAACTCTCCATTATAAATATCTAAATTTATATTCTTTACAGCAACTGTTTCTTGCTCTAATGTATGGTATTGCATTTTTATGTCTTTAAGCTCCAAAATTTTTTCTTTTAATTCCATAAAGCTTTCACCGCCTCTTTATTCTAAACTTATCTCATTTACTGAATTCTCCGCAAATTTATTATTAACTAGTGCGTTAAAGTCCACTTTTTCATCCAGCTCTCCTGCTTCTTTCATTATCTCCTGCATAAGTTCAAAAGACGAATCATCTATTATCGGATTTGAACACCATACTTGACTCAACATATAATTTTTAACGCACTCTATCAGTAAATCTAAAGACGTATCTACAAAATAAGGAAGAATAGTCTTAGCTATTTCCTCCGCTGTGTGGCTTTGAATCCATAATTGTGCACTGTAAATGGCACTCGTAAAGGACTGAATGATTTCCGGATTTTTTTTAATATATTCCCGCGAAGCACAGTAAGCTGTGTACGAAATCAGATCGCATTCCAGACCTAACGGCCTTAAAATGTAAAATGACTTTTCTTTTTGAAAAAGAGTAGCTGTAGGCTCAAATAGGCATACATAATCTCCTATCCCTCTGCTAAACGCTATACCCATCAAGTTGAACTGAATGTTATTTAAAATAGTAACGTCAGTTTGAAGATTAAAACCTTTATTTTTAAGTATATATTCAAGCGTCATTTCAGGTACGCCGCCTTTACGCCCCGCAATTATGCTTTTTCCCTTCAAGTCCTCCCATCTAAACTCACTTTCTCTACCTACAAGAAAGCTTCCATCCCTCTGAGTAAGCTGAGAAAATATCATCGGATAATTTTCCTTGCCTTGACTGTAAACACTTATTACAGACGAAGTCCCTAAGAGTCCAATATCCGCTTGACCAGATAAAATAGCAGTCATTGTCCTATCGGATCCGTCGGCCGAAGTAAGCTTTATATCTAAAGAACGATCCTTAAAATAACCAAGTTCCATCGCGACGTACTGAGGTGCATAAAATACAGATCTCGTAACCTCATTTAAACGTACTTGTCTCACTCCGGATTTATTTCCATAAGAACATGAAATCAGAAACATCATAGAAATACCTAATAAAATCAAAAAGATATGTAAACCAATTAATCTATTATTTATTTTCAATAGCAACACCAACTTTAAGATTAAGCGTCACTAGTATATTATCAAAAAAATCACAAAATGTTACTGTAATTTACAATAATAATCTAAATTTAGTAATCTAAAGTCATCATATAACATCAGTCTCTTACAAAAAATCTAATAATATGATAAAATATTATAGAAAAATCAAATAACAGGAGGGATGTTTATGAATATTATTAAAATTTTCTCTATTTTTCTTGGAATTTTAACTATATCTTTTACGCCATGCAATTATTGTTCAGCAGCAAAATCTAATGGTTATATATATGAAGTATTAGATGAAAAAAACAAAACTGCAAAATTAGTCGGAATTAGTAATCCCGAAGTTACTACTGTTCCTGGAGTTATAAATGACTATAAAATTACAGAATTAGATAGAAATTCTTTTTTTATAAAACTATCACAGTTTCCACATTGAAGGATTATGCAGGTCATATCGCTATAAAGACAATAAGCTATATAACCGTCCCTATTATACTTGGTATATTTCTACTAGCTGCAGAAAATAATATTTGGAGAGGAAGTTTATATAAGTTTTATTCTCCAATTCGTTCCATTAATTTACCTTACTGTACAGAAATTTCCTCGAAAGGTTGGAGCATTTTCACTCGTTGCGATAATTTAGAAACCATCAATCTTGAAAATTGCAAAAATTTTAAAGAATCGCTTGCTAATCTCAATAAACTTCAATCTGTTTCATTACAATCATGCGATGATATACCTTATGCATGTTTTCGGAAATGTGGTAATTTAAAGAACGTAAATTTAAATAATTGTAAAACCATAAATAAGTATGCTTTTGAATCTTGTAAGTCATTAAAACAACTTGATCTTCCCAAGTGCACAAAAATTGGTGACAATGCATTTCAAGACTCCGCGATACAAACTTTGCATACTCCTAATTTACAAACTATACAAAATGGAACTTTTGAAAATTGTAAAAACTTAAAGGAAATTAACCTCCAAAACTGTAAAGAAATTGGTAACTATGTATTTTTGAACTGCCAAAAATTAGAAACCTTAATTGTTCCATCATCCTGTAAAATAGATAAACTAGGACTCCCGATTGAAAGAATTATTAGTAAACAATTAAAAATAATATTTGTATGATTATTATAATCCGTTCAACATTTTAAATAAAAATAAATTTCCACGCGTAAAACGCGTGGATTTTTATACAAAATGAAGAATTTTGTGTAACATACGCACTATTTACAAAGCTAATGATAAGTTGAATATTTAATTCCACAATTCGCTTAACGTCTAGCTTCTTTCCCCATTTTTACTTCAATATATGATTCCGCTGCAATTTTGTCCATGTTACGCGTACGGCATCCAACATCTAATTCCAAAATGCATAACAAATCACGATATTTGGCATAATCATTAAGGTTCACACCACAAGCTTTGGCATATTTTTGTAAAGCTTTAAATTCAGCATCAGTAAGAGTTGATTTCTCAGTAATTAAACTGTTTCCAAAAATATATTTGGTCGTGTAATTTACTAATTTAGTAATTGCTTCTTGGATATTACGAATTGATTCAGGACAATCTTTTTTGTTATTAACAATAAAGCTCATAAATTCAGACTCTTGGTCTGTTAACCAGCCTTGAAATTTTTTCGAAATAATTGACATAAAACATCCGCACCTTTCTTTTTTTATTAATATAATAGGTTTTTTCAAACCTGTAAACATTATATATATATATATATATATAGTCAAGTGTTTTTTGAAAATTTGTGAATAATTTACAAATCAATCTTTAGCACTTAAACTCAATCCTCCGTTAGTAGAATAAAATTTCGGTACATTTCCTAGTATAATCGTCTCTGAAATAAGTACGTTTGTACTGAAATCTTCCGCGCAGGAACATCCCGGTACCATTACGCTTATTCTCGTATGAACATACAAATATATCTGATAAATCGTTTGGTTAATACCTGCATCTCGAAACTGGCTTTTAAATTCCGTAGCTACGCTTCCCGTGAGTGATAAGCAAAGTGGAACTCCAGGTCCCACTCCATTTAACATTTCAATGCCCGTTAAAGTACCCAATGGAATCTTCATCTTACTCTCTTTTAGGGAAGAAAATTTATTCTGTATTGAAAGACCTACTTTTGATTTTAATTTGTTAACTTTTTCCATGTCTGACAAAAGTCCAATTAGTTCTCCGTTTTCTCGTTTCTCCAATCTTACAATTTCATTATACATCCCCTTGTTTCCCGAAATTTCTTCAAGTACAGCTTCATTAATTACATCTGTTGAAACTATCCTTGCTTTGCTTAAACATATGTTTTTCACTATAGGTTTGAATTGAAAATGTAAAAATAAAAGAACTGTTAAAGATATAAATATGACAATTAACAATTTCTTTTTATGTTTTAATTTGTTGAATTTTCTTTTCAATCTTATTTCACCTGCCTAAGTGGAAAATAACTTCTCTAACTTCACTATATCATTAATTTTTTGATTTGTGATATTTTAATAATCAACTTATGCTTAGTGTGGAAAAATTTTTATCAAAAAAATAAACAACAAAATAATACTAAATACTTATTTTAAGGGAATAACAATACTAAGTACTTAAACATTTCATACCCAGAAATGTTTAATTGCTTATTAAAATAGCTTAAAAGGAGTTGATAACAATGTACGGACATGAACATCATCATGAGTCATATTGCTTATGCAAAAAAATCTGTGGAATGATAAAATTACTTCTTGCAGGCGCTGTCCTAGGAACAATTGCAGGAATGATAGGCATGTACTTCTTCGATCATGATAAATGCATGCAACGCAATGCCAGAAAAGTACTTCAAGGTGCTGAAGAGTTTACTCATAGTATAAAATCCAAAATAGACGAAAATACCTAAAACAACAATTAACCGTAAGATCTTTGAACTAAAATAAAAGATTTTACGGTTTTTTTATTTTATTTTCAAAAATTTGCACTCTACTATGCAAAATAAAATTCTTTTAAGTAGATAAGTGAAAGCTATGTTTCCAATTATCAATTTTAGGAGGTATTTTATGTCAAGCTCATTGTCTTCAGACTCACGCAGAGAACTTAACAAAAAAGAAATGTTGTTTTGTCACTACTACATAGACACCGGGAACTCAAAAGAAGCAGCTATACTCGCAGGATATAAAACTTATCCTGAAAGAAAAGGAGCAGAACTTTTGTCAAACAATAAAATAACAGAAAAAATCGAAGGTCTGTATCTAGAAAAGAAAAAGAATCTTATGCATAAAGCAACTAGCGGATATGAACGTTTAGCTTTTGGGAATATCTCCGATTCTATAAAACTGCTCTTCTACGAAAATTTAAATTCCAAAGACTTAGATAAAATGGACTTATTTAATATCGCCGAAATTAAAAAACCTAAAGACGGAGCTATGGAAATAAAGTTCTTTGACAGAATTCGCGCGCTTGAAAAACTTGAACAAATAAACTTGAATTCTCACTCCGAAAAAGAACCATTCTATTACACCCTGGAACGTAGTATGAAAAAACTTAACTACTCTGAATATTCCTCATCGGAGGACTAAATGAAAATAGACAATTTTTCAAAAAAGCAAACTATTGCACTTACTTGGTGGGTAAAGAATTCTCCATATGAAAATTTTGACGCAATCATTTGCGATGGTTCTATTCGAAGTGGCAAAACACTTTGTATGTCTATCTCCTTTTTTCTATGGGCATTTTATAAATTTAACGGCTCTGCTTTTGCTCTTTGCGGAAAAACTATCCGATCCCTCAAACGTAATTTAATTACCCCTATTCTCCCCTTTCTTTCTCAAATTGGGTTTAAATGCAAACAAAAAATATCAGAAAATATGATAGAAATTTCTTTCGAAGAGAGAAAAAATATTTTCTACCTGTTTGGAGGAAAAGACGAATCCTCAGCCGCACTTATTCAAGGCATGACTTTATCAGGAGTATTATTTGATGAAGTTGCCTTAATGCCACGCTCTTTTGTAGACCAAGCATTAGCAAGATGTTCTGTATGTGGGTCAAAATTTTGGTTTAACTGTAATCCGGAATATCCGGGCCACTGGTTTTACAGAGAGTGGATATTAAAAAAGGAAATAAGAGGAGCACTCTACCTTCACTTTACTATGGATGATAATCCTTCACTCTCCACGGCTTTAAAAGAAAGATATCGTCGGATTTACACAGGCACGTTCTATCATAGATTTATAGAAGGAAAATGGGTGGCCGTTGAAGGACTTATCTATCCGTACATGTCTCAAATAACTTCTTTTTGTGAAACTCCTTCTTCTACTCCCTCTCGGTACGTACTATCCTGCGACTATGGAATAGTTAATCCCACTTCCTGCGGATTATGGGCAGAAATTGATGAAGTGTGGTACCGCATTGACGAGTACTATTACGATTCAAGACAAGAGGGTGAAACCAGAACAGATGAAGAACACTACGATCATATTTTAAGCATGGTAGAAAATAAAACTATAGATTGTATTACAGTCGATCCATCCGCTGCCAGCTTTATTACCTTAATAAGACGACACGGAAAATACAAAGTAATACCCGCCAGAAACAACGTAATCGAAGGAATAAAAGAAGTCTCCGGAGCATTAAAGAGAGGTGATATAAAAATATGTAAAAATTGCGTTAATTCAATTCGAGAATTCTCATTATACAGATGGCAAAATACTACAAACAAAGACAACCCAGTAAAAGAAAACGACCATGCAATGGATGATATTAGATATTTCGTAAGTACCGTTCTCGCCGCCGATGATGACCCTTTCTTCGCAATAGCGGCCGAAAGATGATAAAGGAGGATATAAATTGGAATTTTTTAAAAAGAAAAAAAGAACTGAAGCAGCTGTCCAAACGGCCACGTCTTACTCAAACTCAACTCACCCTTTTGATGTAATTGAAAAGTACAAACCTCTGTCCGCTCCTGAAATAAGACTTTATAAGGCGCTTAAAGAAGCAGTTCCTATCATAGACGCAGCGATCTCAAAAATTATACGTCTTACAGGTGAATTTTCAATAAAGTGTATGGATCCAAATATAGAAATTTTGATTAACAAATTCATTTCTAATGTACAAGTTAATTCTTGTGAAAAAGGTGCTAACTATTTTATATTAAGTCACTTAAACCAACTGTTAACTTATGGTACTGCAGTAGGTGAAATAGTAATTAATCCTGAAAGCAACTCCATAGAAGCTCTTTACAATGCTTCACTTTCCGATGTAATACTAAGCACTAAGAACAGTCCTCTCAAATTGTCAGTACTCCGAAAGAAAAAAGATGGATCTTTCGAACCGATTAAATATCCCGAACTTGTTCTTATATCGGCATTAAATCCGGATCCAGGAAATATTTACGGAAACTCAATAATGAAAGGACTGCCTTTTATAAGCAACATACTACTGAAGATTTATCACAGTATAGGAGTTAATTGGGAACGTATAGGAAATATACGATTTGCCGTTACATATAAACCATCTTCTGACTCAGGTGACAGAGCTTACTCCAAAGAACGTGCTGCACAGATAGCATCAGAATGGAGCAAAGCTATGAAAAGCGGAGGTAGACCAAGCGATTTTATAGCTATAGGTGATGTAGGAATAAAAGTTATAGGCGCAGATAATCAAGTGCTGGAAAGTCAAGTACCTGTTAGACAAATGCTCGAACAAATAGTAAGCAAACTTTCTATTCCACCTTTTCTCCTTGGACTTAACTGGTCTACTACTGAAACTATGTCAACTCAACAAGCAGAAATTTTGAGTAGTGAACTTGAAGCTTATCGCAGACTTTTAAATCCTATTATTACAAAAATATGCGATATGTGGCTCCGCGTTAATGGTCTTCAAACCGATTATGAAGTATCTTGGAGCAGAATCGATTTAAAAGATCAACTCCAAAATGCTAACTCAAGACTTATAAACGCAAAAGCTCACGAAATAGAAAAACGTTTAGAAGAAAAATCTTATATAAAATAACTCAATTTTGGAGGTTTAAATTTATGAAAGATGGTTACGTATTAAAAAATTTCTCAAATAACGTCATGGATGAAGAATTATCACTTATAAATAAACTTACACGTCGAAAATTTTGTGCAGAAGAAGTATACGTATTTTCAGTCGTTCTTTGCGATAACGAAATCGACCGCGAAAATGAAAGGTTTACTGACAATGCTTTAGAAAAACTTAAAAAATTATACGTAGGTAAAACAGGAATCCTTGACCATAACCCTACAAGTGACAATCAAACCGCTAGAATATTTAAATGCTGGGTAGAAACAGTCCCAGGAAGAAAAAACTGCCTCAATAAACCTTATAAAAGACTCCTTGCAAAAGCTTATATGCCTAAATCTTCTAAAAATGAAAACTTAATTCTAGAAATAGACTCCGGAATAAAAAAAGAAGTAAGCGTAGGATGCTCTGTGGAAAGCGCAACCTGCTCCATATGCGGAAAAGAAATGAAACTTAACAGCTGCTTGCACATAAAAGGTCAAAAGTATCAAAAAGACGGCTCTTATGAGATCTGCCACGCCGTGCTCGACAATCCTCTCGACGCTTATGAATGGTCTTTCGTAGCTGTTCCGGCACAGCGCGAAGCAGGAGTCATTAAATCCTACAACAATTTATTGAAAGGAGGTGAAAAAAGTATGGAGGACATTATAAAAGCTTTAAGTAAAGGGCAAAGCGTAAGCTTTGATGAAAACCAAGCAACTAAACTATTTAACGTAATAAAATCTTTAAAAGAAAAAGCAGAAATAGGTCAATCCTATTACGAGGATTTAAAAAGCGAAGTAGTTAAACTCTCAGCTATGGTTCAACCGGAAATCAGTATAACAGTTATGAAAAATATAGCTGAAAAAATGTCTATCGAAGAACTGAAATCTTTTAAAGATTCTTTTAAATCAAAATTAGCTAAAATTGTCCCTACCAAACCTCAATTTACTCCTGAAAAAATAGAGCCAAACAAAAATCACAACATACAGTTTCAAATATAAAAATTTATTAAAATATGGAGGATGTTAAAATGGCTTACTGTAATTCAATAAAACTAGAAAAAGGTATGTACAACGTTGGAGGAAAAAGTTTTACTGAGGTTCTTGAAGAACTCGACCCTTCCGAAAATTATAAAGGAAGTCCACTAGACGGCCTTGACGCTTATCAAAGACAACTTAAAAGATTCGATATAAAAGTAAGCGGTCCAGGATGCGATACGGTTGAAAAATTTTTTAGCGCGGCAGACTCAGCAGTACTCTTTCCAGAATTTCTAGCAAGAGCTATTAAACAAGGTATTAAAGCTTCCGATGTGCTTTCTTCAATAGTAGCTGCAACCACTAAAATTGATGGCGTGGATTATAGATCCATAACATCTTCAATTGAAGAATCAGAAAGTACATATGTAACTGAAGGTGGATCTATAAGAAGCGTTAACGTTACTAAAAATCCAGCACTCGTATCTCTCAAAAAACACGGCAGACTACTTTCCTCTTCTTATGAAGCATTAAGATTTCAAAATTTAGATGTTATAGCTGTTATTTTAAAACAAATAGGTATGGATATCGCCAATGAGCAGTTAAGCGACGCTTTAACAGAATTACTCGGTTCCGAAAGTACCGCTGCCACAGAAATTAAAGCTACTTACTCAGGATCCCCTGAAGCACCAGCTTTGTCTTATTCTCACTTGCTTCAGCTTTGGAAAGGACTTAACCCTTATAAGTTAAACGTTATGTTAGCGTCAAGCGCAGCAATTAATGATATCTTATCTTTAAGTGAAATGAGAGACGCCGTAGCAGGACTTGATTTCCAAGGAACTGGAAATGTCGTTACTCCGATGGGAGCAAAATTAATCTTATGCGAAAGTGTAGCTGCTAATAAAATAGTAGGACTAGATAAAGACTTTGCACTACAAATGATACAGTCTGGAGATATAGTAGTGGAGTACGATAAAGTAATAGATAAGCAACTTGAAAGAGCAGGCATTACTATGACTACAGGATTTTCCAGAATATTTAAAGACGCAGTCAAAGTACTTAATTATAGTATTTCATCATAATGTAATCGCTTAAAATTCGGTTCTTTACCTAAAATTGTAAAGAACCGAGACTACCTCTAAAAATTACTTTAAGGAGGAAATGAATTTTGAATATAGAAGCAGTTATTGAAAGATTTTCCATAGTAGCTAAACTTTCAATAGAAGAAACTTCTCCTTGGATAGAAATATGTAAAGATAGTGTCGGAGAAATCAAAAATAATTTAAAAAATAACGCAGATACTGAATCAAACTCCAGAAGATTAGAATCCGCTGCCGCAGCTTTGTCGTTTTATAAATATGCTCTATATCGCGCTTCCGTCTCCGGTATGGAATACTTTAGTGCAGGAGAATTAAAAATTAAAAATGATCCTAACTCAAGTGTAAAAATAGCAGCTACAATCTGGAAAGAAGCAAAAAACTCTATCGCTGATCTACTGGCAGATAACGATTTTGCTTTTGAAAGGATCGAATTTTGATGTTTACTGATGCAAAATTCCTCATCTCACAATATGGACAAAATATTACTTTAACTTCTTCTTATAAAAATTTACCACTAAATTTTAAAGCATTTATTCAACCTTTACGTTCAGATTTTCAAAGTGATCTTTATGGTGATTACAAAGAATCGGAAACTTCAGAGCAATTTTTATACATAGGTCCGCCAGACATTAACTTAAAAGAATATCCCGATGATACTATAATAGAATCAAATTCAGAAAAATTTAAAATAAAAAAAGCAGAAAACGTATATCTTTCAGGAAAAGTGATATATGAAAGAGGAGTGCTGGAAAAACTATCTACATAAATAAAATCAGTATAGTATTTTAACCTGATTAACTAAATTTTTAAAATTATACTTTACGATTCATCTAAGAAAGGATATAGCAAAATGCAAGAAATGTCTAATCAAGTTTACTTTAAAACAAATTTCATGGAGCCAATAATAGTTTCAGGAAAAACTTTCGGTATAAAGCTTTTGTCAGCATACGATTTTATAGTCTTTGCGAAAAGACGTAATAGTCTTTTAAAACTTTTAAAACTAAAAAAATTAAACTCCCGAACATGTAAAACCATCTCCGAAGAAGCATCATTAATATCGTTATGCTTATATAAATCCGAAAATCAAAAACTATTTCCTGACGCTGTTACAGTAATGAAAATTCTGACTCCATCTGAAATGCGTTACATTTATAGCGAGTATGTCAAATTATACGCTAAAATTAATTTCAAGGACAATCAAGTCCGATCATTTATGGAAGAAGTAAAAAACAATTACGAAATTTCTAGAAACAAGCCAAATTCAAAATAAATTTTTTTAATATTATTTAATTACTATTGACTTACTTGTTTATAATGTGGTAAACTAATTAGGAGAGAAATCTAATTGTTGTAAAAAGAGTGGGATGTCCCGCTCTTTTATCTGTATTTTGGAGGTATAAACGTTGCCCGAACATAAATTTAGTAGTATAACAAAAAAAGTATACGAAATAGCTAAACCTATAGCGGAAAATTTAAACTTAGAAATCTGGGACATTAAGTTTTTAAAGGAAGGTTCAAATTGGTATTTAAGGGTTTTTATAGATAAACCTCAGGGAATTTCAATAGAAGATTGCGAAAAAATGAGCCACAGTTTAGATAAACCCTTAGATATTTTAGATCCTATCGAACAATCGTACTTCTTAGAAGTATGTTCGCCCGGAATAGAAAGAGAATTATCTACTGACTCTCATTTGCAAAAATTTATAGGATATGAAATTGCTGTTAAACTTATACGACCTAATGAAAACGGAGAAAAAACTTTATCGGGAAAACTTATAAAATTCGACAAATCTTCAATATTAATCGATATTTCCGATAAGTGCAATATAGAAATTCCACGAAAGAATATTTCACGTGTTAATTTAAAGATGATAAAGGAGAATTAAAATGAGTATCGAAATTTTTGAAGCACTCAGATCACTCGAAAAAGAACGTGGCATATCAATGGATTTTATGATTGAAAAAATTAATAAAGCTATTGTCACCGCTTGCAAAAATAACTATGGAGGAAATGAAGATGTAATAGTCAACTTCGACGAGGAAGCAGGTACTTTTGAAGTTAATTTACTTAAAACAGTAGTAGACGAAGTAGAAAATCCCGGAAAAGAAATATCACTAAAAGACGCTTTGAACATCAAAAAAAGCGCCACCCTGGGAGATCAAATAGGAATCGCACTCGATACAAAACAGTTCGGTCACATCGCCGCTCAAACAGCTAGAAATATAATTAGACAAGGTATAAAAGACGGCGAAAAAAATCAAATAACTCAAGAATTCCAAAATAAACAAAACACAATAGTAATCGCTACAGTCGAAAGAATAGACGAAAAATCCGGTGCCTTTACCTTGAAAATCGGAAAAGCTGAAACTACCCTTCCTCAAAGTGAACAAATTGGAAATGAAAACGTAAAGGAAGGAGACCATATTAAAGTATACCTCTCCGAAGTTAAACCGACAGAAAAAGGACCAAGAATAATGATTTCAAGAACACATCCTAATTTTTTAGCTAAACTTTTTGAAAACGAAGTTCCTGAAATAGCAGACGGTACTGTACAAATTAAAGCTATCGCTAGAGAAGCAGGATCAAGAAGTAAAGTCGCTCTTTTAAGTCACAATCCTAACGTAGATCCTATAGGATCATGTATAGGAACGAAAGGGTCACGAATAAATGCAATAATAAAAGAAATAGGCGGAGAAAAAATAGACCTTATTGAATATAATGAAGCGCCAGATAAATTCATAGCAGCTTCTTTAGCACCCGCTAAAGTATCAAGAGTAGAATTTGATGAAGAAACTCCAAATTCTTGCCTTGTAGTAGTACCTGATAATCAGCTTTCACTTTCTATAGGAAATCATGGTCAAAATGTACGCTTAGCAGCCAAGCTTACCGATCATAAAATAGATATACACCCAGAAAGCAATATTTTTAAAAAAACAAATTTAAGTTAAGGACGAGTGCTATACCTTGAAAAAAATCAAACATATACCTATTAGAAAATGTATAGGATGCGGAATTCAAAAGCCTAAATCAAAATTTATAATGGTTGTAAAACCTCCTGAAAAATTTAAAGATAGCAGACTATATGTTAAAACCGAAACGATAAACAAAGAAGGTAGAGCTGCATACGTATGTAAAAAATTGGAATGCGTAAATAAAGCAAAAAAAGGCAGAAGAATTGAGAAAGCATTTTCCTGTAAGGTGGACTCAGAAATTTATACAAACCTTGAAGTAATGGTGAAAAAAGATGAATGATAAATTTTTAAGCTTTTTAGGAATAATAATGAAATCGGGTAACTCGACATTAGGTATGGATCCCGTTAAAGATAATTTATTAAAAAAAAATATAAATTTAATTCTAATATGTAAAGATATTTCTAATTCTTCACTTAGAGAAATTAATTACGCAGCTAAACAAAACAACATTAATATTAAAAGTATACCCTATACTAAAAATGAAATATGCTCAGCTACTGGAAAATACTCTGCTATAATAGGTATTTCAGGAGAAAATTTTATAAAAAAAATAAATGCTTTAATAGAAACTACAATTGCCGATCCTCAGAATTATGAAACAACCGGGAGGAATAATTTATATGTTAATAAAATATAGAGTCCACAAAGTCGCTAAAGATTTAGGAGTTACAAGCAAGGAAATAATAGAAGTTCTAAAAAAATATTTGGGGGAAGAAAAAAAACATATGACTTCCCTTACTGAAAAGGAACTTAATATAATTTTTGAATACTATACTCAAAAAAACCAAGTAGAAAATTTTGATGAATATTTTGCTTCCGCAAATGAATCACATGAAGAAATTCAAAAATTCAAACCTCAAGAAACTGTTAAACAAAAAAATTTAAAACCCGATAACTCTCATATGGTAAACGCAACATCTGATAATAAACATATCTACAAAAAGTCAGATTTACCTAAAAAAGAAAATAAAAAGATCATCGCCGAAGAAGACAAAAAGAAAAAATTTGAAAATAAAATTGTAATAACTGGAAGTTCTAAAACTGTCGCTCCAGAAACTACACACTCAGACGGAAGAGTCGTTAATACAAGATTTGTAAATGTCAATATAGATAAGTATAACGAAAAGTATGATAGAATAGCTTCAGAAAAAATTAAGTCTGATCAGACTTTAAATAAACAAAAAATAGTACAAAAATCTCAGCAAAGAGGTAAATTTAAAAGCTCTAAAAAAGAAACTGAATCCGAAAGACTGCGCAGAATAGCTGAAGAGAGAAAGTCTAAACCAATTACGGTTTCTATCCCGGATGAAATTACCGTAGGCGAACTTGCTTCCCTCCTTAAAGCTACAGCTGCAGAAGTAATAAAAAAATTAATGCTTCTTGGAGTAATGGCTTCAATTAACGATAACATAGACTTCGACACCGCTAGCATTATTGCTATGGAATTTCATGCTAAAGTCGAAAAAGAAGAAACTGTTTCCATTGAAGAGATGATAATCGATACTAGTGAAGACGACGAAAAAGACCTCGTTCCTCGTGCACCGGTAGTAGTGGTGATGGGTCACGTGGATCACGGAAAAACATCTCTCCTAGACGCAATAAGACATGCAGACGTCATTTCGACAGAAGCAGGCGGAATCACTCAACATATAGGCGCTTATAGAGTTTCTTTAAACGGCCACGATATTACCTTCCTAGATACTCCAGGTCATGAAGCTTTTACTACTATGCGCGCAAGAGGAGCTCAAGTAACCGATATAGCAGTTTTAGTAGTCGCCGCAGACGACGGAATTAAACCGCAAACCATTGAAGCTATAAATCACGCTAAAGCAGCTGAAGTTTCTATTATAGTCGCTATAAACAAAATGGATAAAGAAGGGGCAAACCCTGAAAAAGTTATTCAGCAGCTTACAGAATATGGCATAGTTCCTGAAGAGTGGGGAGGAGGTGTTCCTTGCTTAAGAGTGTCCGCAAAACAAAACCAGGGAATTGATGAACTCCTCGAAATGATAATTCTTACTGCTGAAGTAAAAGAATTAAAAGCTAATCCAAACCGAAAAGCTAAAGGCACAGTTATAGAGGCAAGACTCGATAAAGGTAAAGGCCCCGTAGCGACAATTTTAGTCCAAAATGGTACTTTAAAAGTCGGAGATACTCTCGTCGCAGGTATGTCAGTAGGTCGCGTGCGAGCTATGACAAATGATAAAGGTGAACGCTTAAAAGAAGCAGGACCATCAGTACCGGTTGAAATAACAGGCCTCGATACAGTCCCCTCCGGCGGAGACGTCGTTGACGCCGTATCAAATGAAAAATTGGCGAAAGAACTAGTAGAACAAAGACGTCACTCCCAAAGAGAAGCAAAGTTCAACAGTAGAAGTAAAGTTACACTTGATAACTTATTTGATCAAATGCAGGTCGGTGACATAAAAGAGCTTAAGATAATCGTAAAAGGTGACGTACAAGGGTCGGTAGAAGCAGTTAGACAGTCATTAAATAAAATTTCAAATCCAGAAGTAAGAGTAAACATTATCCATAGTGCTGTCGGTGCAATAAACGAATCTGACGTTATGCTCGCTAATGCTTCAAATGCAATAATCGTAGGATTTAACGTCCGCCCCGAACCGGCCGCATCAGAAAATGCAGCTAGATACGGAGTTGATATTAGACTCTATCGCATAATTTATGAATGTATAGCGGAAATAGAAGCAGCTATGAAAGGTATGCTTGCTCCTAAATTCAGAGAGGTAGAAATCGGTAGAGCAGAATGTCGTGAAGTTTATAAAATTTCCAGCGTAGGAACTATAGCAGGTTGCCACGTAATTAGCGGTAAAATTACAAGAAACTCTCAAATCAGAGTAGTGCGTGACGGAGTAGTAATAGCGGAAAATCAGATCGCTTCCTTGAAACGCTTTAAAGACGACGTTAAAGAAGTAGCTCAAGGCTACGAATGCGGAATCGGACTTACTAATTTTAATGATATAAAAGTCGGAGATATATTCGAAGCTTTTATAATAGAAGAATACAGAGATAATTAAAAATACCCTTTTTAAAAAAGGAGAAATAGTAATGCCAAGTTATAGAAAAAATCATACTTCAGAAAGTATTAAAAGGGAAATATCAGCTATTATAAGAGAATTAAAGGATCCAAGGCTCGAAAACGGATTTATATCCATAGCTAAAATAGATATAAGTAAAAAAAATTCCAGCTGCAAAGTGTTCATAAGCGCTTTAAACGGATATGAATATGCCGAAAAAGCAGCAGAATGTTTACAAGCAGCCTCAGGATATATTCGTAAACAGTTAGGAGAAAGAATAAGACTGCGTTATATACCCACAATCGTATTTATTCCTACTGACGCAGTAGAGTATGGAACTCATATTTTAGAGAAAATCAATAACTTAAATTCTTAATCGATATTACAAAAATTAAAATTTACAAAATGAGCATCCGATAAGGATGTTCTTAATATTAAAAGTTATTTAAAGAATTAAATATAAAATTTTCTTGGACAACCTTAAATTTTTAATAACCAAAGGGGTGAATAATATATGAACTCAATTAACGATCTTGCTCAAACTCTTAAAAGTATGAATAATATATACATCGTAACTCATATGTTTCCCGACGGAGATGCATTAGGGTCAGCTTTCTCTCTTTGCAGAATGCTTCAAAAACTCGGTAAAAAAGCTGCCGTATTGCTTGGGAATGAAATCTCAAAAAAATTTGAATTTATGACCGGTTATATTGAACCTCAGATATTTAATGAAGAATATATAGTTTCAGTAGATCTTGCCAGTAATTCACTTTTAGAGTCAAGCTTAGAAAAATATGCTTATAAAATAGACTTATGTATCGATCATCATATTTCTAACAGAAAATTTGCCGCCCTTAACTATATAGACTCTAATGCCGCTGCAAACTGCGAAATAATATACGATCTGATTGATCTTTTAAACGTTCAAATAGATAAGTATATAGCTGAAGGATTGTATATCGGTATTTCCAGCGACACCGGCTGCTTTCGGTATTCCAATACTACTTATAAATCACATGAAATCGCCGCTAAATTAATGAAACAAGGAGTAGCTGTATCTAAAATTAATGAAAAGCTCTTTACTTTAAAATCCCGAAAAATCCTTGAGATAGAAAAAATTTTAAACCAAAATATAAAATATTTTTCAGAAGGTAAATGTGCAATCACATTTATAACCTTAAAAGATTTTGAAAAACATGAAATAAAAGATTCAGAATGCGACGGAATAGCGTCAATTCCTATAAGAATTGAAGGAGTAAACGTAGGAATAACACTACGTGAAAAATCACCGGATAATTATAAAGTATCCGTACGTACTTCTGAAGAAGTTAACGCAAATGATATAGCTTCCTTATTCGAAGGCGGAGGACATTTTAGAGCTGCCGGATTTAGTATTCAAGGAAAAATAAACGAAATTATAAATGAAATAGCAAATACAATCCTAACACATCTAGGATGGAAAAATAAATGAATGGAATAATAGTAATTAATAAGCCGAAAAACTTTACCTCTTTCGATATTATTGCAATACTACGAAAAAAATTTAATCAAAAAAAAATTGGACATATGGGTACTCTTGATCCTATGGCTACAGGAGTTTTACCTGTCTTATTAGGGTCTAGTGCAAAGTTCCAAATATTTACTTCAGAAACTGAAAAAGAATACGTCTGTGAAATACATCTAGGAGTAGTTACTGATACTTGGGACATTTGGGGAAGTGCAATTAATGCTCAAAATTCAAACTTAAAAATTGAAGACTTAGAAGGCGCACTCTGTTCATTTAAAGGAAAAATTAAACAGATTCCTCCTATGTATTCAGCTATTAAAAAAAACGGATTTAAACTATGCTATCTTGCTCGTAAAGGTGAGGAAGTAGAAAGAGACCCTAGAGATATTTTTATAAAATCTCTTCAATTAATTGAATTTAATGAAAATTCACAAATAGGAAAACTAAAAATTTTATGCTCTAAAGGTACATACATTAGATCTCTATGCTATGATATAGGTAAAAAATTAGGTACTGGAGCAAGCATGGGAAATCTATGCCGTACTTTATCAAGTTCTTTTAAACTCTCAGAAACCATATCCTTAGAAAGAATAAAGCAACTAGAGCTTGAAGAAATTATTGAAAAATTCGTATTCCCTACTGACCGCCTTTTTGAAAATAATAATTTAGCATATATTACTAAATCACAATCTAATCTATTTAAAAACGGCGGAAATTTAATGCTCTCTCGCCTTCAATTTGACGTCCCTCCAAATGATAACGATATAATTAAATTATACTCAAACGGCCACTTTATAGGTATAGGTAAAGTCGATATAAAAAATCATGTCCTCAAATTTTTAAAATGCGAAAATTAAAGTAATAATTCTAAATTAATAATCATATAAATAAAATTGATTCTCAAAATTAGTAAATAAATTAATCCCAGGTGATCTAAATGAAAATATATACAAATCTTGAAAAACAACTCTCGCCTTTATGTGTAGCTCTAGGTTACTTCGACGGAGTACATAAAGGACATCAAAGAGTTATAAAATATACAGTAGAACTTAAAAAATATGGTATGATACCTACAGTATTTACTTTTAGTCAAAACCCTAAAGCTATAATCTCCAAAGTGCCGGAACATAGAATAACAGATGAAAAAACCAAAGAAAAAGTTCTTGAAAGTATGGGAATAGAATTAATTTATAAAGTCGATTTTAACGATTTACGTAATTTAACTGCTGAAAACTTCGTAAAAGATATACTCCACGAAGTACTTAATGCTAAATATGTTGTATGCGGTTTCAACTACCATTTTGGCAAAAATGGAATCGCAGACGCGGGAACTTTGAAAAAATTATGCTTAGATTACGGAATAAAAACCAAAATTGTTCGTCCCGCTTTATACAAGCATGAACCTATTAGCTCTACAAGAATAAGAAATGCTTTACTTAATAATGATTCCGAAAGTGCTTCTAAAATGTTAAACTTCAGAAAAGAATAAATCCACTTTATTACAAACTATCCTATATAAACATAATTCCCGGATTTAACCGGGAAATTACTATTTTAAACTAATTTTCGGCTCTATAATATAAAAGTACTGCATTTTTTTTTGCATATTCTGCTGTATTTAAATAATCAGAAGAAGCAGATTGAAGCATAACGTTATCATCATCGCAGTGCCACCACTTATTGTTTTTATCACGTTTAATAGTAGTATAGTGACCTCTGGACACTTCTCCACTATGATGAAACACTATACCCATAAGTTTTAATTTTTTCCCATTCTTATTTTTCACAAATTCCGGGATATTAACTGATCTATCAATTTTTGTAGCACCTGCGCTATCCCATGTTCCTCGTTCTATAGTTATCAATGCAAAATTATCTTTGTCTTGAATTCGTTCTTCAACACTTCCGCATATTTCATTTGATATAAGCAAAATACTATCACTATTAAGTAGTTGCGAAAAAGTTGGAGATATTTTTTGATCTAAAAAAATCCTATTTAAACTCTCAGCTATATTATCATAAGAACGTTGTTTATAACTAACATGTCCTACCAATCTACAAAATTCAGAATAATCTTCATCATTTCGCGTTATCGGCTGAAATTTATCCATTTTAGAAAACACTTTATTTAATTTATCAAAAACGGCATGCTTAGATTTGTTATTATATACAAATTGTTTAACCTCTGGTATTTCATGCAATAGCTGAACATAAGCATTTATATAACATCTAAAATCAGGATTTTGAATTCCCGAAAAGGGTTTTTCTTTATCGTCAGTACAACTTTCAAAATTACTTCTTTTAAAATTTGCATGATCGTTCTCCGAAATTCCATTGCTAAAACATTTCTTTAAGACATAAATAAATAAACCTGCTCCTAAAGAAGTTAATCCGATATTACTCCAATCTTTCCATGTAAAATTATAATCTTTAGGATCAATCTTTTTAACATGTTTAACTCGATTAGAAGGAAGTCTTTTTAAGGGCACAGCATCAGAAGGAACAGTTAAAGAACCTCCCAAGCTTAACACCGCCACAGCAGCAGCTAAAGATTTATTCAAAAATTTATTTACTGATTTTCCTCCTGATACCGAGTCTAAATTTTTTATTTCTCTTAAGCTACTTGAATTTTTCAATTCTTTCACACTTCTTTCTATAACCTCGTCTAATTCTTCTTTGCTGAATTCTGCTCCGTTTTAAATACAAAACTCATAAATCTCATCTTCATCTTTAAGTTCAATAAATTTACGAAGCAATTCAGAATTGTTAAACAACTCTAAAAAGAATTTTTCTATACTTTTAATCATCTTTCGCCTCCTACTTTTCTTCCTTAATTAATCATAACATTAATTTAAATATAAATCAATCTTTTTCATCATATTTTTTTACATAGAACAAATTTCTATGCATTTAAGTTCAGTTCGACCATCATTGAAATAAAATCTAATGAAATAGTTATCCATTATATACTTATCTGAAGGAACTGAATCTATGTTATTAATATTTATTGCCAAATTCGAAAAAACAGTTTTATAGTAATCAGGACAATCATAGTTTATAGACGAAAATGGTTCACCCATTACGGATCTTCTTTCTACTGCTGTACTCTTTGCTCCAAGTCCCATAAATGTATCTTTTGTACCTAAAATTATTTTCTCACAAACATACTCACCTTTCTCTTCATCTACAGTAAATATTACAGAAACATCTAAACTTAGATAAGTAATTATCATTTTTCCATTAGTTTCGGTTTTATAAGTTTCTTGTCCGAATTCTTTGGTTACATCTTCCGGAGACTTACCTAAGTAGGCTATATAATCAATACTGTCTCCGCGGAAATTACCATCGAACATTTGTGAACCAAGTTTATCATATGACTTACCGGTTCCTTGCTTTTTGCCTTTTGAAAACTCACCTTCATAAACTATAACTGACGTGTTTACATCATAAAGACTTCCAGTACCATCATAAAGACCATCCTTAAACTCCCCGGAATAAATTAGTACTCCTGTATCAAGATCGTAAAGATTTCCGCTGCCTCCGTAAATTCCATTTTCAAAGTTCCCAGAGTATTGTAGTACGCCATTTACATAAAGCTTTCCTTCTCCGCCATAAAGACCATCCTTAAATGCCCCCTCATATTTAATGCTGCTTCCATCCTCTTCATACTCCACCCCTATACCATTTAGTACGTTATTTGCGTATTCTCCATAATACTTTCTTAATGCCGTATCTGGATCGTAATCCACGCCTTTCCCGGAACGCTGACCAACCATGAAACTTCCTACATATATTATCTTCCCTATATCATTAAATAACTTTCCTTCGCCTTCATATAAGTTGTTTTTAAAAGCTCCACTATATATTACAATCCCTTCATCATTATAAAGTTCCCCTTCACCACTATATTTTCCTCCGTTAAAGTTCCCTTTATAAATAAGTTTTCCTTTAGAGTCATATTGCACTCCTTCACCTTCTGGAACACCATTTTTAAGATTCCCTTCAAATACTAAAATCCCTGCTTGATCGTATACTCGTGCTTTACCGCTAAATTTTGTATATTTAGAAGTATCCAAGTTTAGATTAGCAGTCCAGACTTTTCCTTCTGCCCATGGAATTGCATGAAATATAAGAAGATATCCAACTACTCCTAAAACTACAAGTGATATACTCACAAATCTTTTTGAAAAATATATTCCAAAAATTCTCCAATAATCCTTTTTACTTGTAGGTTCTCTAAGGAGCGTATGAAAGAATTTTTGAACTTTTTGCTGAGCAAGTTGTGCTGCTCTGGTTCCCATGTTTTGAATCTGAACCAAAAAAGCTGTTAAAGAAGTTAATTGAGATTGGAGTGTAGTCGTAATTCGTGAAAATATGTCTGTAAATAGTGACATGAATTCTCTCCGTCCTATCTTAATTTATTAAAGATTTGAGTTTAATATAAAGGCATTACATTTGCAAAAAGCTTTTAAATAAGATACCCAGTAAACTTTTCTTTAGATTCAGGAATTTGTTTAAGCTTAGCTATTTCCTTTTCACATAGCATTAAATACTTGATGCTTACTTTATCATTTTCATTTATTCTTAAAACATCAGTGAATAATTTTCGTGCATCTACAAACTTACCTTGTAAATATAAATTTATAGCCTCACTAAAAGTTTTTTCAGTAGAAATATATAAGTCTTTTTTGTACTGATTTCCTTCCTCTATTATTTGATATATGTCAGTAAAACCGTCGTCCGTAGACTTTCCTGCTCTGCCAATATAACGATATGAAAAAACTTTGCTTTCTTTAACATTGTCAATAATACTGCTCGTAGCAATATGGTTAATACCAAGTATACTTAAACGCGAATCTATATTAAACATCTGCATAATTTCGTCAGAAACAACAATTACGCCACGACGATTTTCGTCTCCCGAAACTCCTACTAGTACATCACCGGAACTCAGAATTATATGCATACGATTTTTGATGCTTTCATCCATTTCCACTTCTTTAAACTGTAAGGATGCATTAAAGGCATCTTGCGCACTCTCCGGAAAAACAATTAAAGCTTTTAATCCGTCAAATGACTGTACTATTCCCTTGTTCTCTTCCACAACACTAAAAAGTTTATTGTAGCTTGCATTAACGGCTTCAAATACTTCGTTTTCATCCTTAAAATCAAAGCACTCTTTACATGAAATATTGAAACTCAAGTAAATTACATTTAAATTTAAAATCTTATGATCATATAGATCAACCTGTGTAATTTTTTCTTTCCCTATAAGTTTAAATATCTCTTTCGGTACGTACCTTATATATTCTTTATTAAGCTTTATAAGGTTTGAAGTATATCTGCCAATCTTTTCTGACATTAAATTAAATGCTTGAGCTATATCTGCAAGCTCGTCCTTCGAGCTGACTCGAACACGTGTATGCCATTCTCCTTTACTCATAGTATCTATAGCTTTCTCAATCTTTCCTAAAGGCCTAAAAGACCATTTTATTATAAAAGTTATAAATACTCCTATTAATACAGTTATAACCAATATTAAAGCCGACGTATGCTTCAAAATTTCCCAAAATTCACGCTGACTGTGTACTCCTTCGTCTAGGAAATTTCCAACCAGTCCCACTACTCTTCCATTTGTGTCCTTAACTGCAACGAATGATGCTGATAAATCTCCATAAACATCCCTAAACATCACATTTATAGCATCCGAAGAATTGGCCTTATTTGAAAATTGATTCCAAACATTATAAATCTTTTGTACTTCATCTTGTTCCAGAATGCAATCAACAAGTGTATATCTTTGTGCGACCATATCAGGATCGGTGTATTTTAAAGTATCATAGGATTCTGAATTCACGTCATACCTCGTACTTAGCGTATTATAAAGCTTTCCATAACTTTCTACGTAAGTTACTATATAATCGCTTCTATCCCCTATTTTTAAAGAAACATCATTATACCCTTTTTGAAGAGCGTTTTTTAATTTTACATAATCAGCATTCATATATCCGCTTACATGATCAAGCTTAGCAAAATCACTTCCACTAATCGCATCTGCTGCAGTCTTTGCACTTCTCTCCTGTTCGGCACGCAGCACACTCATATACTCATTTACTCCGTCAGACGTATTAACCCACGCTAATATTCCCATCGCTACTACAAAAACAGGAAGAAACAATCCAAGAATTTTAACAGAAAGAGGGATTCTTTTTATCTCCACTTGAGCAAGATATCTGATAGCGTAAAATAAACCTATTACAACTAAAATTACGCTTATCATAATAACATATCCCCACGGAAATAGCGAACCTCTTAAATCTCCTACTAGATAATTATAAGATCCAAAACGTACATGAAAAGGTTTGTCAAAAGCTTTTGACGCAGCATAAAAATCTCCCGCTCCTAAAGACTTAATACTTCTTACATCCTTCATTTTAACAGAAAGACCATCTCCCAAAGAACTGTCTAAACTATAAAGGTTCTGTAAAGTACTGCTTTTAGTGTTAAGTTTATAAAATTTACCATTAACTGAATCGGTAAAGTAAATATCGTCCGAAGAATCAACACTCATTCCAGTCACTATAAAAGGAGAACTGGTAAGTACATTTGAATAATTTTCAAATTCTCCTTGGTTATTGGTAGCATATAATTCTCCATTTAAAGTCGAGTAAAAAATCCTACCAGTAGATAAAACGCTCATGTCGCTTACCCACTTATACTTTTGACTCGTTACTGCTACATTAGGTGAAATTTCAAAGGATTTTATCTTTTTCGGACTTTCATCTAAAAGCGGATTAGCCGTAATAATGTCATAACGATTGTCTTCGCACGCAATAAGAGTAATATTTTGATCTACAATCTGAATTTTTCTAATGTAAGGATCCGTAGGAGGAGTTGCATCTTTAGAAAAGTCTATAGATGCAAGCTGTTTTATATAATTTCCATTACTGTCGTACATTAGCACCGTTTCGTTTAATGTTGGATACATCGATTTATCGGATACTATTGCTTTTAAATCCTTTTTCTGCTTTACAAAATAGAAATTTCCTTTTGAGTCAACTTCTAAATTCCTATATACTAAGCTGCTGTCCTTAGTAGACTTTTCAAGGTCTATTTGGAATTTTGTCGCTCCGCTTGGAAGTACTTTAGTCACTTTATAAGCGTCCTTTTCTTCGTCTACACCAAGTATATACACATTATTAGATAAATCCATATCAGAACTTAAAAATGTACCAAAATTAGGTCTGTTGACAAAATACTGAACTATAAATGCAAGTACTATAAGAACTATTGCTCCTACTGTATACATAACTCCAGGACTGAAAATAACACTTTTAAATTTTGAAATTTTTTCCTCCTTATCTATTTTAAATTCTTGTTCTTTTTTTGAATCCTTTTTCATAGAATCCCCTCACATAATTTTTTATGATTTGACATTTCAATTAACTTTAAGATATATTTTAAAGTAAAATATGCAAAGTTTACAAACACTATTTAAAAAATATCTTATCTATTTTGTTATTGACTTGTATAATATAGTATATTATCATAGAATTATTGAGTCAAGTGTAATAAAAATGTTTTATTTAATTATTCTTATAAAAAGGTGTGGGGAAATCTATGTTGAACATAAACAAAACCTCCGATTATGTTGTAATAGCATCTCTTTTTTCTAATAAAGAAATGAATATTCTTGTAGCTTATCAAGGTAAAAACACACTTGACAATTTATATATCTTAAACCAATTTCCATATCAAAAAGATAATTTGAAAAATTTTAAAATTTTATTTGACGTATTTTCTTCTCCAAATAAACCTAAAGAATTTGTAAATTTTTTCGTTGAAGAAAATATGTATTACGCGGTATTTAAATACCTCGAAATTGAAAATATAAAACAAAAATACCGAAAAGAATTTAGTGCCGTTCCTTTTGACGAAAGATGTACTATTCTTGAAGATATACTGATACGTATCGATAAAATTTACAGTCTTCCCACTCCTATAGTAGGATGCCTAACTGAACCTCAAAATATTAAAATCAGTCAAGAAAAAGAAATGTATTTCCACGGCAACTTGCAAAATCTAGACGTCTACAACAACGAAACCGGTAAAGAATTAATTTTAAAAAATCTGCGTGAAATAATTTTTACCCTACTTGAACCGGAAGCTCAGGCAGGATTTAATAAAACTCTTCACATAGTCTTAGATAAATGTGAAAGAGGAGTTTATGAGTCTATCCCGGAAATGATAGTAGAGCTAAAAAAAGCCGAAAAATTATCAAAAACAAGTTCTTGGTTTTCATATTTTAAATATCAACTCAGTTTACGTAAAAATCTTATAGCTAAATTATCAAAAATTTCTCTGTCTGCTCTAGTTATCGCAGGACTCTTTTACCTCGCTTACTCTAAACTTACCGAAGGTCAACAGTCAGGAAGCGCTCCCGTAGTTGTATCCATAGGCGATGTAACTTATAATGGTAATGCTGAAGATGAATCAGATAAAACTGTATCACCGGAAAACGTAGACAATCAAACTGGTGAAACTTCAGAAACTGACATAACTTTAAGCGAAGGACTGGATATGGAATACGAAGATTATATAGTTCAATACGGAGATACTGTATCTTCAATAAGTACAAACTATTATAAAGAAAGTAAGTATATAACTGCCGTAGCAACCTTCAATGGAATAGACGTAAATGAAAAGCTTACTCCCGGAACTATTTTAAAGCTTCCAAACCGTACTGCAATCGCTTTATATATTTCTAGATAACCATAATTTAAAATCCCAAATTTTTCACATGAATTTTTGACAAAGCTTTTCTTATACTTGTTATATAATTAAATTTAATGCTATAATCACTTTCTATTTAACGGGAATCAAAATTTAAACAATAAAAAACAATTTACTTAATAAAAGAACAAACTTTTGGGGGATTAGATGAAAAATAAATCAGATAATAGTGATTCACATATATCCTCAGAATCACATACGTTGAATTTTGAAGCTAACAGTAAAAAAGGATACGTAGACATATATTCTTCAGAAAGAAAAAAAGAAAAAAGAAAAAAATTACTTCCTCTAGGACAACTTTTATCTCTTATCTTCTTCTTAATCGTCGGAGCTGCAGGAATAGGCATGATTCATGCATATAATACCCTTCACTCCGTTAACTACGATAATACTTACTATGAAGAAGGTTTTACACCTGCGGAAGAAGTCGCGAAAAAAGATGGGCTTTTAAATGATAATATGGTTCTTAATATTCTTTTAATCGGAAGTGATTCAATGTCTACCGGAGATCACGGCCGAAGCGATTCTTTGCTTATATTATCTTTAAATATAAGAAGTAAAAAAATAAAAATAACTTCCCTTATGAGAGATACTTGGGTAACTATTCCAGGACATGGAAAAGATCGTCTGAATGCTTCCTATGCCTACGGAGGCCCTAAACTTACTATTGATACAATCCAAAAAAATTTTGGCATACTTATTGACAGGTATGCATGTGTAGATTTTGAAGGCTTCTCGAAAATAATAGACTCTCTCGGCGGAATAGATATTGAACTCTCAGAAAAAGAATCTTTATATATCAACAAGTACTCAGGTGATAAAAATATTTTGAAGGGATCCGGAATTAAGCATTTAACAGGTCTGCAGGCTTTGCACCATTCCAGAAACAGAAATAGTAAAGGTTCCGATTATGATCGTACTTCAAGGCAAAGAGATGTAATAAAAGCCGTTATAGAAGCACTTAAAAAATCAAACGTAGCACAAATTACCGAAATGGTTACCACTCTTGCTCCTCTTGTTACTACTAACTTTAAAGCTTCAGAAATCAGCAGACTTGTTACCAACTGCATGGTATATCTTAGTTACTCCTTAGAGGAATTTCGTGTACCTACTGATGACAACGTCAAAGATGCAACATATAGTCAAAAAATGGTACTAGTAATAAATGATACCTCTAAAGTTAAAGCAGATCTCAAAAAATTCATCTACGAAGGAACAGAAATAAGTGCTAATTAATAACTTTATTCATAAAAAAGAGTACTTTATTAATAAAGCACTCTTTTAAAATTATTTAAATTTAAAATTCCTGCTTCGCTAAAAACAAAGCAGAAATTAATAACTTACGCTTGCTTATAATATAGCAAAAATCGATTACTTCTTAATTTTTATAGTTGTTAAAATTATAAGCCGAATTAAATTATAATTATCTATTATCCATAAAATCAATTCGTCTTACTACATCATCACCATACCTATGCACAAATTCTCTCCAAAGCATTCCCTCACAACGTAATGTCAACGGGTTATTATTCCTGCTCGCATCTCGTTATACATATCCATATTCATAATAAAACTATTATTATATACTATACGAGAACCTGCATTTAAATCAGTACCAACAGGTATAAATACTTGCTTATTTTCATTTGGCATTATAACATTAGCGTCTCTTGCCATCGTAACATCTCTCCTTTTTTATTTTATTATGTCATAAAATATTTTATGACATTTTTAATTACAACACTTTTCATTTAATTAAGTCAATAGTTTTTTTATTTTTGTAAACTTTGCCTATAAAATAAACTTTGAATTTTTTTAAAGCTTAATGCCTATATATAGGCACTACAATATTATTTATCAAATTTTACCTTTCACTTCTATTTTAAGCTAAGTAAAGCTGTGCCGAATGTTTCTTTACATACTCATCAGCACTTGAACCCTTTTCGGCGGTTATCATTATTTTTTGATCGCAAAGAGCAAATATATCATGACCAATTTTAATTTCTTTTGGAATAAATATTACCTTGTTAAGGGAGGTACATTCAAGAAATGCAGAACTTCCTATGCTCGTCACTTTATTCCCTACAGTAAATTCAGTTAAAGATTTACATTCAGCAAACGCACAAGATCCAATTTCATTTATTCCTGAATCGATCTTTACCTCTTTAAGATTTTCACATCCGTAAAACGCAGAATCACTTATCATTACAGGAAAAAAGCCGGACATGCTAATTGACTCTATTTTCTTACAATCAAAAAATGCATATTCACCTATTACCTTTGTACTATCAATTAAATGTACATCTTTAACCCTTCCAGCAGGACATAGCTTTAATGTATGATAATTCGAACTGTATAAAAGTCCTTTGTAACTGCTATAGACTTCATTATCTTTGCTTACATCTATATAATTCAAAGAGTCACATTTCCAAAAGGCAAATTCTCCTATGGATTTTAAATGCTCTCCTAAGTACACCTTTTTACAGTTAATACAGTTTCCAAACGCCAATCTTCCAATGCTTTCCAAGCTTTCAGGCAAAACTATATCTTTAAGAGAACTGCAGCCATAAAAAGCACATTCATCAATTAATTCCAATCCTTCCGGAAAAACTATCTTTTCTATCTTATCATTATTCATGAATGCACCAAAAGAAATTTTCTTGATTCCCTCGGGAACCACTACTTCTTTATCATTTCCGTAATATCTTATAAGTACTCCTTTATCATCAAATTTAAAAGGATTAGATTTAACATCTTCTGTTTTATTCTCTATTATCTCACTAGTTAAATTGCTTTTAATATTCGAAGCTTTTATCACTTGAAGCCCATGTGCAGAGGTTATGCTAAGTATCAACGACATAATTATAGCTATCTTTTTAGACTCTGTTAACTTAACTGCCACCATCTAATTACCCCCAATTATTATTAAAATTCAATCACTAGACTACTTTAGGATGTTACCACAACAAAGAAGTAAAAGTCAATGCTATTTTAGCTATTTCTTTTAAATCCATCCTTAAGACCAACACTTTTGTTAAAAGTTAATATACCACCACCATTTTGAAAAATTTTCGTATCAGGACAAAAATATCCTATTCTCATGAACTGATAAGAATCTCCTATTTTTGCTTCTCTTAAACTTTCTTCAACTTTACAATTATTTAACTCTTTAAGTGAATTTGAATTCACATGTTTTACAAAATCTTCTTTTGAATCCGGATCTTCAACCATAAATAAATTTTCATAAAGATTTACAGAAGCATCCAATGCTGATTTTACATCTACCCATTGAATCGTCCCTTTCACTTTTCTTCCATCTGGTACATTGCCGCCTCTAGAGTCAGGATCGTACTCACCATATACTTCAGTTACTTTACCGCTTTCATCTTTTTTAAATCCCGTACATTTTACAACATATGCAGATTTAAGTCTTACTTCATTTCCAGGAAAAAATCTAAAGTAACCCTTAACTGGTTCTTCCATAAAATCTTCTGATTCTATATATACTTCCCTGGAAAAACTTACTTTTCTCTTGCCCGCTTCTTCATCATTAGGATTGTTCTCGACTTCAAAGAATTCTTTTTTATCCTCCGGGTAATTGGTAATGATAAGTTTA
This sequence comes from uncultured Clostridia bacterium, assembly GCA_944384825.1. GTDB lineage: Bacteria > Bacillota > Clostridia > Oscillospirales > Acutalibacteraceae > UMGS1491. The sequence continues at coordinate 228,832 of CALWUT010000018.1, forward strand.
ATAGGATTCAAAACAGCCATCACCCTTTTAGCCCTCAGATTAAGATCTTCTCTGAGACAGTGCTCCAAAAAGCTATACTCTACAGTACTTATCACTTTTGAAACACCAATTCTATCACAAAAATTACGTATGGCTCGCGGTGTATATCCTCTTCGTCTAAGTCCACTTAAAGTAGGAAGTCTCGGGTCGTCCCAACCATCCACATATCCCTCTTCTACCAGGCTACGTAATTTTCGTTTACTCATAACTGTATAGCTTATATTAAGTCTTGCAAATTCAAGTTGTCTTGGTTTGCTTTCGATGTCCATATTATCAACTACCCACTCATATAGCGGACGATGATCCTCAAATTCAAGCGAACAAAGAGAGTGAGTAATTCCTTCAAGAGCATCCTCAATAGGATGAGCATAATCATACATAGGATATATACACCAATTAGTTCCCGTCCTATGATGAACGGAATGATTTATACGATAAAGAACCGGGTCTCGCATATTAAAATTTCCGGAATTTAAATCAATCTTAGCTCTAAGAGTCATTCTGCCGTCAGGGAATTCTCCGTTCTTCATTCTCATAAATAATTCTTTACTCTCTGCAACAGGTCTATCTCTATACGGACTTACTGCCGGATGAGAAGCATCGCCTCTATTTAATTTTACTTCCTCCGGAGTAAGTTCACATACGTAAGCTAGCCCTTTATCTATTAATTTACATGCATTTTCAAACATACGATCGAAATAATCCGATGCATAATAAAATCTATCTTCCCAGTCAAATCCCAACCATCTGACGTCTTCCTTTATAGAATCTACATACTCCACATCTTCTTTGGAAGGATTTGTATCATCCATTCTTAAATTACATATACCTTTAAATGCGTTTGCAATTCCAAAATCAATACAAATAGCTTTAGCATGTCCAATGTGCAAATAACCATTAGGTTCAGGCGGAAACCTTGTGTGTACATTTTTACCTTCAAATCTTCCTCCGATTGAAATGTCTTTTTTTACAGTTTCCAAAATAAAATTTCCTAAATCTTTCTCAGATGTAAATTTATTCAAATTGTCTGTCACAGTAATTACTCCTTTCTTAAAATCAATTAATAAATATTTAAATTCTTAAGCTTTTTAACAGCATTTTCTATACGCCTTAAAGACTCTTCTTTTCCTAAAATTTCTAAAATTTCTATCGCTCCCCCCGGAGTTACTAACTTACCTGAAACCGCTATCCTTACCGGCCACATTACACTTGAATTCTTTATTCCTCTTTCATTAGCTACTTTAATTAAAAGATCATATAAATTATTGTAAGTCCATGATGCAAGCTCAGAAAGCTCATCAAGAATCTCAGAAAGTATATTGATGGAACTTTCAAGCGTACTTTTACTTTTCTTATTTTGAAACAAATTGACATCATATTCAGGAATAGATTCAAAAAAATCTATCATCTCCGGTATTTGATCCAAATGCGATATTCTCTGACGAAGCAGCTGAGCAATTTTTCCCATATTGAACTTCTCCTCATTTACAGCTCCTGCTATATACGAACGGGCTAACTTTATAAATTCCGAATCCGACTTCTTACGCAAATATTCGCTATTAAACCAATCAAGTTTTTTATAATCAAAAATCGAGGGCGATTTACTTATCCTACTTATAGAAAATTCCTTCTCTAGTTCTTCAAGAGTAAATAATTCACGATTACTTTCAGGACACCATCCTAAAAATACTATATAGTTAACTATCGCTTCCGGTAAGTATCCTTTACGAACCAAATCTTCAAAGCTTACCGCTCCATGACGCTTTGAAAGCTTAGAAGTACTTCCGTCTTCATTTTTGCCCATAATAAGCGGTAAATGAATATAATTAGGTATTTTCCACCCAAAAGCTTCATAGAGAAGATTATATTTAGGAGTCGAAGATAAATACTCACATCCTCTTACTACGTGTGTAATCTTCATTTCATAGTCATCTATAACGTTAGCAAAGTTATAAGTCGGATATCCATCACTTTTAATTAATATTTGATCTTCCAGTTCTTTGTTGTCAACTTCCACTTTTCCAAATACTAAATCCTCAAATGACGTCTTCCCTTCAAGTGGCATTTTTTGACGTATTACATATTTCTTACTTTCACCTAAAAGTCTATTTACTTCCTCTGACGGAATATCTCTACATCTATCTTTATGTCCAGATAAAGGTGTGGACTCTGAACCTTCATCTTCACTTTTTTCGCAAAAACAATAGTATGCTTTTCCTCTTTTTACAAGCTCCTTGGCATAATCTAAATATCTGCCTTTGCGTTCACTTTGCCGGTAAGGGCCATATTCTCCCCCGATATTAGGTCCCTCATCCGCTCTAATTCCAACAGCGTCCAAAGTATCATATATTACTTTTTCTGCATCTTTAACCAATCTATTCCTATCAGTATCTTCAATTCTAAGTATAAACTCTCCGCCTTGAGACTTAGCAATTAAATATTCATAAAGAGCAGTTCTAAGATTCCCTATATGCATATATCCTGTAGGACTTGGTGCAAATCTTATTCTTACTTTAGATTTCATGAATTTTCCTCCCGAATATTATTTATCAAATTTTCCTTTATATAGTCCTCAAGACAGAGTCCGCTCTCCCGTACAAGGGGAGCTGCTTCTTTTCCTACATACCGAAAATGCCACGGTTCGTAAATCACTCCCGTATGACTTTGCCACTTCTTTTGATACCTTTCTATAAAGCCGTATTTATGAGCATTATTAATTAGCCATTTATATTCTTTAGTAGTATAAAAATTATCTTCTACACCATTAAAATCTATAGCAAGCCCTGTATTATGTTCGCTGGTATGAGGCCTAGCTACTATACGTGCAGCACGCTTTTCCGCTTCTTCGTTACTTATCACTTCTTTTGATTTTTCTCTTTCTATTTGTCTTTTAAAAAGACGAGTTTGCAAATCTATACTTCGATAGCCAGAGGAAATCCATAAAATAATTCCTTCTTTCTTTGCGTCGCATATCATTTGCTCCAAATCACCCGCAAGTAACGCTCCTACTTCCTTTCCCCTGCAAACTTTTATCTTAATATTAATATCTTCGGGCAACCGATTTCCGGCATTTACGACCATAAGTTCCGGATTGCAAGAACTATTCCAATTCTTAAAATCATAAAATCCACTTTCAGTTCCACTATCTACTATACCTTCAGAATCGGAAATAATTTTTTCTTTGTCGGATTCTCTTTCAAGTTCCTTTTTATTTAATTCTGACAGCCCGGATGTATCATCACTTTCATCAGTAGGTTTTGAATTAACCAGACTTAACCGTTCATTATTGCTTCCTAAGCTTTTTTCTTCAATATTATCAATAGTAATGTAAAAAGCAGCTAGCCCTACTATAAACAAACATACTATCCCTGAAATTGCCAACCACCATTTAATTCCTTTTTTTAAAATTTTTTTAGAAAGGTGATATAGTTCAAGTTTTTTTCTGTCTTTTGAATTGAGTCTTCTATAATTATTACTCATAATTACTCAGGCAAAACCAATACGTAACTGATTAGCTTTCCTTTTCTCTCCTAACAATAATTTCTTTAAAATTTCATTATTTCTACGTCATTTTCTTCTTAACATTATCATCTTGCACACTCCTTCATTATCTTCACCGCAGATTAAGATATTTAAACTTAAAACTTGCCTAAATTTTAACTATACAACTTTATAAATATATGTATCAATTATATACAATCTTTCCTCTTATATCAACTAAAGAAGAATACTTTCTCTCATTTATTTTGCAAAATTCTGAATTATGCATAATAATCGAAATTCCTTCTCTCGATTTTATTATTCCCCCATTCAATTTCAATTTTCCCCATGATTCTATAGCTAAAGGAAACTGTAGCTTATCTTCTTCCCCTACAGTACCACTATTCACAACTATATTCGAACATTCAAGTCCTCTGATATTCCGTACAAATCCTCCATTTACTATTAACTTTCCATTTATTAAAAAAGCCGGGTTGCTTCCCAAGGAAAGATATTTTCCTGAGTTTATTACTATTTTAGAATTAGAATTATAAGACCTAAGGAATCCCTTGTTGACAAAGTTGGTGCTCGAACTGTTTAAGTAAACCGCGCAGTTCTCACCCTTCACACTTATTCCGTGCCCTCCTTTTCCAACTCCAAACCCTGAATTTAAAGAAACATTATCATTTATAATCAAAAAAGAATTATTTTCCATTTCAATATTATTGCGTGCAAAATATAACGAGGTAATTTTACGAGTATTATCAATGCAAATGCTGTCAGCAAGTATTAACATCGCTTTATCTCTTAAAACCAAAGTTACATGCGAAAGCTTTGCACTCCCTCTTATACAGATAGGCCTGTCGATTATAACTTGTCCAAAGCCTGAAAAACTATTTTCAAACTTTATCTCATCGCAATCTGCAATTATTGTTCCTATGTCCGGATCGTTTAAAGCTTCAAAAAATTCATGTTTCGTACTTACTCTGCGCAGATTACTTTTAATTATCTTCAAATACCTTTTGTTCATCTTAATTGCAGTGAATAGTTTTTCACAATTACTTACTTTTACTTTTTCACTATACTCTAGATTTTTATAATAAAAATATATTTTATTCAAAGTTTCACTTTGGTCTGCCCAAGGTAAGTCAGGAATGCTCCGGATAAGTTTTATTACAATGCCACTATCTATTTCCTTAATCCCTTTTGCTTTTTTCTCTATACAAAATGAATCTATGCGTTTAAAATCTTTTTTTACAGTATTAAAAAGATACGCGTCAAAATAAAGACGTGATCCCTTTACTTTAACCTTTGAATAAACAGGAAATTTTAACTCCATAGAACGCTCTGCCGAAAACCATATCGGTGACTTTGCTTTATAATTTTTAACTCCTGAAGTTCCCGGAACTATAAACATCGTACCATAAGGATTTAAAAATACTTTATACCCCAAACCTCTTTTATCTATATAAATTTTTTCTGATCCTGCTTTCTGATCATACGCTAATTCAGAAGTCCTTACATATACATGATCATGACCACCAAATACAACGTCTGCTTTACCATGGTAAGCTAGATCCATTATTTGGTTTCCAATTTTCTTTACGTCACTATCCTTGTGATGAGGGCCATTGGAATACGGAGCTTTATGTGTAAATATTATTTTCCACTTGGCTGTAGATTTTTTAAGAGTCTCAAGTGCCCATTTATACTGATTATTATCAAGCGAAGACTCTGAATCCTTAGAATTAGTGTTAAGTACTATAAAAACAGCATTACTTATTTCAAAAGAATAATAGACTCCCTTTGAAGTGTCTTGATAAGGAAAATTTTTTATATTGAAATGACTTAATACGGAATTCTCTACTCCCGCCTCTTTAGCAACTCCATTACTCCTCGCTTCATGATTTCCTCCCAGTGCAGCACAAACATGCTCCTTCCATACTCTCGACTCAAGTACCCAGCGCCAGTAATCTTCGTTATTTCCGTCATCCACGAAATCACCCAAATGAACCATAAAATCTGGACGCTGCCCCTTAAAAGCACACTCTAATAACTGTGAAAAAATATTATAATCTTGCTTAACCATACCCTGAGAGTCTGCAAAAATCATAAAGCTAAATTCATCTTTTATTTCTTTTATCTCTAACTTATAAACTTCGCTTTCATTATTTTCTCCGGAATGTATCTTATAATAAAAAGTACCCGAATTTAAATCTCTTAAACATACTGAATGTTTGCAAAGCTCTACGGCGCTATATCCGGCGGCAAGCCCTAAATTAACTATAGGTACAGTCCTAGCTACTACCTCGCAAACCGATTTAACTTTCACACTTCCTTTAAAATCTGGATTATAAGAATATTCTATAAAGCATTCTTTATATGATTTACCTGTATACCACCTAAACGAACGCGTAAATGGAAAGTTATCTCCCGGTGAAACAGTAATATTAAAAGGATATGAAAAATCATAACTGTTTTCTAACTCATCTCGCTCGTAAAACTTTTTATTTACTGAACTTAAAAACGTGCTTACTAAATCTACAATTATCTCTCCTGCTCCACGAATAAAGCTTGGACTTACATAACTTTTCGAAAAGTTGAAAATCATTTCTCTTACGTCAATATTCATCATCTTTAGAAGACTTGAAATCTGACCTTTATTAGTTTTCTTATTTAAAAACATCCTGATTAAAGGCGAATCAAAAGTAACTTTAAAATTGAAAAATACGTTTTCACTCACTTGCGCAATAACGTTCGAAATATAATCAACTAGAAATTCTATCCAAAACTTTACAAATTCTCCCTTACGTATATTCTCCATAGCGTGTCTTATCCAGGCAGGCATTTCCTTACTGCTACTGTAATAATTAAGAAGCGTCAACATAGCAAGGTCATATAAAGTTTTCTCTTCCGAAGTTTTCGGTTTATATATTCCGGCACGTGATAAGTTAAAAATTATTTCATCTATACGACTTATAATATACTCATCATTTTGAATATACTTCATTTCTATCTGCTCTAATATACCATTAAATGATTTTAAAATTTGTAAATCAGTAATGGTTATCTTTTTTATGAAAAGTCTTAAAACGCCTACAGGTTCAATTTGTATTCCATCGTATCTATACTGAATATTTATTCTCCCCAAATAGTTTTTGCCAAGCTCTATTCCACGAAACTTAGAAATCTGAGTCTTTATTTTATTAAGAACAAATTCGTCCGGATCTAATCCCGGAATTAAATCCGAAATTGTCTCTTTTAAGCCCCTAAGCTTTAACTTTTCCAAAAAAGGTCTAAGCGAAACTATAACTATTTCACTTAGCTTTCCTCCTTTGTATTTTTCATCAATTTTTTCTTCTCGAATCATATTGCTTCCTTTTCAAAGTAAGATTTTATTAATCTTATTTCTTCTTTGTAACCTTCCAAACTTTCTTGAGGGGTTTCAAGTATAAACGGAATTTCCTTGAAACGCTTGTATCCCACTATCTTCAAAATAGTTTCAAGTCCAATGCTTCCTTTACCTAGCTTTTCATGTCTATCTTTTTTACTTCCGCAGGAATTTTTGCTGTCATTTAAATGTATAACTTTAATTTTTGAAATTCCTATAGCCTTGTCAAACTCTTCGAGAACTCCCTCAAAGTTGTTAACTATATCATATCCTGCGTCGTAAACATGACATGTATCAAAACAAATTCCAACTTTGTCCTTGAATTCAACCTTTTTTAAAATCGTTCCTAATTCTTCAAAATTTCCTCCGACTTCACTACCTTTACCTGTCATAGTTTCTAAAAGAACTGTAGTATTTTGATCTTCTTTTACTGTACTGTTTAAAACCTGTGCTATCTGTTCAATAGCCATATCTGCTCCTTGGCCTGTATGACTTCCGGGATGAAAATTATAATAACTATCCGGAAGATAATTTACTCTCGATATATCATCGGTAAATAGTTCATAAGAATATTTACGAACATGCTCTGCCAAAGAACAAAGATTTATAGTATAAGGCGCATGCGCTACTACATACTTAAAATTTTCTCCTTTAGAGAGATTTTTAAAACTCGCAATTTCTTCTAAATTAATTTCTTTCGCTTTCCCGCCTTTGGGATTTCTCGTAAAATACTGAAAGGCATTTCCTTTAATTTGCTCACATTTTTTAAACATCTCCATCAGTCCACCGCTTGACGAAAGATGACATCCTATATTTATCATAATAACCGCAAAGTCACATACTCAGACTTTTACTCTTTCTCCTTTATATTAATTTATAAATTACTCATCACGTTTGGATATCTTTTCCTTCCCATACATATATGAAACAGTATATCCTAATATAGACCAAAAAAATCCTACCATAAAAGTCATATCAAAAAGTATAGCTTTCTCAAATAAACAGTATCCACAATAAGCTACCAGTACTGAAAAAAGCTTGCAAAAAACAGTAAAATAACCCTTGTCGACGTATAAAAATAAATGTTTACATATATCTAAAGCTACTAAAAAAGAAAAAACGCCGAAAATTAAAAATCCTACTAAACCACAAGATACTAAAATGGTTAAATATCCGTTGTGAAGATCAGGATGAATAAGTCCACCCGGAAGATACTTTTTACTGTAAAGTCCTAAATTTGCTCTTCCTATCCCAATCCAAGGATTATGCTTAAAAACTTCTATTCCTTGCTTAAAAAGCGTAATCCTACCACTACTTACCTCATAATGCTGGCGCCCTATGTGAAAATCCGTTATAGCACTTTCATTCTTACTCGCATCTTCATTTTTTTCCTTAGATAGACCTTTTTTATCTATCAGATCTCCAAGCGTAGCTTTAGACTCAAATTTACGTTTAAACGCATCTTCTTGTTTGTAAATATCTATCATAATCGTACTTATAAGCTTCTGGCATCTATCTCTTAGTCCAAATGAAGTGGACATTGCCAGTACACAAAATCCAAATGTTACTAATATACTTCTTAATAATTTTATTCCGTATGCAGAATTATTTTTAAAAAATAAGTTGCAAAAAACTCTAATAGTACTGTAAATTATTATGAATACAAACGACGCATTTGAATCAGACAAAAATAAACACATAAAACTTACTATTACAGTTAAAAGCAATATCCATTTATTTATTTTCGCTAGCTTAAATTTACGCCTAATATAGAAATCATTTATTATGTCACATGATATAATCGCTTCAATCATAGAAAAAGCAAGAATATTTGAATTAGTGTAAACTCCTATCAGTCTATTTCTGAAAATTCCCAAATAGTAACCTCCTATCTGTATTTCTCGCTTAAAAAGCAAAACACAAAGAGACAATGTTCCAAATACAAGTCCAAAATAAACGAAAAACTTTAATATAAAACTCATCTCTTTTTCAAGATTTTCTCTGATCCTTTCAGTATACATACCATAAAAAATAAAAAAACACACCGCGGTATAATAAGTAATCGCTAAATTAGGTATAAACCACACAGACATATGAACCACAGACGTTATTATCATAAGCATTAAAAAAGACCACAATAAATAATTGTACTTGACTTTAAATGCTAACTTCTCAATAAAAAAATTATGTACTAATATAAAAAGTCCCCATATTAGTACTATAGATTTCAAAATTAAAGAAACTATATCCAAAAAAGCTATCATTTCAAAAGAAACTAATATTATGTAAATTACCCTAAAAAGTTCTGTATTTAATGAAATACTACTAAATTTTAACTGGTGAAATGAACTACTTTTCACATCTGACCTCCTTTCAGAAAAAATGGAATAAATTTATACCAGAGATTTTAAAGTTTTTATTATATATTTGATTTCTTCGTCAGCCAACAGCGTATGAAGGGGCAGAGTAATTTCATTTTGGTACATATTATAAGATTGAGGAAAATTTATAATCTTAAATCCCAGTTTTTTATACGCAGTTAGTAAAGGAAGAGGCTTATAATGAACATTAGTGGCTATACCGGCAGATGTAAGTTTTTGTATACACCTATCTCGCTGTTCTTCACTTTTACCTAACAGTCTAACCATATAAAGATGACAACTTGATTTACTTGACGCAGTTAAATGAGAAGACTTCCAAAAAACTAAATTCCTAAGCCCATTATCATACATTGAAACAATTTCTCTTCTACGCTTTAAAACGCTTTCATATCTCTTTAGCTGCGAAAGACCTAATGAAGCTGAAATATCCGTCATATTACATTTATATGCCGGCCACATTATATCATACTCCCAAGAACCTGCTTTTGTTTTTGCTAACGCATCTTTGCTTTGCCCATGAAGAGATAAAAGCATATAACTTTTATAAATTTCTTCGTCACTTATACTGTTTATAGTATTCCAAACAACCGCTCCTCCTTCTCCTGTGGTAAGATTTTTGACAGCATGAAATGAAAAACATGTAAAATCCGCTGCTTTTCCGGATTTTATTCCGCTTCTTTCTGCTCCAAAAGAATGCGCTGCGTCCGCAATAACTGCAATTCTGCCTATAGCGTTTTGGATTTTTCCGTTTGGTACGAATAATGATTGTCTTTTATTTATCACATTTAAAATCTTATCATAATTGCACATAATTCCACCTATATCAACAGGAATTATCGCTTTTGTACGCTCTGTTACAGCGTCGCTTAGCTTCTCGTAGTCCATCTCAAAAGATCCCGGAGAAACATCAACCAGTACAGGCGTAGCTCCTACATGACAAATTACACTACAAGATGCCGTATAAGTATAAGCACTCGTTATAACTTCATCGCCAGGTCCGATACCTAAAAGTCTAAGAGTAAGTTCTAAGCAAGCAGTTGCAGAATTAAGCGCCACCGCTTTATTTACACCACAAAAATTCGCAATCTCCTGCTCAAAAAGTTTAGTTTTAGATCCGGTAGTTATCCAACCCGAACGCAGTACTTCTTCAACTGCTTTAATATCTTCTTCTCTAATGTCCGGCGGTGAGAATTTTATATCGTAATTCACTTTAACAACTCCTCATCTTTTTATAACTGCTAATACTGTTTTAATAATAATTTTTATATCATACCAAAATCCAATTTTTTTTATATACTCTAAATTATAATTCATCTTTTCAGGTAAAATGTCCTTTAAATAAGTTTCATCAGGATCTTCGGATCCTTCCAAAAGTTTAGACTCATCTTTATAAAAAATACTCGCAAAAGAAGTAACTCCTGCCGATAAAAGTAAAGTAGCATACATTTCCGGAGTATATTGCTCCACATATCTTGGAAGTTCCGGACGAGTTCCTACAAATGAAAGTTCTCCTTTAAAAATGTTAAAAAGCTGGGGAAATTCATCAAGTCTTAACTTTCTGATCCATCTTCCGCATCTTGTAATTCTTGGATCCCCTTTAACTGTAACTCCCGAACCTATACTTTCAGCGTTTTCTACCATAGTCCTGAATTTTAAAATATTAAATATTTTTCCGTCCTTAGTAACCCTTTTTTGCCTGAAAATCGCTTTCCCGGGAGAATCAAACTTAATAATTATGAAAATTAAAAATAACAGCGGCGAAAAAAACACTATTAAAATACTTGACAGAAAAATATCAAATATCCTCTTTAGTATCAAAGAAAAATTTTTTCTTTCTAAAATAGAATAGTATTTTCTTACCTCTTCATTTTTCATGGCATTTGGTAGTTCATTCCATGGTGTCAGAATAATTGACCACATCCTAAGTTTATTTAATTCTTTATTTAACACTCTGTCACATACGTTTGAAATTATAACTATTTTTTTTATTATTTTCAACTCTACTGAATACTCAAAGCAAATTATGACAATAATAATACCAAATAAATCAAAAGGTGGTTTTATAATTGGCTGTATCCCTTATCAGAACTATTATATTATACGTAATTATAGTCCTTGCAATAAAATTAATGGGGAAACGTCAAATAAGTGACTTGCAAACCTCAGAACTTGTAATAACTATTTTAATATCTAATATAGCAGCTATCCCCATGCAAAATACTGAACAGCCTCTTCTTACTGGAATAGTTCCTATAGGAATACTAATATGCTGTGAAATCTTCGTATCCTACATGATGCTAAAAAATACAAGGCTTCGTCAATTCATATGCGGAAAACCGGTAGTAGTAATCGATGAAGGGAAAGTTCAGCAAGATTCCCTTAAATATTTACGTTTAAGCGTTGAAGATTTAATGGAACAGCTTCGTCAAATGGACGTATTCTCCATCGAAGACGTTTGGTTTGCCATCATGGAAACCAACGGACAAATGAGTGTCCTTAAAAAATCCGAAAAACAGCCTCCGGACTCTTCTACTTTAGGAATAACAGTTCCAAAAGCTATCATAGATACAGTAGTCGTAAGCGACGGAAATATCTGCGACTTTTCATTATCTATTTGTGGACTTAGCAGAGAATGGCTAAAAAGCGTCATTGACAATCAAAATATCGACATTAAAGATATTTTCCTAATGACAGCAAATAAATCCAAAAAATTCAATATTATTAAAAAGGAAAAGTGATTAGATGAAAAAGCTTATTTTAACATCTTTTATAGCTGTATTATCTATAATATTTTGTATTTTTAGTCTCTGGTACGTAAGTTCAGTAGGACAACACGCTGAAGAATCGGTTAGTAAAATCCAAATGCATGTATTGGAAAGTCAGTATAATTCTGCTTTAAAAGAAGCATCTATTCTTTGCGAATTCTGGAAAAATAACCATGACTTCCTTTCCATGATACTTCATCATGAAATGCTGGAAGAAATAGAAGAAAGCATCGCAGTAATTAAATCTTCTTTAGAACATCCAGATGAAGAAAACATTAATTTTTGGCTAGAAGCCACACGCTCTTTAGAAAAAGTTAAAAACTTAAAGGATACAGAAGTTCCTTCTTTTGCCAATGTCTTTTAAGCGATTAATTAAAATTAATATTTTCCTTTAACTGCTCCTTTAAAGCTCTTATTCAATAATACCTTTTCAAATGAATTTTACTTATTCCATCGCTTTTTCAATCACTTCATTTTAAGACTAAAATAATTCCTAAAATGAAATTAATCGTTTACTGAGAATCATTTCCATAAACCAAAAAAGTAAGAACTTACTGCCTACCCCCCCAATGAAGCATATTTCGTATTTTTTACATCCAACTCGTTTTGTAAAAATTTTATAGCTTCATCAAATTTTTCTTTTACTTCACCTTCTAATTTCTTGTAGTCTTCATCATTTTTAAGTTCATTAAAAGCTTCTTCATAACGTTCAAAAATATCAAATTTATCTTTACTGTTCTTTTTAATGTCATTTTTAATGTTCTTAATTCTTTCCTCAAATTTTTTAAAGGATAAATCTACCGTAGATAAATTCTTCCGTTTGCATGTCTTTTCATCTAAAACACTTAATTTTTTAATATTATCTAAAATATCATCAATTATTTTTACTTCTTTATCATATTTATTTTCTTTTCGTAAATCTTCACTTTGTTTTTTAATATCTTCTATAATCTTTAAACACTCTTGATCATTGTTATAAACAAAAAGTTTTAACCGATTACCTGAAAAAACTCCTCTTGCTATTTTAAAATAATTTTTTAATTCTGTGTCATTTAAAATGTTATTTGTAATGTAGGTTTGTATAACTAACTTGCCTAGCAAACTACTTACCAAATAAAGGTCACTTGTTAGCTGACTGCGCTCGCATGTTTTAGCAGCATTAGCTGACTGTAACAAAATGAAAGTCATCTTATTTTGTTGATTTTTCGTATTTTCCTCATTAGGCACTTTACCTTTATACTTTCCGGTTAACGCTATTTCCAAACCTTTACATAAACAAGTTAGATCCGATTGTATATTTTTAATTATATCTTTATTACTATACTTACCTATTTTTTTAATTCTTTTATAAGCTTTTTTCTGTCTTTTTCGAAATTACCCTTAACTTTTCTCATTAATGCTTTAGCTTTACTTGTTAAACTTGACATACCTATTCCTCCTTAATTATTTAATATTTTTTGGAAATAACTAAATTTATAAAAATAAACACTTTATATTAGTAATTTAGCAAAATTTCTACAAAAAGTCAAACTATTCAATTAATCCACCAAACCACTTAAAATAGTCTATAAAATAAAAATATCTTGACATAATATAAAATATATACTTTAATATATTTAAAGTAAAATAAATACATTATTAAAAAGGAGAAACAATACATGAAAAAAAGCAGTTTAATTCTTAAACGTGTATTTAGAAGTGCGTTCGCAATTATTTTACTGGCAAGTAACTCATTCGTCTGTAACGCCCAAGAAGAAACCTCCGTTAATTTTAAAAATTTTCAGGACAACACTTGCAATAAACATTACATAAACTCTGAAAAAATCATTCTAAACGCAGACTCCGAAGCGTCTCTAAAATCTCAAATTATATTTGCTACTAAAAATAAAGAAAAAAATATCGAAATAGAATTAACTAAGGACATACCCATTAATAATACACTTATCTTAGACTCAAATATAAATTTAAATTTAAATAAACACGTTTTAAAAATCAGTAATCCAAATGCACAAATTGAAATAGGAAAAAAATCTTTAATCGGTAAATTCCCTTATCAAGTTTATCATGAAGGGTATTTTGAAACCGTATTAGATAGTGTTGAATTCAAAGATAAAATCGGATCAAAAGGAAAATATAAACAAGTATGGATTCCCGGATATTATACTACTGAATACAAAGATCAGTTCGAATGGGATAATAATATAAGCGTAAACATATATAATGGAGTTATAGAGGGTTCAGACGCCCTAAAAGTGAACAATAAAACTAAGGCTTACTACTTGAGTGAAGCTCATGGAGAAAACGGTAAATCTCCCGCCGATATTTTTAAACTGATAAGCGGAAATTTATCTTTAAAAGACTTATTAGTAAAATGCGGTGACGGATCAGACGGAGGCAACGCAACTTATTCTTCTTTATGGCATATCCCCTTTGGAGGCGGAGATGGCGGTAACGGCGGTAAGGGTGGTAATGGCGGTAATGTATTTTTTAGTGAAAAAGGTAATGTAATAGTTAACTCAAATTGCACTTTTATTACCGGCAATCCCGGATCTGGCGGAAAAGGAAGTAAAGCAAATCCTAATTATTGGATTTACTCCGGAATTCCAGGCGAAAATGGAAAAAATGGAGAAAAAGGAAAAATAATAAACGATAAGTCTAAATTGTTATACTTATAATCATACAAAGTTTTGCCTTCATTTAATAAAATGAAGGCTTTTTAATTAAAAATTATATTTCTTATCTATTTATCAATTATTTTATTTCATTTTTGCACTTAGGAATTAAATAAATTCTTTTTTTGTTTTAAAGCTTTCATTAAAGGATCTTTAATTTTGTCGTCAAATATTTTTTTAGTATCAGAATCTAGATTCTTGTAAGCCTTGTTGCTTTTCCAATAATTGTCCAACTTTTGCATAAGTTCCTCAAAATTAAGATTTTTTTTACGTAATAAAGGAGCAAATGTTTTTTTGCACAAAATACAAGTTAATTTTTCGTTAATTTTTAATTCATCTAACTGATTAACTACGTTGGAAAAATGCGTTTTTAATTTCGCAAATTTTGATGACTTATCAATTTTATCAATGTCTTCAATTATGCTCTCCATCATCACTTTATAAAGTTCTTCTTCTGTTTCTATGTCTTCGATATATCCTTCAAAGATATTTTCTATCTTCTCCAGTTGCTTTTTAATACTTTCATCATTCATTATATCATATTTACAATCACTACTACCAATCTTTCTATTTACATCTTCTATTGCTTCTATTACTCTTTCAATGTCTGATTTTAACTGTTGCATACTTTTTTTTTCATTTAAATCCTTATTTCCTATATTTAAAAGTAAATTACAAGCAAGTTGGTGTTTTTCTTGCACTTCTTTGGAGATAGGCCCCGTTTTGCCGTTAAGTTTTACCAGTAATGAACTAAGAGCTAACTTAAAAAGATTATATGCATTTTGTATCATCCCCTTTACATGATTGAATTCTAAATTTTTGCTCCTAGTGTCACATGTTTCTATCGATTTAAGACCCTTTAAAAATTCTCTTCTGTATTTTCTCATTTTTATTGGGTCAATCATATACTCTTTTACCTTTGTTTTTGCCTTTGTTTTTACCTTTGTGGGCTTTTCGGAAACACTTGACATACTTATTCCCCCTTCATTAAATATAAAAAATCTTTTGCTAATATCTTTTATGAAAATCTATATTTGGTTCTACAGTCAATATAGCATATTAATAATTATTTTACAAGCATTATTTTATATCTAATATATAAAAACAAAAACTTACCATTTATAATGGTAAGTCAAAAATCGTATTTAATATTCGGTTTTCTATATAATGTTACAAGATGAACAGTCTGATCCTTCATCATGACAATCCTGCAGCTTTCCTATAATCGGCTTAGGATCAACTCCTTTTTTAATATAATAATCCGAAAGCGCCGCTTTAATTGCCTGCTCTGCCAACACAGAACAGTGAACTTTAACCGGAGGCAATCCATCAAGCGCCTCCATTACTGCTTTGTTTGTCACCTTAAGAGCAGCTTCTATACTCTTACCTTTTATTAATTCAGTCGCCATGGAGCTTGTAGCAACCGCAGCTCCGCATCCAAATGTTTTGAACTTTACATCCTTAATAACCCCATCTTCAATTTTAAGATACATTTTCATTATATCTCCACATTTAGGATTCCCTACCTCTCCTATTCCGTCTGCATCAGGAATTTCTCCCACATTTCTAGGATTAGCAAAATGATCCATTACTTTCTCACTATAATTCATATTTTCCACCCCTGTTTTTTAATTTAAATAATATTTGTAAAATTTTAAATCATTTGTCTAAATAACAATTTCACGCTTTATTGCTTATTATCTTTTCCCATAATGGTGACATATCTCTCAATCTAGTCACAGCTTTTTTTACTTCTTTTACAACATATTCTATTTCTTCTTCAGTATTAGACTCATCTAAAGTTAAACGTAAAGAACCATGTGCTATTTCGTGAGGAAGTCCAATAGATAAAAGAACGTGACTCGGATCAAGTGATCCGGAAGTACATGCTGACCCCGAAGATGCACATATACCTGCCATATCAAGTAAAAGAAGCAGCGACTCTCCTTCTATTCCTTCAAAACATATACTCACATTTCCAGGTAAACGCTTATTTTCATCTCCATTAAGTCTTGAACGTTCTATTTTCAGTAAGTCTTTTATAAGTTTATCTCTTTTTTCTATCAGTTTGATATTTTTACCCTCTCTATCCTTCAAAGACAATTCTAGTGCTTTCCCAAGTCCAATTATTCCCGGTACGTTTTCGGTACCTGCACGTCTATTGTATTCTTGAGCTCCTCCTTCCATAAAAGTAGGCAGCTTAACTCCTCTCCTTACATATAATGCCCCTATTCCCTTAGGACCATGAAATTTATGTGCAGAAAGAGAAAGCAAATCAATGTTTTGCTTTTTTACATCCACTTCCAAATGTCCTACGGCTTGCACAGCATCAGTATGAAATAAAACTCCGTTTTCTTTACAAATCTTTCCTATATCTTCTATTGGTTCAATTGTTCCTATTTCATTGTTAGCATACATTATAGTCACAAGTGCAGTTTTATCATTAATCGCAGATTTTACACTCTTCGGATCAACAAATCCTTTACTGTCAACGTCTAAGTAAGTAACTTTAAATCCTTCTTTTTCTAGAGCTTTAACTGTGTGAAGTACTGCATGATGCTCTATTTTAGAAGTAATTATATGGTTTTTACCTTTCTCTAGCTGCTCCTTAGCTATACCTTTAATAGCCCAGTTATCAGATTCAGTTCCTCCGGAAGTAAAAATTATTTCTCTCGGTAAAGCATTCAGTACTTTAGCAACTATTTCTCTTGATTTTTCTATTTCTTTTTTTATTTTTCTGCCCATCCCGTATATACTTGACGGATTTCCGAAATTATCTTTAAAAAATGGAATCATTGTTTCAAAAACCTTATCATCTACTGCTGTTGTAGCTGCATTATCCATATATATTTGCTTTTTTAAAGCTCCATTAGCCGTCTTCACTTTCATTACCTCCAATTTTACAGTTATGAATTCATCTCTAAATTTTTTTATTAAAAATTTACCTTATCCTGAATATATTCTTTAAGCTTCTCAATACTTATTCTTTCTTGTGTCATACTATCTCTGTCTCGAACCGTCACGCATCCGTCAGACTGACTATCAAAGTCATGAGTTATACAAAATGGAGTTCCTATTTCGTCTTGCCGTCTGTATCTTTTACCAATAGACCCGGATTCATCGTAATCTACCATAAAATATTTTGAGAGTTCTTCATGTATTTTCTCGGCTTCCGCACTAAGCTTTTTAGTAAGAGGCAGGACAGCTGCTTTATATGGAGCCAAAGCTGGATGCAGTTTAAGCACAGTACGTTTATCTTTTTCGCCAATCTCTTCTTCTGTATAAGCATCACATAAAAACGCTAACATTACTCTATCCGCACCCAGGGACGGCTCTATAACATATGGTAAATAGCGATGATTTGTAGCTATATCAAAATACTCAAGGTTTTTTCCAGAGTACTCTTGATGTCTTTTTAAATCAAAATCTGTTCGATCGGCAATTCCCCAAAGCTCTCCCCATCCAAACGGGAAATGATATTCAATATCAGAAGTTGCCGCCGAATAATGGCATAGTTCTTCTTTGGAGTGATCACGAATTCTCAAATTTTCTTCACTTAAATTAAGACTTAAAAGCCATTTTTTACAAAAATCTTTCCAAAAACCAAACCACTCTATATCAGTACCGGGAACACAGAAAAATTCAAGTTCCATTTGCTCAAATTCACGGGTTCTGAACGTAAAATTCCCGGGAGTGATTTCATTCCTAAATGATTTACCTATTTGAGCAATACCAAATGGCAATTTTTTACGCATTGTACGTTGAACATTATCAAAATTTACAAATATTCCTTGAGCTGTCTCGGGACGTAAAAATATTTCGTTTTTGCTTTCTTCTGTAACTCCTTGAAAAGTTTTAAACATTAAATTGAAATTTCTTATTCCAGTAAAATTTTGAGACCCACATTCAGGACAACATATATTATTCTCTTTAATGCACTTTTCCATTTGACTAAAATCCATACCCGCTGGATTGATTCCTTTAGCTTCAATAAGTTGATCTGCACGATGACGTGTTTTACATTCCTTACAATCCATAAGAGGATCAGAAAATCCACCAACATGACCTGAAGCTTCCCATACTTTCGGGTTCATAAGTATGGCACTATCAAGTCCGACGTTGTACTTGCACTCTTGAACAAACTTTTTCCTCCAAGCTTTTTTTATATTATTCTTAAGTTCAACTCCCAAAGGCCCATAATCCCAGGTATTTGAAAGTCCCCCGTAAATTTCTGAACCTGGAAATATAAAACCCCTGCTTTTACAAAGCGCAACCAACGTATCCATACTTTTCATACTTAAATTATTCCTTTCTAAAACAATTATTTATAAACGCCGAAAAATCAGCTTATTTTTTCTGCATGCTGATTTTTCGAACTTAAGCTTATACCTAAAATATTATCATACTTTGAAGTGGAATTAGGCATAAACCTTCCGTATTTAATTATAATATTATCAAAACTTTTTAATTCTTTTACTTCTTTTTCTATCTCATAAGGATAGTATCCTGTATAAATTACAAAATCATCCTTGCATCCTTGAATTCTGAAATAATGAATTAGTGATAATATTTCCTGAAACTGTAACATAGGCTCCAAGCCGCCTATGACTATCGATGTAGTAATAGGATTAGAAATATATCTTTTAAATATACTTGATATAGTAACTCTTTTGTTTGGAAGTTTTAAAATCTTCATATTTTGACATATCCCAATGTCAACTTTAAGCTCTTTCATGCATTTGAAATCACATGATACTGCCGATATAAACATTGATGCCCTTTTGTAGTCCTGAAAGTTCTCGTCCACTATATCTTTAACTGACATGAATTCTACATATGAAAATTCATCATCTTTCATTTAAATCGAACCACTTTCTTTTTTCAAATTCCACCTTGCGTTCTTTGCTATATGCCGAAACAGGAACTAAAAATCCTACTACTCTTGAATATGTGTCAACAGGTTCTTCACCGCATTTAGGACAAGTTTTTGAAAAAAAAGCGTGTTCGTCCTTGCAAACTGATATCTTACAGTTATATGCAAAATATATTACTCCTAAACTTGCAATGAGATTTAAAAGTTCCCATGCTTGATCCTCGCTCGCAAATCTTCCTGCTAAGTTTATATGTGAAATTTGACCTCCACCGCATTCTTTATCCAGCCGTGAACCAAGTTTTATTTTTTCATTTAATGTACACTTCTCCATAAGCGGTATCCACTGATTAGAATAAATAAAATACTGTTGCTTCTCAGGATATAAAATACTGTCTTTAGAACTAAGTACTACATTCGCCCTTTCTGCCGGTACAGCTTCTACATTTATACTGTAATCGAAATCATAAGAATCTTTTTGAGAGTTAATAGCACTTAATATTTCTGTGGCAAATTTAAGTCCTTCTTTAGAATATGATTTATTTCCAAATTCGTCTGTATCGATCATTCCAAACTCACATAAAACTTCATACATTGCCGTGATTCCTACTGTATTATACTGCTTTTCAAGTTCAATAAGACCATGAGTGTAATTTGGAAGTAACCCCTCTTTTATATTCTCCTTTATTATATCCCTTACAACATCTAAAACTTTAACGCAAATATCTAAACGCTTTTTTAAAATTTCCATAAACTTTTCCTGATCACCTGATGATTCAAGAGCTATGCGCCTTAAATTTATCGTATTGACTTGAACGCTTCCTATGGACAGAGACGTTCCTCCTACCGAATTAATAAACGCATCAAGTTTGGATGTATTTGATATTAAACGACAGCAATTTGAAAGACTTGTAACATCATTTCCTACGTAAAAATTACTGTCATACCAACGAGTATTATGCTTATTACACCACCTTGCAAATTCTTCATCCACAAACTTTCCGTCTTGGAATAAAAGCGAATAAGTAAGTACTGGGAAAGTCATCATAGTTTCTTCGCGAGTTTCGGAAACTACCTCCATAAATACCTTTTGATGATCAATAATTCCTTCAATATGATCAATTACATAATCTCCATTAGGAAATTGTCTTCCTCCGAAAAGCTCGGTCAAGTAATTTCGATCCATAATGCTTATGTTGGAAAACGCACATTCCGTAACCCTTAAATAAGGCTGGTTCAAATCATATACGAATTTTTGAAAGCATTGACGGCGATAATATTCAGGGTCTTTAAAATAAAAATTGTTTTTTACATCATTAAACCAAAAATAATAAGAGTAAAGCAAATAACTGGGAAGTCCTACTGCTCCACTACTTCTATTAGCTGTCCAGCTTATAAACTCAAGTACATGATCGTTAAACGTAGTAAGATGCTTTGGCGCTCCGGTTTTAAATTTATTTATAAAGTAAAGACCTTTGTCAACGAGCTTATCTAAATCATAAGCGTAGCAGTAAGGTATAAAGGAAGCAGTTGAAGAATTATGTAAATAAAATTCGCCGTTCCAGTCACCTTCGAGCCACTCCCGTGCTAATTCTTCACTATACTTTTCGCACAGCTTTTTAAATATCTTATTATAAGATAAAAGCTTGGTATGAGGTTTTACCATATCTGAAAGAAGAGTGCGTACGTCCATAGTAGTACTATTCGCGTTTGCGTCTATTGTTGTTTCCGCCACACTACTCGATTTTATAAAATTATCTATAAAATCAGTAAAATTTAAGTTAGAATTTGAAAAACCATTCATAAGTGAAAATTTTTCGCCATACTTCTCTTTTAAACTCTTCAAACAATCTGCAAACTTCGGATAAAAATTTAACTTAATTTCCACTTGCTTCACTCCTTTCATTAACCCATGCATTGGCCCTGACAAAATCCATCATTTTATCATTTACCTCTAAAACCGGATACGATTTATAACCACAAGACAGAAGCTTTTGAATATCACTCTTTTCAATAAATTTTATCTTCTTTGATTCTAATTTACTCTTTATAACCCGGCATTTCGGACACCCATTGCTATAAAGTATTACTGGTTTCATTTCAATCGTCTCCTCTGATAATATTAAACTTAAAAACTAATCTTCATTTTAGTTTACATCATTTTTTTAATAAAGTTGACATGCTTTACGTATTTAACTGATTTTACTATTTTTTATCACCTATGTATTAACCTATTAACCTTATAAAAAATCAAAAGCTTTAGCTTAAGCTCTTTTCATCCCCTTCAATTCCTATTTGTAAATTTTATAGTCTTATAATAACAAAAACAGCATATATGGTGTACGTTCCTCATTGTAATACTGTATATAGCGTATGTCAATATAAATTTTAGTATTTCATCAGGATACATAATAACTCTTAAATTCTACAATTGCAACTATATATTAAGTTGAATTAATTATTTTTCAAAATTAATAGCACCCTTCAAATCAGGTGCTTAAATTAAGTAATTTTGATTCTTAAACAATTTCTTCAATTTTTAAATGCGATTCCTTTTTTTCTTCTTTTTTAGAAGGATCCGTAACAATAACACAACTCAAAAATCCTTTTTTCTCCGTAAAAGCTTTCATTTTCTCCATGTCTAGCTTTCCATTATTCATTATTTCATTGCATATCCTTGAGCAAACCTCTATTAAATTATGTCCTCTATCATCTAAATATTCTCTGCCGCGTGGTGCGCATTTTAATCCTCCTATGTACTCAAAGTCACACCATGCTCCATCGTCCCTGCGAAATGCATTCCATCTGAGGAGAGCAGTAAAATTTCTTTCGTCTATTGCTGTGACTAGTACGTTACTATTTAAAATGCGATTAGGGTTTTCGGTTATAATTCTATAAACTGCATTTAATACCATTGCACAATTTTTTACCCTTTCGTTAGCTAATGCACTTCGGGTAGTAAAAAAACTCGCAATGTCAATTATTGCTACTGCTGCACCTACAGCGGGCGCAAGCGGAACAAATATACCAAGCCAGCTCCCTCCAACTGCTATCCCATGACATATTTTGCTTATACACGCCATTCCAAATGCAGCGACAAAGCTATCTATCGCCATATTTTCGTCTGTTCCAAGAAAATCCGCTAATGCTAAGGTTTCAGCTGAACCTTTTTTCTGCTTTTTTAACTCAGAGTTTAAAAGTTTCAAAGCTTCTTTTCCTACTGCTTTGCCAATTTTCTCAGAGCTGGAACAAATATTCCTTGCGTCAATTAATAAAATTACTATTTTTCTAAAAAAGTTGTCATCGTTGGTTGCGTTTATCAAATGCGGTATGTTATATACTCTTACTGTTCTGTAATCATCATCCCAAAACCAAAAATTAGGTTTCTTTTCCCATTTAAAGCCTTTAAGTGGATTTCCTGAATTCATTTCTATTTCTTCAAATTTTTTACGTATTATTTGATAATTTTCCGGATGTTCATCTAACGGATTTCCTTTATCTGCAAATACGACTCCGGAAGTGTTAAATACAACTCCAAAACTTAAAATTAAACTCATAATCTTGTTCATATGTTATAATCCTTTCGGTATGCAATTATTGATTAATGCCCAACGATAACCTGGTGTATTGTTTTTAGAATTAGGTTCCATATCTTTTTGACTATATATTCCACTACGGAATGTCGAAGTATTTTCCTTTTTTTCGTCTTTCCATTTGGAACGAGGACGTATAACTATAACGACGCCATCTTCAACATATCCAGTTGGATTTTTCAGAGTTCCCTCTCCACAGTACATGTTACAAAGTGTATTAAATATCGAACC
The DNA here is from genome assembly GCA_944384825.1 of uncultured Clostridia bacterium. Taxonomy (GTDB): domain Bacteria; phylum Bacillota; class Clostridia; order Oscillospirales; family Acutalibacteraceae; genus UMGS1491. Next base: position 252,254 of record CALWUT010000018.1, read on the forward strand.
TATTGCATATGTGTTATTTCTATCACCCCAATTATAGTAATCTTTACCATCAAGCGAATAACCACTACCAAATTCTTCACCTAATTTCCAATCACGATAGTCCGGATAGAAAAATCCTATCGCTCCTGCAATTATCGACAATACTTGTCCACATAAAGCTGCCGCAGGATATGCATCACTTAAAGAACTCGATACATAAAAGCTCAGACTTGATACTCCTAATGCCACACCCCGTATTGTTAAATTTTGAGCTGTTGAATATCTCTTATTAACTAGTTTCAAGCATTCTTGCCTATATTCTTCTAATTTTTCCGGTATTTTTTCTTTAGATACGTAAATAAGTTTGGTTCCGTCTGACAATATTTCTTCTTTGTCTATCCCTCCAGCTAAAACTTGAACTCCATTTAATAAAAGTACTATTGCAGTTAAAAATAAGGATACCAATTTTTTCATTTTTATTCCTCCAAAATTTTCAATATATGTTTATTATACCATTATTATCATTTAGACTAAAGTAAATTTTCTCTTTATAATTACTTAATAAATTATTTGACTTAAACAAAAATGCAAGAGCTTTTCAGCCCTTGCTTACTTTAATCACTATTTCAGATCCATAATCTACTAAATCTCCCGCTTTATGATCTTGATATCCTATCACAATTCCTTCAGGATAATCCTTGCTTGCCTCACTTACCTTACTTGGTTTAAACTGTGCATCAGTAAGAATTAAAGACGCTTCAGAAAGTGTTTTTCCTGAAATGCTTGGCAGTACTCTCTTTTGCGGCCCTTTACTTACATTTACAGCTATTATAGATCCAGGATACATTTTCTCGCCATACGCCGGACTTTGAGAAACTATATGTCCTTCTTCGATTGAATCGTGAAATTCCTCGGAAAGAACCACAACTTTATAAGAATTTGCGGAAGTTGCTCCGTTCCGAGCTTCATTGACACTTTTTCCAACCAGTTGCGGTACGTCCACCTTGGTATCCCCTATCTCTTCAGTACTGGAATCCAAGTCACTCTCTGAACTCTGAAAACTACCATACTCGTTACTTGGAGTAGACTGTTCGACGGAAACATTTCTATCTTTAAGCCAAAACCAGTATATCCCAAAGCAAACCATCAAAACCAACGTAGCAGATAAACATGAAATTATCCCCCATACGTTCATATTAGAAGATTTCTCTTCCCGTTTAACTCTAGTAACCGGTAAAGAATCAGACAAATCATAAATATTTTTAACTTGTAAAACAGGAGAATTTGAAAGTTCAACTCTAAGCGTCTCAAATGAAAGCGTTCTATTGCTCGGATTTATTCTTAAAGCATTCGCTAAAGCAGAAATTACATTCTCCGGTATCTCCTTAAGCAAATTGGACGGCATTAATAACCGATCTTTCTTTTTTCGTTCAAGCGCAGAAAGTGGATATTCGCCCGTAAGTGCAAAAAAAAGCGATGATGCAAATCCATAAACGTCCGTACTTTCTGTAATTTCTGAATCAAAAAAGTATTGTTCCAGAGCAGAGCATCCGTCATATAGCTTTCTTTCAATAAGAGATCCTGTGATTCTTAAGTTACTTGTAGCAAAGCCTGTAAGCTTGATTTTGTTTTCAGACGTCACAATCATATTTTTCGGACATATACCTAAATGACGTAATCCGGCGCTCTCCATTTTACTTAATGAAGAAATCATCGGCATAAAAAGAAGCCTTGCGTCCTGCCACTTTAGAATGCCTCCTCTGCTGCTTAAATATTTATCTAAACTCGATCCTTCCACCCATTCCATTACTATATAACATGTTTTGTTTTGCTCTAAAATGTCATAAACAGCAGTTAGCGCCGGAAGATTTCTAAGCCGTGCTACAGACCTAAAATATTTTAAAAAATCTTTCATAAGGTTTTGAAAATTTTCTAAATTAAAAGAAACGTCTTTTACTTTTACTTCTCCATTTTCTACCCTATTACAGAATTTACTCGGAAAAAATTCTTTAACATATACTTTCATATTTTTTACAAAATCATATCCTAAATAACTTAGTCCTTCCGAATCCTGACTTAATCCTTTCCCTAAAATGTAACGATTCCCTATTATACTTCTTTTTGCAATAAAAGGTTCGTTTTTAGCGCTATCAGACGGCATCCCACAGTGAAAACATATATCTTCACCTTCTTTTATAGGAGTCATGCAGTTCATACATAAATTAATCATAAACCATCCAACCTCCCCAAAAACATGTTATTTAATATTTTAAATACTATCAAAATTGCTTATAATATTTCTTATTTTATTTTCACTTTTTATATAAAATTTGTCAATATCTAAATTTTTATTATCTGTTCCTTTTAAAGTTAACGTATCAATAAGGTCCGCGCCCATCAATTTAATTACAGGATTAATTTGCACATTTATAATTTTTTCATAATCCGCTTTTTCTGACCCTTGCGTAAGTAAAATTACAGCTTTTTTTTTATTAAGATAAGTGCTTTTCAAAGCACGTCTGAAAAAGTAGTAAACTTGCATGCGATCAAATATTGATTTAAGTGGCGAAGGAAAAGAAGCATTGTATATAGGTGCAGCTATAACTATTCCACTGCTTTTCTTCAATAAAATATTTATTCTATCCATATCCCTAAAGATACAGATAGAACCTATTTTACAATTTTCACATCCTATGCACGGCTTTATATTTTCTTCATAGGCTTTTACCATGTTTACATTGAAACCAGAAAAAAATTTCAAAAAATGGTTAAGAAATTTAGCCGTATATCCGCTTTCATGAGGTGATCCAAAAAAAACCAGCAAATCTTTTTCCATAATTTAAACTCATTGATACCTTTCTATATTTAAAATTCTCTTGGTTTGATCTCGATTCAGATATACACTCTGAACAATTCCTACACCTAAATACAAACAAGCTGCCGACGATCCTCCTACACTTATAAAAGGTAACGTAACTCCCATTACAGGAAGCAAACTTAAACACATGCCAAGATTAAAAATGGTCTGCGACATAACAAGACCTATAAATCCGAAACAAATACACATCCCTATACTTTCACCGGAACACCATGCAATATATCCTACCCTAAATATAAAAGCTAAAAGTAATAATAAAAGCACCAAACATCCAATAAAACCCAGTTCCTCTCCTGCAGCGGAGAAAATAAAGTCGCTTTCCTGAATGGGAACTACTCCATTTGCTACCCTGAGACCTTTAAAAAGACCATACCCAAATACTCCTCCCGAGCCTATTGAAAGTTTGCTTTGAATTTGTTGATATCCCATATTAAGAGGATCAGCCTCAGGATTCAGCTGAGTTAAAATTCTCTTCTTTTGATAATCGGCAAGAACCAACTTCCACATCAAAGGCGCTGCAATCGCTCCTAAAACAGCAATAAAAAGAAAATATCTTAGCGGTAATCCGGCCATAAAAACCATTACTAAAGCTATACATAAAAATATTATAGCAGCTCCGTCATCGCCTTGAAGATGGGTAAGTATAACGGGCACCAGTGCATGAATTCCAAGGCCTACAACTTCTTTTAAACATTTGAACTCACTTGATTTCTTTACCTCGGAAAGATGCTTGGAAAAAGTAAGTATAAAGCCTATCTTCACAAGCTCCGAAGGTTGAAAAGTTATGCCTCCTGGTAAAGCTATCCACGCTCTCGCATTTACTCCCATAGATCCTTCAATTTTAATTCCTGCAAATAAAGTACAAAAAATAAGTCCTACGCATACTACTGCTATCCATTTCCACCACTCAGCTAATACTTTATAGTCTATCATCTGCAAAAAATATGCTCCTAAAAGCCCTATAATCACAGATATAAATTGAACGGTAAAATAGTTAAATGACTCACGCGATATACTTTTAACCAGTAATAAGCTATACATAGATATCAGAATTATTATTGTCCACAAAACTTTATCACTATATCTTATACAGTTAAAAATTGCTCTTAGCAAATCTCTATTCCTTTCTTTAAATATTTTAAATTTTAACTGATGTTTCGACACCTATTAATAAAAAAAGTTGCAAAAAATATTAAAGCAGATACCAAAACAATCGTAGACCCAGCCGATGTACCGATATAATATGAAAGTATAAGTCCGGATATACCTGAAAATAATGAAAAAATCACAGACATAATATGGTACATCCTCATGTTAGTTACTATATTCTTCGCAGACGCTGCAGGTAATACCAACAAAGAATTTATCATCAACATACCTACCCACTTGAGTGATACGGTCACTATAACAGAAATTAAAACAGCAAATATATTTTTATAAAATTTAACGTTTACTTGTTTACTAAGAGCCATATCAGTATTAAGTCCGGAAAGTAAAAGTTTATTAAATGAAATTACCCATATTATCGTCACTAATATTAGAATTAACGCAAGCATTAATATTTCATTTTTAGTTATAGATAAAATGTCTCCAACTAAATAAGAAGAGTACCTTGAAAAACCTCCACTAAACGAAAGAATAAAAACTCCTAATGCTATACCCGCAGATGAGAATACACCTATAACCGTATCGGAAGAGGAAGTCTCCGACTGCATTATCGCTGATATCCCTAATGCAAATATTACTGAAAAAACAATCATAGAAATTGAAGGATTATTTATTTTTAGCGCGACTCCCAAAGCTATTCCGGTAAGTGCACAATGCCCTAACGCATCTGAAAAAAACGACATTTTGTTATTTACAATCATCGTTCCTACAAGTCCAAAAAGCGGCGTTATAAGAAGTACTGCTAAAAAAGCATTCTTCATAAAAGTAAATTCTACCCACGAAAAAGGTAACATTGTTTCCATAGCTGAATATATTAATTCCATACTTCCTCTCCTTCATTTACGTCTATTCCAAAAGTTTCCCGAACTTTCTTGCTCTTTAAAAGATTAGAAGCATTTCCGGTTTCGATGACAGTATGGTTTATAAGCGCATAAGAATTCGCATATTTAACCACATGTCCTAAATCATGTGAAACTAATATCACAGGCATATGATAATCTTTACGCATAGAATTTATTATACTGTAAAATTTACTTATTCCCTTTCGGTCAACAGCAGATACAGGCTCATCTAAAAGTAAAATATCTGGCCTGGGTTCAAGCGCAAATGCTAAAAGAACTCTTTGAAGTTCACCTCCGGAAAGTCTTCCTATAGGGCTGTCTATATGCTTGTGGACTCCTACCTTTTCAAGCATATTCAAAGCATGTTCTTTTCTTTTTTTGCTGTGACCAAACCATACAGGTATGTTAGAAGAATTTGCACAAAATAAGTCCATTACCGTAATTGGAGAGTCCCTATCAAAGCTTAGCCGCTGGGGTACGTATCCTATTTTAGGATTCCTTATCCTTTTTCCCGACGAATTGAAAAAGTCTATCTTTCCATAAAAATCTACACTATGAAGTATAGATTTTAAAAGGGTTGTTTTTCCAGCACCATTTTTCCCTATTAGCGCTAATGTTTCTCCGTGATTAGCAGTAAGCGTAATATGATTAAGAATTATATGACTGCCCTTTTTTACCCTCAAATCTTTAATTTTTACACTACATTGGCATTCCTTCATTTTTAATGATTCCTTTTCTTAATTTAATCGTTTTCAAAAGTCTACTTCAAAGCTTCTACCAAAACTTCCAAATTTTTTTCCATAGCATTTATATACGCATCCGGTGACGCTTCACCTGTAACTCCTGAATCCAAAGTGTAAACTTTTGCTCCCGTCTCTTTAGCTATAGCAAGAGCGGAAGCTTGTGGATACTGTGGCTCCACAAAAAGACTTTTTATATTTCTCTCGTTAATAAGTTCGATAATTTCTTTCAATTCCTTCGTCGAAGTTTCGTCATCCGGTTCATGATTGATAACGCCGGCAATTTTTAATCCAAATTCATTGGCAAAGTAAGGGAAAGCTTCATGGAAAGTAACTATCTCTTTACCTGAAACATCCTTTAAACCACTTTCCATTTTACTTTTCAGTTCGGTTAACTTAGCCGTATAAGTCTGTGCATTTCTTTCATATTCTTTACTATGAATAGAATCAATTTCTTTAAGTCCATTGGCGATATTTTGAACTTGTTTCACGCAGTTACTTACGGACATCCAAATATGTGGATTGTACTCATGATGACAATGTTCATGCTCTTCTTCATGACATTCATCTTTTAAAAGCTCTATACCTTCACTTGAATCAATAATTTTTACCTTCGAAAGCTCATTTATCACTTTGTTAAGAAACGATTCCATACCAGCTCCGTTTATAACAAATACAGACGAACTTTCAATTTTCTTTAAATCCTCAGACTTTAACTGAAAGTTATGTAAACATCCCGTATTCGAATCGCACATATTTACTACTTCAACATCAGGAATGTCCTTAGTTAAATTTAAAGTCATAATATATATAGGATAACATGACGTAACAATTTTAAAACTTTTACTATCTTTCTTTCCGCATCCTGTAAGTACAAAAAATAAACTAATTAAACTTAACACTGAAATTATTCTTTTCAATTCTTTACCCTCTCATATTAATACTAAATTCTGCTAGACTCCCTATCTTGCACTATAATTATATATCAATTTTCTTTTAAAGAAAAGTAAAACTATACGCAAATACGATCTTTAATCTCTTCGAAAGTCTTTTCACCTATGCCTTTTACATTCATTATCTCTTCAATACTTGAAAAGCCTCCGTGGCTTTCCCTATACTCTATTATCCTCTCAGCTATGGCATTTCCCACTCTTTTTAAAGCTTTAAGTTCTTCGGCAGAGGCTGTATTAATATTTATTAAATCTCCTTTCTCTGATTTTTCAGTATCATTTGACTCGGTAATATTAGTTTCCGTTTCATTTTTCGGAGTAACAATATTACCGGAAATTTTAGGAGTTTCCGAGTACTCAAATATGTAAAAGGCATTATATCCAACTACTATCGCAAACATAAAAAGTGCTATACTTATTAAAACTCTTTCACTTCTGCTCATACTCTCGCTTTCATGCTTATTTTCCAAATCATCCATTTCTAACCCGCCACTTTCATTAATGTTTTAGATATTTATCTTATTTCATTTTTTTAATTTTATTTAAATTTATCTAATAAATAAACTATTATAAATACTATAAAAATTTGACAATTTAATCAACTTGAAATTTTTAATAGCTTAAAATAACCTTTACCATGAATAGAAATAAAATAAGAATCTTCGCAATTTACGCAAAGATTCTTTAAATTTTGAAATATGTTAAATGTATATTAATTTTTCTGCTTAAAGTCAACAAAATTTTTTGCTAATTGAAAGAACTTAATTAACTCCATTAAAATTACTTTATAAAATTCGAATTCCTTTATTATATTCCAAAATGGATCTTCAGAAACTTTGTGGAAATTTGAAAAATAAGATAATATATTATCAATAACTTCCAAAATATCTTTGACATCAGGTTCTTTTTGTTTAGCTATGTTATTCATTTTATCTGCAAAATCGTCTAGTTTGTCTACAATATCACTTTTTAAAAATCCTGACAATTCTATTTTTTTACATTTTTTACATAGCTCATTAATTAGATCAATTAATTCTTCAATACTATTCTCAACGTTCAAAATTTTTGATTTTAAATTTCCTTTTTTATATATATCGGAAATTGCAGACAAGTAATTTCTTTTTATATTAGAAATACCAGTCTCTAAATCACTTTTTAACTCATTTAGATTAAGAATCTCACTACTCCATTTACTCAAATCCTCATCATGAATTAAAGGAGGTACTTTTGTGAAAAATTTACAGCATTCTGGATATCTTTTCTTTATTAAATCTATTAGTCTCCCACGCTGCTTTAATTCCAGATTGCTAACTTTAAAAATATCTACAATTTCTTGAACATTGAATTTACCATCTAAAATTTCATCTGCTGGATCAAAAGTTGATTCAATAATCTTATTAACATAAACAGTAAGTTCTATATTATCCCTAATCCAGTATTGATTTTTTTAAATAATCATTAAGTTTAGATTTAAATTATCTAATTTTGACTTTGAAGAACCATCTGAAAAATCAAATTCATCAATATATTTGTCTATTTTAATTATTAAATCTTTAGTAATTGTTTTAACTACAATTTCATTAATATTTTTCTTTATTTCTTCCAAAAGAACACATATTCTCATAATTTCATTTATTTGAAGCTTTTTAGGTTTGAAGCGAGATATTTTTTTAATTGTTTGCTCAATAGCTCTAAATTTTTCTAATTTATTAACTTTTGTTAAATAATTTTTATAATTAAATATAACTCTATTAATTTCATGTAAACCTTTTAAGAGATTGCTTAAACTTGTACTATACTTTTGCCCACCTTTAACTTCAATAAACTCTGCGTCATTTAATTCTTTAGATAAACTTTCTTCTTCATTTTCAACTTCTTTAATCATTTATAATTTCACCTATCTTTCCAATAATTAAAATTTATCACCAAGCTTTTTAAAATAAAATCTCAAGTGACTATTAGTATATATTAACTAATATTAATAAATATATCATAAAAATAAATAAAGTCAATTATTTTTATAATATATAAACAAATATAAGGCTTTAAATAAAAAAATCCCTCTAACTCTAGAGGGATTATACTTTACAAAATTATACAAATAAGTCCATTGCAGCCTTCATTAATTATTCTTTCTATTGTTTCTTTTATTTTATTTCTTGCTTCAGGCGGCATGCGATAAAGCTTATTATGCAAACCTTCGTTTACCAGTTCATGCAGTGACTTTCCAAATATATTCGACTCCCATATCTTTGAAGGATTTTCCTCGAATTCCCTCATCAGATACATTATAAGTTCCTCCGACTGCTGCTCTGACCCTACAATAGGTGTAACTTCTGTAGTAATTTTGGTTTTAAGCATGTGTACGGACGGCGCGGAAGCTCGAAGTCTTATGCCGTACTTACCATTTTGCTTTATGATTTCCGGTTCGTCCAGACTAAGTTCCTCCATAGTCGGCATTACTATTCCATATCCCGATTCATCTACTTCGTCATAAGCTTCAGCAATTTTACTATACTTCTGTCTCATACGCGCTAAATCCATCATACAATCCATAAGAGAACATTCGTCAGTTATATCTATACCGGTTTTTTCTCCTAAAACTTTATAAAATAAGCTTGGATCCAAAACTACATTTATCCGTGCATTACCTTTCCCTAAGTCTATAGATGAAATGTCTGCAGAAATTATATAATTACATTCTAAAAGACTTTCAATCATTTTTTGAATTTCACTTATTTTCGAAATATTCTTAGCAGTATTACTTATACAAGAATAAACTGATGCACGAAGCCAATGATTTTTTTCAAGAGGTGTCAGCCAACGCGGAATATCAATCTTGATCTCTTTTACGGGAAACTCAAAAAGAAGTTCCGCTAATATACGTTTAATCTCATTTTCGTCCATTTCACTACAGTTTACCGGTACAATCGGTACTCCATATTTCTCCGCAAGCTTCTCCGACAAATCTTTAACCGGTTGGGAATAAGGATGAGTACTATTTAAAAGTACTACGAAAGGCTTATTTATTTCTTTAAGTTCATTTATAACTCTTTCTTCCGATTCCTCATACTCGCTCCTATCTATATCACTTATACTACCATCAGTAGTAATTACAAGTCCTACTGTAGAATGATCGGTTATAACCTTTTTAGTTCCTATCTCTGCTGCCATATTAAAAGGAATTTCTTCTTCAAACCAGGGAGTCATAACCATTCTCGGTGAATCATCTTCTATGTACCCAAGAGCACTTGGAATAATATATCCTACGCAATCTATCATACGAGCTCTAAAAGTCGCAGAATTATCAACACTAACTTCTACTGCATCTTCAGGTATAAACTTCGGTTCAGTAGTCATTATAGTACGTCCCGCCGCAGACTGAGGGAGTTCGTCTATCGCTCTTTCCCTTTGACTCTGGTTTAGAATATTTGGTATTACAAGTGTATCCATAAATTTTTTTATAAAAGTAGATTTACCAGTTCTGACCGGCCCTACTACACCTATATAAATATCTCCGTTGGTCCTTTGAGATATGTCTTGATAAATATTACGTTCTTCCACTTTTTTTCCTCCTGAAATCTGAAAATTATTATTGTGCATTAACTACTCCCACTACTGAATTTTACTTGCCTATTTCATAGGAATTAAAAGCATACAGTCACTTTTTAATGTATCTTCCAAAAGCTCATTTTCATTCTTAATCATATTTAAAGAAGTATAATATTTACGGGCAATATCCCATATATTTTCACCTTCAGAAGCATAATATACTGTGAGGGAAGCCGTGTCTTTATCTATAGCTTTTGACTCATCACCCATAACGTCCGTTACCATATCATATCTCTGACAAGAATATAAAGCTCCATAAAGATCAAAGTTTATTTTTATATCCACATTATTAGATCCTGATACGCTATATGATATTGACCTCGGAACAATCATACTTTCAAAAATCATACCTTTTGGAATGTCTTCAAGACCTTTAAAGTGCGAAAACTCCAACATCCTTTCTACATAAACCGGATTTCCCTCCGTATCAGTCACTAGAACGCACACATTTATTTTGCCTTTAAACTCGATACCTTTATCTGATACCATACAGCTGATGGTATGAGAATCACTCCAAACGTCTATAATTTTAGAAATATTTATATCTCCAACATTAATACTGTCTTTATGCGTAAAGTTTTCCTGTAAAATTTGATCTGGCTGAGTAATTTTTATCGGCTCATTTAAAGTATCTAAATTGTATTCGGTAGAGTAAACATCAGATACAAGCGATATTTCTTTATCATTATAAGCACAGACCGTTAGCACGACTTTGATCTCACTAGAAATTAAGTTGGAGTTTCCACTGTTAGCTGAATTTACTTCTTCGTCGTGACTAAGAATTCCTGCGTCTATAGTACAAGTCGAGCCTTCCTCTACACCCGGTACATCCACTATTTGACTCAGTGGTATGGAACACTCAAGAGTTTCAGTATGACCAGAAGACAGATCGTCCAAATACAGTATTCTTATTATTACGTCTCCTTTAATTATCGTTTTATTAGCCATATTTTTATAATCCGCAACTACCACAAATACATCTGACCTAAGTATACTTTCAGGAGATGTCTTATTTTCCGGAATTTCAAGTACTTCACTTATAGAAAATTGTTGCTGCCCCATGGATATAAGATTTTTTACTTTCATATTTTTAACTTTTTGCTGAACGTCCTTACCGCTAACAGAACATGATATCTCTAAGTTTTTCTTGTTATATACCTTAGCGCATATTGAAAGTGCGCCATGAACATCAAGCTTCCGCTGACTAACTGCCCGACAATTAACGTATTCAATTTTTGATGAAGTAATCGCTACCGCATTTTCCGGAGCAAACTTTATATCTATTGAACAAGAAAATGGTATGGAATTTTCGCAGCAACGTATTTTATTGTTTTCTGAATCTGAATAGATAACTCTTATTTTAGCTGTTCCTTCAATGTTAAGTCTGTCACCGGAAATGTTCCTTGAAGTTACATCCGGGCAAACCCTACACTTTAAAATTCTTTGAATATCCGGACAGTAATCAGGCAAAGAAAAATCTAGATCTATCGGTATCTCCTTACATCCTTCAAAAACTAAATCTTTAACTGCTAAAGTTTCTCGGCTTACGTCATAGTTCATTTTAAAACTCTCCTTGTGTCTTACTTATTATTAAATTTTATTCCTCTAATCGATCCTTTATTACTGATCTTTTAACAAATTCTAAGACTTATTGCATTTTTGTTTACCTTGTGAGTCCATGCTGTAATTTTCTTTATAAATGATTTCTGAGATTGGAACGATATTATATCCCTCTCCCTTAATTGCATCTATTATTTTTGGTAAAGCTTCGGGAGTATTTTTAGCTCCATTATGCATCAAAATTATTGATCCTGGTTTTATTTTACTCTTTATTCGTTTAATCATCTCTTCAGGACTTGGATCTTTCCAGTCAAGACTATCTACATCCCACTGAATACAGTGCATGTTGAGTTCATTGGTAACTTCCACTACAGAATTGTTGTAATCTCCGTAAGGTGGCCGAAAAAGTATCGGACGCGGTGCTCCGGCAGCTTCTATTTTTTTATTGCAATCTTCTATTTGGGAAGTAATTTTATCTCTTTCCATTTTAGGTAAATGAGGATGCGTATCTGAATGATTTCCAACATCATGTCCTGCATCAGCTATAGCTTTCACCGACTCAGGATATTTCTCTGCCCAAAATCCTACCAGGAAAAATGTACTTTTCACTCCCTTTTCCGCTAAAATATCTAAAAGAGTTTGAGTCTGCTCGTTGCCCCATGCAGCATCAAATGATATGCTTACAACTTTGTCGCTCCTATCTACACAATAAATGGGCAACTTCCTTTCTTCGGCCATGAAAATGTTGTTTTTAGTAAGAGTAAATGCCCCTACAAGAGCAGTAATTACACATCCCATAATAACCATCAATTTTTTCCTATTTAATATCCATACTTTCATAAATGTTCACTCCTCCTTGATAATGATCTATATGTTAATATTTAAAAATATAGAATTAATAAATTTAATTGAGTCAATCGCTATTTGGAAATTTGATCTGCTTTTTTATTCCTGATTTCCCAAAAATATTTTTCGAACTCCGATATAAGAAGCGGAGAAATCGCTAGTAATATTACTATCATCCACTGAACTAAATTAAGAGGTTGAGTTTTAAAAAATTCGTTAAGAGACGGAATGGTCACTGTAATTATCTGAAGAATTACACACAAAACAACTGAATAAACAAGCTTTAAATTATTAAATATACCCGTACTAAAAAGAGATTTACTACTCTGTACGTTAAATGCATGCATTAACTGACTAAGTCCTAAAGTCAAAAATGCCATAGTTCTACCTATAATCGGATTTTGTGCGTCAAGATCAAAAAACACTCTACCTACCATATAAGAAAGAAATCCCATTGCTGCTATAAAACATCCTTCCACTACAATGTTATATCCCATACCTCCAGAAAATAAGCTCTTTTTTGGATTGAGCGGCGGTCGCTTCATAATTTCCGAATCTATCGGGTCTACTCCCAATGCAAGAGCAGGGAAAGCATCAGTTACCATGTTAATCCACAAAAGATGAACCGCAAGAAGTGGCGTCGGAACCCTAATCAAAAACGCAAAAAGCACTACCATTACTTCTCCGATATTTGTAGACAAAAGAAAATGTATAGTTTTCTTTATGTTATCAAACATTCCCCGACCTTGCCTTATAGCTTCCACTATAGTTGCAAAGTTATCATCAGCCATAACCATATCAGCTGCTGATTTTGCTGCATCTGTACCAGATTTTCCCATCGCACAACCTATGTCTGCAGCCTTTAAAGCTGGTGCATCATTTACTCCGTCGCCCGTCATCGCCACTACTGCACCACTTTTTTGAAAAGCTTTAACTATCTTTACTTTATGCGCAGGAGACACTCTTGCAAAAACCGAATACGAATTTATAATTTCCGAAAGTTCATCTTCACTTAAACGATTTAGTTCAGCCCCAGTCATAATTTTTGAGTTCTCATCAAGTATTCCAAGTGAACGTGCTATTGTTTCAGCCGTGTACGCATGATCACCGGTTATCATTACAGGCTTTATTCCCGCCCTTTTACATTCGTTTACAGCTGATTTCGCTTCAGGTCTTATGGGATCCGCAATTCCTATCAATCCACAGAATATAAGCTCGCTCTCTAAGAAATTTTCATCTTTACTTAAATTGGAAATATCTTTATAGGAAATAGCAATTACTCTTAATGCCCTAGAAGACATTTCTTCATTATAGCTTTCTATCTCTTTGATTACATTTTCGTTAATAGGATAAATTCCAGTCTCAGATTTGTAATGAGTACACTTTTTAATAACAACATCTAATGCACCTTTAGTCACTACCTTATAACCGACGTTTCCATTACTATGTATAGTGGTCATCAATTTACGTGTAGAGTTAAATGGAATTTCATGCACTCGTTTAAATTCTTCATCTAATTCTCTTTTTCTAATCCCAGATTTAATGGAAGCAAGTAAAAGTGCATTTTCGGTAGGTTCACCTCTTACTGAAGCTTCAGAATTTTTATTTAAAAAAACTGAATTATTGCAAAGCGTTCCTAAAACTAATATTTCATGTCCAACTTTAGAAGTAAATTCCTGCACCTTGTCTATACTTCTTATTTCCTCTACAACCATTTTATTCATCGTAAGAGTACCGGTTTTATCCGAACATATTATAGCTGTATGTCCAAGCGTTTCCACAGCAGGTAAATTTCTGACTATAGTATTTCTGGCAGCCATACGCCTAATTCCGCTCGCAAGTACAATAGTAACAACAGCAGGAAGTCCTTCCGGAATTGCAGCTACTGCCAAACTTATTGAAATCATAAACATTTCAATAAAATCAATATTTTGCATAAGTCCCAAAGCAAATACTATTACACTTATTAAAATTATAAAGATTCCTATTATTTTTCCCGTACTTGCCAGACGTGCACTTAGAGGTGTACGAAAACTCTGTTCTTCATTGATAAGTCCCGCTATCTTTCCGACTTCTGTTTTCATGCCGGTTTCCGTAACTACAGCCTTACCATGACCTCTTGTAATTACACTACCCGCAAAAAGCATATTTTTTCTTTCAGCAATCGTTTCTCCTGAAATACTGAGCTTATCTTCCGATTTAGCTATACTGAACGATTCTCCAGTTATTGCGGATTCTTCAACAAAAAGGCCGGATGATTCTATGACTCTTGCATCGGCACCTACTAAATCACCGGTTCTAAGAATTAAAATATCACCGGGAACTAAGTCTTCAGAAGGGATTTTTTGTCCTTTACCATCCCTCACTACTTTTGCATACGGCGATGAAAGGCGTTTTAAAGAATCTATTGCTTTTTCTGCTCTGCTTTCTTGGAGTATACCTATTACAGTATTAAGCACAACTATAAAAAGTATAATCAAAGCATCAATGTAATCTTTACTGCCTTCTATATATGAAACTATAAAAGATATTACAGCTGCAACCAATAAAGTTACTACCATAAAATCAGAAAGCTGCTTACCTAACCTTTTCCAAAAACTACTCTTTTTCTCTTCAGTAAGTAAATTTTTACCATAACGCATCGCCCTTTTTTTTGATTCAAAACTGGAAAGTCCCCGTTCAGGCGTGACGTTAAACTCTTTTAGTACTTCTTCTTTAAACATTTGAAACCAACGCATTATTCTCATCTCCAACGGCCTATTTATTTAAAAAGTTCTTATTTTTTGCCTCCTATAATAAATATATAATCTTGGACATCCATATATTACTTTTAAGCTCCATATTTTTGCTTATAAAAAATTTTCATAAAACTATTTAAAAACTAATATTGTTATGGTAGAATAAGAATATAAATAATTTCTAAAAGAATAGGAGATAAAACATGAAACACATTAAAACAGTAAATAATACTGACCTTAAAAAAACTCTTTCAACCGGTGGATGCGGAGAATGTCAAGCATCCTGTCAGACGGCTTCCAAAGTAGATAATACAGTAAGTAACCAAAAATGCGAATGCAAATAAATTTTTGAAAAGACAGGTGAAAGTTACGGCTTTTTATCCCTAAGGATTTAAAGCCGATATTTTTATGATACATAAATATAAACTTGAAAATACCAATTTCGTACTTGACGTAAACAGCGGAGCAATACATGTTATAGACGAGATTTGCTATGATATATTAGACTTTATACCTAATGCTTTTTTTGATTATACAGAGTCTTACGTTATAAAAAAACTTTCAGACAAATATTCTGCTGAAAGTATTAAAGAAGCTTACTTAGAATTGTTCTCTCTTTATGAAGAAGGTAAGCTGTTCTCGGATGATCATTACTTTGAAGCAATAGAGTACGGAATACCTCCATCACCGATAAAGGCAATATGCCTTAATGTATCTCACGACTGTAACTTAAGATGCAGCTATTGCTTCGCTTCTAAAGGCGACTTCAAATGCTTAAGAGAACTTATGCCACTTGAAACAGCAAAAAAAGCAGTAGATTTCCTTATAAAAAGCTCCGGAAACATAAAAAACCTTGAAATGGACTTCTTTGGCGGAGAACCTTTAATGAATTTCGAAGTAGTAAAAGATACAGTTAAATACGCTAGAAGCTTAGAAAAAAAATATAATAAAAATTTTAGATTCACTTTAACTACTAATGGTATTCTTCTAGACGACGAAAAAATTGATTTCATAAACAAAGAAATTTATGATGTGGTTCTTTCGCTAGACGGACGTAAAGAAATAAATGATAAATTCAGACTCACCAAAACAAATCAAGGCTCCTACGATATTATATTGCCAAAATTTAAAAAGCTGGTGGAAAAACGCGGAGGAAAAGGTTATTACGTAAGAGGAACGTATACTAAAGAAAATCTAGATTTTACCAATGATATACTTCATATTTACAATCTAGGATTCAATGAAATATCTATGGAACCCGCTCTTTCAAAAGAGGAATTCTCTTACGCTGTAGATGAAACAGACTTGCCCGTTATCTTGGAAGAGCATGAGCTACTTTGCAAAAAATTAATAAAATTAAAAAAAGAAGGATCATCAATAAATTTTTTTAACTTCAATATAAATTTAGATCATGGACCTTGTTTAAGTAAACGCCTTAAGGGATGCGGATTTGGAAATGACTACGTTGCTATAACCCCTAATGGAGATATTTATCCTTGCCATCAATTAGTCGGTGAAAACGATTTCATAATGGGTAATATTCTTCGTGACTCATTTGATGTATCTCTTAAAGAAAAATTTCTAAAACTTAGTGTTTACCATAAAAAAGAATGCAAAAACTGTTGGGCTAAATTTTATTGCTGCGGAGGATGCGGCTCTAAAAATTATCGGCACAATAATGATATTAAAATACCTTTTAAACTTTCTTGCGAACTTCAAAAGAAAAAAATAGAATGCGCAATTGCTTATAACATTTTAAAACCTTAAATTAATTATGTTAAGAACAATCGAATAAATTATAAATTTTATTTTTACTATTATTTAGATAATTTTGTAACAAGTATAAAATTAAAATATACTAAATAACCTTATCTAAAGGTACTTCATATCATTAATTTTAATAAATATACTTAAAAGTCTTAAAAAATTTAATGTTTTTATATAGCGATATTACTTCATATATAAAAATTAATTAACAAATACTGCAATTACTCTTTTAAATTTTAATATAAAAAATAACACCACCATCTTTAAATTAAGATGGTGGAAATTCTATATTAAGCAATTATTACAAATCTTCAATATGCTTAAGCAGGTTGCTCATTAACATATTCTGAAAATTATGCATGTTATAATATGTTTCACTAGTACATCAATATATCTATATTTGTTTAAAGTATATTTTGCAAACCATTTCTAAAGCGGT
>CALWUT010000019.1 GCA_944384825.1 uncultured Clostridia bacterium
AAAAGATTTATTCAAAAGAAAAGAACAAAAACATGGTAGAATCTTTTATGTGGTTACAGAATCACAAAAACCAGTTGGTGCAAAAAATGTAAATACATTATTAACAGGCAAAAAACAAAGTCCTTTACCGAATATCAGAGTTTATACGAAAGATATGCAACAAATTAACAAAATTTTTACGTCTTCTTTGGTGAAAGAAGGAAGACTAAGCGTGATTATACATCAGAGTAATGGATGTATGCTGTTTATCACGAAAAGCCAAGAAAAATTATTTGATGATATAAAATTACCGGAGATGAAATGGCCAATAGTATTTGTTAATGAATTTGACGATAAGTGTGTTGATCAATTTTACAAGCAAATGAATACCATGGGAATCGATTTGCACAACATATTAGAAACTGGAGATGATAAACAATGAGTATGATTAAATTTGCAAAAAAGTCTAATCCTGAAGCGATTTCTGCCATTGAAAAAATGGAAAAAACTTTATCGAAGGACGAAAAAGCAGAAACTACTGATAAAAAAATTAAAGCTCCAGTAAACCTAAAAAAGCGGGTGGATTCTAAAGATGATATGGAACTCGCTAAAATTAGAAAAGATGAAACAAAAAAAGAGCTTGAACCTGTTTTTGCGAAAAAAGCAAAAGATGATTTAACTGAAGTAGTGAATATTTCGCAAATGAAATCTGATGAGAAATTAAAAGGTTACAAAGCTGGTGAGAAAGTAAAAATTTATGATACCGACGATACTAGTCAATTTGTAGAGATTTTTTTGCCAGAAAATCCAACAGCTAAAGATTTGCTATTATTGGTTAAAGATCAAATTGATGTCGGAGCTATCAGAACTGTTAAGAAGGTGAAGATGTAATGCCACAGAAAAAGAAAAAGCAAGTTTTAAATTGTAAATTTTCAGAATTACCTAGAATATCTACTATAGTTGTTAATAAAACTCGGAATACTAGCGGACTTGAAAACATTCTTAATGGATATGCACGTATAGGTGTTCTTTGTGCTGGTCAATCAGAACAGGAACAAAAGAACGCTCCTGTTGCGAGTAAGGAGCTTTTTAAAAGGTTTTCTAAAGAAAGTAAGGATGCAACATTTGGAGCAGTCAATGCTAATCAAGAAATTGATGAATTACTTGAAAAATGGAATGATCCAATGCTTAAGAAGCTTTTATTAATGTATAAAATTTGTGAATGGAAAGTGTTTGAGGGCAACGATAATAGATACAGACAAAAATTTTTAGATGCTGTTAGAAAAGAAGTGGGTAATCATTTACGCAAATTTCCAGATACTTATAGGAAGTTTTGGGTTGATAATCCTTCGGTCAGGGGGGATTTAGATGCATTCCTTAATAAGCCGTCGAATTCAATTCCTTCTGATAATTTGATACGTAAATTTTTTTATGGGAAAGCACTGGGTGGAAGGTTTAATAATTATACAAGTGCTCTTCCAAGTTCGCAATATGAAGAATGGGATGCTACTTTATTACGAAATCCTGAAACTGCCCAACGTGATGCCGAACGTTTTGTACGTGATAAAATCACTAAAAAAATTTACTACACTGGTGATCATTATAGCGTGTTTATTAGGATTGAATAATTTTATTTTATTTTAAAGGAATTAATCATGAAATATTTAAAAAATACTTTTTGCTTTTTAATATTTATTTATTTGTTTTTCAGCTCAATTATACCTGTAGGTTGTAAACCAGTTAGTGCTACAGACATTAACGCTAACATTACTATAAGTTCCAAAGATTCTTGTGAATCATTCATTGATGATATAGCCACTATATTTAAAATTGAGTGGTGTAAATGCGGTAATGCAGATGTAAAAAATTTGGATGCTCTTGAAGATTGGCTACGTGATTTAAGTTGGTTTTCCTCTTGGGAACAAGTAAATTTAGATATAATTATACGTCGTACACCACCTTCTTGGTGGCCAAATACAAAAAGTTGTTTAGAATCTGCCGCTTTGAATTGGCGTCATGTTGGCAAGAGGTTTGTTATAAATTACCATTTTAAAAAGTAGCTTATTTGCATTATTGTAACATTCGATGATGTATGGACTTCCGCTATCTGCACAGATAGCGGTTTTTTATATTTTAGGAGTGAAATCATGAACAACGAAAAGCTGATAAACAAACTGCTCCCTAGTTTAAAAAACATGAAAATATACAAGACGATTTATACTTACAAAAAAAAGCGAAGCCCTGCGGACTTTGTATGTTTGAGAAAATGACATCTCTCATGCTCTAGGAATAAATTTATAGTTTAGAAAAAGAATAGACAGCGTTTTATCCAGTAATAGCTTAGTAATAAATTAGAGAAAAAATGCTTAAAAAATATGGGCAGACATTTTTATTTTCAGCTCCATACGATTTACGTTCATATTCAATTTAATTATTCTTCAAATTATAATGCAAAATTACATAATAGAGCATTTGCTTGAAAGAATTTCAGTTTCAAACTATAAATCCAATTTTATAGTCAAAGGTGGAGTATTGCTTTCTTCAATTATGGGGACAGAAAATATGGCAACCATGGAACAAATGAAAATTCCGCTGGTTATAGATATAACGACAGGGGATAAAATTATCCCAAAAGAGATAGAGTATGATTATAAATTATTATTTGAAGATGGAAAAATAAAAATTATGTCTTATAACATTGAAACTGTTTTGCTCGAGAAGCTCTATGCTATTTTAAGTTTAGGAGAAAACAGTACAAGAATGCGTAATTACTATGATGTTTACATACTATGTAATATCTATAAAAATAAATCTGATATTAATATTATTTATAAAAATAGATGAATATGTTTATGCAACAGGCTGAAAAGGCTATACGAAACTAAATTACGAAACAGGTAAAATTAGCCTTGAGTACTTTTTGTGTTGTGCTAAAAGTCTAAAAATTAATTTTATAAAGAAATTTTTATTGTGAAAATTTTGGAAAAGATTCTGTAATTTGTGGAGACTACAAGAAAAGCGTATTAAAAAATTCAACGTTTGAAGTTTTTAGAGAAATTCAAAGTCTTCGTGAAATATTAGGAGAAGATGCTTATTTACTGTATGTTTATACTTGTAGACGTATTTGAAAGAATTAATTCAGTTGACCTTATAGTAACTCAGCGTATTGCTGAAAGCATCATGGGAACATTAAATATACTATGTTATAACATCATAGATGATAAAGCAGAAAAAATCCTCAAAAAGAATTTTACGAAAAAGTTAAGTCTTTAATTGAAAATCATCCGTTACCATTTAAAGAGCTAGATACTAAAACTAATTTATATACATTAATTTTTATTGATGAATTTATAGATTTTTCAATTACAGATATTATAAAAAAATTTAAAAATGAAATAACAAGTAAATTATCGAGTCTTGAATTAAAAGAAAAATTTGAAAAAGCTTCCCAAAAAATCGGCAAAGATAAAATCGAACTTCTGAATGATATTATAGAAAATATATTTATAAGAGTTCTACTTGTTGAAATGTTTATTCAGTCCATATCTCAACAAATATGTACTTCTATGCTTCAAAGAGATGTTCAGACCTCAAAGCAAATTTTTCAGATTCTATGTAACTTAAAAGGTAAAACTAATCTTATCGGAGGTCAACATGAATAAGTCTCATTCCAATAATATCTCTAACATAAATATGGAAAAAGTATATCGACAGATTGCAAAAAACGATAATGTAACTGTAGAAAAAGTAAAAAGTGAGATGGAAATAGCTATCAATGCAATGCGGGAAAGGCAAACTCCTCAAGCAAAAAAAGCTCTTCCCAAATGGTAAACCGACCTTAGATGAATTTCTTATAACATTATATAAATATATAAAAACAAAAAAATGATTAACATCAAAAGCAAAAAGTTGAGAGAAGAACTAGGATTAACTCAAAAGCAACTTGCAGACTACTTAAATGTTACTCGCTCAACCTATTCTTACTATGAAACAGGAAAAATTTTGCCAAGTATTCAATCACTAATAAAGTTATCTAAAATATTTGGCGTTCTCTGCGATTATATACTTAATGAAAAATGCGTAATATGATGAATTATGCTCTTGAATCAGCTAAACTTAACGGAATGATGCTATCTGATTTAATGGACTGGGTAAAGCTTCCAACTGTTCCTATACCGGATGTTAGGGCACTCTCTATGGATGAACAAAACAGATTGATTAAGACTGCAAGAGAAACTCAAAAAAACTGGCCTGCTGCATTTAGTATTATTCTCACTTTATTTACAGGGATGAGAAAGGGAGAAGTTTTGGGGCTTAAAAAAGTGTCTACCACTTTAAATAAATACTGTCATGCACTGACTAATCATAAAAAAGATAGTATGGACAAGCTAATAGGACTGTATATACCTGATACAAGTGATTATAATCCAAAAAATCCTATCATTG
>CALWUT010000020.1 GCA_944384825.1 uncultured Clostridia bacterium
GTTGTATAATTACTGTCTGTTAGTTTTTTATATAGTAACTGAAATGCTTTATCGTTTCTATTATTCACACTTGAAATATTCGCTTTAAGCATACACTTGGCATATGCCCCCTCGTCATTTTCTGTTCCGTCTTGGTTACATCTTACAAGCGAGAAATTATTTATTGTAGGGTTTGAATAGCTTTGGGCTGTATAAGCAATATTCGTGCTTACTGTTCTGTTTCGTGTATCTGTTATCTTGACTACGCAATTACCGCTTCCAGTTAGTGGATTTGTTGTAAAATTCGATTGGTTAAACGATTGCCCGTTTATTTTAATTTCGTAATTTTTTATCGTGCTTGAATATACCCCACTTGCAGAAACAATTCCTTTTATTGTGCTTTTCCCTTGTACATAACATCCGAATTTATTTTCTATTCCTGCTGTGTTCTCTGCTAAATTTACACTGTTTATTGTGGGAATAATATTATCTGGAACGTAAACAGTAAAGTCTTTTGACGAACTACCTATATACGTACTTCCAGAGTATGTATAGACATAAATTTTTGCCGTACCAGATGTAGAATTGGGTATAAAATCGCAATCGCTGAGTGCTGGAGTAAAAGTACAGCTTGTTGTAATATTTTCTCCAACTCGAGAATGTTCTCCGTCTGGTCTTACATAATCAACTTTGTGCGTAAACGAATCTGACGCCCTGCTTATGTTTACAGTTACGCTATTTCCCAACGTTCCACCGCTTATACTCGATATACTGCTTGCTCTGGGGATTGTTGTCAGCCACTCTCCGTACCATTGCTCACTTGACGATAAAGGGGTATCCATGCTAATCCATGCCGAAGTATCAAGATACTTGCTTCCGTCTGCATTATGCCCGACTGCAACATCACGATTAAAAAGTGTTATTCCACTACTTGTAATTTTTTGACTTGGTGAAACACTTGCCGAGTACGTTGTACCATTGATTTTGCAGTACACAACGCCCGTTCCATAGGTCTGATAGCCGCTATTCGTCCTCCAAAAGTTTACTTTTACCGTCACATTAGAATAATTTCCCTCTACACTCTGCCAATTTTGATATATTTTTATATTATATTTTACATGGCTGTTACTCGTTGAAAATGTGCTTGATGTTCCCACAATGTCGCTCCTTTCAGTCGCTCTAATGAATAATGAATAATTAACAAAGAATAATTTTTTATAATTATTCACTGTTCTTTGTTATTTGTTCATTGTTGTTACTTTTTGTTTTTATAAAACGATAAATTACCATTTGTTCTTGGTTCAAAAGTAAAATTACCAAGTTGCAAACTGTTTAAAAATTCTCCGTCTGTTATGTAAAGTCTACCGCCACTCATATACGCAATTTCAAGATTATTGCTTATAAAAGAAATTCTGTCATTTGAAATTTTAAGAAGTAGGGAATTATCAACTTGTCCTAAAATAATATTTCCGTCTACAAATCTTATGTATTTTACAATTTCATTGAATTGTTGTTTTGTTTCACCATCCATGCCATTTATTTGGCTTATTATCTCTGTAAACTGCATTGTAAAATCATCTTTAGTTTGACTAAATCTCGTACTTACTTGATTTTGATATTCATTAAAATCTGACTTCTTTGTATAATTTTCTGATACTTGAAATAATATGTTTTCAGGAAGTTGCTGAATAAAGCTGTTAGTCTCAACTTTTTCATTTACTATCCCTGTAAGCTCTTTATTGGGAACATAATGCGTTTCTATTGTCCCAACTCTAGTTATTAAGTCATTTGATGTACTATTTTGCCCAATACTAATATCAGTTAGGCTTTTAAAACTATCGCCTAACTGTATTTGTGTTTTTGAGGGGTTTTCTATATCAATGCTTAATTTTTTTAGTAAATAAATTTTATTTATGTTATGCGTACTGCTTTTAACCCTTACATATTCGCCTAATCTAAAGGAATTTATGTCTTTATTTAGTGTGCTTAAATCAATAGCCGATACATCAAGAGTTATCAAAAACATGATGTTATCGGCTAAATATTCTTCTGCCTTTTTTAATAAATTTTGAGGTAGTGTTATATCTTCCCATATTACAACTTCAAATATTTTCCCGTATAAACTAGCTGCTTCTTCATCAATTAAATAATCTTTATTATCGTTTATACTTTTAATTGTTAGTCTTTCGTCTGTTTCATTTCCCTCGCTATCTTGAAGTTTGGCACCCAAGGGAATAATTCCTGTTTTTATATTACTTCCGTCTATTTTTTGAGTTAAATCATTAAGATTAACTGCAAATTCTATCGTTTGAGTAGATGTATAGGGAAAATCTGATAAATAATCTAAATAATTTCCATCATTTTCAAATCTTACAACTAAATACCCACCATGCGTTTTTATCAATCTGCTTTCTATAACTTCAAAACTTGTAAGATATTCTATACTTGAACGATTTATATAATTATTGGGGTCTGTAACTGTGACATTCCCTAATTTGAATTTTTGAAAATCATTAACTTGTGAATTATGACTATTAATTATACTTTCTAAAAATTCTGAAATATCTCCTTGATACTCAAAAGGGCGGTAAATACTATCCAACAAATATGCTCTAATGCCCTCAACTGTAATATTTCTTGATTTATAAATATTCATTGTATCATCTAAAACCCTGCCTTTGAAAATTATAACGTTGTCTTGATACACACTAATTATAGATTTTAATTTATTTATTTTTTCAAAGTAAGGGTGATTGTTATATATTGTAAATGTGAGAGTACCATTTTTGTTTAGTTCAAGAGTTAGCTTTGGATTTCCAACCTTTAAAATCTGATTTTTGCTATCGTGTAAAATATAATCATCACACTTTATAATGTATCTCATAGCATTCCCTCTTGATATGAAAATGTTACTGTTCCGGAACTTCCCTCTTTAAATATAAATATGTTTTCTCCCTCTTTTAAAACGATAGACGTATTCAAATGTTCACCCTCGCCCCAAGAATAATCAGTATTTTCAAAATTCATCAAAACATTATTTGTTGTTATAATGGTAGGGATAGTTGGCATTTTAAGATTATTTATTATTACTTTATATGGCAATGTCCCTATTTCTACAGTAACTTCTGTTATTTCTTTTTTGTATTTATATGGTTCACAATTCGTATTAACAGTTATCTGATTATTCTTTTTGGCTCTATCTAAGCTATTAATTTTACATCTGCCAATTAAATAATAATCTTCAAAAGAGGGTAAAACTATTTTAGTCCTTTGTCCATGTAGAAAATTTGAAATTTCATTATAAATTTTAGTTGTACTTTTTATTCCGTTTGGTACAGTAAAAACAAGATTTAATTCCCTGTTTTTATAGTTTATCTGCCCTAAAATTTCTGTTAAATCAATGCTTCCATCACGACCTATAACGTCCACATAATTTGTTTGCACCTCTGGTATTTCAAGTTCAAAAGGGGAAAGAATAAGTCCAAAATCATTGTAAGTTTCTATTGCTTTATTATCAATTAATCTTGTAAATATCACGTTATTATTCATCTAATTACCCCTCATTTTTAAAATATTCAGATTTCCTAAATTATCGTCTATATGTGGTGATAGTTCGCCAACAATTACCCCTGTGTCAAGTACAAGTTTTTGATTTGAAATATTAGGTAAATACTGTTTTAATAGTTCAAATATTGCCGTTATTAGCGAATTTAATTTACTGTTTGTGCTGTCACTTACTGCTTGTTTTACATAATCTTGAAGCGTGTCAATAGGTGCGATTGCTTCTGCTCCTGCTTCTCCTGCGACCATTAAATTACCTTTAAATGGATTTATTCCAAATATTGTGGGCTCATTTAAAATTGCTCCTTTTTTATACCAATCTATACCAAAGCTCGGCACTGACGGAGGATTTAAACTAAATGAACCACTTACTCTAAAATGAGGTAGTTTTAGTTTGGGTAAACTCCACGAAAAATTAAATAAATTTTTCATTCTGTCAATTAGGTTTTTTACTGAATTAAAAGCGTTTTGAATTGGCTGTGTGATTGCATTTTTTATACTGTTCCAGATGCTTGTAGTTGTAGATTTTACGCTGTTCCAGGTATTGACGATAAAGTTTTTTATATTGTTAAAAATATTATGGATTGTACTCCATATGCTATTAATAACACTAGAAATAGAGTTTTTTATACTGTTCCAAACACTCGTGGTGGTACTTAAAATATTATTAAATATAGAAGTTAAAAATCCTGAAATACTGCTAAAAACGCTTTGAATAACACTCCATATACTATTTAAAGTATTTGTTACATTGATTTTTATGGTATTCCAAGTGTTTATAAAAAAATTAGATATATTTTGCAAAATTGGCATTAAAGAGACTAGTATTGAGTTCCAAATATTGATTAAAAAACTACTTATTGTATTAAAGGCATTAAAGACATACTGTTTGCAATTTTCCCAAATCATCATAAATGGAAGCAGAATAATCTGTGCTAATGTGCTTATTACAGTCCCTATCAGCATAAATCCAACTGTTATATATTGTCCTATTGCAGTAAAAAAGTTTTGTATTCCATTGAAGATATTTGTAAACCATTGAGAAATATTATTCCATATATTTGCCAGCCAAGATGTAATATTATTCCATGTGTCCGTCAGCCACTGTGATAAACCTATCGATTCAAGCAAACTGGAAATAAAACTCCAAATTCCCTCAAAATATCCGCTGATATATCCCAAAATACTCTCTACTGCACCAATAAATATATCTTTAATTCCCTGCCAGAGCGTGCTAAATCCACCGAGTATTTTTTCACTGTCAAGCGTAAAAACGCCAAGTAAAACCTGTCCTACTCCTGCTAAAACGTCAATTACTCCACCTATAATTTTAATAATGCTATCTAAAGATTTGACTAACCCATTAAACGCTCCCATTATGCTTGTGATTACTGGAATAAGCGAAGCTACTATAACACCGCCAACAATGTAAAATAAGTCCTTTAATCCTCCGAGTTTTTCCCATACATTTTGTATTTGTTCCCACAAATTCTGAAAGGATTGCAGAATACCCGTTTTTTCTATCCACCCTGTGAAAGTTGCTATAACCTTATCCCATTCTTCACGTAAAAATACAAATACTCCTATTACTGCACTTACTACTGCAAGAATAGGGGAAAATCCTACGCTTGCAACTGCTGATAATGTACTCCCGATAGTTGGAAGTGCACCTGCAATACTGCTAACTACTGAAAATAAACTACCTAAGGCACTTGTTAATTTTCCTATAACTATTAAAACCGGTTCTGCAGCTGCTAGGCTAAGTATGGCTTTACCGATTGCTTCAAGTTGTTTCGGGTTTGCATTATCTAAATATTCTCCAAACGCTTGCAATTTTTCATTGACAACAGTTAAAACTGGCACAACTGCTTTTGTAAGGCTTACAAATACTTTTGGTAATACTTCTAAAGTTTTAGTAAAACTACGAATAACTTCTTGTAAAACTGGGTATGCTTCTTCGCTGTTCCACATTTCAACGGACATATTTCTAAATTTACTTCTTAGACTGTCAAGTGCTCCTGCGAGAGTTCCTTTCATTTCGCCTGCGAGTCCTCCATAGGCTGCGGTCATACCATTCACACCATTAGTTCCGTTGTTCATTCCGTCTAAAAGTTTTGGAAGTGCCTCATTTGCTAAAAGTTCGCTACTCGACATCATGTCGTAAATTTCTTGCTCCGTTACTCCATAGGCGTTACCTAAAATTTTTACCGCAGGCACGCCAAGTTCTATCATACGATTCAATTCTTCAAGCTGAATTTTACCTTTTGATGACATTCTTCCGATTGCTTCTGATAAAGTGGTAATGCCTTCTTGTCCTGCACCTGTGGCGATCGCAGCGTTTGTGATCCCGTCAAGATAGGGAATAGTATCTTTGGCGGCAACGCCCATAGCTACTAACTGTTTCCCTGCTTGTAAATATGTATCATAGGAAAAAGGTGTTGTTTTGGCAAAAGTGTAGAGGTCGTTTAGCATTTTTTCTGCTTCCTCGGCACTTCCTAAAAGCACTTTAAAAGCTGTTCTTGTGTTTTCTTTGAGTTTTAAAAAATCAATAGAGGTCTTTGCTGTGGCTACTCCTAAAGCTGTGATTGGTGCAGTAATTCCGATAGATATTGTCTTACCCCAACTAGACATTGTATCCCCAATATTTTTTAAAGTATTCCCAATTCCAGAAAATACATCTTTTAGGTTATTTGTAAGGTTTTTAGCTTGGCTTTGAACATTTTTAAGTCCATTTTTAAAATTATTGTCATCAAGAGATACCCTTGCTACTAAACTTAATACTTCTTCTGCCATTTAATTCACCTACCTTTTTTTACGCTTGTTTTGTGGTCTAAATCCTTTCAAAATATTATTTGCATTATTTACTATCTTGTTTGTTTCCTCTTTATTTTTGGTGCCATATATGTGATTTAATAATGTATTAGAAATATTGTTTACACCAATAGAATTTTTCCAATCTCTAAAGCTTTTTTTAGGTTTAAAATGTAAATACAACTCCCATAATTGCTGATTATTTTTATCAATATAAACACTCAATACAGTTTCAAATATTCCTACTGTTTCATGTCCTATATTTAAAAAAGAAATAGGGTCGCTATATTTTGAATATAGTAACCCTATAAATTTACTTAGTTCGCCTTTCCCTTTATTTACACTTTGGCAAATAAGGTTTGTATATGCTTGAAAAAATCCATAAAATCCTTTTGCATAAATAAATCCTTAACCATGCCGATATAATCTTTAAAAGGCAACTCGCTTATTTCTTCCTTGCTTAAATTACTTACGCTTTCCAATAACTCGTTTAATTCTTCCTCCACATCACAAAGACCGTCAATTACAGTAGAAACAAATACAGAAACTATTTTACCTACTTCTGCAATATCTTGATTTTCTCCATGACTCACAATATTATTTATTGATTTTGAAAGTTCATTATCGCTAAATATAGCTT
Organism: uncultured Clostridia bacterium; assembly: GCA_944384825.1. GTDB lineage: Bacteria > Bacillota > Clostridia > Oscillospirales > Acutalibacteraceae > UMGS1491. Next base: position 6,992 of record CALWUT010000020.1, read on the forward strand.
GCAGTTTATTTATTCCTAATTTCTTAATAAACTTTGAGATTTTAAATATATCCTTTCCCATGAGTGTTCTTATTTTATATTTTTTCCCTGACATTTAGTTCACTCCTTAATTTTGCTCTGTAACTTCATCTTGTGGATAATAAATTTCGTATGGTAAATGTTCTAAATCGTCTTGCTCAAAACTTGCAGTGCATTCAAAAGTTATCTTATATGTAGCTTGCGTTTTGTTTTGCCCTTGAAGTTCTAAAGCACTTGTACATATTGCGTTGGGAAGTATTACTATAATTTGTTTTCCGCTGACTAAAGTCCCGACATAGGCAATATTTTCTAAATAATCATCATTTGATATAGAACGCTTGCTTATATACTTTTTATAGCCTGTTATGCTTGCGGTTGCATCTTCTTCAAGGTGTAAGCTGTCTTTTATAACACCTTCTGAAAACTCTGTCATATTGCTTTCCATTGTTGCTGTTTCTGCTACTTTTATCTTTGCTCCTTTGACTGGGACGCTCGCTCCGTCCATTTCAGCATCCACATATTCTGGTGTAATAGATAGCGTGATACCGCCATTTGTTGCTCCAAGGACAGTCCCATTCCACCCTGTTTCTTCTTCATACTTTAAATTTTTATAAATTGCTCCTGCACTGAATAATAAATTTTCTGGTGTCGTTGAAGTAATTCCATGTGATTTTAAAGCCATTTTTATTCACTCTCCCAATAATTTATTTGTAATCTTATTTCAAGCTTTTTAAGTCCTTCTACTTCTGTTCTTCTAGGTGTTTTGCTTAGATAACTAATGGATAAACCAATAGCCATACCATTGTCTGATATAGCTATCTGGTAATTTTTAAACTTTTCTTTTATCATGTCTTTGATTTCAATTAATTCTTTTTCTGCTTTTCTTGTCCATACTTCAAGGAGAATTTCTCCGCTTGTACTTCCGTCTTCAAATTTATAATCATACTCGTAATATTCGCCTGTAACATAAGGATATATAACATCTGAACTGTCATTTATCATGTAATAGTAATTTATCCCTAAAGCCGTCAATTCCTCATAAACGCATTTGAGGACTTCTTTTTCACCCATTTTTACTCATTGCCCCCAATATCTTTTTTGCTTGATTCTTGATTAATGGTTTTTTAGTGAGAAGTGCCTTATATAGCATTCTTTGAGGTTTAATTCCTCTTGTGCGGTAAAACTTGCCGTCTTTTTGCGATTTATATATCCACCCACCTTTACGTCCATTACCCTCTAAAGCATACTCTCCTGTGCCAAATTCTTGCCATACTGAATATTTAAGACTTGAACCTATATATGCCGTTTTTTCACTTTTATTGACAAAACTATCTGTCAAGAAGCTCCTTGATAAATTTCCTGTATCAATAGGAGAATTAATAGACGCCTGACTTGAAATGCTTTCTTTAACTTCAAGTAAAAAAGTATTTGCTTTTCTTTCAAAACTAGAAAGAATTTTATCTGTATAGTCTTTTAATTCAACTACAGTAGCCAAGTATTTCACTCTCCAACATAATGTAAGTATATTTCCATATGATGATTAATGCCCATTGGAACATCTACCAATTTGACTTCATATATTTTTCCGTCAATTTCTAAACAAATATTATTTTCTTCGGGTAATTCTTCATAATCGCAAATAAAAATATGAGTTGTATCTTGAAGCTTAGCATTATACACCGCAAATGTGCTTTCACCACTTATATAGTCTAAATATCCTGTTATCGTCTTAAAATACTTAAATTCCGTTACAGTTTCGCCTAAATCGTTTCTTTTTGTTTCTTTTATTTGAATTATAGCCCTAATGTTTCCGCCTATTTTTTTCATGTTTTTGCCTTCATGTATGGACTACAAAACCCCATTATTGAAATAGGGTAACCACTCACTGTGTTTGTTTTATCCATATTAAAATAAGTAACGGAATGCCTTGATAGACTTTCGCTTGCAATTCCTATTTTATCTGCATTGTCTAAATTCCACTTCAACATTCCTAAACTACCCTCTAAAATGTCTTTTGGGTATTCAATTTTAGTAACTAGATTATAAATATTTTCTGATAACTGACTATCAACATATGTATTTCTGTTTTTAATTTCGGTAACTACATAAAGTCCATTATTCGATATGCTTTGACTAATTTCTACTGTATCACCGACTTTTATATTATCGTTATAACTAAAGAGCACGTTTCCTTTGCTTTCGCTTTCAAAACGTACTCTCGTATTTTGGAATTTATTGTTAGTATAACCTCTGATTGCTGATTCGATAGCATTCATTTTTTGTTTTAAAGTTTCTTCGGGAATATCCTTAAATTCTTCCATTTTTTTAAGTTCTTCTATTGTCCATAACAAAACTTTGCACCTCACTTTTTATTTACAATATATCCGTTTTCTTTAAACCAATTTAAAATCCACCCACTTCGCACTTCTGCTTTTCCATATGCAAATTGAACACCCGCAACTGTTCCATTGTAGTTTTTAACGGGTGTTTCTACTATATAAACATCACTTTGAACTGTTTTAACCGCCATTTTTAATTCTCCTTTGTTTATATTATTTTTATATTTCTTAAAACTCCTGCGTTTCTGCTATTTTTGAGGGCTACTGCTCCTATCATCTCAACTTCGCCTGTTTTTACTGCTCCAGGTTGTGAGAAATCGGGGAGATAGCTATCAATTACTTTATCTCCTGTAACTGTTACACCTAAAAACCCGTCGTATCCGTCAAATTTGGCAGCATAAATGTCTGTTAAGCCTGTAACTGCCACTTTGCTTTCACTTTCTCCAAATTCTCTTGACTGTATGCCTATAATAGGTGTTTCAGTTACAGTTTCTCCACTTACAGAATACTTATTTTTTAAGTCTATAATTCTTACTTTATTTTCTCCAATTGTAGTTACAACCCTGCCAAACGCTTCTTCGCTTTCCGTTTTATATCCTAAAACTCTTGCAACTGTCTGTATTTTGGTTTTCATATCTCCATTTACCATTATTGCTGTTGCATTTGTGCTATTTATAAGTTTTAATAGTAGCTCATAGAATACATCTGCATTTTCTTTTACTCCTTTATACGTTTTTTACGTGTATCGTACACGACTAAAGTTTTCGCTTCTTTTATGTCTTGCCTTTAAAAAGACAAAAGAAAAACCACCTCTTAGGTGGTCTGTAATCTAAAATATTTTTATACTAGTTAGCAAGTTTAAAAAGTGCGTATTGATTTAAGCTAACTCCTTCTCGCTGAGCCTTTAATGCTAAATTTTTGTGTAAGGTTTTAGGAATCCTTATAACAAATTTTCCGCTATATTCTTCCTTTTCAGAAGCTAAAGGCAAAGGAACTTTCATATTTTCCTCTATCATTTCTGATATATGAAGCTCCATAGCTTCACGAATATTTTTATAAGCTTCTTCAACTGTTTTTCCGTCGCTCATACAACCTGGAAATTCGTCTACCGTTGCAAAAAAATAATGTCCGCTTTCATCATTTATTTCTTGAATAGATATTTTATATGGAAGTTTTAAATATTCACTTGCATTCATTTTGTTTCATCTCCTAATAATTTTAAGATTTGTTTTATATAAATTGCTTTCAAGGGATTTTGTACCGGCAGAGTTAAAGTTTCATTCGTAATTTTATTTTTAAATCTTTTGTGAGAACCTTTCTGTCTAGTTTCGTAAAAATCCATATAATTTAGTATTTTCTCTATCTCTGAAAATTTTATTCCGTTAGGCTGATTTTTCATTTTTTCAATTATTTTTTCTATACTTGACATTTGTTCACCTCTTATATTATATATAATATCATATATAGTATCATTTGGTCAATAGATATTTTAAAATTAATTTTTTAAATACTCTTTTTTCCATTTTTCATAAGTTTTATATGGTATTATTTCGCCTGTTATATTATCTTTTCTTTTTGTATTTTTATCGTCTAAATCGAAGCGTGGAACGCTTGAAAGTCTACATCTACAATTAATGTCTTGCTCTGCTATTCCAAACTGATGAGGTGCAAAAACTTCTCCCACACTACTCTTAAAATATTCGTTATATTCTATCGTTTGTCCGTCAAGCTCAAGATGAGTTTGGCGTGTCCTTGTGTCAAGAGTTGCGTCCCAACGCTTGAGTAAATCCGCACCCTCATTTATACTTTCTTGTATATTATCAAGCTGTGCTTGCGTTGAAATTCTACCACCCTCTGTCCTTGCAATTCTATAGGCATTATTAAAGCTGATTTCCGCCAATTTTGAGATATTTCTCGCTATTTCCATATAACTATTACCCTGTGCAATTCCTCTTGAAATTTCAGCTATTACATGGCTTTTAAGACTATCAATATCAGCGTACAACCTTTCTGAAAATTTAAGCCCTGCGGTATCTGTCATGATTGCTTTTACAAGTTGTTTTGCGTTTATTGGTGCATAAATTGGAATTTCATAAAATGCTTGAAGATTAAAAACATTTCCTAAATAACTATCCTTATACATCTCTTGCAAAAATTCTGTTACATTGGTTATGTTCTTTTGAGATAGTAAATTAAGACTTGCATTTATTTGAGTTTTTAATAATTCTTGATACTCAAGTTGGTAAATCTTTGAATTAATTAAGCTCTGCTTAGCTCCTGTTTCTTTTAACTGTGATATAGATTGTTTTAATTCTTTAATCGTCTTTTTTATATCTGCTAAAGCTTGACTGTAGGCTGTTTCAAGATTTTGGAGCATTTTTTCTTCGTGCTCTAAAAGAATTTTATTTATTTGCTTTTCGTATTTATTCAAGGCTCGCCACCCTCGTTTTCAAGACCGAATATTTCATCAGAGAGTTTATTTATCGACTTTCTTGTATTAATATTTTCCTGTAATTTAGTTTGTACTTCGTCAAAATCAAGCTCTAATATACTGCAAATTTGCTTTACTATTGTTTCTTCTGGGAGTTGTCCTGTTGCATTTAAAATAGTGTTTATTTGGGTTTGTTTAGTTTCTGCTTCAATTTTTTCTACTTCTGCATTGTCTAAACTATTTGTCGTAATTTGTCTAGTAAAGTCTAAAACAATATCTCTTTGCATATAATTAGTTTTATATTTATCATTTATCTCATTTAAAATAATTTCTATTATAGGTTGTAAAAAAGACCTTAGTCTGCGTTCCATTTTGTCGCATTTAAGGTCTAAAAGTGCATATCTGCTTTTAATTACTATGTTTGTTATGTTTCCGTCACCAATTTGTGAGGAATTAAATCCCATTCCAAAACGATATATATTTTTTTCGTCAAGCTCCAGCTTAGCTTTTCTTGCTTCGTAGGGAATAGAGATTGTTTTTATATCCAAATCCCCTTGTTCTCCAACACCTACTATTTTTTTAACTCTGATATTATTTTGCAGTTCGTTAAAGTCATTTCCTTGAAAACCTTTTACAACGTAAATTCCCTCTGCGACATCTTGTAAATTATTTGAAAGACCACAGCTCATTAAGTCATAGTCATCTATAATTGCTTTAATTGGTTTTAAGTCACTATACTTGTCCTCATTATTATCAAGTCTAAAAAAGGGGATAAAGCCAAATTTATCACCTTTTATTTTTATATTATTATTTTCAATTTCTCTCCACATTTTATGAGGTCTAGGGTTTATAGGTTTTGATATATCAGCAGTTAGCTTATTATCTTTTATTATATAGTAAAAAGTTTGCTCTTTATCGTAAATTTCTACCGCAATAACTTTTTTATTTGTAACTTCGTCAATTCGTTTTATAAAATAGTTTATTATGTATTCTGTTTCTTCTGTTAGAGGATTTATAACCTCTATTATTCCAAGTCCGTCAGCATATTTAAAATGGGTTCTAAAGTCTTTACCTAGCTGTGCATACATATATGAAAATCCTATTTTACTTGCATTTTCAACCAATTCTGAAAGTTCAGATTTAAAACTATCATCAAAATATATTTTTAATTCATTATTTAATTTTTCCTGTTCTGAATAAACATCAAATCCGCTTAATAAATAGCTTGTTTTTTGGTCTATAAGTTCCGTATAAAAAGCGTGACTGATTTTTATATTGCTTCTAGTTGTATCTTCCACAAGCTGTCCGTCTGAATTGAAATAAAATACTCTATAATTCTCAATATCATGCTTGGCATTATAATAGTCTTTATCTTTTTTGGCTCTCTTTTTTATTTTGCTCCCTAAATCATTGTCAATAATTTTTTTAATATTTTGTTCTATTTTGCATTTTTCAAATATACTCAAATATTATCACTTCCCCATATAAAAAAACATCCCTAATAACTCAAAGATGTTTTTATAGTTTTTATTCTGCAAGTAAATTTTTATACTGTTTTATACTTAAGTCTAAAATCATTTCATAAAATGGCTCTAAGTTTCCTTTGGTGTGGTATTCATCTAATGTCTCATAATACTTTAATCTGTCCTTTTTCTTGATATTTACAGCCAAAAAGTTATTTGAAAGTAACTGATAGTTCATCATAAGTCTTGATGTTCTTCCGTTTCCATCTTCAAATGGATGTATCTTAACAAATTCTCCATGAGTATATGCCGCTAACTTCACACCATTATCCTTATATTTACTAGTCAATGTACTCCAAAATTCTTTTATTTGACTATACATTTCATTTGGAAGTGGTGGCTTATGTTTTGCACCTTTAATCCAAACCTGTACGTTTCTATAAATCCCACCTGTAAATATATTGCTCATCAATATATTATGTATATTTTTTGTTATTTCTTCGTTCAGACTTTTCTTCTCATTAATACATTCTTTTACGTAATTAAAAGCGTTCTGATGGTTTACTATTTCATATATTTCCCTAAGAGATTTTTCCCCAACTGATATTTTATCGTCTAGAATTGTTTTAACTTCCTGTAATGTTAATGTATTTCCCTCAATAGCAGTTGATTCGTGAGTATATTCTATTTCAAAACTTTCTAAATAATTTTTGAATGCATACGAAGAATTATACAAGCTACTTTTTAAAAATTTTTTTCTTAAATCAAGCAATATATCGTATTTATCTTTCACACATATCGCCTCCTATAGTTATTATATCATAGTTTAACTAATATAGCCATTTACCTTTGGTTATCTGTCTTAAAAGGCTTGCTAAACTATCTGGACTATCATCATGTGGAGCATTTTCTGTATAATCTAAAATTTCATTTATATATTCGGGAGAAGTACACTCTAAGAACGTAATATTTTTCCAATTTTGCTTTAAATACGTACTTATTTTAATAAATTTATTCATACTTTCTTGATAATCACCTACTATAAAACCTCTGTTTCTAAGTTCTTTTGCTAGGTACCCTTTATCTGCGTTTCTTTCACAATAAATCGTACCTACTTTGTAAATACGCATATAATTCGAAATGATATTCAAACAATCGTCAACATGCTTACTCCAACGCATTCCAAACACAATAAATTTATCTCCATGCTGTTTTAAAACTGTAAAAGCTGTTCCGTCTGCACCGCCATAACTTGCGTCTATGTGAGCAATTCCACCGAGCATTAAGTCGTTATCATTAGTAAATATGGGATTGCTAAACATACAATCCTCGTCTGCAATATGCTTTAGTTCATAGTTTGCACAAAACAAAGAGGGAGACATTACCCCTCTTATCTGTTCCAGTTTATCTCTTGTTATTAAATGCGTTTGGTAACAGTCATATTTTTGAATGTTCGGCATAATTGAAATACAATCCTCTTTATGCCAAGGTGTACCTGTATTTACAATTCTTCCACTACGATTTTTTATATTTTGCAGTTCCATATATGAAAGTCTTGTAAGCTCTCGCTCCGGTTTGCTTATTCTATCTTTCAAGTTTACAATATCGTCTGTAATTACTGTATCGGCATGCTTCCCTGTGATAGATGTTTTTATTCCTAAACCTAAAATTTGACTTGTACCTTTGGTATGTGTAGCTAAATTGGTACTTAAATTAAAAGCTGATACCTCTCTAAAAACTAAATCTATCCCATAAATTGCTTTTACTAAAAATAGATAAAGTTTACTATTCATTATTTTATATATTTGCTTGATTACTTCTTTGACATCACTATCTGTTTTTCTAAGAATAATTATGTTTTTGTTCGGCTCTAAAATTAGCATTAATGATACTGCAATCGTCAAACAAGTTGTTTTGTAGCTTCCTCTGTGAGCAAGTAGGGTATAGTCTTTATTGCTGTTTATTCCCATAATGTTTTTTATCCACTCATTGTGAAGTATAGTTAAGTCTCTAAATCCAACTTTTTGTCCTATAATGTACGGCTCATCAGTAATTAAATCTAAATACTCAAATTTATTTATTTCATTCATTTTTTATTCTCTTCTTTGAAGATAAATATTCTTGAATTTCTAAAATAGTGTTATCCTGTGAGGTTATTTGTATTTTCTCTGCTGGTTTTTCTCCAGCAAGTTCAATTAAATCTTTTAGTATTCTGCTATCACCCTTTTTTACTCCTGTTACAAAAACTGAAATTACTAAAGCTAGAAGATTATTTTTATCTTTTTCACCTTTGTAAATATCCATTTTATCAACCATTTTTTTAAGTTCAGGAAGCGTTATTCCTGAATATAATACATCTTTTATAACTTTCTGTGCGTTTTTTTAATCTGTTTATTTTTGTTAGCTTCTTTTGCTCCTTTTCTTGAAATTTCTTTGCGTTCTCTTTGCGTACGTTGATTTTGAGGTATTAAATTCTCATTATTCATCTTGACACCTACTATGTTTTTAGACTATTTAAAAAGGATATCTTTATTTCGTCATTGTCAGAAAATATACCACTAAAATTTGTTGTAATCGTTTCAGAACTTCCGTTTTTTATTCCTCTTGCTGTTACACAACTGTGTTTAGCTTTTATATGTACTGCAATATCTTCACTTTTAGTTAAAATTTTCATAACTTCTAAAATATCGTTGCCTATGCGTTCTTGTAATTGTAATCGTTTACATATCATCTCACTTGCTCTAACTATCTTTGAAAGACCTAAAACAAAATTATTTGGTATATATGCAACACTTATTTTCATATCGTAAATCAATGCAATATGATGCTCACATAAGCTAAACGCTTCAATGTCTTTAACTACTACCATATCCTTTGAGTTTGTTTTATTATTAATAGGAAAAATTTTATCAACGCTTTTTGCGATTTCTTTATTTGAGATATTTTGATATTGTGTGAGTTCTGAAAGCATTTTTAAATATCTTTTTGGTGTGTCTTCAAGTAACTCTATATTGAGCGATTTAAAAAGATTTATTATCGATTTTTCTCCTTTTTTATTACTTCTCACGAGCATTTACCTCCCATAAAATTTTATGTAATTGAACTTGCATTCTTAAATTTTGATAATTATTTTTAATAATATACTCTGCAATTTCAGTGGGAGAGAGCATATCATAACACGGAGATACCATTACATTTGTATTTCTAAATCTGTTTGCAATTTTTCTCGCTGCTTCAATATTTTCAATCGATTTTACAATAACTTTTATGCAGTCATTTTTATTCAACTTTTCATATCCTAAATGGCTACTTACTATATATTCATAATCTTTTAGATATTCAATTTTAAAGTCAGCACTAAAACATACTTTTTGCTCTTGATGATATTTACTTAGTAATTTAATAAATATATCTAAATACTTTCCGTTTGTTTCAATCTCAATAATCTCTGTTCCGTTTTTAAGCAGCCAATCAATCAACTTTTTTAATTTAGTATGATTTTGACAATGAGGTTCTCCACCAGTTATAATTACAAACTTCCTATTTTTTAATTTCTTCAATAGATTGTCGTTAAGATTTATATAATCTATATCCAAATAGTATGATACTTCATTATGATACTTCGTATCGCAATATGAACACCTCATATTACAACCACTAAATCGTATAAAAGTAGCGAGCGTTCCTGAACGCAAACCCTCGCCCGATATTGAACTAAATATTTCACATATCTCTAAATTTTTATCGTTCATAAATAGCTGTGTTCCCTTCGCTTTCTTGTACTGTTACTCTGTAACATTGTTGTCCTATCTCATCACAAATAAACTTTGCTATGTTTTCTGCTGTGGGTTGTTCTACTATATTGTTTAAATTCTTATGGTCTAATTTATCCATAATAGATTTTTTCATATCCATAAAATCATAAACCATGCTATTTTCATTGAGTTTATCAGACTTTAAATAAATATATACTATCCAATTATGACCATGTAAGTTTTCACATTTACTATTATAACTTAATTTAAGCTTATGACTTGCCGAGATTTCAAGCTTTTTAATTATCGTATACACTTTCAAAACTCCTTTTTACTTCTATCGTCAATTAAAGTATGATAGGGAAGTTTACTCATTATCAAAGCATCGTACTTTACACCATGTTTTTTTAACCACTCTTTTGTATCTTTTCTGTCTACTCCCAATCTAGCAGTAAATAACAGCTTATATCCATCTAAATTGTTTAGTTTGTCAATATTACTTTTAATCGGAATTTTTTTTAAAATTGGTTTGCTGCTGCATTCACATAAAATACCGTCAATATCTATTGCTGTAACTTTATTGCTTTTTTGCAAATAAAATATAAGTCTACTCAATCTATCTCTGTCTTTTGGATGAATTTTATTCAAATTTTCGTGTATAATTCTTTCACTTAATTTAACTCCTGTCTTCAGACCCATATTTTCTAATAAAACAGTCCTACGTAAACACGCAGGACAATCACCGCAAGGCTTATCATTAATAGGATTGTAACAGGAAAAAGTATCGAGTAGCTTTTGTTTGTCAGAAAAATCCTCTATCATCTGTTCTTTTGATTTATTCCAATACGGACTTTTTACAATTACCTTTTTGCCATTTAATTTTTCGTTTGCATATCTGCTTAGAATTTTAGACATTTTTTCACATTCGTACTCTGATTTATCAATATGGCTATCATACTTATTTGCTCCAAGATAAATTATATCTGGTGAGTAAAACATACTGGCAAGCGTAACTAAGCATAAATTTCTATTATTTATATAAAAGTTATCGCTTATATTTGTACTTTTACCTGTTGTATTGATAGTGATTTTTTCAAATTTAACTCCTAACTTTTTTAATGCCTTCAATTCTTGTTTTGCATATTTTTGTCCGAAGTCTACATACAAATTTATTCCTTCCGTAATTTCTTTGGACATTATATAGCTATCAATTCCACCTGAAACTAATTTAACAACCTTCATTACTTCAACTCCCAATATTTCTGCATTTTTATCCATTCTTTTAAGCTATACTCCATAGCATTTTTGTAGTCTGCTATTCTTGCGTTTTCTTTTACATAATATTTAATTTTTTCGTCTATAAATTGCGGTACTTGCGTAGCTCTGCAACAATTTAACCATGTTGTGCTGTCTACGCTATAAAAACGTGATGATAAAGTTTTTCTGTCCGTTGACCCTAAAATATGTACTTTCGTTTTATTTTTAATAGCTATATCTTCAAACCACCTATAATATTTTTGTATATTAGACTTTACTTTTTTATCGGTCATTCCACCAATAGCTATATAATCATAATTTTCACATAAATTTATATATTCATCTTTACCTCTTGTTATATGCCAAACTGGGATACATTTCTTACCTGTCTCATATTGGAGTATCTTTCTGTATTCTAAAACTTTTTCATATCCTACGACATCGTCTATGTCAAGTTCAAAAAAGTATTTCACATCATATTTGTTTATAAAATTTATATAATTTTTTAGATAACTATCAAAATCAAGATTTTTATGTTTTTTGGAGTTCATAAACGTGTATGCTCCGCTATCAAGCAAAAACATTTCGCTATTTTTAATAAATGGTATCTGCCATTCTTTAAAATAAAAATAACTTTCTAAAAGAAATTTTGGTGTGTTTCTCTTCACTATTTCTTTATACGTAGATGTGCCGGCAATAAATATTTTCATGGTGTAAATTCATGTCCACAAGCTGGGCAAACAACCTTTTTCCCTTTTTAGTTTTTTCGCTTTCATGCTCTGTAAATAAGCTATCAATATCCACTTCCTTACCAAAAATATAATCAAGTTCAAAATCTAAAAAGCCTAATTCTTCTAAATTAAATCCAAAGTTTTTTAGTTCGATTAATTCATCTTTTAATAACTCGTCATCCCAGTTTGATTTTTCGTGTATTTTGTTATCGGCTATCCTAAACGCTTTTATCTGTTTATCTGTTAAATTTTCGGCTCTTATACAAGGTACAGTTTTTAAATTTAATTCTTTACTTGCTAAATATCTTGTGTGTCCGCAGATTATTACGTTATCTTTGTCAATTACGATAGGGACTAAAAATCCGAAATTTTTAATAGAGTTTACAAAATACTTAACTGCTTTTTCGTTAATTCTAGGGTTGTTTTCGTAAGCATTTAACTCTTTTAATTCAATTTCTTGGGTATTAATATCAATCACACTCCAATAAAAAATAGCCCCCTAAAAAGGAGCTAAATAATATATTTTAAAAATAAGCAGAGGGACACATATAGAAAGTATATTTCTACTCTACTATTTTACCACATCTTGACATCTCATCTTATCTCAAAATCTCTCATAATTGTGTCATTTTGTGTCATCATTTAAAAACACTTGACTTTTAATCATATGTACGTTATAATGTACATATACTATATAAGAGGTGATTAGTAATGACAAACACAAATGCTACAAATTTTAGAAATCATGCTTTTGAATATTTTAATCAGGCTATTGAATTTAATGATATAATAAATGTAAATACAAAAAATGGGAATGCTATTGTAATGAGTGAATCTGATTATAATAGTCTTATAGAAACACTTTATTTAAACCAATTTCCCGGAACTGTAAAAGATATTATGGAAGGGAAAGAAACTAAAATTTCAGATTGTGTACCTAGTGAAGAGGTAGAGTGGTAATGTATAAGATTTTCTATACTAAAAATGCACTTAAATATGCAGATAATTTAAAAAGTGCAGGACTCAGTTCTAAAATGAAAGCACTAATAAATATAATACAAAATAATCCTTATCAAAATCCACCACCATACGAGAAATTAGAAAATAATCTAAAAGGACTTTATTCAAGAAGAATAAATATAAAGCACAGACTTGTTTATGAAGTCATAGAAGAAGAAAAAATCATAAAAATATTAAGTTTATGGACTCATTATGAATTTTAATGATTAAAAACTCCTCTTTACGCTAGGGGGAGTTTTTTCTATTCTTTTCTGTGCTGTTTTGTAAACTTTTTTATCATCTCTAACTGAAATTACTATTATTTCCATTACTCCGTCTTTTCTCTCTATTTTATAAACAACTCTTATACCTATTTTCAGTAGCTTTATTTTAAGTAACCCTGCTAACTTAATTCCCGATTGATTTTCAAGAGGTTTACCATATCCGCCCTCATTTTTAGGCAGAGGATTCTCTAAAACTTTTCTTATGGCTTTAATGACTAATTTTTGCTGTGAATTATCCAAACTCTCTAAATCTTTATAAGCGTCTTCTGAATATTTTAAAATCCATTCCATTATTCGATTTCAACCTCAACTTCATCAATATCTTCATTGGTTATGTTAAGTCTTTGCATAACTTCTTCTTCTGAAATCGTTTTATAATTAGGACTACTCATTCTTTTGTTAGCTTCTGCATAAAGTCTGTAATTTTCTAATTCTTCAAGCATATTTTCATACTCTTGTGGATTCAAAAGTACACAAGTCGGAACGTTATTTCTTATTACTATTTTTGCACCCTCTTTTGATACTTCATCAAAAACTTTTCCAGCTTCGCCCTTATTAAACCTTGATATTGGCACGATAGAGTTCATAATATCTCTTGCAGTATTCATAATATCATCTCCTAAAATTATTGTTTCTAATATTATTATATTATATGCAAGATAATTTGTCAATTTATAAGCTGTAAAATTTACTATATTATTTTACGGTAAAAAGAAAATTCCTCTATAAAAGAGGGAATATTTTTATTTGCAACATTTAGAACAAGGTTTTAAATCTGCTTCTTTGATTTCTTCTTGGCTTACTTTTACTTTAGAATTTTTTAAGCAAGCACAATTTCCTTTGTGATAGCATTTGCCTGTTTTTGTTCTATAAAGCTGTTCTGACTGCTTTTCTTTTTCCGATACCGTAATGCTACTTGTTGCTTGCTTATTACTTACATCTGTAGCCTCTGCCGACAAACCACCAAAAGACGTTAACCCTATAACTCCGCATAAAATTCCCCCGACTACTCTGCTGACTAATTTTCTTTTTGTGTTTTTCATTATACATTCTCCTTTTTATAAATATACACCACCGCCTATTTCCTCTAATAAATCTACCTTTTTAAGTGGCTTTGCAACATTAAAAAGTGCTTACATTTATATTATAACACATTTAAAGGCACCGGTCAATATCTTTTACACAAACCTTGTGGCATATTTGTACCACATACGCCTCATAATGTTATCAAGGGGGGGAATAGCTGATGTTATATATAGACGAGAGTTTTATAAAAGATAGAGTAGTTCAGTTAAGAACTCAAAAAGGGGTATCTGCCAGAGATATGAGTTTATCTATTGGTCAAAATAAAAATTATATAAATCGAATCGAGAACGGAACTACACTTCCATCTTTAAATGGTTTAATTTTAATTTGTGAATACTTTGGCATAACTCTTAAAGAATTTTTCGACGTAGAAAACAAAAGCCCTAATACGCTGAATAAACTGATAGAAAAAGTCAAACCACTTGGCGAAGAAGCTATGAACAGCATAATTACTCTCATTGATGAAGTAAAGAAAAGCAAATAAGTTTAAAAGAGTAAGCTATTTAAGATATGGCGGGCTTTTACCCTCGAAAGAATGGGGGGTGGTTTTATGCTCCAGCAAGTATTTTTAATACTATCTCTGATACTGGTAACATTAAAAATTATAAAAACATTTTTGAGCATAAAAAAATAGCTAGACACCCGCTAAAGTATCAGCTATTTTACAAAACAATTCCGAGCTAACCGTATCTTAAATGGTTTGCTCTTATTTATTATATGCTCAAATAAAATTTTTATCAATGCTTTTATGCTGTTTTGATTTCTACTCCGTTATTCCATAATTCATTACAAGATAAATCTATCTCATCATTCCATTTAATTCCATACCCTTGGCAATCCACCATTACTTGATTGAATAAAGAGTTGTTGGATTTTAAATCTTTGAATATACTCCATTTATCAAATAAAGGTTTTATATCATATTTTTTTATAGCACCATTTTCAAAAACTACAATTAAATTGTAATCTTCTATCGGCTTTACTTCTTTAACTTTAAAAAACATAGTATTCACCTCTCTTGTTATTTTAAAGGGGGAAGTTTTTTAAACTCCTGTGTATTCCATATGTTTAAAAGTTCGTCTTTATGTTCTTTCATCCATTCTTTTACCATTGATAAAGCTCTATTTGGCAAATCTCCCTCCATCATTTCTAAAGTTTTTATATCTATTATTCCGACATACTCTCCGTATATAACGTGAATATGCGGGGGATTATGTTCACTTTGCATAAAGAACATTTTTATTATAAGTCCGTAAAATGCAGAGATTATAGGCATATAACTTACCTCGTTTTCATTTTAATCTTTTAATAATATTATACTACAAATTAAAGCTTTGAGCAATCGCATAAAATCTGTGGCATTGAGATACACTGTAACCAATTTTTCTTGAAATATCAATCCAGCGAAGCCCAACAAAATCACGGTAATAAACAACCTTATATGAAAGTTCGGGAAGTTTTGAAAGATCATCTAAAACTTCATCTATTCTCATTTGTAGGTGATATTTTTTGGTTTCAAGTTCTAATAGTCTTTCAATTTTAAGCTCTATAAGATTATTTTTTAATCCATTTGCTTTTGGAAAATAAGAGTATTTCACACCTTGAATATCAAGGCTACTTTTAAGTTCCTGTATTTTTTGTTCTAAAAGTTTTATTTGAAACTTTGTCTGTCTAGCTTCATCAAGCTTTGATATTACCATTAGTTACACGCTCCAATCATAACAGTTAATTATTCATTGTTTCAGTTTCTTGGATTTTAACTCTTACTCCTTTATCTTTTTGGTATTCATGTGTTATCGAGTTTATATATTTTCCTGTATCATCTCGTATAATATAACCCTTTAGACCGTCAATAATCAGTTTCGCTATGTATCCATGATTGTCTAAATCCAGCTTAGAGTGCCACTTAAAGGCTATATTTACTGGCTTTTCAAACATCTTTTGTGCTACATTCTGAGATTTCATAGAAAGTCTTACGATTTCATGTATCTTTTGAGATTGTTTTCTTCGTGTTCCCCAATGAAGTCCACCGTAAATGCTGTTCAAACTTAGTTTCGAGTTAACTTTTATAGGGAGCGTAAACTCTATTTCTTTCAATCTTTTCACCTTCTTAAAATTGGTTTAGTCCTAGAAAATCATTCATAAAATCTGATGATTCTTGAGCTTTTTGACTTCTTCTACTCTCGCCAAGAACTGCGACAGGGTGGCACATTTGCAAAATTCTGTCGTATATTCGTCTGTAACTTGTATTTTCGTCTGTTTTCATGTCTTTATATTTTAGATTAGTAGTGATAATCAAAGGTTTTCCCGAACGATAACGAGTATCAATAATCTCATAAATTTTTTCCAGGGAATAGGGGGTGTCACGTTCTACACCTAAATCATCAATTACAAGAAGTGAAACATAAGAAATTTTATTTAAAATATAATTTTTTCCCTCTTGGCTATATCCAAGCTTTGTTATAAGGCTTGGAATATTAGTTATTAAAACGCTTCTGGCTTGCGAGATTACTGCGTTTGCAATACACCCTGCATAAAAGGTTTTGCCTGTGCCGACTTGCCCGCAAAATATAAGTCCCTTGCCAAGTCTATACATATAAGAAAAATTATGTGCATACTTTTTACATGCTCTTGATATATTTGGATTTTTATTATCATCATATGAAAAGGTGTATTTTAAATAATTTTCATCAGTAATTCCTTCTTTTCTGAATCTTTCTATTAACATTTGAGTTTCAATTTGCTTTTGTCTTATATTTTCAGCTTCTTCTTGCTCTTTCCTACACTTGCAGAGTACAGGGAAAGGGTGATTTTTATATCGCTCGTAAAACTTGCTTGTTTTATCAAAATCTAAAAATTTTTCTCTTGGAGTATGACACTTTCCACAGATTAAAAGCCCCTCTGAATTTTTATAATCTTCTTCGCAAAAATCTTCATTATTTCTAGCAATTCTCACAGTATTATCAATCACACTAAATACTGTATTATTCAAATTATTACCCCCTTAAATCCAATCGTTTATATTTGTGCTGTTATCTGCTTTCGGCTTTACTTCTGCATTTCCTTTGACTAAATCTTGATAAGAACCCTCTAAAACTTTAAGAAAATTATCCTCTGTTATGAGCCAATCAAAATTAGCTTTCCAGCCTTGATTACCTGATTTACCACATAAAAACGAGCTTTTTTGTGTGTTTTCAAAAACTTTTTTAAAATCTTCTAGCGAATAGCCAAGACTAAACATCAGAGCAATTATTTTTTTCGTCTTTTGCATAATTAAATACGTCAGTATTTAGTTTATTGTTTATAGTTTTATGTTTAGGGATATCAGAGACGCACTTTTCATGCGGTATTTGAGAGTTATTGGGTATAAAATAGGTTGTACAATTGGGTATAATTTGGGGTATATTCATCATACCTTTGTCATTGTTTTTGGGTATATTATTGGGTATGATAAATATACCCTTTTTTCAATATTTTCCTGTTTTCCAAAGCTATAAATTATCTGCTTTTTTTCAGGCATATTGATTTTATAACTGCTTGGCTTGCTTTTTTTACCAGCTTTATATTCAATTAATCCTAACTCAATAAGCCTGTTTCTATTATTTCTAAAAGTAATTTCACTTGTCATGTGCATTTCAAGCATTAGTTCAAGATTAGAAACTTTTATCCATTCACACCAACCTGAAGCATTTACTCTGCGTAATATCCTCATCAATATGCATTCCTGAATTGCGGTCAACGGATTCTGCTGTTCCCAAACATAAAAAGCATTCAAAAATTTTATGTAGTTATCTACTTTAGGCATATTATTTCGTTTGTATATCTGTTTACGTTTGCCTTAGAAAGTCCGCCACTTAATACATTTCTATATCTTTAAACGTTTTCTTCGGCTATCATTCAGCTTATACAAATTTTGCCCTCCTTTAAATCATTTTTAAAATGGTAAATCTTCATTGGAAACATCTAGTAAATCTATATCAGTTTCTTCATTCCTTTTGAATGCACAAAAATTCACTTCTCTTACAACCACCTCATACGCTTTTCTTTTTATACCTTGCTTATCTTCGTATTCTCTCGTTTCAAATCTTCCGTCTATAATAACCGGCTCTCCTTTTTTAAAATGTTTACATATAAACTCTGCGGTCTTGTTCCATGCCACACAATCTATGAAATCAGCTGTTTTTTCACTATCTGCGGTAGTTTTAGAGCGTCCTACCGCAAGTGAAAATTTAACTACATTATTACCATTTGGAGTGATTTTCAGTTCGGGAGTGTGAGTAAATCTACCCATACAAGAAAAATTATTCAGCATTTTCTTTTTCCTCTTTCTTTTTAAAGTTTTTTAGCTTATTTATTGCTTGATTTGCTTGTGATTCTGTTAATTCAAATAATTCCTTTACTTTGTATTTTGTCAGTATTCCTTGTTTAATTTTTTCGGCTTGTCCATTATATTTTTTTATTTCACTGACGAGTAAATTTATAGTTTTATCGTCCGCTGTGTTTTTCTTTTCTTCCTTTATTTCTTCTTGTACTTCGGGTAAATCTTCCCCTGAATAAATATAAAGCCCTAACCCAAACATAGCTAAATTCTTAACTAAACACCGCATAATCGTTTTGTTGATGTCAAACATCGTGGCAGGCTCAACAACAATACCTTTTTTGTATCTGGTATCGTAAGTATAAGGTTTATTTTTCATAGCTTTGTTGCTACTATCCATAACGGGAAGCCACATGGAATGGGTAAGACCATCAATCGTGATTTCTGTAAATACCATATAGCCTGTGTTTTCATCGTAAACATAGGGAAGCTGATTTTCTCCAAAAAGATGTATTTTATATGTGAGAGTAGGGAAGCGTTTTTTAGCTTCCGCCCATGCATAAGTCCACGACAAATATGACAAATTATTTTTCTTTTCTATATGTTCATTTACATTAACCTCATAAAGTTCTTTAAACACGTTTTCACCTCTTGACAATTCTTTATTTTCTGGTAAACTATTACTTGAACTAACGTTGTTCAAACAATAATTATTGTTGCTCTCCAAAGAGGTTATGTCTTTGGAGGCTTTATCTATTTCAGGGGTAATTTCGCTTGCTTTCTTTATGGCGTTTTTGCCCTGTTTTTTATTTATTTCGTTTACTGTTTCATCTAAAATATTTTTGTCACTCATTTTTATATTCCTTTCTAATATTCATTTGAAAACAGTATTGTTGTTATATTTGCGTACATTTCTTTAATTACATAAACTTTTCCTTCACTCGTCTTATAACAAGCTAAAGTGCGGTTATTTTTATTTCCTCACTTTATGATTAGATTTTGATTTTCTATAAGCTGTGCATAGGGACAATCAAGATTACCTTTTTCAATTTCTTCTTTAATTAGCTTCTTGTCGGGTGTATATGTTATCTTTTTATTGATAAAATTCTCTTTTTGATTTTCTATTGCCCAACCTATAAATTTGTCAGATATTTTTGTTTGTGTACTTTTTCTTATAGATATGGTATGTATAGGTGTTTCAATTTTGTTTTTGCCTATATATACCATTTTGTCCTTTAAATAATTTTCGAGTTTTTGGATGTTTTTTGATTTAACTTCCAATCTATGTTTTAGCCTTTCTAACTCATTTTCTATCGCTTCACAATCCGAAGTTAGTTCTCCAATAACTAAAGCGATGTTATTTGCCTTTTCACTAAATGTTTCATTAATATTTTCTAGTCTAGTAATAAGTTCATCAGATAGTTCATCTTGGTTTTGGCAATCTGTTAAAATTTCGGCATATTCATTTGTTATTTCATATAACGTACTCATTTTTACGCTTCCTTTCGTAAGAATGGATAATTTTCAATTTCAAGTTCTAATTGTCTATGTTTTTTGGCATCTTTACTTTCTAAATATTCCTTTACAAGTTCGTCTAAAAGTTCTTTTTCAATTTCTTCATGGCACTTTTTACAGTAAACCGCACTTCCAAATTTATATAAAACTTCATCTTTAATGACATCTTTAAAACATCTGTCACATAATACTTTAATTTTCATATTTTGATTGTTCTCCTTAAATATTTTTGATACAATAAACTCGACTTTTGTTCCGAGCGTTTAACTCGGAACCTTTCTAATTTAAATGACATCTTAAAAGCAATTCCCATTTTCGTTTTCTGCTTCTTTTTTAAAACTGTCCATACAGTATTCGCAATATAGCTCTCCTTTTATTTCCCAAATATCCTCGCCTGCATAAATGTCTTGTCCACATTCTGCACAGTATCCTACTGTTTCAGGCTCTGGTGGCTCCAACCAATATCTGGGTTCTTGTAATGCGTACATCCTTTTCACCGCCTTTCAATTCTGATTTGGGTTGATTTTTATTGCAAAATTAAATTAAAATTAATCCTACAATAATATTATATTATAAAACTTATAAAAGCCCAACAGTTTTTATTAAGTTATTTATAATAACTGTAGATTTATTCTCATTTTTGTAGTATTATATATTTATCAAATCTTGTAAGTTAGAAAAGAGGGGAAAATGATGTTTAAAAGGCTTAGAGAAGCTCGCAAGTTTTTGGGATTAAATCAAACAGAATTTGCCGAAAAAATTGGAATTACGCAAGCAGCATATTCTGCTATTGAAAGTGGTGGCACTCCTTTATCAGGCAAGCGAATTAAAACTATATGTGCAATTTTTGATATTTCTGAAAAATGGTTAAGAACAGGGGAAGGTGATATTCTTGACTCTTCTCACTACATAAGTAAACTAAAAAATATTAGTAAGGATTTAACGGAAGAATCTCAAAAATACCTTGTGATAATGGCAGAAAATCTTTTAAATCTACAAAAAAGTTTTATTACACCTAAAGATGAATAAAACTTAAAGAATAAATATTTATTATCAATTTTTATTTACGCTTTCTTATTTGAATATTTTTAAACATATTCTTCTAAATGCTTCTATTGTTTGTTTTCTAAGTTTTTTTATTTGTAAACTTTGGTATATAACGCACCAAATTAACACTGCGTTGATTATCAATAATGTCGTTTCCATTTTTATTTCTTCCTTTCATTTTGTTTTAGAATATAAAAAATCCATGAATACTTTTGGTACTCATAGTAAATAATTTGTAAATATAAATTATTCCCTCGGTAGTAGGATATAAAAAATTTTTTCTAAGAATTTTCTAAGAATTTATTTTTTATAGAAGTTTTTATAAAGTAGCTATTTTCCAATGTTACACATATATAGACATTTAAAATCGCATGAAATATAGCACTCAGCAGCATTATATAAAATCAAATAAACCTATATAATAAATGCTACACTACAATGGCATTCAAGAGGTCAGCAGTTCGATTACGCTTATCTCCACCAAACAAAAACCGCACGGATACTGGCTTTCTAAGGTGTCTATGCGGTTTTTATTTTTTCTCGATTTCTGTTTTTCTAAAAAATAAATATAAACTATTTTGTAGAATGATGTTTTTATTTGTTAGAGTGTAAAAACATTATCTCTGTTATCACTTTCAATGAATTGCCTTGGTTTTAAAATATGAACATAAATATACCTGTGGTTTCAATCTCAGAATGTCTTAGCCACTTTTGTATTTTCTTTAGACTCCATACAAATATATTCTATACTTTTTTATACTCTTTTAATATTTAGTTTTTAACAAAATATGCTTTTATGTTTTCTTCGGCTGGCACAAATTTTATAGTAACACTTTTGTTTGTGTCTTTTCCCATTGTTTTTGAAAAAAGGCTATAAATTTTATCTTCGAGTTTGTGTCTGGCACGCCCTTGCATGATCTTATCTTCAAAGATATAATTTGCCATCTCTTTTAAACTTTCTTCTTCAAAGGTTACACTTGCTAATTTAAATGGACCGTTTTTATCAGTTAAAACTTTTGTTACATCTTCGGCTAAATCACTAATGATTCCTCGGCAAGCTTCGATGGATAGATATTCAAATTCAATAATGTTAAGTCTTTGCGCACCCCCACCCGCTGTACCGCCAATTCCGAAGTTTTTTTCTAGTTCTTCTCGTGTTTCATTGGTTGTAATTAAAAACAAAACTTTGCTACAATCAACTTCTTTATTCATAAACTTATATCTACCTGTTGAAGCAATTGAGCGAATAATTTCATCGGCACTATTATCATATGAAGGAGCATTCCCTATGCTAGTTTGATTAGGTATTGCATAACCACCAATATTTATCATTGTTCCAGGTTTAGCACTTTTTTGCTTCATTTTTTCGTATTCATCAATTATAACGATAGATTCGCACCAATCAAGGACGTGTGCAAGCATTGGTGATTCTTCTTCTTTTGCAATAATACCATCACTGCCTGTATATGCATTTTTTTCGCGTTTTATGCCCACATTCTTTGAAGAAACGGTTTTAAAAAGCTGTGTGCCAAGGTCGGATTCGCTGGTAATACTTTCGCTATGACAGAAAATACAAGTTCTTTCGGGGTGTTTCAAAAATGCGTCTGCGATTGCATAGCACATTTTTGTTTTGCCTATTCCAGGACTGCCAATTAAGTAAACAACGTTTCCTCGCAATTCTTTAATATCATTTTCGTTCCGTTTCACATTGTCAATTCTTGCAATAACACCGCTTAAAGCATCAAATATTTGTTCTTTGGCTTTTTCTTGTCCATATACTCGGATTTCAGATTTATTTTCAACTATATCTTCAAGATTTTTTATGATTTCATTTGGATCTTTGAACCCTTTAAGCTCTTCACGATCAATTTCATTATTATATTCATTAATTTTAGAAGTTATAAAATTACGAATACCTCTTACTAAAAAATTATCCACTATAATTTCTTTAATTATGTAACCGACAGTACCTATTCTAAATGATGAATTTGTCGTTGGTGCAGTCTTGGCTGCAAAAGTTTGAATTGAAAATGTGCTTGTGAATATTATTGTCAACGCGGCAAGAGATGCTATGGTTTTTGTTTTAGTCTTGTTCAACTTTAAATCCCCACTTCAATATTTTATAGTGAAATTCATGTAAAATTCAGAAAAATCGTATTTACACAAATTTCAAAACTGTTTTAGTTTAAAATTGAGTAAATGTCAAGTAAGTAATTTTGTTCATAGTAATAGTAATTTATATTTTACATATTTACAACTGTCTTATACAATAAGTAATATAGATTTGAATGAAAGGTGTAAGGTGAGACATGCCTGGCTAAAAATCTTAAATTAAAATCAGTTAAAGCATCTCTTGATTTGTCTCAAAATGATGTGGCAGAGGCTCTTAGGGTAAGCAGACAAACCACTATCCGCCCAAACAAATAAAAATCTTGAACTCACTAAAATTCTCTCTTATTATGTATTATTTCTATTTTCTAAAAATATCTAATTTTGAATGTACCCAAACTTCTTCTCCGCTTGAGACGAATTCGATCCCTTCAATATCAACCAGTGAGAAGGATTGAAAATTAACCCTCCGAAAGAAATTTTTTCAACTGTTTCTCATGTGATGAGTTTGAGTATCACTCTAACTTCGTGTCCGGTGGCGACGCATTTCAAAAATACGAAACCAGCGATCCTAAATTGTGTAAGAGGGGTAAACATTAATGCTTTCCGCAAAAATACTTATAAAAACGAAAAACACATCTATCGCAATTTTCAGAAGATGTGCGTGCTTTTAAAATACTCAAAAACAGTTTAGATATATGCAAAAAACGCCCTCAACAAATTTCTTGAAAACTGATGGGTTTATTTTATAGTAAAACATAGAAAAAGCGATATCTGCTCCATCACAAGACTTAAAAAAAATTTTGAAATGTATACCGCTTTTCATTTCCTTATAACATATTATTGCGTGAAAAATTTATACTTGAATAGTTATTTGTTACCGAGTGAAAAACTTGGTAAATTTTTTAGTTCTGCTGAATTAATTTTTTAATCTAAAAATATAGAATAGTCGTGTCTTCTTTGTCAATTTGAACTATAATACTTTAAGTAGTAACAATCTACTCTTAATATCCTGTATTTGAAGAACGTATTTACGGCGATGAAAGTGTAGCATTAAGCATTTTATATTCTTAATCATTTACTTTTAATTATCCTAAAACTTTAATTATTAGAATAATCAAGTTTATTACTACTTTGATTATTTTTTTGTAGTTTAATGTACTTGTATTTAGTTAAGCCATTTTTCAAAAATATATCCTTTACGCGTTCAGAAATAAATATCCTTCTTAATGTTTTACAATCAGAACATATATCAAAGTTATCAGGAATTTTATTAGGATCTAATTTAGATTCAAAGTAAACTAAGCGTTTCACATTTACCTTCCATAAATTATTAATAACTTCGTTTGTTGTACGATTTATTGAGTACATAGGTATATATTCTACATCTATTACTCCGATTTTATTTAATTCTTGTTTTATGTTATCCGTTATTACTAATCCTTCAAACTCACGCATACCATTTGTATCTTTTATTACAAATATATCATTTGTATCGTCGTTGTTAATTACTTCATAATGATTTACTGATGAGTAGTTACAGCTAAAGCATCTAATTATATTTAGTAAAAGTGCTTTTTCATTTCTGTTTATTTTAGAAAGTGCTAACAATAATTCGGAAGTTATTAATTTATCATCTAATAAATTAACATTTCTTATAAGACTATCAATAGTTACATTTAAACTTTTTGATATTTTTATAATAGTTTCTAAACTTGGTATCTTTTCTCCTCTTTCAATTTGTCCGAGAAAATTAGTTGAGATTTCAGATTTTTCTGCAAGGCAAGCTTGTGTCATTCTATTTAAAATTCGTTCTTCTCTAATTCTATTGCCTAGATGCTTATAGTCCATATTTTCCACCCCTGTGTATTATATTATTTAAAATATTTAACAATATAAACATGACATAAGGCTTAATTATATTGACTATAAGTGTTAGTATTTAATTTATTCATGCTCAACCGCTCAACAGGAAAAAATCAAGATTGAAGTAAACTCATAAATGATTAAAACCAGGTAATCTGATGTTTAAGCTTAATAATATCGATTAAATTCTTTTCCATTACATTGATTTACTAAATAGTTTGTAAAAAATATTTATAAAAACATGAAAATAAGCTACATGGATATTTTAAAATTTAATAACCATGTAACTTTAAGATTGGTGGACTTAAGGGGATTCGAACCCCTCGCCTCCGCATTGCGAACGCGGCGCTCTACCAAATGAGCTATAAGCCCATAACATTGTTTTATATTCTTTCCCCTTAATTTTACATTTGCTTTTTTGTTTTGTCAACTTAATTTTTAAAAAATTAACGTTTTTTTAATTATTCTTATTTTTATAAAACTGACTTAGGATATAACTTATGTATGGTTGTAAAAGTAAAATATAGAAGATTTTTTATCATCACAGAGAAAAAATAATAATCCTGTTTCATGATACTGATGCAATACTTTAAAATTCTAAAGGTTATAAATAAACTTTGGTTACAACAATTATTTAAAATCGCATTAAATTAAAAGTTCTGCAATTTAACCACCTGAAAGAAGAGTAAAAAATCATTGTGAACGGAATACTGGAATGTTATAGAAACGCAAAATGGAAAGGAAGAAGAACAATGTAAATTTTAATTATAATCAATCCCGTATTCATAGCGTAGAAATCTCTAAAATTTATAAGTAAAGGTTGAATTTTGTATTCTCACCAAGTGGTAAAAGGCTTGACAAAATTTATAAGATAAGATATATTATAGCAAATGTGTTGAAGAAGATAAAAATCAAAAAATAGCAAATGATTAAATTTACAATCTGTATTTTTTTACAAGAATATTACAGTAAATCTGTCAGTTACAGCTGTGGAAATAGCAAAACAAAAGTTTCGAGTATCTTTTTTCAGTAATGAAATATTGCTATAGCAGTACATATTAATTTAACAGATATTTTAAATAATAAAGAACATAGTTATCTTTTTAAGTTAAATACATATATAAGCTCGTCAAATTATTTCCCGAAATCTCCTAAACTTTTTTGTAAAGCGGATATACGATGTTTTTTGAGTTACAAGCTTAGGCAGTCTTGGTAAAAGCTTTTAAGTTAATTTCCAAGAGTAAAATATTAAAGAAGGTGTAATATGATGAAAAAATTTATCTGCTTTTTGGCAATTATATTTATTGGAAGTACTCTGAATCCCAACATTATGGCTAATCAAGAAGAAACTAATATACAAACTGAAAAGATTATAAACGTACCATATATAAATCAAGACGAAATTGTTTCAGGTTGTGAAGCAGTATCCGCTACAATGCTTTTACAATATTACGGATATGAAATAACGGCAAAAGACTTTACAGATCAATTTTTGATTAAAAAAGATTGGTATATAACTAAAAATAAGAATAAAATAATTTATGGCCCTGATCCTAATTCAGCTTATTCAGGCAATCCGTATAAAAAAAGCGGAGAAAATTGTGGTTTTGGATGTTATGCACCTGCACTCACAAAATCATTAAATAAAGCTTTAGATAAACAGACTCATGAGGCAATAGTTACAACTGGTACATCACTTAATGATATTTTAGAAAACTATGTTAACAAAGATATTCCTGTAATTATTTGGGCAACCATGGATATGAAACGTGCAAAAAAAGGAATGTCATGGACAATAAATTATACTGACGAAAATTCAGTATATAATAAAGGAGATAAATTTACTTGGGTAAGCGGAGAGCATTGTCTGGTTTTAGTAGGATACGATGAAGACAATTATCGTTTTAACGACCCTTATAAAAATCACGGATTGATTTCTTACAAAAAGAATATTGTAGAAAAACGTTTTACGGAACTTGGTAATCAGTCAGTAGCTATTTTAAAAAAGTAATAATCATGTTTAATAAAGCTTTATTAACTTTTATTTGTATTAATTATAAGGATTAAATTTTTTAAAATTTTCTAGTCTTCTTCAGAAAAAGCTGAAAGCTTTTTGCTTTGTGTATATTCTCTTGTTTAGTAATCTAATTTTGTGTAATCATTTTTCTATATTATATTTATACATGAGGTGGAATTTCTTTATAAGCTCTTTCTATACCATACAGCTAAAGACAAATACTTGTTGTGTATATACAGCATCCCTGCAATTCAAATTAATGGTTTGATTTAGTCAAAAAACTGTTATTAAGGGGCACCGATACAAAACGCTTCAAGAGCGGCGGTTGCAAGTGATAATATAGACGCAAATATCTGATTTAAGGGAGCCTTTAAGCTTTCTTGAAGCATAATAGGTTAATTGCACACTTACAATTCGGATGAAATGACTTAGATTTAAATATTTTAACTCTATTTTTCTAAATTAAGAACTCCACTACTCATCGTAGTGGAGTTTAATTATGGTGGGAGATGGTGGATTCGAACCACCGAAGCGTGACGCAACAGATTTACAGTCTGCCCCCTTTGACCGCTCGGGAAATCTCCCAAATAATTTTTTTAATGGAGCTGGTGAAGGGACTTGAACCCCCGACCTATTGATTACAAATCAATTGCTCTACCAACTGAGCTACACCAGCCCACGTTTACTTATTGCACTAATTAGTATAGCATTATAATTTTGATATGTCAACTACTTATTTAATCTTGTTAAATTTAGATAATTTTACACTTTGATTTCAATTCTAATAATCAATTTAGATAAATCATTTATAATAATTAACATAAGTTTTTAGTGAGTTTTAATATCATCTTGTGGCAGCAAGTCATATATTGTATTAGTAATATTTAAAGATAATTCTAAAACAACTGGAAAAATTTCAAATTGCATCTGATTAAATTAAGGGGGAATTTTATGTTGAAAAGTAACCAGCGTTTACTTAATGATTTTAACGAGCTTTCATTTTATACCGTAGAAAAAGGTGATACTCTAAGAGGGATAGCTCAGAAAGTTTTAGGAGATCCGGAAAAATTTCGTAAGATAATGGAGCTTAACGGTCTTACTCAACCTGTCATTTTTCCGGGACAAATTTTAAGAATACCTGAAAATGTAAATTCAAATATAGTAATTTACAGAGTTAAAAGAGGAGATAAACTATGGAATATTGCGGAAAAATTTTTAAATTACGGACCTCGCTATGAAGAAATTATGAGTTTAAATGGTTTAACTAATGATATGATTTATCCAGGTCAGATTTTAAAAATTGCAGTAGATGAAACTGTTTCTCCTGTAACTTATAATGTTAAACCAGGGGATACGTTGTGGAAAATAGCAAGAGAGTTTTTGGGAGATGGCAAACGCTATATGGAAATTATGAAAATAAACAATCTGGAAAATGGAGATTTAAGAGTAGGACAAAAACTTCATTTGCCTAAAATTTAAAGTTGCTTAATAAAATGCAGAAAACTTTTATAGACATTTATAAAACAATAAACCTAGATTTTTGATTTTTAATTCAGAAATTTGGGTTATTTATTTCGTAAAAAGAATTTTGTAAGTAATAAATTTTAGATTGAGCATTATAGAAGGTTTACTAATCTTTTCCATATTGAATTTATAATTTAAATTACAAGGATATATTTTAATTTATTATTTTCTAAATTTTAATAATATTTTATTTTTTAATTAAAAAGTAGATTTTACAAATTAAACTTTATGGAATTTTTGTAGAGTATTAAAATTGTTTTTTATTGATTATGTTTTTCCTTTCTTCTATAATAAAATAAAAATGATTGGCCTAACAGTTAAAGGAGAAATAATATGAATAAATTGTCTTCAGCGGAAATAAAGAATAAATTTATAGATTTTTTTAAAAGTCATGGTCATCTTCAAATAAACGACTCATCTATTATTCCTAAAAATGATCCTACTCTTTTATTTATAAATTCCGGTATGGCACCAATAAAAAGCTATTTTACAGGAGAAGAGCAGCCTCCGTGTCCTCGCCTTTGCAACGTTCAGCCTTGTATAAGAACCATCGATATCGATTCTATTGGAGATAAACATCATTTAACAAGCTTTCAGATGTTAGGCAGTTGGTCTTTCGGAGATTATTTTAAAGAGAAAGCAATAGAATTAGCTTATAAGTTTTTAACTGAGTATCTTAAAATTCCGGAGGAGCGTTTGTATGTTACGGTTTTCTCCGGAGATAAAGAAATGGGACTTTCATTTGATGAAGAAGCTTATAAAGCATGGAAAAGGGTTGGGGTACCGGAAAGCAGAATAGTAAAATGCGGAAAAGAAGATAATTTTTGGGGGCCTACTGCAGAAACAGGATCATGCGGGCCTTGCACAGAAGTATTTTATGACACCGGAGACGGATTAGAGTACGTTCCCGGAGGAGACTTTGATACTAAAAATAGGTATATAGAAATATGGAATGCAGGCGTTTTTATGCAGTTTAATAAAAATGCAGATGGAACATTCAGTAGATTAAGATTTAATAGTGTGGATACCGGTGCTGGGCTTGAACGTCTTTCAATGGTGCTAGGAGGATATAAAAGTGTTTATGAAACCGATTTACTGTTTCCGATTAAGAAATGTATTCTCCGAGAGTTAGAAAATTCTCATATTCTTCCGGAAAAAGATTTGCTTATTCTTACAGATCATTTGAGAACTATATCATTGATACTTTCGGAAAAAGTAGTTCCTTCTAATGAAGGAAGAGGATATGTTCCAAGGAAGCTTATCAGAAGATGTATGATGATAATTTCTAAGCATAAAGTAAGAAATTTTGACTTTGCCAAAATTGTGAAATTCATACTTGAAAGTTATTATGAGTTATTTCCTAATTTTAACAGAAATTTTGATTTTATACTTAAAGAGTTGAAAAATGAACATGATCAGTTTAAAAAAGTTTTATCAAGCGGCATTGAAAGACTGGAAAGCATTTTTTCTTCAAGTAAAGAACTATCGGCAAATGATGCTTTTGATCTTGTTACTACTTATGGCTTTCCTTTAGATTTAATAAAACAATATTTAGAAGAAAAAAATTTTATTTTAGATGAAATAGGATTTGAAAATAAAATAAAAACTCATAAAGAAAAATCCAAGAATTTAAATTCAGAAAATGCTCGCAATGAAATCAGAGAATTGTTTGAGCTATTGAAAACATGTAAGCCTACTTTATTTAGAGGATATGAAACCTTAGAATCTGAAGCGAACGTGATTCATATAATTAATAAAAGAGAAATAATAGAAAAAGCTGTTCAAGGAGAAGATATTTGTCTTGTATTAAATGAATCCTGTATGTACGCTGAGTCGGGAGGACAATGCGCTGATACTGGATATATTTTCAATGAACACTTTAAAATGCAGGTAGGAGATGTGCAAAAAACATCTTCAGGAGTATTTGCACATTTTGGAACTATTGAATTTGGTGAGTTAAATGAAGGTATGAAAGTTAGAATTAAAGTCAATAAGTTAAGAAGAAAAGAAATTTCGGCTAACCATACTGCAGTTCATCTTCTACAAAGCGCACTTAGAAATATATATGGCAATGATATTCATCAAGCAGGGTCAAAAGTCGAAGATGAAAAACTTCGCTTTGATTTCAATTATGATAGTACATTTAAAGAAGAAGAAATAGAAAAAATTGAACAATATGTAAATGAATATATTAGAAGCAACTTTGATAGAAAGGTTGAGGTAAAAGAACTTTCCGAAGCTTTGAAAAGCGGTGCAATTGCACTTTTTGAAAGTAAATATAGAGATAAAGTTAGAGTAGTATCGTATGGAGATATTTCAAGTGAGCTCTGTGGAGGAACACATATTGAAAAAACAGGAGATATAGGCTTATTTATTATAGTTTCTGTTGAAGGAATTGGTAAAGGATTAAAGCGTATTACAGCTATTACGGGAAAAGAAGCATTAGATTATGTTCAAAATCTTAGGAGGAATATAAATACTATTTCTAAAACTTTAAAAGTAAAGCCTGAAAAAATTATTGAAAAAATTTCTTCAGATATAAGTAAAAAAAATATCGGAAAAGAAGATAAAAAGTTTTCATTAAGCGAGAAAGATTTAATATATATAAATACTTCGCTAAGTGTGAAGCTAGGATATTTAATTTCAAAAGAAGTAAATAAAAAATTAAATAATGAAGTACTAAAAATTGCAGATGAAATAGATGGAATCGTAGTTTGCATTGCAGGTGACGAAAAAAAGCAAATAATTATTGCAGTAGGAAATAAAATTTCAGAAAGACTTAATGCGAATGAATTGATAAGTAAATTAATGAATTTAGTAAATGGAAAAGGTGGAGGAAATAAAAGAATTGCTACTGGAGGAACTTCAACGAACACACAAATAATAATAGAAAATTTGGAAAATATTTAAAGTGATAATTTTATAACAAATATTAATTACAAAATTGTAGAAAGCTAACAAGTAAAAAAAATTCAAAAAAAGGTATTGACAAAGATAAAAGGGGTGTGCTATTATAATAAGGCGCTAAGGGAACAAAAGATAAAGCGCAATGGACCTTGAAAATTAAACAACGCAGAATGTAAGAAGTTAAGTTGTAAACT
>CALWUT010000021.1 GCA_944384825.1 uncultured Clostridia bacterium
GAATTTGAGGCACGAGGGTTTGTAAGCTTGTAGTTTTATGTCGAACTTCTAAAATGTAAATATTACTAATGGCTGTAATCCGCTTAAATACTGAATTTGTTCATGCCCCTTATGGAACCTCGTACCAGGCTGGAGAACCATTAGGGTCTTGGGTAGTTCTATGATTCTCCATTTTGAAGAGTAGATTGTACTAAGCAATTTGCTCTTCTTTTTTTCGACCGAAATTCTTTATATAGCTTTCTTTTTCAAGTTTTGAAATTCTTGGAATTTCTATATGACCTATCATTCTGCAATAAATCTCTACTTTTTGAATGGTTTCTCCCATGATTTCTTCGCGGTGATGAACAACGATTTTGTCAATGAACTCTTGCAAAATATCGAGTGTCAGTTCTTCAACATCAGAATATTTTCTGACAATTTTGAGAAATCCCTCGGCGTTAAGCTCATGCTTTTTCTCTTCGGCAACTACCTTTTTCATATTTTTGATTTGAGCTTTAAGTTCAAATTGTTCTTCTTCATATTTTTGCGACAGCTTCAAAAATCTTTCTTCTGATAGATTACCCAAGATTTTTTCCTCAAAGACTTTTTCACACAAGGTATCAAGTTCTTTATCACGAGCCAGCATTTTATTTAATGCTTCAAGATTTTTCTTTTGAGTCATTTGAATTCGTTTATAATCTTCATCAACGACTATCTTCACAAACTCATCTTCAAAATTGGTCGCAAACCTTACTATATTTGCAATATCGTTTTTCACTAAGTTCGTAAGTACATCAACTCTTATGTGGTGAGTCTTTTTGCAAAATCCATTCTGCGCCCGACTATTTTTACACGAGAAGTAATGATTATCAGGGTTATCGTGAGTGAATTTGTAATTTAAATTCGCTCCACAGTCGGAACATTTGAGGAATCCTGCGAACATATTCTTTTCAATATGTCTTGGTTTCTGACATTTAGTGGTTTTAAAAGTCTTTTGTATCATCTCAAAGAGTTCCCTATCAATTATGGGGTTATGAACGTCTTTGTGTATTTGCCAATTCTCTTTGTCATTTTCAATACGTTTCTTAAGTTTAAATGATTTGCTATAAGTTTTAAAATTGATTACATCTCCGACATACGATTGATTGGACAGTATTTTTCGAACCATTACATGAGTCCATAAATATTCTCCGAGCGGTGGTTTAGCCAAAGGCTTTTTAAAGCCTTTTTTAATTGCATAAACTGAAGGAATATAAACTTTTTCTTTTTTTAGAATCTTTGCTATTCCATTCACGCTTTCGCCTTGTTTTCTAAGGTTAAATATGTGGTGAACAACGTCTGCAGCTTCTTCATCAATAGTCCAACGCTTTTTATCAATTTCATCATACTTATATCCATACGGCGGATGTCCTATTACATAGCCTTGGCTATTTTTTATTTTGAGCGTTGACCTCATTTTCCGGCTCATATCTTTTGCGTACCATTCGTTCATAATATTTCTGAATGGTGTAAAATCATCTTCGCCTTTTTCGCTGTCGACTCCCTCGTTTACGGATATTAGTCTTACATTGTGCATTGGTAATATTAGTTCCGTAAATTGTCCTACCCCAATGTTAGATATTCAATGCTGGAGCGAGATAGATAGTTGTTCGGGTCAGTAACAGTTACATTTCCAAGCCTTATTTTTTGAAAATCTTTAGCCTGTGAATTATGGCAAGTCAAGACCCAATTTAAAAAGTATTCTATGACATTGTCATGGTCATAATCTAAATCCGAAAACTGCTCATCATTCGGGAAATCAAACGGGCGAATTATGGTATCAAGCAAAAATGCGAGGGTACCCTCGCAAATAACTTTTTTCTCATTATGAAACCCAAGTTCCGAGCTTATAACTCGTCCTTTGAAAATTAGCTTATCATTCCGATAAGCTGTTATGACTGAACTCAGCTTTGAAATGTTATTAAAATATAGGTGATTCGGATGAATCTTAAATGAAAGCTCCGAAACCGAGTTCAATTCTTGCTTCAAAACAGGATTACTAAGCTGAAACTCATTAAGCTGCGAATCGTATAAAATATAGTCATCGCAAAATATTTTATACTGCATTAAATTTCGCCCTCCTGAAAACTAAGAGTAGCGGTACCACTTGAATTTAAGGTATTTACACCACTTATAAGTTTTATTGCTCGAAGATGTGTTCCCGCTCCATAAACCTTGTTGTTTATTGTGATTTCTTCTTCATTCATAAGGTCGGCAAAAGCAGTCATTCTCCCGCCCGTTACCGTATTTGTGCCACTGGTTAAATTAAACGTTGTGATATTTTGCTTATATTTGTATGGCTCACAATCGCAAGAAATCACGATTCTTCCAAGTCTGCTGCTAGAACTATACTCATCAATTTGGCATCTGCCGATATAATAAAAATCAGGGTCAGACCATACCGTGATTTTCATTTTTTGACCGTGCAAAAATGAAGATATTACTTTTATTCTTGACTGCCAGTAGGTTATTTTCTCAATCTTTTCAAATGTAAACTTCAAAATGCGGTTCTCATACTTTATTTCGCCAAAAAATTCAGATAAATCTAACTTGCCATCCATGCCTTCTATATTAACAGTGTAAATTTTCGGCTTTGGAACTCCGATATTTTGCTCAGTTAAAATTAAACCAAAATCAATGTAGCTTTTCTTTGTAATTCCCGAATTTAACCCAGTAAACTTGATTTCATTCATCATCTTCCACGCTCCTTGCTACTTTGAATTTTAGAAAGTTCACTATTAATCGTCGGAGCCAACTCTCCGACTAAAACACCTGTGTTTAGACAAAGCTGACGTTTTTGAAGGTCAGGAATGTAGTCCTCTAAAAAGTAGAGGATTGAATCAAGTTTTTCAGAGATATTTTCATTTGTGTTTTCAAGTGCCGACTTGAATTTATCTACTAAACTCGCAACAGAACCATTTTGCCCGGGCTGAGAGGTCATAACGTCAGGTGAGGAATTCGTGGCGCTTATTGCCATGTTCAAGTCTGTACTGAAGCTAGTCGGAATTGCTTTTTGCATTTTCTTTTGCACTTCACTCATGGTATTTGTAAAGCCTTCACCGAGACCTAAAGCCATGTTTTTTCCAACCTCTAGCTCAAATACCTTTGACGGAGAATGTATGACAAGCGCCGATTTTATGCCGTCTAGGATTCTCCTTGCAAATTCTTTTACTTTACTTGTAATCCAACCAATATAACCCGAAATTCCGTTCCAAATTCCCGAAACAATATTGCTTCCGATAGAATACATTTGCCCCGGAATTACTCTGACTTTATTAACCACAGCGCTCCCCAAATCAGAAGCAGCTTGCCTACCTTTGGAAACCATATCAGAACCCCAAGAAGCCACCCTTTGAATTGATTGCGATAGCCAATTCCCTATTTGACTTGGAAGATTCTTAATCACATTGATTACGTTATTTAAAAAATCACTTGCCTTATTTCTTCCGGTGTTTATCGCATTTGCAAAAAACTCTATTATTTTATTCATCGTATTTTGAAGCCACTGATTGAATTTCCCCGGCAGCTCACTTATAAAATTAATGACATTCGTTACAAACTCTGTTGTTTTAGCGATTCCGGTATTTACAAGATTTACAAAAAATTCTCCAACTTTGGCGGTCGTGTTATTTAGCCATGTTCCGATTTGCCCCGGCAAAGCCATAAAAAATGCCACAACTTGATTTATAAATTCAGGAACGGTCACAGTTGCAAAATTCAATAAATCCGTCCCGAATTTAATAATATTTCCAATTGCCTGACCTATAATGAATCCAAGCTGATAGGGAAGCTGATTAAACCATTCAATCACACTTGTAATAAAACTCGGGATAATTTCTGTAAAAAACGACACAACCCCATTCCAACTATCTATAAAAAATTCTTTAACCGAATTTATAAAGCTGTCTACAAAATTTATGAAACCTTCGCAGTTATCGTAAATCAGCTTAAATGCTCCGGCAAAGGGATTTACAAGCATTAAAAGAAGTCCTTGCCAGTTGTCTGTTATAAAGTTAATTACACCATTAAACGCGTTCGGCAGCCATTCGTTAAAAAATGGTGATATAGTATTCCACGCCGATATACAGGCAGAGACAGTTTCATCCCAAAGCGAAATCCAAAAATTTCTGAATCCTTCGCAGTTGTTCCAAAGAAGAACAAATCCTGCCACAAGTGCTGCGACTGCAGTGACAATTAAACCTATCGGATTTGCGTTCATGGCAGCGTTCATTAGCCGCTGCGCTGCTGTTACCGCATTTTGCACCGTACTTAGTGCAATCTCCTTAAGATGCACCAAATCAAGATTTGACGCAACACTTAAAAGGTTGCTGCCAAAATCTTTCATTTGTTTCACCGCATCGCCGATTTCTCCGGCAAATTTGACAGTTTTTATCGCAATCATTGTGGTAAAAATAGAACTCAGTGAAATTGCCACTAAATCAGAATGCTCCATAAGCCATGAAACCAAGCTCATCAGCGTTGGCAGAATATTTGTAATCATATCACTTGCTTTTTCGATTAAATTTCCCGCACTTTCTGAGATTTTATCAAGTGCGTCTTTTAATTCTCCTGATTCACTCGCTTTTTGAAAGAATTCAGTAAGTTTGGTAGCTGCTTTTTGAAGTGGTTCTTGAACCTTGTCGTAAAGAGTTAAACCCATTTCGGTAAACGTATTTTTAAGAATTTGAACTTTACTTTCGGTGGTTTCATAGCGTTTCCTAGCTTCCTCGGTAAGAGCTGAATTTTCGCTCCAAGCCTCATTCGAGGTCTTGACAGCATCTGTAAATAGTTCACTTGCGTTGGAAGCTCTAAGTAGAGCGTCTCTTAACCTTGTTTCACTGATTCCCATATCGTCAATAAATTTGAGTGCACTTTCGTCTTTTAAATTTCCGAGTCCTGAAATGAAGGCAGTGAGTGCTCCCGTCGCATCCTCAGCAAAATATTTTTGAAAATCAGAAGTTGACATTCCCGCAGCTTTTGCGAAATACTGCAAATCTTCACTTCCGGTTTCACAGGCGTTCGCCATTTGAATTATTGCCCTTGAAATTGCTGTACCGCCGCCCTGAGCCTCCAAACCAAGTGAAGATAATGCCCCTGCAACACCTAAAATGTCAGCTTCCGTCATTCCAACTTGCGACCCTGCTGCTGAGATATTTAGTGCCATTTGTGTGACTTCTGATTCGGTGGTTGCAAAATTATTTCCAAGTGCCACGATTGACAAGCCTAGCCTATTAAAATTGTCTTGGCTCATTCCAGTGATATTGGCAAGTCGGGCAAGAGAAGTCGCTGCTTCATCAGAGCTCATATTGGTGGCAAATCCTAAATTCGCCATAGTTTCGGTAAACGTCAAAAGGTTTTCATTTTTAATTCCAAGCTGTCCTGCTGATTCAGCGATATTTGCAAGTTCAGATGCTGTCGTCGGCATAACCTTCGACATATTCCGAAGCCCTTTTTCAAATTCATCGAATTCTTCATCAGTTGCATTTACGGTCTTTTTAACTCCGGCAAAAGCACTTTCAAATTCGATTCCCGTACTGACAACGGACTTTGCAAGGTTTACGCATTCACGAGCCAATTTTTTAATCGCATCAGAAATTAGATTTGCGATAACGCCTTTCATAACCGTAAAACCTTCGCTTAAACTACTCGTTTTCTTTTCTGTGTTATTAAATTCATCGCCCAGTTTTTCTGTCGCAGATTCGGCCTCATTTAGCTTATCTTTGTTTTCCTTGATGTCGCTGTTCAAACTCTTTATTTCTCCGGCAAGTTCTTTAGCTTCTGTGCTGTTTTTGCCCTGTTCTAAAACAACATTTTTATATTCAGTTTGTAGTAGATGTAACTTTTCACCCTGCTCTAAAAGTTCGGTATTTAGCTTATCAAGAGGAGTCTGAGATTTCTCCATTTCAGAGTTTACTTCACTAAGGCTTCCTTCCATTTTAGAAAGCTCAGCTTCTGCCTTGTTAAGCGACGTTCGCCAATTGTTTGTGTGTTTATCGTTTTCGCCGTACTTTTCGCTTGATTGCTCAAGTGCCGCCTTTAAAGTTGAAATTTTTTCCTTTTGCCTTTCAATTTGCTCGTTTAAAACTTTACTTTTTGAGGCAAGGGAAGAGGTAGAAGTGTTATTTTTACCAAACTCTGCTGTGACTTTGCTCATCTCACTTGCTAAAACTTTTAAATCCGAATTAATTTGTGAAATGGCTCTCCTATATTCTTTTTCGCCTCCGAGTTTAATTGTTCCGCCGAATGTGTTACTTCCTGCCATTCTTTTTACCTCTTTTATTTCAAAAAATTTGTTTAATATATTTACAATGTGTGTATATTATGATATAATAAGCATATAATAAATCAGGGAGGGATTATCATGAGTGCTACAACAATGAACATCCGTGTGGACAGTGAAATAAAGGATACTGCCAAACAAATTTTTGCCGAACTTGGATTGGATTTAACTACGGCGGTAAATATTTTTTTAAGACAGTCTATCAGGGAACATGGTATACCATTTGACCTTAAGCTGAGTATTCCAAACGAAGAAACAAAAAAAGCTATAAGAGAAGCTGAAAATGGTATCGGAATGAGTAAAACATTCAATTCAACCGATGAATTATTTGAAGATTTAGGAATTTAAAATTATGATGGAAATTAAATATCACAATAAATTCAAAAAGGACTTAAAAACTCTGAAAAAAAGAAATTTTAACATGAAGCTGTTAAAAGATGTCATTACCATGCTTGCAAATGAACAAGTTTTACCCGAAAAATATCTGAATCACAATTTAATCGGGGAGTTCAAGGGATATATGGATTGTCATATTCAAAATGACTGGATTCTTATTTACAAAGTAGATAAAGAAGTTTCCTTACTGTCTTTGTATCGAACAGGCACCCACAGCGACCTTTTTAAATAATTTTATGGCAGCCATTCATCAGTGTTTTGATGAGTGGCTCTTTCTTCTTTAAAAAGCCCTTGTTTTTTGCAAAAATTATGATATGTTTTGAAGTGATTATATAAAAGCGACCACTTTTTCAGAGTAAAATGCCCGACTTCTTTTTCATTAAAGCCGAGCATTTTTGTTTCGACAAAGAGTAACCACAAAAAATCTAGTTTTCCATCTGATTCTTCGTGGGTAGTGCGTTTTTTGAAGATTCACCAGTTTGTACGCTCCCTGACACCACAGCTTCGATTTTTTCAGTCAGATTAGAAAATCCAACTTCTGTGAGTATTCTGCCAACCTGCTTAGACGTTAAGAGCTTTCTTTTTTCTCCATGCTTTTCATTTTCAATTTCTATTCCTTCGTTAATTGCCTCAGTCATAAAAAATTTTAACGCTTTTATATCCGGCTCTTCGCTTTTTTGAGCCAAATTAGTCCACTCGTTTAAATTTCCGTATTTTTCTTGAAGCGCTTCCATGACGTTCAAAGTAAATGCCATGGGATATTTTTCTGTTTTAGTCTCTAAATAATTTATTTTGTCTATCAAATTTTTTCACCCCTATACTTGTGAATCAGATTGAACAAAAAATCCGATTAGAGCAGTATTCGCTGCGGTCTCAGTATCACATATTTGATGCTTTTCCCAATCGCCATTGTCGTTTTCAAATATTGTTGCTTCAACTGATGGAGTTGTAAATTCCAAGCTGTCGCCTTTAGTCTTGGAATCTGCAATAAATGGTTTGAACTTGACCTTGGGGAAGAATTCCACTTTGTATTTTTTTACTCCGCCAACAAGTTTAGGAACGATATGTCCAAACCCAACGTAAATCGGCAAATCATTGACGTTTGAAGTGACAACGCCT
The DNA here is from genome assembly GCA_944384825.1 of uncultured Clostridia bacterium. Lineage (GTDB taxonomy): Bacteria > Bacillota > Clostridia > Oscillospirales > Acutalibacteraceae > UMGS1491. The sequence goes on from CALWUT010000021.1 coordinate 7,814, forward strand.
GTTTCTTCATCAACTGTTTTCCCTAGAAGTTCTGCGAAAACTGTGTCGTCATCATCGTCAATTCCTGCAGTCATGGTTCCGCTTTTGAAAAGCGATACCTGTTCTTTTAGTGTGTCGTCGGCATAAAGCGTAGCTTCTGACAAATCAAGCGTAACTTTGCATTCAATCGCTCCCGCGAGTGTTTTCACCTCTCCATAAGTCTTGCCATCTTCATTCAATTTTGCGTATTTAAAACTTTTAAGTCCTATTCCTGCCATTTTTATCAATCTCCTTTTTAAGTTTGTAAATTACCTGAGTAATAAAAATTCACCGGAACATGATAATAACCTATGTCTTTCTCAAGACTTTCGGGGCCATTATCTGTCCAAATGAATCCATTTTCTTTTAATTTGTTTTTACCCTCTTTAAAATACCTTTGAAGTTGCATTTTGAGAAAATGTCTATTGTACCGTAATCTATTTCTGCGTGGTGTTCATCGTTGTAGAAATTTTCGGGCTTTTCATACTAAGTGTAGTAGGTGAGGTAGATGTCTGAATTGCCCGTATAGTTTAGAAATGCAATTGGAATCTCTTTATCCCCAACCTTAAATTTTTTAAAAGTCTCCTCAATCAATAGACTTATGTTTATTTATATTACCTCACTTTCTGATTAAATGTTTTCTCCATCGCTGACCTGATACTGCCCTCACAGCTTTTAATCGCAGACATGACGAAGGGCTGAGCTCCTTGATGCCGAGTTCCATATTCAATCCAAATTGCCTTATACCAGTTCTGCATACCATTTTTGTCTTTACCGTAAAACTTGACTCGCCCGACTGCAGCACCACTTCGATTAATTGTGGGCTTGGAGCATTTGACCGAACTTGCCATACTTCCTGTCTTTCTGTGTTTTGAAGCCCCGCTTTGAATGCTTTCCCGCATAACTTCCTGACCTGCTTTTACCATATCAAGCACTAAATTTTCATCATTTAAGCCTTTGGGAAATATATAATCCAAGTCTATTCCAAAAGTAAATTTTGCCATTACTTCATCACCAACTCAGCCATGATTTCGGTGTACTTTTTGTCATAAGAATAATCGTTAATATACAATATGTTATAAATATTTCCTCTAAATTTAATATACATATCTTTATTTATCTCTGTTTTTGAGGTTCGCAGTAAAAATCGGGTTTTAACTTGTGAAAAGTCGGAATTCGACCGCAAAATCTCAGTTCCACTGATGTTTGTAACCTGTGCCCACGTATTTAAAACACTGACTTCTGTTTTATTTTCAAAACCATCAGAATCTTTTCTAACCTCATATTTTATGATTTCAATCTTTTTATCAAAACTTCCTGGGTTTATCTGCATATTTAATCACCTTTAAAGAAGATTCACCGAGTGCATACCCAAAATCATTTCAACTACTCGATTTAAGCTACTTTTATCAACATAAAGAGTACGATTGTCGTACATATCCTGAACTAAAACATAAACCGCAATTACAAAGGTTTCGTGAGTATCAATTTGAGTAGAGGTCAAGCCTGTATAATCTGAAATAAAACTCTGTGCTGCTTGTAAAAATGTCGCCAGTTCCAAAATTTCTTCTTCTGAAAGTGATTGATAGTTAAGTTTTAAGTAATCGGCTAAGTTTTTAACTGTAATTTCACTGACTTTCATATTAATCAGCCTCCATAAGCCCCGATGCCTTTAACTTTGAAAGCAAAGAATTAAAATCTGTTTTTAAATCGGCAATGGTTGTGGCTGTGCTGTCTGATTGATTTGAAGCACATGGGAAGCCACTGAGTGTGGCTCCCTCTTTAAGCTCTAATATCCCGCCGATTACTAAATTATCTCCGTCTTGATAGTTTTTCGTATTAAAACTAACCTGTATCGCTCCTTTCAGTCGCTCCAATTTACAATTTACAATTAAGATAATTCTTAAGTTAGGAGCAACATTTATGTCTGATAATATAATCTTTAATAAAAGCAAAATATTTGCTATTAGAATAATTAATTTATATAAATATTTATGTTCGAATAAAAATGAGTACGTTCTTTCAAAGCAATTGCTTCGTAGTGTAACAAGTATCGGTGCAAACGTCCGAGAGGCAACTGTAGCACAAAGCAAAAAAGATTTTATTGCTAAAATGAATATCGCCTTGAAAGAAGCTGCAGAATCAGAATATTGGCTAGAACTTCTATATGAAACTGATTATCTGTCAGAACCTGAGTTTGAAAGTGTAAGTGCAGATTGCTCAGAAATAAACAAACTATTAATATCAATTATAAAAACATCAAATTGTACATTGTAAATTATACATTGTACATTAAGTTGTTGCTGCCATTTTAAGTCCGGCAATCATCTGATTATTTTGAATTTTGGAATCGCACTCAGCCCAACCGACTATTCCGACTGCGTTTTTGTCGATATATTTTTCACGCATTAATTGGATTTCTAAATCTTGTGATATTTTCATTGCCATACCCGAAAAATCGCCATAGAGAACAGGAACATTGTTCGCTGACGTTGCTTCCGGCATATTTTCGGAAATATAGACGGGTTTTCCTAGTAGTTCCCAATCGAAACCACCTGTTATACCCTTGCCATAAGCCATGTAATGGTTACCGTTACCGTCTTTGAGTTTCCTAATTTCATAAAATATCGCCTTGTTCATAATCCACATTGCATTTTTCTGATACTGCTGAGGAACCGCAAGTTGTAAACTGATTAAATTATCAATTCTAGCCGCATTTGCTGCGGTATATGTTGTGTTTCCAGTTGCTATCAAATTTGTTGTTGAGATAGCTCCAGTCATGTGATTATTGGTTGCTCCCGTACCTACAAGCAATTCTTTTTCCCAGAACTCTGCAAAGGCCTGAGCCATTTTATTCGTTAAAAAGTTTGTGACGTCTATATCTGTGTTATTTAAAAGTTTACGGCTAATTACAGATAAAGCTCCGTGTGAATAGCCTTTAAGTTCAACAGATGTAAATTTTCCTTGACCTGCAACAAGTGATGTGAATTCATCGCCTTGATATGCCACATTTACGCTACCTGTAGGTACTATCCACACTTGAATCTGCATCATAAACTGGTATTTCAAGTGTACCTTTGGTGTGGAATTTTTCGACTTTTTCATAAATAGAGGAAAGCTCTTTGACTTTTTCTATGATTTTCTTTGCAATGGTTGTCGGGACAATCGCACCATTGTTGCCATAAGACATTCCGGGGCTTGTCGCCCTCTCTTTACCGTTTACGATGTAATCTATAAAAGCGCGTTCTTCTTTTTGTGTTTCTTTGGTTTCTTCAGGTGGCACTTCCTCTGTATTTTGTTTTTTCTTTTCCTTAATATCCATTTTTCTTGATTCCTCTTCGGCTTTTATAGTTGCGTCAATTTCTTCAATGAGTTTTTTAGTTCACCCCATTTTTTGATTTCTTCTTCGCTGAGTGCCCTTTTTTCAGATTTTGCCATATTTAATATTTTTTGCATTTGCTCTTGATTTTCCACTCTTTTTTCAGTTAGATATTTCAATTCCATAACTTAACATCTCCTCTAAAATTTTTTCATATTTCGAATAGTCGACTTCTTGGTCGCGGGAACTTGTCACAATATTTTCACTTTTTAAACTGCGCGAATTAGCTCCAGCGCTTCGCCGGTCAATAATTTTTGGCTTAAATTCTTCACCTCTGTATTCTGTTTTTATTTGTTTTTCGGCTCTTGTTTCTATGCTTGTACCTTCATAACACGGAATTTTTTGCTCATCAATGATTGAAATTTCAAATAAATTCATTTCATCAATAAACCTACGTTTTAAATTTTCTCTAGCTGTTTCTTCATGCTCTTTTACCGCTTCAAATCCAAAACTCCAACCTCGAAGTTTATTATTTTTTGCTTTTTCCATCACCTCTGAATCTGTAATCTCACAAATCGCTCTGAGTCCGATATTATCTTCAAAAAGCTCAATATTTCCGTCTTTTGTTGACCCAAGTTTTCGGTTTGGCTCATGGTTTAAAAGACATAAAACATCGTCACTTTTTTCAATAGCTCTTTGAAATGTTTTAGGTGTTATCTGTTCCACAAATTTTTCTCCGTTTTCGTCAAGCATCGGCTTTGAATCTCTTGCTACCGCATTGACGTAACCTTCTAAAAGTACGCTGTCATTTCTGATTTCTATCCGCATTTTTTATTTCACCTCCACTTTCGACATTCGTAATTTGGTTTGTATTTGGTGTATAGATTTCTTTAGTAACGGGATTAAATAACACGTCTTGAAGCCCCAGCTTTACAAAATTAAGTCCAAGCGGTTCAAGGTTTTCTAAATATCTGCACTCATCTATCTGCATCAGGTTTGATTCCAAAGCTGTTTTGTATGCTTCAAAACGTGTCTTGATATCGCCTTTGATGATTTCTTTTGTGTCAAAGGCAAAATATAAGGACTTCTTTTCTTTTTCAAGAAGTAAGTCCCGATTTAAAGCACATTCAATTGCGGTTAATATGGGCATAATGGCAGTTTTTATAAATGTTTCCCAATTAAAATCTATTGGTACTCCAAAGACGTCTAAAATTGAGTTGCTAAGAGAAGTTTTGTTTTCATTTAGCTGCATTTCGGTTGAGGTACTGCTTGCCTCCTTAAAATCAAGATTATCGTTTAAAACAATCACGTTGTTTTCCGTATTGCAGTAAAGTTCTTGCCACGCTCGTTTTAAGTTGTCCATTGATTCTTTTGTAATTTTTTTCTCAGCTTTTATGAACCCTTTTTTGCTCCCGCCTGTTGAAACAAGATTTTGCTCAAATTTTAATGTCAGATAAGAAGTCTTTAAAAGTTCTCTATTTTCCTCAATGATTCCTACTCCTTGTGCTCCGTTGGTGGTTGACCTCAAAACCTTTAAAAATTCAAATGGTTTGTACGTTTTTTCCACAAACTATAATGTTGTAATCCTTAAAAATTGGGTCGGAATTTTTACTTATCATTACATTTCCGCAATCTACATAATTGAGCGATTTCACAATATTTCTTCGCTTGTTAATAAACACATAAGCTTTTCCTTCAAGCAAGTAATCTCTTACTATTGCTTTTTTAAGCTGCACACCGTCAAGCGTGTCTTTCGTGTGTCATTTAAGAGGTCGCATCGTGAATCAGGGATTTCAGTCGTTTTTCTTTTTCCGTCGCCACGTTCGCTTTGTTCGCATGGTGAACCCATTCGGGCTGACGACTTCGTCGCCATAAATTCTTCTTTGTAAAGTTTTATCGGAATCATGGAAACGGTATCTGAAATCAAATTCACGCACCTTGCCACCGCCGGAATGTTGAGAGCCTCAGTTTTGCCAATCGTATTTTCACTTAAAATGCTTTTGAGCAATAAGTCATCAGTTATATTCTGATTGGTTTCCATACTTCTTTTCTTAAAGTTAAATAATTTCATATTTCACCTCTTTCTTCAATACTGCACTGTCCAACCACTGTCATCAAAAATAATGTCCTGCTGCAGGAGATAAATTGCGTTAATCAGTGCGATCACCATATCCACTTTTCCGCTTGATTTTTTCTTAGTTACATACCGATTCATGTTAGTATCGTAAGTACACCTTGCATTTTCAAAATTGATTTCAAACAAAGTGTTATTTTCATATTCAAACTCCTCATTTGTTATTTTCTCAGACAAAAGTTTTGTTGGCGGGTGGAGTGTATCGCTGTGCTGCCGAATCTCTACTGTATTATATTTTTGATTCCATTTCTGAGCACTTGAAATTGCGTTATAGCGGTCAAACCCTATTGCTTTGACTGTCACGTTGTACTTTTCCTCAATTTTAAAGACAAAATCTTCAACCACACCATAATCAATAGTTTTGTTGTCACAAGCTATGCATTTTCTATCATTAATAAATCTTCTGTAATCAATTTTCTCAAATTTATTTTTCTCATCAATTCGGCCTTCGGGTATAAAACAAATAACGTCAGTGAGGATTTTGCCATCTTCTTCGGCACATATCGCAACTGCTGTATTATCGTTACTCATTGACAAATCAACCCCAACATAGACCTCACGACCTGCCCAATCAATTTTATTTACCCTGCAATTTTGTAAATCTTTGATGTCGATAAAACTTTCTGTTCCGGCACCTTGATATATGATATTGCAGTGCTTAGTCAAAAAGTTTTCTCTCGCCGATTCAACCGTTATCGCCCTTGCTCTCTTTTTTATTAAATCTTCCCATATTTCGGGAATTTCTAAAGCTACGGGGTTTGCGTGTTTTAAAATCATGTCATCGGGTACCCAATTTTCTGTATCATCGGGCTCATATAAAAGAGAAAAGGCAGTTTCGTCATCTTGAACTCCATCTAAAACTTTTTTGGCATAATTTACTTCATCTTCAAATGGATTGTTTGCATTTGGATATTTAGTTGAAATTATGCAGCCAAGCTTGTTTAAAATGTTAGGCTGCCCCGACCGCATGGCTTCTATTGCATAACTATTTGGTAAAGCTCCAACTTCATCAGCTAAAAATACATTCGGGAGCTTTCCATCCATTCGGGAATTACTGTAATTTAGCGGAATATACTTGCTGTCAAGCAAAGAAAATTCTATATAATCACGCAATATTTTAAATCTCGGTACTGTGTTTCTGTAATAAATAATCGGGCTTGATTTTAGTATTTATTCAATTGCTGTTTTAACTTCTCTTGATAAAGCTCCGTCAGGGGCAACCGAATAAAATTTAGAGAATTTCGGCTCTAATAAAAATAAGAGTATAAAAACCGTTGCAATTGTAAAGGTTTTAAAATTCTTTCTGCCGACTTCCAAAATCACGGTTTCATACCTTCGTTTTTGAGGATTCTCCCTGTAAACAATGCAGAGTGCCGATGCATACAAGATCCACTGATACCCGCATGAGCACTCATAAATGCTTTGTCCTGCTTTTAGACCTCTCGGCATGACAAGTAGCTTTAAAATGCTGTCAATTTTACTTAGTTTTTCTTCATCAATAAAATATTTGTCTGATTTTCCGTCGCAAATCTCTATAAATTTTTCGCATTGTTTTATGACGTATCGGGGAGCAGGAATTTCACGATTTATCACACCTTTCGCATATTTATAACTTCTGTGTTCTTCAATCTTTATCACCCCTAATTTAAAAATTGTTAATTGTTCTTTGTTATTTGTTCATTAAATTTTACCTTGTAAAATTTGTAAAAGTGGGTCAGGTTCGTCTCCGTCTTGGCGGTCTCGAAGCGTTGTGATTATCTTCATAAGTGTTACGACTGTCTTATTTGCACTGTCAGTTGTTCGGTTATAGTCAGAAATAGCTGGATGAGAATACACATTTTTTCTGCCTTTGACATATTCCTTTGTCACTAGGATTCCATCTTGCTTAATGGTTTTTTCCAAGTCATTAAGTATCTGAAGCTGTACTTGATATCGTTTATAAGTCGTAAGAAAAAAGAAATTTTGCTCTACATCGTGTTTTTCGGCAATTCGCAAAATTTCCTGTGCTTGTTCGTTTAATGATATTTTATTCATGTCCTTGTCCTTCTTTTATTTTTACCGCTGTTTTTCCTGTAAGTTTTTCCCACATACCTATAATTACATCAACATATTTAGGTTCAAGCTCCATCATATAGAACTTTCTATTTAACTTTTCACAAACAATAAGTGTTGTACCTGTACCACCAAATGGGTCTAACACGCTTTCTGTCGAAAAATTTTCCACAAAGTAACTCGCCAATTCCATCGGGAATGTAGCATTATGTATGTCGTGATATTTATTCCTTGTCTGCTTTTGAAAATGTATTATGTTTTTTAAGGTTCCTCTAAACTGTTTTGTTCCAATGGCACGATTCTCTTTTGAACTGAAAACATGGATATATTCAAATTCGCTGTTTAAAACATTCTCAGCCATAGAGGGTTGCGACAACATTTTATTCCAAATAATTGTGTCGGCATAAATGCCTTGATTTTTATATAGCAAATCTATTAATGCAATTTTGTTATTACTTATAGATTGAATATTCATAAATGAATATTTGCTAAAAATCATCGTATGGTGTAAATATTCATTAAGAAAATTTAAATATTGCTCAGTAGTTTTATTGTCGTCATTTCCATTGTATTTTGTTGTTTTTGCATTTTAGATTCTGTTGGAGTTTTGCCCGCATTATAAGGTGGAGAAGTAAAAGTAATGTCAGCAATTTTATCGTTCATAAGTTTTTTATGTCATCTATATCTGTGCTATCGCCACACATCAAGCGATGATTTCCAAGTTTATAAATATCGCCTAATTTTGCTTTAGGCTTTTCAGGAACATCAGGAATCTCATCTTCAACTAGTTCTTGATGGTTTTCATCTTTAAAATCTAATTTTTCAAAACCAAAATCTGACATATCAAAATTGACTATACTATCAAGCTCTAAATTCAGCGTATCAAAGTCAAATTCCGTGTTCATTGTAAGTTTATTGTGAGCCAAAATATATGCCTTTTTCTGTTGTTCGTTCAGATGTGTCAGCCTGATAAGTTCAACTTCTTTAAAATCAAGCTGTTTTAATGCTTCCAATCTTCCATGTCCCTCGATTATTACATTGTTTTCATCAATCGCAATTGGGTCATTTTTTCCAAATTCTTCAATTGATTTTTTAATCTGTTCAATTTGTTCAGTTGGGTGAAGCTTCGCATTGTTTTCATACGGTTTAATTTCTTCTATACTTATTTTTTCTATTTTCACATCTTTGCTCCTTTTCAAAAAATTCACATTTAGTACATTCGGTGTAAATGTAGTGGCGCTGTCGGTGTTAAGCGTTTTTATCAAAAAATGTTTTGAGTGGTGGGAGATAACAAAAAATCCCTTGGTTAAATTTTCACCAAGAGATTCAAAATCATTGTTTTATTTAAAACTATGTGTTAAGTTCATGGTACGCTTTGCGATTTTCCTTAATTGATTGCAATATATGCTCTCTAGCATCTTCATATGCATCAGGTATATCTTTTATTTTTATTTTTTGGTGTGTTTTATCTGATTCGAAATATAATTGATATAATCGTTTATCTAAGGATTGTATTGTTCCTTTGTCATTATTTAAAATAGTGTAATCTTGAGTTAATTCTTTTTTTTCTCCAACATATTAAGAAGGTTAGCAAATTTTTGTTTTTTAATTGTGATTTGGTCTTTAACTATTTTTTTAGCGTTCTCACTCAATTTATTTAGCACACCAACCAAATTTAAGTATGATTTGCTTTCACTATTCCCTAAAATGTCACGCGTTATATCAGCTTTACCAGTTATAAGCCAATCAGCTTGTCGCATACCACCTTTATGATATATTTTTTTATTTCCAGGCGAAGATTTTGCAGGGGTATAGTATGCATTTCTATCTTCTACAAACAAATTACCAAACTCTTCAGAAAATTCTTCGGATTTTCCAACAAACACTACTTGAAAAGGATTTACACACCCTTTTCCTATAAGTCTCTCAACTTTTTCAATAGATTTTCTTTCCCATTTTCCAAGTGTTGGATTTCTAACTTGACTTGATTCTGCAAAAAGCAAGCATCCGCACAGCACCGCTGCACTCGACAATTCGTCTGGCGATAGCTTACTTCTATTGACAAAGCCATAAATTTTTAAGCTATTTAACACTGTTTGAGTGTCTTCGACAATATTACTAAATTTAACTTTTTGATTTATATATTTTTTTATACACGAAATGAAATTATTGCGTTCAGTCTCACCTAGTTTACTTAAAGCATTATCCAAATTTGTTGCCATTGTAGTGTAAGGCAAATCCTCTTTATCTCCATATTCGGCGGAAATCATCCTCGTTTGATAGCCATTTTGAAATTTACAATTTATTCTAATTTCGCCAAATGGAGTATCGCAAAAATAATTTTTGTTAGTGGTTTCATTAATAGCACTCATTTTTTCTGTTGAACTTAAAATTTCTGCAAGTCTGACGTATTCTTTTTCATTGCCGAATCTTCTTGATTTAACTCTTAACTCAAACTTTTTTTGTTCTTTTGCCAATTCAGCAACTTTTAAGGCACCCAAATATTCTTTTATCTGATTTTCCGTTAATTTTTTTTTACCGTAATTTGTTTTGTCTAAAATTTGTTGGCAAATCTTCCCTACAACTTTTAATGCTTTATAATTGGAATACATTTTAATTAGTGCTATTTCTTTATTTTTGATATTCGAAGATTTATGAAATTTATCGATATAAAGTTTCCACAGTTTTTTTGCTTCCTTTGATATTTCTATATTTGAGTGTTCGAGATATTTTTCAATCACATCTCCTGTAGAAGCTAACTTACACAGTTTAGAAGACAGTTCTTGTTTTATAGCAGTTATTTCTTTATTTGTATCGAAACTCATTTTTTAAATCTCCTTTTAAAAATTTAATTTTGTATTGATTTTATTATAAAATTATGTTCTAATTAATATTAAATAATATTAAAAGTATAGTTAGGAGTTTTACAATGAATAAAAAAACGAAATTTGTAGTAGCAACAGCAATTTTATTATCTGCCTTTTTCCACCAACAATCTTCTGCTATGCCAATCCCCATAATATGTGATACTTACAATATGGAATTTAAAGTCGAGGGGTTATCACCAAGCTTTTTTCACAATAGAAGAAATGATTTAAAAGTACTCATGGGCAAAACTATTGACTCGGAAAGTGAATTGTTTAGGTCTCTCAAATCCTTAGATAGTGAATATAATAAACATTATTGGGAAGCCAAAATCTTGGGTGAAAAATTATTTGATTCAGCTATGCAAAAAGATACAGCAGAACTTTGGAGACAAAAAGATTGTGTAAATTTCGATTTTGACCAATACATAAGAAAAGAAACTGATAAACCAAAATTAGATGCTTTGTGGAAGAACGTCTATGAAATAGAATCTAAAATGAAAAAACTGATTCTGTCTTACTTTGGTTTAGCATAAATCATTAATAGGTATATGATACTATATCATTAATTAAAATTCAAGTTTTTTATGAATTTTGTTTGTTAATAATTTGTTTAACTTCGTTAAGTGTTATTTTTCCGCTGTCGCAAAGCCTGTGATGATAGCTACAAAGCGTTATTAAGTTGCTCCTATCAAGTGCCAATTTTTTGTTTTGCTCAATCGAAACGGCGTGGTGAACTTGCAATCCTTTAGAATTATATTTTCGCTTTGTGTTATACATCTCTCGAATACAAATTTGACAAAGATAATTATCACGCTCCTTAATATGCTTTCTTTTCTTTTGCCACTTTGGGCTGTTTCTAAATCTAACAATATCGTCTGTCTTTTTCTTTTTGACAGGCTTCTTGTCGCATTTATAATTTTCGTCGTGTATTTTGCCACAGTATTTGCATTATTTTTGGATTTTAAACCCTCCTTCTAAATACAAAAATAGAGTGTCTGAATTTCAGACACCCATACGAGAAAGGCTATAAGATATTATCTTACACTATTATTTTAGCACATAACAGTCAGGAATTTCGGGAAAGTTTCAAAAAGCGATTGTGTTTCTTCCGTTCAGTGCTTCCATCCCCTAAGATCCCCATGATTTCTGCTATTTGTTGCCAACTTAAACCCTGTGAGTACCTAAGTGTTAATATTATTCTCATCTCACTGTCATCTACGCTTTGAATGTATCTGTCAAGACGATTTAATTCATAAAAACACTTTTTTAGATTTAAGTCTAAAAGACTTTTTAAATCAGCTATCTGAGCGGCATAGTTCCCAATTTTATCATTGATACCTGTTCCATGTGGAAGTCCTGTTATTTTTGCAGTACAAGACATTGCTATTGTTTCAAGCTCTTCAAACCTTCGTTGTTGTTCTTTGATTTCTTTTTTTAAATAGTAAAGCTGTGATAGTTCCTTCTTTGTCATAAGCTTCACTTCCTTATATACTTTTAAGAAGAATTAAGAGCTTATTGCCAATCCGTCCATAAACTCTTTTTTCCAGTTATCAAATTTTTTGCACTCATCTTTGTACCTTTCATCAGAATTGCCAAGCAAATAGTCGGTTGTTGTATCAAAGAAATTTGCAAGTTTGCACACCATATCATAGCTAGGTCGATTTTTCCCATTCTCCCATTTAGTGTATTTAGAACTTTCTACACCTAAACTCAGTGCACACTGCTTTTGACTGATTCCTTTTTCTTTTCGGAGCTTTGAAAGTCTTGCCGAAAACATAACATACATCTCCTTTTTAAATTTGGTCTCTTGTCAGGACTTTTTCAAGCGGAACAATTATGACCGACCTTTTACAAACCGTATCTTGCAACTCAGCTTGATAGTAAAAATGACTTTTCTTATCAAGCCTTAAAATACAAGCACTTAAATAAAAATCTTTAATACTGCATCCTTGAACATCCATTTGCCCTGTATCGTAATAAACAATTTTCCCCATAAATCTTTTAACGAGTTTTATATCCATATAATTTTCATCCTTTCTGATATTTGTCAGGTGCGTGAGGCAAAACTGACGTTTCCACAATTTTTATACGCGAAATGCTCCACCGCTAGGTGGTCTCCAATCTCTTTTCACTTTTGATTCTTCATACTTTCTATCCAGTTCTAAAAAAGTCATATAATTTCCATTAAAATTCATCATCACAATACCTGAACTCCCACGTCTGTTAAGTGCTACGTCTACACCAATTGTTTTTGACTGAACCACTCCGAGTTCGTTAAAATTCTTCTCTATGCACCACATTAAAATCAGTTTTGAACAGTTCTGCTCGATTTCTCCGCTATCTCTCAAATCGCATGGTGATGGTATTTTTTCTTCATCGTTAGTACGATTGAGCTGTGATAAACATAAAATCGGAACAGAAAGTTCAGACGCTAAAATCCTGAGTTCTCGGCTTATTGCTCCAACTTATTGATTGCGGTTATCATGCTTTTTAGTAGACTTCATGAGTTGCAAGTAATCAACAACTATAAGCCCTAAGTTTTTAATCATCCGGCACTGAGTCCTAATTTCATTTACTGAAATATTAGGCTTATCATTGATTTTTAGAGGTAAAATTTTTAAATCCGTCATTACTTTTTCGATTCTTGATAATTCCTCATCTCTTATAGTCTGAGATCTTTTTTTATCGTTGAATCGTCTGTCAATGAGCGTATTCATCGGAATTTTTGCTATGCTTGAAAGCAATCTTCCGTAAATTTCAGAGCTTTCCATTTCCATACTGTAAAAAGCAACTGTTTTGTCTAACTTTGCCACATTCAGGGCTAGCGATAGGGCAAAAGCTGTTTTACCTATTTTGGGGCGAGCTGCCAAAATTATAAGATTGCCCGCTGACATTCCCTTCAAAATTTCATCAAGTTTAGAAAACCCTGTATAAGAGCGATTTTCTAAATCTTTGTCAGTATTTCTGTAACTTTCTAAAACCTGACATCCAATGTTATCTATGCTTTGAAGTTGCTTTTTGCATTGCTCGGAAAGTAAATCATAAAGCTCTCCCATAACTTCATCGGCGACTTCATTTGCGTTTTCTGCGTGAGCACCGTCAAAAGTAAGTTTCATTCCGATTTGCTGAAGTTTTCTTGCTTTTGAGCTGTCAATTACAGTCTCGGCATAATTTTTGATTTGAATGATAGACGGAACAAGCTCGGCACAGTCAAGCAGCAACCTCTTAGTTTGTACTTCATCATAATTCCCTTTAGCTGTGAGCTTTTTCAGTACCGAAACAAAATCAATGTGTTTCCCTTCACTCGATAGCTCCAAAATTGCTCTGTAGCAGTCTTTCAGATTATCAAAATAAAAATGCTCCGGCTTTAATGTGTCTATCACATTTACCAAAGCTCTCTCATCAATTAATATAGAACCGACAACGCACATTTCAGCACTTTGTGCTATTTCATTGTATGTTTCCATTTTAACCTCCGTTCCCATGAATTCTTATTCGCGTGCGATAATCTTTAAATTTTTATAAGGCTTAAAACGCGAATTACCAGCGGGTGTTACCCGCCCATTCGCATCCTGAGCTGTTGATATTTTTCTCTGAGTTTCTTGCCGGACAAAATATTGCTTCGCCAAAAGCTATCTTTTTGACACCACTCTATAACTTCAGCAATATCATCAGCATCAATTTTGTCCCTGCGAATCATCAAGTCGAAATCTTTAGCCCAACGCTGACGTTGCGATTCGCTCTGCGGAAACTTTGGATTGTTTTCTGCAATATTCTTTTCTAAAAATCGAGCCAGCAAATATGGGTCGCTGTCAGCTCCAAAAATTTTCCTGTTACGAGCTCTGTTGTCGTTGATTTTTGTCCTTTCAAAAATCTGCGACGAAGATATATTATTAATTGTATTATTCTCTGCGAAGTTTTCTTCGTGGGGTTCAGGAACTTTTTTTCGTGAGGGTATGGAAGTTTTCATCAGGTGGGTATCGAAATTTGCTTCCACCTTCAAACATCTCATTTTGACTTTCTGATTGCTGTTATCAAGAACAAATTCTGCTGAAATATATCCAGCATCGCAGAGTGATTTTATCCAAGTTGAAATTGTCCGTTTGCTTACAGAATAAAGACGACTGAAATAGTCATTAATTGCCCAGCAGTAGCCTTTCTCATTGCAAAGTGCCGTTATTTCACCATAAAGAAGTTTAGCACTCGGAACAACATTACTATCATATCTGACAGTCGCCGGAATTACTGTATAATATGATTTTTTAATATCCGAATTCATTTAAAATCCCCCTCTAAAATGGTAAATCATCATCGAGCAGCCCTTCTCCGGTTTTTTCGATTTCCTGTTCAGTTATAAATTCACGCACAATAAAACCTTTGTAATATTTGCCTTGGGCTTGTTTTGAATAATATTTGGCTATAAGCCAAATTTCGTCTTTCGGCTTGTACTCTTTTAAAATCTTCTTTGCAATCTCTCCAAAGGCTGTACAGTCTGCAAACGTAGGCTTGTTCCATTCATCTGTAGCTTTATCTTTTCCGTTGCTTAATTGTAAAGAAAATTTCACCCCACTTTGACCGACTTCTTTGAAATTCCCGTAAATTCTTCCTCTAAAAATTACTGTGTTTACATAGCAGTTTCCGCTATAAATCTCTTTTTCATTACTATAAATCTTAGTTGTTTTCATAAATTAATCTCCTTAATTGTTATTGTTGTTGCCGGAATTTCAGCGTATTTTTTCTCAAAATAAATTCTGCAAATTTGAGCGTCATCGTGATAGCAAACTCCGTTTAATGCATCTAAAATAATCTTGATGATATTATCTGAATCGGGTTTCTTTGTCGGCAAAATATTGCCTTTCAGCATCGAATTTTTTAATTTTTTACTCACGCTTTTCGGGATAGAAAAAAGAGCAGTTATACTTATTTCAAGCGGTGTATCTCTTTCAAAAAATATCTTTGAAACCGCAGTATAACTTGCTCTAATCAGTTTTTCATATTCAGTTGTCTGTTTCGGCGTATAAGTGATTTTTCGACCTTTAATCCGGCTCATACGAGGTCGCTGTTTGCCCCTCGGATTTCCCGATACTATGAACTTTATTTCCATTTTTTGTCTCATTTCTATGTGATATCTGGTTAAGCCCTTCAAGAATCTCTATTCGCTGTTTTTGTGTCAATTCCTTGAAACTTTTAACGTTGTACCGATTTAAAAGAGCTGCGTATAACTTATCAGGTTCTTCAAAACTTTTTACAACACTTTTTAAAATACTTGCATCCTTTGCTGTGATTTTTTCAGTCTCGATTTCCGGCAAATCTTCTCCCGAATAGATGTAGAGCCCCAAACCGAACATAGCTAAATTCTTGACCAAACACCGCATTATTGTTTTGTTCACGTCAAACATTGTTGCAGGTTCGACTGGAATATCTTTTCTGAATTTCGTGTCATAAGTGTAACCCTCAGACTTCATTGCTTTGTTGGCTCCATCCATGACGGGCAACCACATTGTATGTGTTAATCCGTTAATCGTGACGTCAGTAAAGACCATATATCCGACACCTTCATCAAAAAAATAGGGAAGCTGCTTTTCTCCAAATTGGTGAATTTTATATGTTGCAGTTGGATATTGTTTTTTCACCGCAGCCCACGCATACGGCCAAGATAGATACGTCAAATCCTTTTTTCTTTCAATATGGTCGTTTACATTGATTTCAAATAATGTTTCAAAAATTGATTTATTTTCATTCATATTTTTAATTACTCCTTCAAATCGTGATATTCTAAATCTGTCATTTCTGCTTCATAGTCCGGGGTTTCTGCGGTAAATTTAAAGTGAACATTTAAACATTCCTCACAACAATCGAAACCATTTAACACATAGTAGTCATCACCTTCGTAAATATCTTCATCACAGAAAAAACATTTTAAAACAGATTTTGCTTCGTTGCCGGGGGGGTTCGAGATATGCTCTGTCGTCTAATAATCCCATTTATTTACTTTCCTTTCTTGTATTGATTTTTTGACATACAATTCTGAACGCATCAAGGGTTTTTCTTTCAAGTTCTCGTATTTCTTTCCCTTGATGCACTACTATACCAATCAGAATTAAAATGATTACTAATAAAAATATTTGCATTTTTTAAATTCTCCTTTTCTGTAAATAAAAAATCGCCTTGAATTTTTCAAGACAATTTTATTTGCGTATTTTCATTTTTGTGCTATACTAAATTTATAAGATTTATCAAAATGTGTCCGGATAGCTTTTTTTGTAAACATTGTAGTTGGCTCAAACCTGCATTATTACTGGGTTTCTTCAAGCACCTATTGGTTATCCGCACAAGTTGTAAAAAATGGATCTGTTACCGCTTATTTGAGCTGTTTTACGCTTCCTTCTGTATTTTGAAAATATTTTTTTGGGTGTTGTGGCACATCAAAACCCAAGCACAGTCATAACTTAAGTTCTCAAGCCGTTCATCATTTGGAAAATTAAATGGGTGTATGATCGTGTCTAACAAAAAAGCGAGGATTCCCTCGCAGATTATTTTTTCTTTTTATGAAAGCCCGGTTCTGAACTTATTTGACGATTTTGAGTTTATCACCAACAATTTCTTCTCCATAAAGTTTTATCGGAATCATTGAAACTGTAATTGAGATTAAGTTTACGCATTTTGCCACCGCCGGAATATTAAGAGACTAAGTTTTACTAAAAGTATTTTCGTTTAAAATAATTTTGATAAGCAAATCAAGGAAAACACGAGATACTCAGCATCCAAAAAAACAATTCAAGCCGCTAAAAAAGAATTACAAGGACAGCTTTCAAATTACGATTTATCAATAAATCAGATGAATAATCTCGCCATCAATGCAATGGGTTTATTCTAGACCGCTGAAATTCAAGATTACGACGAAAAAATTTATTATGGTACGCCCGGAGGGATTCGAACCCCCGACCTTTTGGTTCGTAGCCAAACACTCTATCCAGCTGAGCTACGGGCGCTTAAGCAATCTAAAGTAGATTATATCACTATCTTTTTGGAAAGTCAATAGAGAATTTAAAATTATTCATAGTTTTTTTACTTCAAAAAACTGAGAGTGCCCACTTCAGAAAATAAAACTTATATTTTATCTTTGAGTTTTATTTATCCTAATTTTAGACACACTCTTTTTAAAAATATTTATCAAGATTGTTTGTTATTACTTTTAAGGCAAATAAACTATAAAAAACAAATATTAAGATAAGTTAAAGGTTAATCTTAAAATTGCATATATCGCTAATTTAAGCACATCCTCTGGAACACCGAGTTTTATCCTATGTAACTCATAAATACACTTTTTCTCATTCTCAGACACATCTATAAATAAACGTTGTTTCTTAATTTCTGGTGTAAACTCATACTTAAGTTTATAACTCCTACCTCTTGAATAATCTGTAAATAATAACGTACCATCTTTTTTAACCTTCTTAATCTTACACCAAACTAAATCCTCGCTACCGCGACGAGCATCTAGTATGTCCCATCTTTCTCCATGATTTTCAAGCCTAAATACATAATTACCACCTGGTATATTTTTTAAAACTAAAGTTTTTTTGTCTCTTAAAAGCTTAATTAGATATGCAGGATTCTCATCAGACAACCTCTTTATACCCCATTTTTTCGAAGGGACAACTGTTTCAATACTATACACTTTACGTTCTGATAAGTCTATAACATCTACTTTATTTCCGCCCACAGAAAACGCATGGCTTGTACTAACCAAACACAAAGACAAAGCTAGAAGTGTTTTGCATATATTTTTAAAAAAACTCATAAAATCCTCCAAATAATAAATAAACCAATAAATAAATTTTTTAAATCAATTTGGCTCTAATATGTTAACAATAAGAAAATATTGATTTTAAAATATTCCCTTGAGCCTATTATTTACACTCATCTTCCTAGTCTCCTTTTTACTAAAAAATAATACGTCAAACATTCTTGATACAACTTGGGATACACTTACAAAATTAATTTCCTTTATATCCCAATAATATTCTATTTTAAATTTATAAAGACGTCAACGTATTTGAAAAAATCTCTTTAATAAAAAATTTTTTTGAACAATATATGTTTTTATTATGCATATATGTATATATGGTTAAATATATTTATAAAAGTTTAAACAAATTCTCCGATACACTAGTAAAAGTGTCTAATCAACACTATATAATTTGATGAAAAAACGGAAAGAAAAATTTGGTATTGTTAAATCTTAAATAGAATAAATGCATATTTTAATTAATTTTTTCCTTGGCTTGATTTTGACACTCTCAAAAAACAATCTTACTTGACTATTTAAATCTTTAATGATAGAATTTTAAATGGTTAATATAATACCAATCCTTACTTCGAAAATTTCTTATGTAGAAATGTCGAGGTCTAATGTCCAAAAGGAGGTGTTAAAAATGTTAGAAATTAAATCATGTTATGAATTTGTTTTAGTAGTTTCAGTAAAACTAGGCGAAAAATCAGACGAGTTAGTTGAAAAGTTTAAAAACTTAATTGAATCGAAAGCTGAACTAGTTAATATTAACAATTGGGGAAAGAAAAAACTTGCTTACCCAATAAAGAAAGAAGCTGAAGGATTATACGTTGTATTTGACTTCAAAAGTGAACCCAGTTTCCCAAAAGAATTAGATCGTATAAGTGGCATAACAGACGGCATATTAAGATCTATGATTATAAGGAAATAGCTTTGGAAAAGGTGGCTAAGGATGTTAAACGTTGTGGTTTTAACCGGAAGGCTTGTGGCTGATCCTGAACTTAAACATACTCCTAGCGACGTAGCAGTTACTACCTTCACGATCGCAGTCGGTAGGAGATTCGCTAAAGCAGGTGAAGAAAGACAAACAGATTTTATAGATATTGTTGCTTGGAGAAATACTGCTGAATTTGTATGTCGCTATTTCAAAAAAGGACAAATGATTGCAGTAGAAGGCTCTATTCAAACCCGAACATATCAAGATAAAGAAGGAAACAAAAGAAAAGTATTTGAAGTATGGGCTAATAATGTCCAGTTCGTAGAGTCCAAAAAAGAAGCGGGAAATAATGAATCGTCCGAAAAACCGGTAGCTAAAAATATAGATTTATCTGCATATAGCAGCGGCGATGACGATGATTTTCAGACTATTGAGTCGGATGATGATTTACCTTTCTAAATGAAATTTAAAAAATTTATATGTAAGGAGGTACTGTATAGTGGCTGAAAAAACTGAAAAACGCGATTCAAGAAATCGTAGATCAAGAAAAAAAGTATGTAGTTTTTGTGTTGATAGATCTTTATCAGTGATAGATTACAAAGAACCAAATAAGCTCAGACGGTTTATTTCGGAAAGAGCTAAAATACTCCCAAGAAGAATAACAGGTACTTGTGCCGAACATCAGCGTAAGCTTACTACAGCTATTAAGAGAGCTCGTTATTTAGCTTTGCTCCCTTATACACATGACTAGTTAAAATAAATTGTTTACAAATATTGTTTCCAGTGAAAAATTCACTGGGAATTTTTATTTTAAATTTAGAATTTGAAATTTTTAACTGACCTTGGCTATTTTAAAAGAATACAAAACTTTACATTTTTTACATTTTTTAAAAATTTAGTTTAATTTTAATATTTTTTTACTTGACAATTCCGAAATTTTATATTAATATCATACTGAATTATATAATTATAAAGGAGTTGGTGAGATATGGCGTTTCCAGAATTTCCTAAAACGGGTTATAATTTTATTGACGATTTCACTGAATGGGTAGGTTTGAGAACCCCTACTGCTGAAGAGCGGATTATGGATTTTATTGGTGGTGGATACAAACAAGCTGGTCAAAAATTGAAAGAACTTAAGGATGAATTAGCTGAAACTAAACGTAAAGATGAAAAAAAAGAAGTTAAAGATAAACTTTTTAAAAATTTTAATGTTAATATCAAAGGATTGGATAAGCTTAACAAGGAGCATCCTCAACTCATTCCAAATCTTAAAATATTAAAAAGAAAAGTTAAAACATCAGCTAAGGATTTAGAAACGTCGATTAATTATTTAGAAGACTGGTATAATTTGGCTGAAGACATATTTAAGGCGGATGCCTGCTTTTATAGTCTTAGTGTTAATTCCAACTACTTGAATTTCGCAAAAAAGATCAATAATTTCGCTCAAGACTTGAAAAATAAGCCTATAAATAAAGCAAAATTTTATACTCTCATGAAAACCTACGAAGCCTTATTAGGAGAGTTAAAATCTGTAAGGGAAATAGAAAATAAAAAAATAAAATCAGCTCCATACCCATCGACTTGTCTAAAAGTGATTCACTTAAACATACTTTTAAATTTTTTTGGAAAAATTCCATCGCAAATAAAAATTTAAAAATTGAAAAATAGGTTTTAAATTTCTCAGTGGGTGCTTTTAATTTATTTAAATTTGAGCTTAAATAAAATAATTTAAGTTGATAATATTTCCTAGTGATTTTCACTAGGATTTTTTATTATTATATTTAACTTTTAAATATAATATTATGTTTAAAAAATATATATAAATTAACAGTTTTTGAAAAATATATTAAAAAAGTATTGACTTAAATCTGTCAGTATATTATAATTTAATCAGCGCAGTAAAAATCATAAAACTTAGGAGGACAATTAATGGACAAAAAAGTTATCTCTAAAATTCTATTAGGAAGTATTTTGACGCCACTATTTATGACAAGTAATACTCAAGCTGCACCACCTAAATTAGGATCCGCGGGGTTAATGGCTGTAATGCATCGTTTACAAGGCCATGATAGAGATGGAAGTCTTATGGAAAACTTTAGGATGGTAAGTAGAAATGCCGGTCAAGTTGCGGATAATTCATTCTTCTATGATATAAGTCTAACAGACATTTTTAATCATGGTTACGGTTACTCACCAAAATTAGAAATGGATGAGGGCAGAAAGGGTTTAGAGAGAATTAGAAGAATAAATCCAAAAGTTAGAAAATTAAGGTTAAATAATAGACAATCTTATAAGCTTAGACGAGATGACGATGTATTTAGAGCTTTTAAAGCTAGTGGCATTGAATGCGTTCAAATGCCCCACATATTAGCTGATGAAGACGATATTGACATGCTGGAAAAGGGAATGAAGCTTGAATCCGATACCTTAATGCTAGCGGTAGCGGGGACTTTAAGCGATTTGGAAAATGTTTTAAGAGAACTGAGAACCAGGCTAGGAGATCGCGCTGCTTATAAAATTCAATGTCTAAGGCTCTATGACTATCATCTCCACTCAAAGGATGAGTGGGAGGGTACACCTAAATGTCGGGAGGAAGTTCACAAACGGGACGTGAGAAGAATAGCAAAAATAAAACGATTAGTTTTAGGATATTTTCCTAATATCAAAGAAGTCCGTATTTGGTAGAAGTTACTGTGATCCAATCGTAGTTGGTAGAATAAATGAAAACAACTAAAAAGCTTTAACTATTTACACCATCTTAAATTTATAGTTTAAGATGGTATTCCTTTTAGATAATATAAATAATTCTTATTCTTTAGAGTGCTTTATATATTTTTCAGTTAAATCTTTAAATTTCTCAGGAAATAAATTTTTAAATATTTTATATCTTGCTTGTGAAGTTAAAAATTCTTCAATCGAAACTTCATGATTTAAATTATCTAATTTTAAAGCGTCTTTTCTCTCTTTTAAGTTTCTAGGGTCAAATCTAAATAAGTTCCAATATCCGGATTTAACTGCATTTTTTGCGGAAAGAAGAGAATTTTTCATTCCTCCTTCTATTCCATGGTTTATAC
This sequence comes from uncultured Clostridia bacterium, assembly GCA_944384825.1. GTDB lineage: Bacteria > Bacillota > Clostridia > Oscillospirales > Acutalibacteraceae > UMGS1491. The sequence continues at coordinate 30,013 of CALWUT010000021.1, forward strand.
AAGGACAATAAGCAATTATAATAGAAGGACCATCATAACTTTCAGCTTCAATAAACGCCTTTATACACTGATTATAATCTGCCCCTAAAGACACACTTGCAGTATATACGTATCCGTAGCTCATGGCCATAGCAGCTAAATCTTTTTTAGGAGTTCGTTTACCGGAAATAGCAAACTGAGCAACCGAACCTTCAGGAGTGGATTTAGAAGCTTGACCTCCGGTATTAGAATAAACTTCTGTATCAAAAATTAAAATATTTACGTTTTCCCCTGAAGCTATAACATGGTCAAGACCTCCGAATCCGATATCATATGCCCATCCGTCACCTCCAAAAATCCATATAGATTTTTTAGAAAGTGAATCTTTATTTTCCAATATATTCTTTAAAGTATCTGAAGGAATATCTAAATTGTCGCAGGTTTCTAAATACTTAATTAAGTTTAAAGAAGCTTTCTTGTTCTCTTTCAGACTATTTATTGAATTAAGGTATTCTTCACAGTAACTTTTAAGTTCTTCTAATTTCGTAATTTCGCTAACTTTCTTAATTTCATTTACCAGTTGGTTTCTTAAGTATTTCTTTGCAATTGCTATTCCGTATCCAAATTCGGCATTATCTTCAAAAAGCGAATTATGCCACGCCGGGCCATTACCCTGAAAAGTAGTAGTATATGGCATAGAAGGAAAAGAAGCTCCCCAAATAGAAGAACAACCTGTAGCATTAGCTATAATCATTTGGTCACCAAAAAGCTGAGTTGCTAGTTTTGCATACGGAGTTTCTCCGCATCCTGCACACGCACCCGAAAATTCAAGAAGTGGCTTTTTAAATTGACTTCCTTTAACTGTAGTTTCTTTAAATTTAAGATTTACTTCCGGATAACCGGTTAAGCTTTGATTATAATCAAATAATTTTTGAGATTCTATTTCTTCAGAAAACTCTTTCATTTCAAGTGCCTTAATATTTTTAATTCCAGGACATATTTCTGCGCAGTTACCACAACCAGTACAGTCTTTTACAGAAATATTAACTGAAAAATATAAATTTGGAATCCCTATCATCTTTTTATATTTTAAAAATTTAGGTGCAGAAGAAATATCATTTTCTGATAAAACAGAAGGTCTTATTACTGCATGAGGACAAACATAAGAACATAAATTGCACTCTATGCAGTTCTCTGGTTTCCACTTAGGAACTAAATTTGCAGTCTCTCGTTTTTCGTATGCTGCTGACCCTAAAGGAACACTTCCGTCTACGTAAGGCAAAAACGCTGATACCGGTAATTCATTGCCTTTTATTTTACTAATAGGTAATGCTATATTTTCAACGTAATTTTTAATTTTATCATTTTTATATTTAAAATCATGGCCTTCATTTTCAATAGGTAAGTTTTTCCAAGATTCGGGAATGCTTATCTTTTTTACTCTTTTCATACCCTCTTCGGCACAACGATTATTAATCTCTACAACCTTTTCCCCTTTTTTACCATAAGAACTTAAAATAGCAGATTTTATTAATGAAAAAGCTTTGTCGGGCTCAAAAATTTTTATTATTTTAAAAAATGCTGCTTGAAGAGCTGTATTAATCCTTCCGCCAAGTCCTAAATTTCGACTTATTTCAGTAGCGTCAAGAATATAAAAATTTATACTCTTTTCAGCTAGAAATTTTTTTATTCTGTTAGGAAGTATCTCTTTCAAGTTTTTTTCATTTAAGCTGGAATTGAGTAAAAAACAACCTCCCGGTTTTAAATCTTTTAAAATATCGTATTTAAAAATATAAGAAGGAGCATGACAAGCTACAAAGTCAGCTTTATCTATATAATATGTTGACTTAATAGTATTTAAGCCAAATCTTAAATGAGCTATTGTTGTACCTCCGGATTTTTTTGAGTCGTAAGAAAAGAAACCCTGGACGTTTAAATCAGTATTATCACCAATAATTTTTATGGAGTTTTTAGCAGCGCCTATAGTTCCATCAGATCCAATTCCCCAAAATTTACACGAGTATGTATTTTTCGGAATGGTATTAACGTTATTTTTTACCTCTAAAGATAAATGCGTTACATCATCATTGATTCCAATAGTAAAAATAGATTTTGGATTATTACTGTCCATGTTTTTATATACTGAAATTATTTGACCTGGAGTAGTATTTTTTGAACTAAGACCATATCTTCCCGAATATATTTCTATTCCTCTTGAAAGGTGACTTTTCAAAGCGGCTAAAACATCTAAATATAAAGGCTCACCTATTGATCCTGGTTCTTTAGTTCTATCTAATACGGATATTTTTTTAGTGGAAATCGGTAAAGCTTCTAATAAATGCTTTTGAGAAAAGGGTCTATAAACTCTTACTTTAATAAGGCCTACTTTTTCACCTTTTCCTATTAAGTAATCTATAACTTCTTCTATTGTTTCACAAACAGATCCCATAGCGATTATTACTTTTTCCGCGTTTTTACTTCCATAGTATTCAAAAAATTTATACTGAGTATTATATTTCTCATTTATATTTTTCATGTATTTTTCTATAATTTGGATTGACTTATTATAGTAAATATTAGAAGCTTCACGATTTTGAAAATATACATCATCATTTTGGGCAGTTCCTCTAATTATCGGATGTTCAGGATTAAGAGCTCTGCTTCTAAATTCTTTGAGTGCTTTCCAATCAAATATTTCTTTAAAATCTTGATGATCAGGAAGACTGATTTTCTGAATTTCATGTGAAGTTCTGAATCCATCAAAAAAGTGAATAAATGGTATGCGACTGCTTACAGTACTTAAGTGCGCCAGTGCTGCCATATGAGCAGACTCTTGAGGACTATTGGAGCATATCATTGCATATCCAGTTTGACGGCATGCATATATGTCGGAATGGTCACCGAAAATAGAAAGAGCATGAGTTGCAATACTTCGGGCAGCAACGTGTATGACGCTCGGGAGAAGTTCTCCGGCAATTTTGTACATATTCGGAATCATTAACAGTAATCCTTGAGAAGAAGTGAAAGTAGTTGCCAAAGCGCCGGCTGAAAGAGCTCCATGGATTGCACCTGCCGCTCCGGCTTCCGATTGCATTTCTACTAATTTTACTTCAGAACCAAAAATATTCTTTCTTCCTAAAAATGAAAATTTATCAACCTGATCCGCCATTGATGAAGATGGAGTTATGGGATAAACTGCCGCAACTTCAGTAAAAGCGTAAGCAACATATGATACGGCAGTATTTCCATCTAATGTAATTTTATTTTTTTCTTTCATTGTTGAAGTACTCCTTAGTTAATATGCTTTTGCCCAATAGACATCGTATTTTGACTTTCTTTCACAGTTTACACACTTATCTGAAATATCAGCTTTTCCTACAATACATCTTGAAGTAAATGCAGTACCATCTTTTATTTCTTTTTCGCATTTTTCGTCGCCGCACCACGAAGCTTTTATAAATCCCGGATTATTTAAAGCAAAATTATAAAATTCCTCTTTAACTTTAGCTTCATAAGTCATGTGATTTCTTCTGTCAACAGCTTTGGCATACATATTATTTCTAACTTTCTTTAAAATCTCAGGAATACAATTTCTTAAATCATCAATAGAAGCAGTAACTTTTTCAAAGTTATCTCTTCTTACTATGACGCACTGATTTTTTTCTATATCTCTTGGCCCCAGTTCAAGTCTTAAAGGTACTCCTCTCATTTCATGCTGTGCAAATTTCCATCCCGGACTTTTATCTGAATCGTCGAGTTTAACTCTGCAAACGTCTTTTAAGATGTTAAATATCTCCTCAGATTTTTCTTTTACTCCGGCTTTATGAAGTGCGATTGGAACTATAATTACTTGCACCGGTGCGACGGCCGGAGGAAGAACCAATCCCCTATCGTCTCCATGAACCATTATTATGCCTCCGATTATGCGAGTAGTCATCCCCCATGAAGTCTGATAAACAAATTCCGGTTCGTTATTTCGATTTTGGAATGAAATATCAAAAGCTTTGGCAAACTTATCTCCAAAGTAATGACTTGTAGCGGATTGTAAAGCTTTGCCGTCATGCATTAAAGCTTCTATCGTGTAAGTTACTTCTGCACCTGAAAATTTCTCGCTTTCCGTTTTTCTCCCTTTAATTATAGGTATTGCCAGTTCTTCTTCGCAAAATTTAGCATATACCTCCAGCATTTGCTTAGTTTCACTCATAGCTTCTTCAGGAGTTTCATGGGCTGTGTGTCCTTCTTGCCAGTGAAACTCTAAGGATCTTAGAAAAGGTCTGGTTGTTTTTTCCCACCTTACTACTGAACACCACTGATTATAAAGTTTAGGCAAATCTCTCCAAGAATGAATTTTTTTAGAAAAATGATCGCAAAACATTGTCTCAGAAGTAGGACGGATACAAAGAGGTTCTTGCAATTTTTGACTACCTCCATGAGTCACCCATGCTACTTCAGGAGCAAATCCTTCAACATGATCCTTTTCTTTTTGAAGAAGACTTTCAGGTATAAGAAGAGGCATAGAAACATTCTCATGACCCAAATCTTTAAATTTTTTATCCAGAATCGAGACTATATTTTCCCATAAAGCGTACCCGTACGGCTCGATGACCATACATCCACGTACAGCAGAATAATCCATAAGTTCTGCTTTTTTTACTATATCTGTATACCACTTAGCGAAATCTTCATCCATTGAAGTTATTTCTTCTACTAATTTCTTTTCCTTGCTCAACTTTAATTTCACTCCCTCAATAAGTTAATATTCACCTTATTAATTATACACTATTTAACTTATATTTTAAACTTTTGATGCTTATAAGGTGGAAAGAGTATAATAAACAATTCTTGGCTTAACACATTTAACTAAATTAACCTTAGAATTGAATATTTATATGTTTGCGGCAAGTAGGACAAGTCTTATGTTGAGAATACCATAGTTCTAAACATTCTTTATGAAATGAATGTCCACAGGTAGTAGTGATAACATTTTCTGTATCTGATAAATCTGCATCATCTTGACAAATAACGCATTTCACTATAGCTTGTTCTTTTATTGAACTGATGAATGTTTTTAATTCATTATTTAGAAAATTTTGTATTTTACAATTTGATTGTTTTTGATTTTTTATTGCTTTTGAAAGCTCATTAATCTTTTCATTTAAATGAATTGCTTTCTCTTTATTATTATTACACATTGAAAATCGGGTTGAAAATTTAATTTCTTGGTATTTACCTAATGTAGCTTGAGGTAAATAAATATTAAGTTTTATATCATTAAAATCTCTCTTATTAATTATCTCATTTGATTTTTCAATGAGTATTTTGCATTCTTCTTCAAGAATTAATTCAGAGAAACGCTTCTCTAATTTTTGTAAGTTTTGACTAATTATTTTAAAACACTCTTTAGTTTGCTTGTAATCTAATACAGCACCGAAAGTAACGGGAAATTTAGCTTTATAAGTATTCAGACATTTAGCACTAAGACTTTTAAACGATTCGTGAACTGTTTTTAACCCTACTAATTTTAAATTATTAATATCTATAAAAGTCAAACTGTCTATTAAATTATTTGATTTTTTTACTAAGGAATCTAAATAAGGTTTACTCTTGCTTTTAGAGTGAGATCCCCCGGAACGACTAAAACATGCTTCGGAAAGAGTTTTGCATCCTTCTTGAATATAAGAAGAAAATTCTTGAAAATCTTTAAATTCTTTTTTTAAATCATAAACAAATGGGACTTTCAAAATCTCTATTAAAAAATTCTCTCTTTTATCATCTATCTCTTTTTTCATTCCTTCTAATATCATTTTACCTTTTATAATTTCATTTTTTATACCAGATTCTTTTATATTTTGAACTTCTTTTTTCAGCATTTCTATAATTCCCATAAAAATCATCCCTCTTTATTTTTATTATAAATGTCTAGATTTTTTAGTGTTTTTTAAATTATATATATATATATATCAAGAGTATTTTATAAAATAAAGTTATTAGATATAAAAAATTGAAAAATAAGAAAAATAGAGAAAATACCATAAAATACTTCAAAATATAGAGCTTAACTTTACAAAAATTAATTTAGTGTTGACACTTCATGTGAATAGATGATAAAATAATAGAATCCAAAATTTAAATATATGGGAGGAATAAAAATGTCTACATACATGCCAAAATCGGGTTCAGTAGAACGTAATTGGTATATTATAGACGCAGCCGGGAAACCACTCGGAAGAACAGCTGTTCAAGCGGCGAATTTACTTCGCGGAAAACACAAACCAATTTTTACCCCTCACGTAGATTGCGGAGATCATGTAATTATTATTAATTGTGATAAAGCAATCTTAACAGGAAAAAAACTCACTCAAAAATATCACTATCATCATACAGGATATATAGGTCATTTGAAGTGTACAAGATATGATGCTTTAATGAAAAAAGCTCCTGAAAAAGCTATGCATATGGCTGTAAAAGGAATGCTTCAAAATAATTCTCTGGGACGTAAGCAAATAGTAAGACTGCGTGCAATAGTAGGAAGCAATCATAAGCATGAAGCTCAAAAACCTGAAGCATGGAAAGATATGGAGGGAAATAAATAATGTATGGTACAGTTCCGTTTTTTTACGGCACAGGAAGAAGAAAAAAGTCTGTAGCCCGAGTTAGGTTATATAAGGGTACAGGAAAAATAATTATAAATGGAAGAACTATAGATGATTACTTTGGTCTTGAAACGCTTAAAGTTATAGTTCGTCAACCTCTGGTTCTTACATCTAACGAAGACAAATTTGATGTAATATGTAATGTAACCGGCGGTGGAGTAACCGGTCAAGCAGGGGCAATACGACATGGTATATCCAGAGCACTTTTGGAATGCAATGCAGAAAAATTTAAACTTAGCCTTAAAAAAGCAGGATTTTTAACCCGCGATCCACGAATGAAAGAGCGCAAAAAATATGGATTAAAGAAGGCAAGAAAAGCACCTCAGTTCTCAAAGAGATAATTTTAAAATTGTGGAATCGGAATTTTAAATAAAATTATTTTAGGATTTTTTAACCAGCATGTATTAATTTGAATAAGCTGAAATTTAGTTATGAATTGAGCATGATTTTTAAGTTTATGAATGATTATAAAATTATAACTGATTCAACCTCAGATTTGCCTCTCGAAATTATTAGGGCACTTGATATTAAAGTAATTACTATGCAATATATAATGGAAGATAAAATTTATTATGACGATCAATTAAATCCAAAAGAATTTTATGATAGTCTAAGGAATGGTATTTTACCTTCTACTACTCAAATCAATATTGAAGAGTTTAAACGCTGTTTTTCTTATTATCTTGACGACAATCGAGATTTAATTTATATAGGTCTTTCTTCAAGTTTTAGTGGGATGTATAATAATGCTGTAATAGCAGGGAAAGAATTGTCTTTAAAGTATCCTGATAGAAAAATAAAAATAATAGATTCTTTATCAGCTTCATTAGGTCAAGGAATGTTAGTTTACCATGCAGCAAAGAAAAAACTAAATGGCAGCTCATTAGAAGAAGTAGAACGATGGGTAAGCAATTATAAAACACGAGTATGCCATTGGTTTATGGTAGATGACTTATATCACTTAAAAAGAGGAGGAAGAATCTCTTCAGCACATGCGGTGCTGGGAAGTATGCTAAATTTTAAACCTCTTCTATTTATAGATAATCAAGGTAAGTTATCTATTTCTCAAAAGATTAGAGGAAGACAAAAAACTATTGAAATTATAATTTCAAAACTTAAATTAATGTCTACGGATATTGAAAATAAAACGCTTTTTATAAGCCATGGAGACTGCCCGGATGATGCAAAATGTATTGCTAACAGGATTTATAAGGAATTTAAAGTTCAAGATATTATTATAAACAATATAGGTCCCATTATAGGATCACATACGGGTGCAGGAACTTTAGCAGCATTCTTTTTAGGAAATTCAAGATAGAACATTGACTGTAAGATAAAAGGAGGAAATTTTTGAATGCCAAATATAAAATCAGCTAAAAAAAGAGTTAAGGTAACACTTATAAAAACTGAACGAAATAAAGCTTACAAATCTGCACTAAAAACTTTAATAAAAAACGCTATTAATGCAGACGAACATGAAAAAGAAAACAAATTATATGTAGCTTTGAAAAAGTTAGATCAGGCAGTATCAAAAGGAATTATTCACAAAAATACTGCTGCAAGAAAAAAAGCAGCACTCGTTCGTAAATGTAAAGCAAAATAAGTAAGTTTAAATGCAAATAATAATCCTCTGGCATTTATTTATGCTAGAGGATATAAATTTTTTATATTGATGGTTTAATATAGTAATTTATTGCAAATTACATTAGCTAATTTATGACCTATTATTCCCCCTGCTCCAGAATAAAGCATAACAGCACCAACTGAAGGAGATTTAATTTTCCAAGTTTTATTTATTATCCGTCCGTTTCCATTACGAGTATCAGAATAACTCACACTTACCCCACACACAGCACCAATTAGCGCTCCAGTACCTGTTAGAACGGAATCTATAGCTATAGCAATTCTATTTTTATAATTACTTGGAATAGCATCAGTATCCGAGGAGTGTTTGTCCTTTCCACCTGTTACATATTCTAGTTCAGAGCTTTCAAGTTTAATTATGCGCTCTTTTTTACTCGAATCCTGAAATATAGCTTTTCTAAATTTTTTCATGAATAACACCCCTTATAATAATTTATTATTTTAACAGATCCCACAGCAAATTAGCTAAAGAATTAATATTAAATATCTTTCCAATTATAGTAGCTACAACTTTTATCCAGTTTTCAAAACTGAAATTAGAATTTTTGAGCTCATCTAATGTTAGAGTAATTTCTTGGGATATATTTAAGCTACGATTCACTAATTCATACTTATTCCAATAAGCGGCAGTTAAAGATTTTACTATTATACAAATTGTTTTTTTGAATCCATTCAATTCTGAAAAATCGTCATCTTTAATTGAATATATTAATTCAAAAATGTCTTTGAATTGCGCAGCGTATTTATAGGATAATCTTTTTAGAATATTGATTATATTTTCTTTATTTTCAAAACTTATATTATTTTCTTGCAAAAGCTCAAAAAGAGAATCTGAAAACTCTTTCAAAGAAGATTTATCTGCAAGTTTTAGAATATATTGGACTGTTTCCTCGATCATATCACTTTCAGGAGCAAGCTCAGAAATATTAAACTTTTCCGCTGATTTTTTAAAATAAAACTCATTTACTTCCCATGAAAAAGTATCATGCTGCGAAATGCCTGACGAAAAACTATTAATACATTTAAAATTATCGTCATGTGATTCATTCATTATTCTTCCTATTACCGATGATTGTGGAGCAAAAGTAAGCAATTTATTTTTTAGTTTTTTATAGGTATTAAAAAGAGTGCTTCTAATATCTGCTCTTAGTCCCGGACCATCAAAGTTGAAAATATTTATAATACTTTTCCTTATTTTAGAGCTTTCATAGGATGATTTCATACTTGCATAAACTGCCAGATTTCCGCCTTTTGAATGTCCTCCTATATAAAGCAATGAATTAGGATATAACTCACTTACTTTACATAAATAATCTTTAGCGTCATTCTGAGAGGGAATTTCTTCTTTCCATGATAAATCAACGTCTTCTTTCCATCCCGCAAGAGTAGAATCGGTTCCGCGATACATAACCGCTTTGTTTCCGTCATTAAGTGTAAAAGTAACTGCTGCAAACTGTTTAGGTTCAGGCTCTTTAATATCAACGTAATTGCCGGAAAAATCACTTATAGTTATTTCTTTATATCTTGGACACTCTGCTAAATATTTTAAAAGCCTTAATCGCCTTTCTAAGTATTTGTTTTCAGAATTACAGTTCTTAATATAAAATTCTGTATTATGTTTATCTTCATCATGTAAATATAAATCAGTCATATCTTTCTTTTCATTTATTATCGAAGATAAACCCTCATACCACTTTTTTAATGTTATACCTCGACAAGGTGTGCTAGAATCTATACATGGAACCATACACATTGGTAAGTAAGAAACTGTAGATAATATCATAGCATCTACTTCGTTGAACGGAAAATCACATGACATTTCCGGAATATTTTTTGCACTTTCAGAACTAAGTAAATCTAAAATTAACTTATTGCTATTATTTGAAGATTTAGCGCTCTTTAAATTAATGCTATTCATAGAGTCTTGAAATACCTCTTGAGCTTTGACATTTCCAAAGCTTGTTGATGAAAATGTTGAAAGTAAATGTAAAAATATAACAAAATTAGTTTTACATTTTAAATTAAATTTCATTTTTAACCTCTTTTTTATATTTCTTATGTTATAATTATACTACGTTATAACAGTGATTTCAAGCTCTATTATATTCATTAATTATAAGTTCCACTATTTGATCAGTATGCATCCCTCTTGAACCTTTTATTAATATCTTGTCTTGTGCTGAAATCATTTCTTTTATCTTCCGGAAAGCTTCTATATTATCAGAGCAATGCTTTGTTATAATATCTTGATTTACACATTTAGCGCCGTCAGATAAATATTTAGAGTCTTTCCCTATAGTAATAAGTACATCTATTTTTTCCATTGCTATATATCTGCCCGTTTCAAAATGAATTTCTTTAGAACGATCTCCAAGTTCTAATATATCCGCTATTACTACTATGTTTTTTCCAATTGACTTAATATTTTTAAGTATGCTTACTGAGCTTTTTATGGAATCCGGACTGGCATTATACGAATCATCTATTAAAGTTAGATTTTTAAGTTTAAGTATATTTTGTCTTCTATCGGCGTTACGAAAATTTAATAACCCTCTCTTTATATCTTCCAAATGCATTCCCATATCTCGTGAAACAGCAATAGCTGCCAAAGCGTTATATACATTATGCAGTCCCAAGCAAGGAATAATAATATTTTCACGAAGTTGAAAAGTAGACAGTACAAAACCAGTTTTTTCTTCGTTATTATATATTTCTTGGCATTTGTATGGATATGCCCCATTTATGCCAAAATAGGTAATTAAAGCTTTACTTTTATTTTCAATATTTGTCAGTAATGGAGAATCTCCATTTACATATAGTTTCTTATTTTCTCCGCTTACAATTTTTATTTTTTCGTCTTTGGTATTTTCAAGAGATTCAAAATTTTCTATATGAGACAAACCTATATTCGTTATAACTCCAATATTAGGATTTGCAATTTTATTTAGCCTGTCCATTTCTCCCGGTTTACTTATACCCATTTCCAGTACTGCTGCTTGATAACTGCTGTCCAACTCAAAAATTGTTAAAGGCAACCCTATTTGACCATTATAGTTCCCCTTAGTTTTAAGGACTTTAAGATTTTCACCCAAAACCGAAGCTATCATTTCTTTAGTTGTAGTTTTACCCACACTTCCGGTTACTCCTATTATAGGAATTGAAAATTTAGATCTGTAATAAGCTGCTAATTGTTGTAGCGCAATAAGTGTATTGTTAACTTCTATTAGCGATCCGTATATCCCTTTTATTTTGTTATTTCCTACTTCACATAAAGAAACAGAAGCGCCAAATTTAAAGGCGTCTTTGATAAAATCGTGTCCGTCTCTTTTTTCTCCTTTTAGTGGAACAAACAGGCATCCTTTAGTAACTTTTCGGCTATCAATAGATACCGAAGTTATAAAATCATCCGTATTTCCTGAAAGCAACGTACCTCCTGTAGCGCTCAAAATTTTACTTATACTAACTTTTTCCATATTATACCTCAACTCGTAGGATAATTATAAATTTTTTAGAATCTCTGCAACTACTGATCTTTCATCAAAGGGATATTTTACTCCTTTAATTTCTTGATAATCTTCATGCCCTTTTCCTGCCAGCAGTATCATATCCCCGCTTTTAGCATTTTCAATGCAATATTTTATTGCTTCTTTTCTATCCGGCACTATAACGTAATCTCCTTTAGTCTTATCCATACCTTTTTTGATGTCGTTAATAATTTCAAGTGGATCTTCAAATCTTGGATTATCGCTTGTAATTACGCATAAATCTGAAAGTCTGCCTGCTGTTTCCCCCATTTCAAACCTGCGGACTTTAGGTCTGTTTCCACCGGCGCCAAAAAGAGTTATTATTCTTTTGGGATTATATTCTCTTAGGGTTTTAAGTACGTTTTCCATACTTAAAGCGTTATGAGCATAATCAATAAATACAGAATAATCTTGCTTATGAACTACTAGTTCTACTCTGCCTTTAATTTTAATTTTTTTAAGTCCGGAAATTATATTTTTCTTTTCTATTCCCAAGTGATTACATAAAGATGCAGCTGCTAAAGAATTATATACATTGAATTTCCCGGGTACAGAAATAAAAATATTATCTATATTAAGCTTACCTTTAAGATTAAAACTCACTCCTATAATATTTTCTTTATTGACTGCTTTTAAATCTTTTGCCAAATAATCTGCCGGATTATTTATTCCAAACGTAACTATCTTACAGCTTCTATCTTTTATAATTCCGAAATAGTTTTCATCGTCAATATTTATAAACCCTGTTTTACATTTTTTGAACAGCAAACTTTTAGCTTGTAAATATTCTTCATAGCTTTCATGTTCGTTTTTTCCTATATGATCATGTGAAAAGTTAGTAAATATTCCATAATCAAAAACAAAGAAGTCTAAACGATTTCGAGAAAGACCTAATGATGAAGCTTCAATTATAGCAAATTCATATCCTTTTTGTACCATTAAATTCAAATATTTTTGAACTTCGTAAGATTCAGGAGTTGTATTGCGAAGAGGAATAACTTCGTTATCTAATATAACTCCCATAGTACCTATAATTCCTGATTTTATTTTTGCACTTTTTAATATCGACCTTATCATAAAAGATGTTGTAGTTTTTCCTTTAGTACCGGTTATACCTATAGTTTTTATTCTTTCAGCTGGGTGATCAAAAAAATTAGCTGACATATGTGCAAGAGCAGTTCTGGTATTCTCCACTACAATAGTTGTAACTCCAGGTATATTTACTTCTTTACTTGCTACTATTACCTTAGCTCCTGCATTTACAGCGTCGTTAATGAAATTATGGCCGTCCGAGCCATATCCTTTTAGACAAACAAAAATGCTGTTATTTTTTACTTTACGAGAATCATATACTAAATCTGTTATTTCTATATCAGTATTTCCGTGAATTGAACTGAAATTTAAGTCTTTGATTATAAAATTTAAATTCATAATTTTCCCTTCGGACTTTAAAATTATTAATTAGCCTCTTAACTATATCAAATTTGACCATTTATCGCAATACTTTAAATTATTATATCTACTATATAATAATACTCTGCTTCACTATACTTAATGTCTTTTATAGCGAATAAGCCAAAATTTGATAACCGAATTTAACTCTTTCCATATTTTTTATTTTTTATATAAAAAAATAAATAAAAGTATTGACAATTTATTTTATATAGTGTACAATTTGATTATTCTAATTTAAAGGAGTGTTGTAATTATGGAAAATGTAACAGAAAAGATTAACCAGCTTTTAAGAAGTCAGGATTTTACCGATCAGCTTGGTAATGCTCAATCACAAGATGATATTAAGAAGCTTTTTGCCAGTAATGGAGTAACATTAAATGATGAAGATGTAAATGGTTTTGCGCAGGAATTGCAGAAAAGAGCTTTAAATCTTTCTGGCTCCCAGCTTGACGAAATATCAGGAGGCAAGTGCGCTATTGGTACAATAACGGAAGGTGTTGGAGATATAGCCAAAGGAGTAGGACGCGGAATCGGATATACTGCCGGCGGAGTAGCAAAAGGTGTTGGTTCTTTTGCTTATAATACAGGTAAGGGAGTAGGAAAAATTGCCTGGGGAACGGTTAAAATTCCTGCCAGTGTAGTTGTTGAAGCAGGAAAAGGATTCTGGAAAGGATTAACTAATTAAGGTTTCAAATAAAAAGCAAATGTGTTCTGTAGCAAAGCTGTTGCGCTTTGTTACAGATTTTCGTTTTTTAACACTTATTATTTAATCTTAATAGGTATCTTTTTCATGTGAATTAAAGTTTTCGTCCGATATGTACTCTAAAATATCCTCTACTTTACATTTTAATAATTTACAAAGAATATCAATAAGATTTGTAGATATTCCGCCGTTGTGTTTTAACCTATGAACAGTATGACTGCTAAAACCGTACTTTTCAATTAACTTGTAAATTAAAATTTTTTATTTGTAGTTTAATCGTATGGTTCATATTTGAAGTATGTATAAATTTGTGCCTATGTTTTATTCTTTAATATAAGGGGGTGATAAATGTGATTGTGTATGATCCACTTTGGAAAACTTTAAAAAGTAGAGGAGTAACAACTTATAAGCTAATTGAAAAGTACGGTTTTAGCAGTCATACTGTTCATAGGTTAAAACACAACGGCGGAATATCTACAAATCTTATTGATATTCTTTCTAAAATTGTATAGTAACAGTAAGACGTTTTTATTGCAGTCATTAGATGACTTTAAAAGGAGACTGTGTAAATGAAAGTGGCAATAGTAGGATCACGACGATTAACAAATATCACAATTTCAAAATACATACCTAAGGAAACAACACAGATAATAACCGGAGGAGCTAAAGGAATTGATACCTTGGCAGAAAAGTACGCAGACGAAAATAACATAACTAAGACTATAATTAAGCCTGAATATAAAAAATACGGAATTCACGCCCCACTTATAAGAAATAAAGAGATAGTAGAAAAAGCAGATTTAATAATAGCAATTTGGGACGGAGAATCTAAAGGAACTAAATCTGCTATTGATTACGCAAAAGAGCTTAACAAAAAAATAAATTTATATATTTTAAATATTTGAAAATAAAAATTACTCTTTTGACTTTAAGTTAAGAGAGTTTTTTCAGCTAAAAATTCACTACTTAACGTTTATCTCCATAAGCTGTTAAAGAAAATATTTATAAAATTTTAATCTAAGAGAGGTGAAAGAATTGAAAACCACGACTTTACTTCCTTTAAATAAAGCTTACCCAGGAAAATGCTATAAGGTCGTAGATATACGTTTAAATAACAATCATCGCAGAAGAATTCTAGATTTAGGACTTATCCCTAAGACTACTCTTAAAGTATTGCAAAAAAGTCCTTTAGGAGATCCTGTGGCATATTTAATCCGAGGAAGCGTCATCGCTTTAAGAGAAGAGTATACTAAAAAAGTCATTGTAAAGGAATTAGAAACAAATTAATTATATTCTAGACTTTTTAGCATCGGAGCTGAAGTTATAGTGAAGAGTAATAACATATCAACAATTGAATTGAGAACTCCGAAAAATAAAACATCTATTTGTAAAAATTGCAAGATTATAGCAGTAGCCGGAAATCCAAACGTTGGAAAAAGTACAGTATTTAACGCACTTACAGGCCTTAATCAACATACAGGAAATTGGCCGGGTAAAACTGTAGAACGTGCCCAAGGAAAGTACACTTATAATGAAAAAGAGTATAGTCTTATCGATATCCCGGGAACTTACTCACTATCATCTAATTCTCCGGAAGAAGAGATTGCAAGAGATTTTATTTGTTTTGAAAATCCGGACGCCGTAATTGTAGTAATGGATGCTACATGCTTGGAAAGAAACCTTAATTTAACTCTTCAAATTTTAGAACTTACCCGCAATGTAGTAGTATGCTTAAATTTAATAGACGAAGCGAAAAGAAAAAATATTACTATAGATAAAGACGAACTCTCTTTACAGTTAGGAGGCGTTCCTGTAATAGAAACTAATGCGAGAGATAAAGTAGGAATTAAAAACTTAATGGACGCGGTAGAAAGTGTGAGCGAAAGAAAAACTAAAGTATTTAATATAAAAACAAATTATGGTGAATGTTTGGAAAATTCAATAGAAAAAGTGCAGAAATCATTGATTCCGGATAACCATAATCAATATTTAAGTAACTATATAGATTATAGATGGCTGAGTATTCGACTGTTAGAAGAAGATTCAAGCTTTAAAAAATCTTTTAAGACTTATTTTGGCGAAGACATTTGTGAAAATCCTGAAATTTTACAAGTGATTTCCAATGAAAGAAAAAAATTAAAACTTGAAAATATAAATTCTCGGACTTTAAAGGATAAAATAGTAGAATCGGTGGTTAAAAAAGCTGAAACCATATATAAAATTTGTGTAAGTGAAAAAAATGCAGATTACCAATGTGCTGATAGAATTATTGATAAATTCCTCACTTCCCCATTAACCGGTTTCCCTACTATGATTATTCTTCTTTTGGGTATATTTTGGATAACAATTACAGGTGCCAACTATCCTTCGGAATTAATTTCAAGCGTACTATTTGGATTTGAAGAAAAATTGATTGAGATTTTTAGTACATCCGAAGTTCCTCCTTGGCTTTACGGAATTTTAATTTCAGGAGTTTACAGAACACTAGCATGGGTAGTTTCCGTAATGCTTCCGCCTATGGCCATATTTTTTCCGTTATTTACACTACTTGAAGACGTAGGATATCTGCCGCGAATTGCTTTTAATCTAGACAGTATTTTTAAAAAATGCGGTTCACATGGAAAACAAGCTTTAACAATGTGTATGGGATTTGGATGCAATGCTTGCGGAGTCACAGGCTGCCGAATAATAGATTCGCCGCGTGAAAGATTAATTGCAATTTTAACCAACAATTTTGTACCTTGTAATGGAAGATTTCCTATACTAATCTCAATAATAGGAATGTTTTTTATTGGACAGTCGTTTACTATTGCAAATTCAGTATTATCTACCTTGATATTAACGTTAACAATTATATTTGGAGTAGGCATAACTTTTATAGTTTCAAAATTACTGTCTCTTACTTTACTTAAAGGCATTCCTTCGTCTTTCATACTGGAACTTCCGCCTTACAGAAAGCATCAATTTGGAAAAGTTCTTATAAGGTCGCTGCTTGATAGAACCATTTATGTTCTGGGAAGAGCAGTAGCAGTAGCTGCGCCTGCAGGACTTATAATATGGATAATGGCTAATACATATATAAATCAAATGAGTTTATTAGCGTACTGTTCTAATTTTCTGGATCCATTTGCAAAAATGATAGGTCTTGATGGAGTAATACTAATGGCGTTTATACTTGGATTTCCGGCTAATGAAATAGCTTTTCCAATAATTATAATGAGTTATATGTGCGGAGATTGTTTAATTAATGTACCTACTGCTTCAGAACTTCACACACTTTTAGTATCACATGGTTGGAATTATACAACTGCAATTTGTGTAATGCTTTTTTCTCTCATGCATTTCCCTTGCGGAACAACCTGCTGGACAATAAAAAAAGAAACAGGTAGTCTAAAATGGACTGCTCTAGCTTTTTTACTCCCTACTGCTGTCGGAATAATAATATGCTTTATTGTCGCAAATTTAATGAGATTAATAGCTATTTAAATTAGTTTTTAATTAATTTTAGATATCATACTGTTTATAATGAAACTGCTAAAATTATATTCATTTAAAATTCTTCTCATTTATAATAAGCTTAAAAAAGCTAATATTTTTTTAATTTTATGCGGAAGTCACATGAGTTTTACGGAAAAGGGATTTATAAAATTTCAGATAATTGTTATAGCTTTTGGTATAAATTTGTTTTTCCAAATATAGGTGCAATTGAAAGTGAAAACGGTTAAATTGTTTTAAAGCAAATGGTTATTCCAAGGCTTTCTGAATATATCGGAAAGCCATTTAAAAATATTTGCACTCAGTATATGCTGAGAAAAAACAGAGAAAATAAACTTTCATTTCAGTTTGTAGAGTGCGGAAGATGGTGGAGTGAGTACGGATAAAGAGCTTAAAAGCGAAGCTGAAATTAATTTTGCCGCCACTTTTGAAAGAAATATAATGCTTGGTGAATGTAAATGGAGGAGTGAAATAAACGATGTTTCAGAATTAAATAAATTAATAGAAGAAGTAAAATTCTTCAGAGCATATAAAGAGAAATATTTTTATTTTTTCTAAATCATCATTTTCAAATGAATGCAAAAAGCTATGATATGAAAAATTTATTCTTAATTGAAATTCCGGATTTATTCAAGTAATTTTGGTTTTTTAAATTTGAAAAATGCAAAGTGTTTAGTGATTAAAAAGTATAAACATATTATCTTTTCAGTAAGCACAAAGCAATCTTTTTTCAAAGCGTTGTAATTCTCCCCTTTATCTTTCTATATGTTTAATTTACTTATTACCTTCATGAAGCTTTTCCTTTACAAATTATTTTAAGTTATTTTTATTAAAATCCGAGCTGTTTGAAAGCTTTTGAATCCCTTTTTAAAATCAAATTTGACAAAACATATATTAAACATATAATTATAATCAACATTTATAGAAAGGAGTTCTAAATTATTAATTGCTAAATTAGTTTGAGGAGGAGTTTTTATGAAGCGTTTTTTTAGTTTAGTTTTACTATTATTCAGTTTTTCGCTTTTACCTATTTTTGCTTTGGAAGGACAAAAACCAAAAGTTTCAGTTGTAATACCGGTTTATGGAGTTGAAGCTTGGATTAGAGAATGCATGGACAGCTTAATAAATCAGACTTTGAAAGAAATTGAAATTATTTGCGTAGATGACGGCTCACCTGATAATTGCGGCGCAATTTTAGATGAATACGCCGCGAAAGACAGTAGAGTTAAAGTAATACACCAAGCTAATGGCGGTGTACAGAAAGCTCGAAATTCAGGATTAGATGTTGCGGCCGGAGAATATATAGCTTTGGTAGATGCAGATGACTAT
The DNA here is from genome assembly GCA_944384825.1 of uncultured Clostridia bacterium. GTDB lineage: Bacteria > Bacillota > Clostridia > Oscillospirales > Acutalibacteraceae > UMGS1491. The sequence continues at coordinate 48,795 of CALWUT010000021.1, forward strand.
GTCGATATTCATACTTATGAAACAGCTTATAACTTAGCTAAAAAAGATAATGTTGATATATTAAATTTTCAAGCACGGATATTTGATGACGGAAAAGATAATCACATTAACAATATTAATTTTTCTGATGCAAAGGTCGTATCTGCTGAAGATTACATACAGAATAATTACAGGTGTTGGGTTTGGGACAACCTTTTTAAAAATGAAATAATCCAGAAAGATAAAATTAGATTCGTACAGGGAATAAAACCGGCAGACGATACATGCTTTACTTACATGGCACTTGGAAGAGCAAAGAGAGTAAAATCAATACCGGCTACGTTTTATAACTATAGATCAAGACCTTGTGCCCTTTCTCGTATGACTAGCGAAGATGTATTTATTAACAGCCGAAAAATGTTTAAACACATTTGCGACAGCTGGCGCTCCGGAGACTGCCTTAGAAATAATGAACACAATTTAATTACCCTTATAGTTCGTTGGGCAATAATTTGGGGAAATACGCATTTAAGATATGCTCAAGAAATACTGGATTCATTTGGGTCAGATGTGTATAATCCAGCGAATGTAAAGAACTGCCCGGATTACGTGAAACAAGAATTGACAAAACTTGAATATTCCGCTGCCAGCAATAAAAATCCGCCGCTGGAAAATGGAGTTTACTGCATATCTAGTGAATTAAGTGGACACTATAAGTGTTTAGATATTTCCGCAGGTTCAAAGCAAAGTGGAGCGAATCTCCAATTATGGGAGACTAACGGCACGGCTGCTCAATACTTTGAGGTTGTAAAGCAGAGCGAAGGATATTACACCATTAAAGCTTTATGCTCCGGGAAAATGCTTGATGTTAAAAATGCTGATCAAGAAATCGGCACTAATATCCATCAATGGGAGAACAACAATTCGAAAGCGCAGCATTGGTATATTGTGCCTTGCGGAAACGGATATTTCAATATAATTTCAGAGTGCAATCTTTTAGCAATGGATGTTAAAGGAGCTAACAGTAATAACGGTACAAATATTCATTGCTGGAATTTAAATGGTACCAAAGCTCAAAAATTCAAGTTTGTAAAATCAAAGTCTAAACACCTGTCTGACGGAGAACCTATTTCCATAGCAATGGCAACTGACAAAAATTATGCTTATCCTACAATCGTTTCTATGACATCCATACTTGAAAATAAATATTCAGACACAAAGGTAAATTTCTATTTAATGCTTTCCGGAGACTTTGAACAAGATCTTAAAGATAAAATGCTTAATTTACAAATAAAATATTCTAATTGTAGTGTTACACTTATAGATATGGAAAATAAAATGAGTTCAGTTTATACCAGCAGACATATAACCAAAGCTGCTTATTATAGATTGATTTTGTCCTCTTTACTTCCTAATTTGGATAAAATTTTATATATAGATGTAGACACCATAACACAAGATGATTTAACAAGACTCTTTAATTACGATATAAGTGACTATTATGTTGCAGGAGTTTTAGACGGCATCGTACCTATCGGAGCAAGTAAATATACACTTCAACAGTATGTGGCATGGTCAAAAGGATGTAATTCATATGAAGACGTACTTAATATTCCAGATATGAATCAATATATAAACTCCGGTATGTGCTTATTTAATTTGAAAAAGATGCGTGATGATAACATAGAAGATAAACTTATAAAAACAGCAGAAGAAAACAGTTTTGAATGGCATGACCAAGATACTTTAAACGTAGTTTGTTATGGTAAAATCAAGCTTCTGCCACTAGAATACAATGTTATGTCACATTATGTTTTTGAAAATCAGGCAGATTTACACTCTATAAGGGAAATAAATAAAGCAAAATCCAACCCGTGTATTATTCACTATACGGCAAATAAACCATGGCAAAATCCATTTGCTTATCCTCAATCCAATCTATGGTGGAAATACGCTGAAAAAACAAATTGCTTTAAGGATATACAAGAAAAATATTTTATTCAAGATGGAACATATATAATATCCAGCGCTTTAAACGTAAGTAAAGTCTTGGATATAGCTGGCCGCTCAAACAAAAACGGTGCAAATTTACAGCTATGGGATAAAAATTACACAGATGCACAAAAATTTGACATTAAATACATTGGAGATAAAAGCTTTAGAATAACTGCCAAATGCTCAAATAAATCGATTGACGTTAGTATGGCAAAAAAAGAAAAAGGTACTAATATTTGGCAGTATGAAACCAATAATACAGATGCGCAGAAATGGTATATTACGCCCTGTGGAAATGGGCACTATCAGATAGTTTCTAAATGTAATATGCTCACCTTGGACGTTAAAGGTGCCGGAACTAAAAATGGAACAAACATTCATTGCTGGGATTCCAATGGTACTAATGCTCAGAAATTTAAGTTTGAGAAAGTGGGATAATAATTATGAAAAAAATTATTTCCCTTCTTACATTATTTTTTATGTTAGTCGGTTTTAGTTTTACAGCAAAAGCCGAAAATACAAATACAGAAAATATACGTAGTGTAGCATGTATTTTCGCCGGTAGAGAAAAATATCTTTCAATACTTATGCCATATCTTAAAAGGTTACAAGATGATGGAAAACTTACAGAAATTCATTTTTGGCAATTTACTAATCGAAAAGATGACATAACTTATCTGAATTCACTATCAAATCTACATAAGACATCTAAAAATTTTACAGAGTATCGTGAGATCACTCCGAAAATTACAGATAATTCCATATCTTTATATATAAAAGCTAGAAATGATGCCCATATTTTAATAAATGATCGATATGAAATTGTTTTAGGCGGATGGAGTAACACTAAGTCGGTAATTAGAGATGGTATTCAAAATTCTAGTATTTGCGAAGCTAATACAGCAATTTTAGATGAAAATAATTTTAAAAATTTTAATATTTCAATTAAAAATAATACTTTAAAAGTCCAAAATTTAATGGGTGTAAAAATCGATGAAGATGAAATTAATTCAGTTAAAATCCACACCGGTTATGGTAGTGAAGGCTATTGGGACTATGAGGAAACAAAAAATAAAAATATTAAACTTTTTGATACTGAAGAAAGAATTGGAGCATGGCATTGGGGTGAAGCTTATAGTTACTATCTAAATTATGATTTTGATCTGTTTCTTAAAATAGATGACGATATAGTATATATGGATTTAGAAAGATATGATGAATTTGTTGAGTTTCTTTTGAATAATCCTTATGTAAATTGTGTATTCCCTAACATGGTAAATCATGCTGTATCTGTATTTTATAATAATAAAGCAGGCCTTATCCCAACTGAAATTTTAAATAAAGAGTATCAAAACCGAATTTTCCCTGATGAAATTTATTGTTACTATACAGACGGAGCAGGAGCAGTAAAAGTACATGAATATTTTTTAGATAACATTTCAAAATTTACAAGCAATAAAATGGTGCCTATAAGTTTAGATGGTCATAAAGAATCAATATGCATGTTCGGAATTTTAAAGAAGAATTTCAATAGAATTTTTAATTCTAGTCTTAAAAACAAAATAATAACCGAATTTTATGGTAATTCGTTCAAAACAAGTTTAGAAAATTTTGATGATGAGGTATATGTTTACAATCAAGAACACAACTTTCTTTATCCAAGATTCACAGTAATGCATTATCAATTTGGGCCGCAAATGAAAAATGGTCTCGATGAAAGATTTTTATCTAAATATAAGGAATTATCTAAAAATATTAAGTAAAAAGGTGGACTGTTCTAAAATGAAAAAATCATTTTCTATATTTCTTTGTATATTTACTTCTCTTCTACAATGCTTTCTGATTTGTCCGACAAATGCTAACGCATTCCAACATAGTTTAGATATTTCACCTAAATATGATTATTTAATAGTAGGTTCCGGCTTGTCTGGTGCGGTATTTGCAAATGAAGCAGCAAAGAAAAACAAAAAATGTCTGGTAATCGATAAAAGAAGTCACATTGGCGGTAACATTTATACCGAAAATATTGAAGGTATAAACGTACACAAATATGGTGCACATATTTTCCACACGAGCAATAAGAAAATTTGGGATTATGTAAACGAGTTTGCTGAGTTTAATAATTTTATAAATTCTCCTGTTGCAGTTTACAAAGACGAAATTTATAATCTTCCGTTCAATATGAATACTTTCAGTAAAATGTGGAATATTAAAGCGCCGAGCGAAGCGAAAGAAATTATTGATTCTCAAGTTAAAGACAGTAATATTACTGACCCAAAAAATTTAGAAGAACAAGCCATAAGTCTGGTTGGACGAGATATTTATGAAAAATTGGTCAAAGGTTACACAGAGAAACAATGGGGACGAGATTGCAAAGATTTACCCTCCTTTATTATTCGCAGACTTCCTGTAAGATTTACGTATAACAATAATTATTTCAATGACAAATACCAAGGTATCCCTGTCGGAGGTTATACACCGATAATAGAAAAAATGCTCGAAAGCTCAGATGTTTTATTAAATACGGATTACTTTGAGTTTATAAAGGAAAATCCTAATATAGCAGAAAAAGTTATTTACACGGGTGAAATAGACAAATTTTATAATTATAAATTTGGTAAACTCGATTACAGAAGCTTAAAATTTGAAACGGAAATTTTAAATATGGAAAATTATCAAGGAAATGCAGTTGTTAATTATACTGAACGAGAAATTCCATATACTAGAATAATTGAACATAAACATTTTGAATTTGGAAATCAGCCAAAAACTGTGGTGACAAAAGAATATCCCGCCAAATATGACGGAAATAATGATCCATATTATCCTGTTAATGATTCTAAGAATCTGAAGCTTTACCAAAAATATAAAACTCTTGCCGAAAAAGAAACAAATGTTATTTTTTGTGGTAGACTCGGCGAATATAGGTACTTTGATATGGACAAGGTAATCGAAAATACACTACAGCTAGCAAATAAAATTCTTTAAAAAATTTCAAAAATAAAACTGCCGTTTACATTTTGTACCATGTGTAGACGGCAATATTTTGTATTTATAAAATTCTATATGTTCTTCTACATAATTAATATAAATACTATTTTTTGTGATATAATTAATAAAAAATCTAAGGAGGCTTTTTTATGAATGGTAAACTTTGTAAGAATTGCCGGTTTCTAATATGTTGCTTTTTATCAACTTTTCTTTTTTGTACATATTCCAATTTATCTTTTGCACAGGAAAACTCCATAGATAATTTTTCTATGCAAAATTTCCCACAAACAATCGAAAATGAAAGTAAATTCGAATGTGAAGTTAATTGTTGTTTTTCTATCGGACAAAATTGTAGAGCTGCGTATCATATCCAAAAACATGGAAAGCGTTTTCAAGCTGCTCCTCTTGATTGGATGCGTGATTACTCTTTAGATACTTGTCTTCACTTGTTTAAAACTAAATTTTCCGATTTCTTTGAGGAAATACAAGAAATAGGAATTTATTATAACTATGACAAACAAATATATGAAAAGCACATAAAAGATACTAAGAATAATATCTTATCAATACACCACTTTTCCAGCGAAAATTCTTTAAGTGAAGAACATCAAAAATTTCGAAAAATGATGTTAAATAGAGCAAGTAAAGTCGATAGAATTTTAGATAAATCTGAATCTATCGCTTTAGTGTATAGTCAAGACTGTGTCGAAAAGGCTTTACCTGATAATCAAAATATGATCGAATTTTTAAAAGCGTTTAGTGAAATTTATCCTGACAAAAAAATATATTTGATTGTTATTGAAACTGATAATATTGAAGGAATAAAGAAAAAAGTTACATTTGAAGAAGATAATTTTAAAATAATCAAGTTTACTTTTTGGGATTGCGGTCAAGATTGGACTGGCAATAATACATTATGGGATGAAGTAATGAACCATATAAAACTTGTGAAAACGTTTTAATCAGCATAAAATCTAAATAAAAGTTCCCACAAGCTATTAGCCGTGGGAATAATTTTGCTTGTTATTCGATATCGTCAGCAGAGCCTGAGAACTTTTCAAGTGTTTTGAGATAAGCATATGCTGCATCTACATTAAGCGTTTCAGTATATTCCTTACTTAAATACTCGGTACTTATAAAAATGTTCATTTTAGTTCCATTTGCTATAGATAATTTTTCTTCTTCTCTTTTCGACTTGTCTGTATATGACGCTACCTCGATTATGCTCGCTTGATTTGTAATATTGTTTACGCTTACGATTCGATGATAATTTGTTGTAATTCCGTTTCCAAGTGCAATTGTTTTAATTAATGCCATTGTTTACTCCTCCTGAATTTTTTAATAGCTGTATCCGACAATTTTATAAATATACAAGTTTCTTTCAAAATTAAAAGTATGAGTATCAGACGTATTAACCGCGAAAAAAACATCATTATCGTTATTCCAAGTCACAGACGTTCCAACACAAGTTATAAGGCTTGCAAATATCATAAAAGTGTTTGTTGGAGAGTATGCTGCACTTAAACAAAGATGAATACTTTTTCCGTCAGGTGAATATATTCTTTTCGATGAAAAATTTCCACCATCAGCTTTAAAAAATACGTCTAAGTAATCAAAATTGCTTAAATCTTGGCTGAGAGTGATAGTTCCATTTGTACCGCTATCGTTATTATATAAAGCTGTAGCTTTCATCACCTCCAAATTTGTTCGTGCATTAATCGCTGTAGTTCCACCTGTTCCGCCCTGAGAGATAGGTATTATCTTTGAGTTAACTTCATTAATTGCACCTACAATTGTGTTTTTTACAGCTGTAGTTAAGTCAGCCACTTCTCCTATACTTTCAGAAAATTCTCTGGCTTCATTTATGGATAGAGTCAGAGCATTAAATTCAGAACTACTTTCTACAGCTTCTGAAAAATTTTCACCTTCTGAAACAATTATTTTTAAACCATTGACTTTCAAAAGCACATTGTTTTCATCAAAAATTTGAAATTCACATTCTAAAATTCCAGGAACGCTTAATGTTTGAGAGGTAAGCTCAACGGTTGCGATATTATCCGCAGTATCTATCTCACAGTTATTGAAAATAGTTGTGTCATCTGGTTTCTTAGCATAAAATGTAACGTAACGGTTAGTCAGACTTATATCGTTTTGGTCTTCATCCTTAAATGAAACTTCAATGTATCTGGAATCTATCTCTCCACTATTTGCGTAAATAACAACATTGTTAGTCTCCCAGGCACTCAAACTTATTTGTTTGGTAATCACGAATTAAATTCCTCCTTGATAATTATTTATTAAAAATATACCTCCTCATAATTCGTTCAAAAATCTAAAATACTTGCATCTTTGAGGTCAAATTATAAAAATAAATTTATATCGTACTATGTAAAAAAATATATAAATTAAGATTATAACCAATTTTATTAAAACTAGTTTTTACTGGCGAAAGTCATGCTTTAATTTATGTTTTTTACATATTTTTTTAATATGAGTTAAAAACTTAAAATCTGTCCAATCCATAGCTTAGAAGTGAATTATTTATTGAAATTCAATTAAAATTTTTTATGTGTAGATTGGAAAAATTTATTTTCATAATATAAATCAATTGGAAAATATATTAATGAAAGTAAAGAGGTTGGCATCATTGAGAAAAAGCAAAAATATTAACGTTTACATTCATAAAGTAGAGCGAAGAGGAATTAACAAAAAAATAAATGAATGGAAAAAACGGCACATAACTCAAAAAATCAATGAATTACCAATATCAAGGAAAGAGAAAACTGAGTGTTTAAATAGAATTATTGAAAAAATAAAAAAGCAGCAAACTTAAATTTTACCAGCTTGAATTTTTCATAATTAGACACTAACTTCCGCTTTCAAAAATGGAGATCAAACTCTGAAATATGAAAAATTCGAGCTAATTGTCTTTTGGACACATTTTTATTTGCTTTGTTATTTAATCGATCACTCATATGAGTACTTTAAAAAACGGACTGGAATTGAAACGATTTTAATTGTGGATTTCCTAGGTTAACCTCAATAAATTGTAACCTTAAATTAAGATTATTTAATTAAATTTTTTAAATATAATTATAAAATAGATTATTATAAATCCGTTTATGGTGTATTTTACAATAATTATGCCCTGATTTTAAATAAATCAGGGTTATATTTTTAGCTTTAAAGATCTAATAAATGGTTAAAAAAGTCTAAGGCTTTAAAGTTATCTGATACATGAATTTTAACGTATTTTTCTGTAATCTTTGATAAATTATTTAAATTACTATCAGAAATTGCAAAATTAAATAAATTTTCAAGAGACGAGTAAACTATATGCCTTAAGGTTGAAAGTACGGAAGAATTAATTAAATCGGCAAAGCTTACAGTATAATCGTCTATACATTTACTGCAAAATAGTTTACCCTGTCTTGAAGAAAAGTACATTTTATCTGCATTATAAAGCTTGCAGCTACTGCATGAAACAAGCATGGGTGCATACCCACATAGTGAACAGGTTCTTAATTCAAAAATGCATTTTATAAGTCTTAAATCTCTTTTCTTATTTGATAAATAAAATAAACAATTTAAAATAACTCTAAGAAATTCAGAAGATATTTCCTTGTCAGGATAAAGTGATAAGGTTAACTGAGAAAAGTACTGAGCTAATGCCAAACACTTTAAATCATTTCGAATTTCAAAAAAACGCTCTTTTATTTCAAAATCATTTATAATATAACCATTTTTAGCAACATAAATATTAAATTTACAGTACATAAAAATCTCAGTAAAAAATTGTCTATTATTATACTTTCGATTTTTGGAATTCTTTATAAAAGCTGATATTATACCCATTTCACGAGTAAGTATGTTAATTACTTTATTGTTTTCCGTGAGATTCTTTTCCCATATTATTATTCCATTCACATCTATTTTCATTTTCTACTCCTTGAAACGGGGATACATTAATCAAACTATTTTGAACGTTCAACGCCATATTATTTTTGGACTGCAGCTGTATACGATAATTTAAATAATCTGAAATCGCACCAGTAGCTTCAAATTTTTTCCAAGCTGAGTCAGCGCTCATAGTTATTCCTCCTTTTTTGACCCATAATTTTACTTTAAAAAATGAATGTGTTCAGCATAGTTTGATTATACAATATTATCTAAAAAAATATAAGATGTTTTTAAATTTTTCTAAGATTTTAATATTTTTAATTATCCATATATCCTAAGTCACGTAAAATATATTCTTTATCCCGCCAATCCTCTTTTACTTTAACAAAAAGATTCAAATTCACTTTATAACCTAAAAGCTCTTCTAATGCTTTACGAGATTCTGTCCCTATTTTTTTGATCATCTTTCCACCTGAACCGATAATCATTCCTTTATGGCTCTTACGTTCACAGTATATAGTAGCACTAATATCGCGAGTGCCGGAATTTTTTTCTTTAAAGTATTCAATAAATACTGCTGTACCATGTGGAAGTTCCTTGTCTAGAAAAAGCAGTAACTTTTCACGTATTATTTCGCCAGCTAACACTTTTTCGGTTTGGTCAGTTATATCTTCCTTTGGAAAAAAGAATACTGAAGGTTTAGATAATTTTTTAATTTCTTCTATAAGCTCTTTTTTGCCTTCACCTGTTTTAGCTGAAATAGGAATTATCGATACATAATTAAATAATTTATTGAATTCTTCCATGTACTTTATAATTTCTGATTTATTTTTTAATGTATCTATTTTATTTATAACTAGAATCACTTGTAATTTAAGCTTATTAAATTTTTTTATAAGACTTAAATCTGTTTCAGAAATTAAGTTATTAGGTTCCACGACGTGTAAACATGCTTCTGCACCATTAAGTGATTGATCTACCTGTGCAGTCATATAATCTCCTAACCGATTCCAAGGCTTATGAAGTCCGGGAGTATCTATAAAAACAAGTTGAACATTTTTATCCGTAAAAATTCCTCTAATTCTACTTCTAGTGGTTTGTGGTTTAGGTGAAACTATAGATACTTTAGAATTTATAAGCATATTCATAATTGACGACTTTCCTACGTTAGGTCTACCTACTAGTGATACAAATAATGAACGAGTACAGTCGATGTTCCCCATTTTAATTTCCCCCAGATTTTAATATGAAATATTTCAATATGCATATGATTGCTAATCTTGCTTTTCAACGTTTAATTCTGATTTCTCATTTTTACGTTTTATTCGATATAGTAGGCCTTTAAACCGATTTTTCATTTCTATTGGGCCTAAAAATATATATTTATAACTAATAAAAATGCAGAAGCTTAGTAATAAAATGAGTATTGGGTGTGCATAAAAAAACGCCCACATTTTAATGTAAGCGCTAAAATCGTTAAAAAGCATTGCTCCAATAGCTATGGCGGTTCCACACATTATTAACACCGCTCCTGCCGCTACATCCTTTGCAACTTTAGCTGCAGCATTATAATCTTTCGAATACAAGTCTATTAAATTTTCTATTGCACTATTAAACATTTCGGCCATTATAACTAATCCAATTGCTAAGATTAAAATAGCATATTTAAGAAACGTCATATCAAAGAACAATGAAAATATTAACACATACATAGCAACTACTGTATGAATTCTCATATTGCGTTCATTCTTTACTGCGTAAATTATGCCTTTAATTGCAAACTTTAAACTTTTTATCGTATTCATTTATTCTTCATCTTCTGTGATGTATGAAACAGCGTTAGAAAATCCAAGTAAATCAAGAACTCTTTCTTCGCGCTCTCTCATATGTCTCTTTTCCATACCACCGCGTTCATGATCATATCCAAGTAAATGCAGCATACCGTGGGCAACTAAATAAGCAATTTCTCTTCTCATGGAATGTCCGTATATCTCGCTTTGATCTATTACTTTTTCCATTGAAATGACTATATCGCCCAGTATTTGAGCATTGGTTTCAGGATCAACCTCATAAGCGCCATTTTTAGTCATAGGAAATGATAATACATCCGTAGGTACGTCTTTATTTCTAAATTGTTTATTTAGACTTTGTATGTACGGGTTGTCCACAAATGTTACACTAACCTCTGCTGACCCTTTAAATTTTTCTAATTTTAATACAGCATTGCAGCACCTTCTGACAAGCATTCTTATGCCTGTAGGAATTTTTATTTCTTTTTGTCTGTTTACTATGATTACTCTGGTTCTGTCTACCACTATTGATGTCATCCTTTCCATAACAAACGAATTTTCTAAATTATTACTTATTAATTAACAAAAATCTAAAATTACTAACAGTTTTTAAATTTTCAATCTTTAAGTCTCAATAATTTTTATTTGCTGAAACTTTTCTTTTTTCTATCTAAACAAATTAAATTCATTATTACTTAAAGAAGATTTTTAAAAACATTGTGCAGAAATTAATTATAAAATTTTTTAAAACAACTGTCAAATATTTTTATGTTAAAAATTTTAAGGATAATTTACGATTTTATGTAATAGTATAACAAATAGTCACATTGCCTATTCAGAATTAAATGAAATTCCTTGCTTTTCAGCTATATTTTCTATGCAAGTAAACGTAACTTCAGAAATAAACTCTTCTCCTTCTTCGTGATTTTCTACATCTTTGGAAATTATTTTTAAATCTTTTAATTCTTCTTCTTTCTCTTTAATAATTTCATTCATACACTTTTCCGCTTCATCTTGAGAAAGTATTTTTTCTTCACATTCTTGATGATAACACACTTCCTTATTTAAAATAATCGGCAAATCAAATCCAAAAAAGTTTAGCTTATTGCTAATTTCTTCAATTCTGTATTGATCATCTACACTTCTCCAGGGAGTAAGAGGAATTTCCTTTCCCAAAGTATTTATACTAAGCTTTTTGACGATTTTTCCACTATCTACAGCATAAAGTTGATTCATTTTTATTTTTTCAGTAATTTTGCGCTTAGTTTTTGCGAATACTTTTCCTTCAGCCCCTACAAAACTTGTTTTTCCTTCTTCTTCCTGAAGCACTCCGCTTATGAGTATTTGACCTTTCGTTACTGCGTCTCCTTCTTTTACAATAGGGTTACCACTATAAGATTCCAAGCGCTCAATCTGTCCTTCGCTTGATGCTACAATATTACATGGTTCACCTTTTTTCGCTATTTCGGGAGACTTAATCTTCTCTTTTATGGAAACGTTTACACAGCTTCCATTTACATTAATTGACATCCAAGATATATCAGTTATTTTAGACATCACCTCTTGTTTTAGAAGAGCGGAATTGATATGTGTTTTTAACGCTCCCGGTTTTACCCCTAAATCTTTCATTACTGCAGTTATCTCAGAAGTAGTTATTAATTCATTTCCGTAAACATTTATATTCCAAATGTAGAGTGAAAGAAATTTAAGAATTCCTACAAATATAATCGTTCCTATAATTATTCCTATACGTTTTTTATACTTAAAAGCAAAAAAAGGCCATCCGTATTTTTTCTTAATTTTTATTTTTGAGTTGGCTTTACGAGATCTGCTTCGAAGTAATTTATAATCTGACGCTAAAACTTTTGCATAAAGACTTCCATTAATCTTTTTTAAATCCCATAAATTTATACGCTCTTTAGCTACATTATTTACAAATTTTTCCGGAAACTCTCCTGTTAGTTTAAAGGATACATATCCACATACCCATCTTATAGCTTTAATTATCAAAATTTTCACCCCTAACCATAAGCTTAAAATGTATCCTTTTTAAGTTACGTGATAAATTCTATAGAAGTAATAAATCCGCGAATTATTAATGAATCAGAAGTTAAATATTTGATTTCCAGTTTCCTGCCAAAAAAAGATATGGACATTTTATTCATTTTTACTTTTACTATATTTTCATCATATAGTGAAATGCTTTTACAACCTTCAACAATCACTTCACGATTGCCCTTTATCTCTAAATTTACAGGGCATAACATAATTCCTGCTGAAGAATCTTTTAAATTTTCAAAGCTTAATAGATTCTTATATTTCTTTATGAGACTCTTTTTATTAGGCAATTCGTAAAGTCACCTTCTTTCACTATAAAACTACTATAAATTTATATATTATTCTTCTTTTAAAATAATATGCTTGTGTATAAATAAAAATCACTTTCCTCTACATATACATAAAGGAAAGGTGGTTTATTGTGAAAATTACTATTAAAGAAAAAAAATATATATACCAACTAATTAAGAAAATTTTTTTGACTGTAATTGTATTGATGGCTGGATATACAACTTTAAAATGTCCACAAGCTGCTTACCAAGGTGTTTTAACAGGCATAAAATATTGTATTGAAATATTAGTTCCTTCCCTTTTCCCTTTGATGTTTCTGTCTAAATTTATTGTAATATCAAGCTTGCTGGATTTTTTCAAAAAACCTATGAATCTTATTACCAAGCTTTTATTTTATCTTCCCGGTACTGCAGCGCCTACTATATTACTAAGTCTTATAGGAGGGTATCCCATAGGAGCTTTAGGAGTTAAAGCCTTATATGATAGAAAAGAAATAAACTCCGAACAGTTAAACAGAATGATGTTTTTTAATATTAATGCAGGCCCTGGATTTATTATAAATGTAATAGGATTTTCATTGCTAAAAAAACCATTTTTAGGAGTAATAGTCTTGGTAGGGCAAATATTCATATCTTTATTTATAGGAGTAATTTGTGGAATTTATGCCCGCTTAACAAATAAGCTTATGTACTATAAGGTAAATAATAAACGTGAAGAAATATTATTCTCTCAAGCTTTTATAGAAACTACTTCTCAAATATCTTACACTTTAATTAATATGTGCGCGTTAATAATAATCTTTAGCTACTTAATAGCTATAATTAAAGAATGGAGAGTACTTGAAGCGGTAGAATTCATTAGTTCTCATTTTAAAATAGAACCAAATAATATATTATTTTTATTAATTTCCAGCCTGGAAATAACTTGCGGATGCTCACTTATAACAAACAAGCTTATCCCTTTGCCTATCATAGCTCTAGCTCTAGGTTATGGAGGAATATGTACACATTTTCAAGTCTTAGATATTTTGAAGAATACTAAGTTCAACTATTTAAAATTTACTTTATTCAGACTGATAAATGGTATTAGTTCTTTAATAATAACTCATATTCTACTGAAAATAACTCCAACAACTCTTTCAACTTTTTTTTCTAATATAAATTCTTCGGTACCTTCACTTAAAACTACAATATGCGGTAGTATAACAATATTAATATTATGTACCTACTTCACATTAATTCTAAACCGATATAATAATTCGAATCAAGCTTTTAAATGATTTTATTCTTTGAAAATTTTTGTTAACTAAAAATATTCATAAAATTAAATAAAATAAGAAAAAACGAGATCCTTATATAGTTAGCAAATCAGTAATATATATTATCAAAAGGTATTTCTATTTCAGGGTTCCTGGTTTTACACAAAACACAGATATTGTGTACCTAAAATCTTTAGGGTCAATATTATCTATATAATTTCGTCTTAGTTTTTCTTTTGCTTTCCCGCTCAATTTTTCATATTTGTACACAAGTCGATATTTTGATAAAATTCATATAGAATCGGAGATTTACTGCAATTAAAATTTTCTGATTTCTTCCATCAAGATTACTCTTACAAAAAAGAGCTTGATGTGTTTTAGAAAAAACCAATTAGAGGATTTTATCTTGATAGATATGTTTTCAGAAGTCAAAAATGGTAAAATAGTCCGATTGCCAAATCTTGCGCAAGAAAAATATTTAATGAAATAACAATAGATTTAAAACTTCCGTATCATTGTTCGACGTACTTTCTCAGAAAAACCTTTGCGTATTGGTTTTTGCAAGTACATAAAAATAACATGACCGCACTTGCAACACTTCAAGATATTTTAAATCACAGCTCCGAAAAAATGACTCTTAAATATTGCAGTGTCTAAAACGAACGAAAAGAGCATATACTTAAAAGCTTAGAAAATTTGTGATAACAAACACTAAACGAAATCATCATATTCACTGTTCCATAGTTCTAGTGTTTGAGAAATTTCCGAAAATATTTCAGCATCTCTTTTATCTATATTACTTAATTTCCAATCAGTTGTTTTCAAATGAGTCATTTGATTTGTAAGAACAATTTTAGACTTAGAATATTTTTCTTTCTTTTTCTCAAAATACCCATCACCAGCTTGAATATTTAGTTTTTTCTCAAGCGGAAGTTTGTTACCAACATGCTTTATTTTTTCCTTTATAACTTCTTCGCTAACCTTAGCAAAATAAGAATTTTTATATTTATGAGGTAATATATGTTCTATTTTCCATTTTTTAGGTAAAAGACCATCTTGCAGATTATAGGCTAAAATTTTCAATATCATTGGTACGAGATATCGACTTGGCAATTTTAAATTTTCTTTTAGCATAGATATATCATCTTATTTGAAGTTGAAGATAGGTGTAGAGGATTCTATGATACTGACATTTAACTGTAAAATTTCAATTTTTCCTGCTCTTCATGTTCCCATAGTTCCTTACCTTTACCACCATAAAGCTGCTTCTCTACAGTAAACAATTTTTCTTTATATTCAAACTCAGACTTAAGAAGTGAATTTTTCTTTTCAAGCTCTAAAATTTCTTTTATGTTACTTCCTATTTTGTCTCTTATAGCGGTAATTTGTGCCATGTATTCAAAAATTTTATTTTCTAAAAACTCCCTCATGTCTTTACTAAGAGACGGAGAAGATAGCATATTTTGTACTCTGCCTAAATTATAAGATAAAATTCTGAACTTCTGAGCTATTAAATCTGCCTCTTTTGCTTTCCCTTCAAGCGTCGTTACATGACCTAAAGCTTTAAGTCTTTTTTCTACAATATCAAACGGTATTTCAAGGTCCGATACCTTTTCTTTTAACTCATTAAGAGCTTTATTTGCCTCATTTCTTGGATTAGATGCAGTACTTCGAGAACTGTGAGGAGTGGATGAGCGAGTTCTACTAGCTCTGGGTATCGATGTCCTCGGCGTTCTTGGTGTTCGTGGAGTAGACGTTCTTGCCCTTGATCCACTCGAAGAACGCAAAACCTTACTTATTTACGCTTTGCTTGTGCTTAAAACATTGTCCATTAGCTGCTTATAATTGTTATATGAAGAAACCGCAGCCTTAACCCCTTCGCTCGCTCCTGAATACTCGACCATGCCATCTTCATTAACTTTAAATCCCGTTAATGACTTTAATTTATCAAATCTGTCCGCTAAAGCTAAATTATTATTTTTGATAGCATTTGTATGAGCATCAATAACTCCGGACTGCGACTCGGTATTTCCTGTTAATTCTCCGGTCGCAGCAGCTGCATCACGCTCGGCAGCAGCTAAAGCCTCAGTTAAAACGGAGTCAAGCATCGTAATTTGTGTATCTTGCATTTTTGCTGTAAGCATATCTCTTAACGCTTGTTCATTTAACACTAATTGCCCATTTTCTACAGAAAGCAAAGAAATATATTCGCTGCCTAAAGATAAAAGACCTTCAGCGGACTTACTGGATGATGCTGATTCGGATAATAAGAATGGATTAAGTCTAAATTATGATTAATTTCAGCTATAATTTCTTTTGCTTCTCGTGTTATATTCAAACACTTAATACTATCTCTTAACTCAAATGTTCTCTCGTAAATTTTTTGGAAATACGAAGAGCATACAATCTCATCAATTTTAGACTTTAAAGCATTTGCTATACAATCTCCCAATCCATCATTTTCACTTATAGCTAATTTAGTTTGATTTAGTATATACTCCTCATGTTCTTCGATGCTGCTTACTTCTTTCATTATTTGTCCCCCATAAAAATAAATAACCATACGTCGAACGTACAGTTATAGTAAATTTTCTTTAATTAAAAAATTATTTTATTTCTTGCTCCAAATTTTTAAACTCTTGCGCTCCATCAGGGTAATTTATTGGCGAATATGTGCTATGCTACTATGAGTTTATATTGTTCTATTCCATACTCTTACCTTAGTAATTACATCACGCAAACGATACTTTCCCACCATATACTCTAAAACTTCGTCCGCATTTGCACAAATTTTCTCAGTTTCCTGTTTATTCGCTTCATATATTGCTATACCATTAGAATCCGCTACTATTCCATAAATTTTATCTTCCCATTCAAACTCTACTTCACTATTAGAACTCATTGCCCATTTAAATTCATTTATTGTCTTAAATCTATTTTCTTCAAAGTATTCATCATTTGGTACATTTCCATTATTCATATTAGCTACTCCTTCGTAACTTTTAAATTCAGGTGCTCCGTCTAGATAATTTATTGGTTAACAGGTAATATGCTCATGCGAATTTATAGTGTTCTATTCCAAACAATTATATCTTTAATAATCTCACGAAGCTTTTTCCCTTCAATTACATATTCCAAAACCTCTTCAGCTATATCACATATCATTTCAGTTTCTGGCTTAAAGGCCTCACATATATAAATTCGACCTTCTGGATGAGTAATATTATATATAACATCGTTATACTCAAACTCGACTTCTCCTCCATTATCTACACACCATTTAAATTCACTTATAGTTTCAAATCTATTTTCTTCAATGCTATTGCTAGGTAAAAATACTTCTTTGCACATATTATTATCTCCTTTAAAATTCTTAAATTCTGGTGCTCCATCGGGATAATTTATCGGTGAAAATGGTCTTGGTGCTCCTGTGTTAGGATCCCATATTATATTGTGATCATGTGGATTGGTATGTTTATTTGGTGTATTATGATCAGTATTATGCCTTTCCTTAATTGCCCTACCATCTTCTCCTATTTTAGTTTCTTTAAGATAACCTCCATTTTTTCCTTCGTACCACGTTTGATTAACCGACCCAGGTTTACCTAAAAGTCTCTTATCATCTTCTTTTTTAGGAATCCATTTTCCTCCATAGGCACTACCTGAACCTTTTTCGACATCCGGAATTACATAGCCTACTTTTCTTATTATATCACAATTTTCCAGCCATTTTTCTTTACCACATATATATTTGAAATACGGAGAATAATTTTGAGAAATATCTTCATTCATATGTCTCCATGAACTAAGTTCATAATCTACAAAAATGATATTTCCCTCTATCTCTGGGAAGGGAGTATTATAGCATATTATAGCTTCCGGCTCTATTCGCTTTAGCATCTCATTATATCCTGCCATAAAAAATTCTTTTTGATCTGCATGGTTGTTATGCTCTGAAACCATATATGTTGAAACTGCTACTGTGGAACCTTTTTCTATGCCTTCAAAACAAAAATCAAACGTTTCTTTAAGTCCCCAATTAACTGTTGGAATTACTCTTATTCCTTTTGACGCAAGATAAGCTCCGCACCAATGATTACGGAAAGTATTATATATCTTAAGAGGATTCGCCATTTCAATATACATACTAAAGTCAGGTGTAAAAACCGCTTTGTATTTTTTAGTTTACCAATATAATTTTCTGATTTTTCCCAAAAACATTCAAATTTATAATCATATAAGAAAAAATGTACTATCCTATCAAAATGTTCATCTTTTTCTGTTTTAGCCACATCAAATTCTATAAGTCTAAGATCTTCAAAATCTCCTTCCCTAATTTCAAACTTAGGTATCAAAGGCATACAACATTTCCCTATGCCATAAAATTGATTTCTAAGAAATAATGGATCTGTCCTATATTTAAAATTTTGTTCTGTCATTTTACCACTCCTAAAAAAATAAGGCTTCACTATATAAGTAAAATCTCATTTTTGTTGCATTCTTAAGAACAAAATTATTATATGAAATTACTCAGACTTTTTTTCATATCCTCTTTGCTTGGATGAATATATAGTGCAGTAGTGTTAAGTGATGCATGTCCGGCTATGTAAGCTGCTTCCTCTATCCTCATATTATTTTTGACTCCATTACTGCAAAACCAGTGTCTAAGTTTATGAGGGTGTATTTTTTCATTGAATTTTTTAAATATTATATTAACTCCCGAAGTGGAAAGCTTATTCGATTTCCTGGTAATGAATAAATAAGGAGAATCAAAATGATTTTTGTATTCCGGCTTGCAGCGTTCTTTATTAATATACTTTTTTATAGCTTTCATCGCTTCGGAGTTTAAGAAAACCGTTCGTTGCTTATTTCCTTTTCCCTTAACAATAGTAACTTCATATTTGTCAAAATCTATATCCTTCATTTGTAAATTACTTATTGCCTTAGTGGTTTTAATTTTAAAAAATCATACTAATTCGAAAAAGAGAAATTAAAATTATGGCAAGAAGACTAAATGGTGAAGGAACAATTACACAAAGAACCAATGGGTGTTGGTGTGCAAGATTTACAAGCGATGGTAAAAGGTATGCCATTTATGGGAAAACTCAGAAGGAGGTAAAAGAAAAGCTAAAACAGAAACTCAAGGAAATTGAGCAAATTGCAAATATGGGATACAGTGGTTACATGGAGAAAAGTAAAATTCCGTTCGGAGTATGGCTAGATATTTGGCTTGAAGAGTACATAAAGCCTTCAGTTAGACCTTCTACCTATGCAGGATATGAGGTATTTATAAGGATACATATTAAACCCATCCTTGGAAACTGCAAGATGTGCGAACTGACAACTGATATACTGCAAAATTTCTTTAAATCTAAGGTTAGGAAGTCTAAAGACGATAAAACTGAAGGAAGAGTAAGCGAAAAGACTCTATATAATATGCGTAACATGATGCATTATGCTCTTGAATCAGCTAAACTTAATGGAATGATACTATCTGACTTAATGGACGGAGTGAAGCTTCCAACAGTTCCCATACCGGATGTTAGGGCACTTTCTATGGATGAACAAAACAGATTAATTAAAGCTGCAAGAGAAGCACAAAAGGAATGGCCGGCTGCATTTAGTATTATCCTCACTTTATTTACAGGGATGAGAAAAGGAGAAGTTTTAGGGCTTAAATGGGAAGATATAGACTTAAATCCTAAAAATCCGGTAATACACGTAAGACACTCTCTCACAAGACATAAGAATGTCGGAGAAGCCAGTGAGAACAGTACTGTACTGTCTCTAGGCGAAACTAAAACAGCCGGCTCTAAGAGAAGCATCCCTATCATAGCTACGCTTTACAATGACCTCATGACGTATCGTAATCAGCAAGTAGTTTTAAAAACTGAACATGGACTATCTCATACTCTAAATGATTTCGTTTTCAAAGTACTGTATTTAAAGCCTATGAACCGAGGAGGTTTTACGATAAATATTTAAAAGTCATAGAAAAAGCTGAAATTACTGACGCTGATTTCCACACACTGCGGCATACATTTGCAACCAGGGCACTTGAAAATGGTATGGATATAAATGCACTATCTAAAATATTAGGTCACTCTAAAGTGTCTACCACTTTAAATAAATACTGTCATGCACTGACTAATCATAAAAAAGATAGTATGGACAAGCTAATAGGACTGTATATACCTGATACAAGTGATTATAATCCAAAAAATCCTATCATTG
>CALWUT010000022.1 GCA_944384825.1 uncultured Clostridia bacterium
AACCACTTTTGCTAATTTCAAGTTTATCAAAAAGCTCTTTAAAATCAGCATTTTTGGAATAATAGCAAGTAAGCATCATAGCATTTATTGTTTTGCCAAACCTGCGTGGCCTTGTTATACATACATACTGAGACGCCATACCGACTAATTCATTCATTTTTTCTATCAGTTCTGATTTATCTACAAAGTACTTTTCTTTTGTAGTCTTAGTAAACTGGTTTATAGGTGTGATGCTGTTTAAAAAATATGGCATAAATTATGTCACCGCCTTAAAGTTTAAATTCTTACTACTCATTATACCATAACCTTGAAAATTTATGAAGTCCACCGGAGGTATCAGAGGAAAGACAAAGAAAATCAAAAATTCAGCACTTTTAGACTTGTTTTTAAACTCATTTTTCGTAAGAGATTCTGTCGAATTTATAAATCGTTACAAATTTGCACCCCAACTTAAATTTTTGCACCCCAAGCAAAAAATTGTAATGATTACTCTAAAAACCCTCGAAGTAATCGCTACATAAAATTTACATTGTATCTAATTTGACCTACCAGTATGGTGGAGGCGAGGGGAATTGAACCCCTGTCCGAAAAATATTTGCATTAAGCTTTCTACGAGTGTATCTAATGATTAATTTTCCCTGAGACATAAGTCCATTACAAAACTTATAATCCAAGTATTCTCTAGTTCATGATCAAAGCTGAGAATGACTTTGATTCACGTTCACCGCTAATGTTACACCCTAAGACAGTCGCGGTACTCTGAAATAGAATGTCGCCTAATTTACTAGGCTGCAGCTAAAACTTCGTTTCCTCCGGAAATTACTCTTAAAGCTGCTTTTTTGTTTGGCTTATCGCCATAATTTGCTCTTCCATTTAATTGAGAATGTGACTTTTAAAGCAGTTCCACCTTGCTACTCGCTTACTTAAGCTCCTATTCCTCGTCGAACCCATTACGCCCCCATATTTAAATCTAATAACGTTGATTTTCTTTAAGAGCACGCTCCATGTCACGTTTTGCAGATCGCCGAGCCATATCTTCACGTTTATCATAGAGTTTTTTCCCTTTACATAATCCTACTTGCATTTTGACTTTTGAACCTTTAAAGTAAACAGAAAGAGGAATTAGTGAATAACCTTGCATTTTAACTTGACCAAAAAGCCGGTTTATTTCTTTTTTATGCATAAGTAGCTTTTTGGTTCTTAAAGGGTCTGAATTGAAAATATTGCCTTGCTCATAAGCTGAAATATGAACTCCGTTTGCAAATAACTCTCCTTGAACTATTAAGCACCAAGAATCTTTAAGGTTTATATTACCTTTTCTTATAGATTTAACTTCTGTACCTTTAAGTTCAACTCCTGCTTCTAAGCTTTCCAGTACGAAGTAATCATGGTAGGCTTTTTTATTTTTGGAAATAGTCTTTATAGAATTATTAGTCATTTAATATGCCTACCTCCTTACTTTTCGATTGAAATTTACTGGCAACATAATTATTATATCATAACTTTATTGGAATTTCAATACTTTTTTACAAAGTTATTTAATTTATTTGAATTATTTATAAAATGCCTTGGTTTATCATTGCGTCTGCAACCTTTTTAAATCCTGCTATATTTGCACCTGACAAATAATCACTTGGTTTACCGTACTCTTTAGAAGTACTTGAAGCTGTTTTGAAAATATCTGTCATGATTTTTTTAAGTTTAATGTCTACTTCTTCAAAGCTCCATTTTAGTCCTATATTATTTTGACTCATTTCCAGCGCAGATACTGAAACTCCTCCTGCATTAGAAGCTTTACCTGGTGCAAAAAGAATATTATTATCTTGAAGTAACTTTATACCCTCTATAGAAACGGGCATATTAGCTCCTTCGGCTACGGCAATTACATTATTGCTTATAAGATTTTTTACGCATTCTAGATTAATTTCATTTTGGGTAGCGCACGGCAAAGCAATTTCGCAGGGAATAGACCACATAAATTTTCCTTCGTGATATTTTGAGGAAGGTTTGTATTTATGGTATTCGCTTAGCCTAAGTCTGTTAACTTCTTTTATGGTCTTAATTATTTTAATATCAATTCCCTGAGGATCATATATCCACCCTGTAGAATCGGACATCGTAATTACATGCGCACCAAGTTCTATTGCTTTTTCAGCTGCATGTATAGCTACGTTTCCAGCTCCTGATACACATACAGTCTTATTTTTAATATCAAGGCCGTTTTCTTTTAACATTTCTTCTGTAAAATATACAAGTCCATATCCTGTAGCTTGTTTTCTTGCCAGGGAACCTCCGTAAGAAACGCCTTTACCGGTCAAAACTCCTCCTTCATATGCGTTTCTAAGTCTCTTATACTGACCAAATAAGTATCCTATTTCGCGTTCTCCAACTCCAATATCGCCAGCGGGTACATCCTTGTTAGGGCCTATATATCTGTATAATTCATTCATAAAGCTTTGACAAAAATTCATTATTTCATTATCGCTTTTTCCTTTAGGATCAAAATCACTTCCGCCTTTTCCTCCTCCTATAGGGAGTCCGGTTAAAGCATTCTTGAAGATTTGTTCAAAAGCTAGAAATTTTATAACGCTAATATTAACTGAAGGATGAAATCGGAGTCCTCCTTTATAAGGGCCGAGGGAATTATTGAACTGTACTCTATAGCCTCTGTTAACATGTACGTTTCCTTTATCGTCTTTCCAAGTAACACGAAATTTTATTTGTCTGTCGGGCTCTGTAATGCGCTTTATTATAGAAAGCTTTTGATATTTTTCTTCTCTTTCTATTAAAGGTTTGACTGAAGTAATAACTTCACGTACTGCCTGATGAAATTCTGTTTCACCTGGATTGGAAGCTTCTATTTCTTTTATATCTTTTTCTATGTTTACCATGATTTGCATCAGTGCCTTTCATAAATTTAACTTTTTGAATTGCTCTTATTTAAGGATACACCTTTTAAATTTAAACTTCAATACTCTTATATAAATCAAGTTTTAGAGATTAAATAATATTTCTATTTAGTTTATTATATTAATTTAAATATTTTTTATTAGTAAGAATCTAAATTTTTAATTTTTATGTTTACCAATACTCATAGTTTAAATTTAATGATAAATTTATAAAATTTATACCCATACAATTTTTTATATGTGATATAATCACTATCAATAAATTGTTTTACATAAAAAACTTAATAAAAAAGGAGTAATTCAGTATGAACTCAAGTTTCAAACAAAAAATAGCGTTAACTATTATGAGCAGCTTAATTTGCTTGAATTTTCCCGCTGTTATACACGCTTCTGAACTTAATGAGTTAAATACTTTAGCCACAGAAAATAAGGAATCCACTAACGAAGAAGAGAAATACTCAGATATATATGAAAGTTTTTCAAAGAAATTGGGAATAGATAAAAATGAACTGATTGAATTACTTTCCTTAAAAGAAGGAGAAAATAATTTTAAACTCATTCCTATTTCAGATTCCGAAGAATTTACTGAATTTTGGAAAGATTTGTTCGTAAGAGCAAACCCGGATTATATGAAATATTATGCTACCGGAAAGTTGAAAACCAATTCTCAAGCTTCGGCGGACTTTAAAAGACGTTATACTCGGATGTGGAATCCTAATTCCAAGAAAATTATAAAACCTTTTTCTATGGCGTTTATTTCTACTTATAACGGAGAATTTGCCGGAGAAATTGTTGCAGGACCAATAAGGGGAAGTAAACATATTATTCCTGAAATAGGATATGTAACTTTACAAAAATTTTGCGGAAAACACATTGCTTCTAACGGACTTAAGATTCTAATAGATTTTTTGAAAAAGCTTAATGAATTAAGTATTTATAATATTAAAACTTTAAGAGCTACAGTTCACTTAAAAAATTATGCTTCACAAAAGGTGTTGAGTAAATGTGGATTTAATGCCAAAAAAAAATTAACATATTCATTTGGAGGACAGCCTAGGAAAGAATACAGAGTTTCAATTAAGTAGTTCGCATTCTTATACTTACTACATTTAAATTTTACTTTTTATACATGGAGGAATTATATATTTTTGATAATTAGGACGACTGCTATAATTACCGTAGAAAAAAATTTCCAGCTCCATGAGTCTGCGCGCAAGCAATCCTTTAAAGCATTTTCCTTGTGCATGATGATACTTTAAAAATTCCCGTATAAAGCTCTCTTTTTCAATGCATCTAAGATCTTTTTTACAAGCCTGTCCTATTTCTACTTTTAAAAAGTCGCCGTAACAATACCCTGTAATTCCCGAACTGGTTTTTATGTGATACCAATTACCATTTTTCTTTTCCGCGTTTAAAAGCGTCACTTCTGTGTTATGAGGAAGTGCAGTTAATTTACTAGACTGCACATTTGGATGTTGCCTTACATAAAGGCCGTCTTCTGAATTCACCACTCCATGAATATTATTTCCGCTGTTTTTTATGTTTAATATTAAGTTTTTCAAATTACTGTTTTCATAAATCCACGTTTTTCCGACGTTGTACGTAAAGCTTACAAGAGCATCAAACTGATGTTGGTTAAACTGAATATTATTTTTAACCAGTAAATTATTTACTGCAGAAACAAATCCCGAATTATTAAGTATGTTTACAAGATCAATCAAGGCTTCGTCTTTTGTAATATTATTATAAAAAGAATTATATGAAGGAATTACTTTTCCGTACCCTATAGTAAGAACATTTGCCACGTCTTTGTATGCATAGGGAACAAAGCCTTCACGTTGAGAAATAAAATTTATCCCTTTTTGACTTACATTTCTTTCGGAGTTAGAAATTTCGCAGTCTTTATTTTTATCATCAATATAAAAATGAGAGTATGAATTACTGCATTCTTTCCAATGTCCGTTTATAAGACTAAGCGCTTTAATATTATAACGTCCACAGCAAGGTAAGGATACGTTTTCGCTCCAAGAATACCATCCTCGATTTTCTGATTTATTGTAAATTTGGAATTCATGTTTATAGTCTTTATTAGTTACTTCAATTTTTACAGCTGTTGCTGCTTTAGGAGTTAACGCTTTAATATTTACACTCAAGTTTGAATTTTGTGAATTAACATTAGCATAAACGCACTTAACAGGTTCCGGTTTTACTACGTTAACGTTACAAATATAAGTAATATGGCTTTGAGGATTGAAAACTGATATTTCCGTTTTTCCCATTGAATGTGAATGAACTATTCCGTAAGAATTAATACTTGCCACTTCCGAATTACTTGATTTCCACACAACGTTACTGCACGCACGGCGTCTCGGCCATAACAACACATCTTTTCCTAAAGGTAAAGAATAAGAAGAAGGAAAAATTCCGGATGCATAAATATTATACGGAAAGCACCCCAAAAGTGTACAACAACCACTAATTCCTACAATGCCACGCATTAAATAGGAATAAATCTTATTTTTATCAATTTTTAACAACATATTAGGAAGTATCCTCACTTTACTTTTGATTCTTATTTTTATATTCCTTGATATTAAGCTTTTAAAATTATTTAATGGTTTTTAATTTAATAATAAATACTTTAAATAAACGATAAGATGTAATTATCGCAATAACTGAAAAATATTCTTATATTACTGACAATCATGGACTAATTTAAAACTTTAAAATAATGAAAGTCTTTTTTCTATGTAAGCAATTTTAACTGTTAAACTAAATATTCCCATTGCAGCTTCAAGTTCTTTCGTGGAAGGAAAGGTAGGAGCTAAGCGTATATTTCGGTCAAGAGGATCTTTTCCGTAAGGATAAGTAGCTCCTGCGGAAGTTAAATTTAATCCTAATTTTTTACATAGCGTTACAACTCTTTTGGCACATCCTTTTGCAGTATTAACGCTAATGAAATATCCGCCTTTAGGTTCCGTCCAAGTTAAAATAGGATTACTTGAAAATTCATCTTTTAAAGCTTCAATAATCGTATCAAATTTCGGTTTTATTATTTCTCTATGTTTAGCCATATGTTTCTTTAGTTCCGACCTATTTTTTAAAAATTTTAAATGTCTAAGTTGATTTATTTTATCAAAACCTACGGTTTTAAATGAATAATTGTTTCTAAGCTGAAAATAATTACCCTTTTTACAAGCTAAAAATGCAACTCCGGCTCCCGGTAAAGTTATTTTGGAAGTAGAAAAAAATAATAAAGGCAATTCTTCATTTCCTCGTCTTTCACATTCTGACATAATGTCTAAAAGTTTAGGCGGATTATCAGTAAGATCATGAACAAAATAAGCATTGTCCCAAAATAATCTAAAATCCGAAGCTGCAGGTTTTAAGGAAGCTAATCGTCTTACCGTATCATCTGAATATACAATTCCATCCGGATTGGAATACTTAGGTACGCACCACATTCCTTTTATAGAACTGTCTTTGGAAACTAGCTCCTCTACCATATCCATATCAGGGCCGTCTAATGTCATTTCTATGGGTATCATCTCTATTCCAAAATGCTCGCACATTTCAAAATGTCTATCATACCCCGGAGAAGGACATAAAAATTTTATTTTTTCTTGTTTTATCCAAGGAGTATTATTTCCCACTCCATGAATCATAAAGCAGGAAATAGCATCGAACATCATGCTTAGACTTGAATTTCCTCCTACTATAAAACATTCAGCGTCAATACCTGTACATTCAGAGATAAATTTTTTCATTTCCGGAAGTCCATCTAAAATTCCATAATTTCTGCAGTCTGTTTTATCTTCAGAAATCCAGTTAGAAGCGTCTCCATCAGAATTTAAGAGCTCAGACGAAAGATCTAATTGTTTAGGCGAAGGTTTTCCGCGTGACATATCAAGCTTAAATTTTTTACTTTCAAGTTTTTTAAACTTCTCTATGTAACCATTATATAAACGTGCCAGTCCGGCGTTGTCATAAAGAGTAAGGTTTTCTTTATAAGACTTGCTTGATTTAGAATTATCAGTTTGGATTGTTTTCATTAAAATTAACCACCTTTATAGACAATTTTAATTAAATGCTTGTTTTGAATCTGTAAGTACTCAATCACTAATATTTACTAAGGTTTATATAATATAACCAGGAGGGCTGATTACTTATGGTTTTAAACAAAAGTTTTGGTGTAATCGGAGGAGATTTACGCCAGTTAGAAGTAGCAAGGAAATTAAAAGAAGACGGCAATGAAGTTTCGGTCTACGGATTAGACAATATACAAAAAAAACAAATGGTTGACATTAAAACCTTAAATCTTAAAGATATGGTCTCCACGTCTGATTATTTAGTTTTTCCGCTTCCTGTTACTAGGGATGGCATAAATATTAACGCTCCCTTTTTTTCTTCACATATAAATATGAAGTATGATTTATGTCCTTTGCTGGATTCTCAAGCAATCTTTGGTGGGATTATAACATCCTTTGCGGAAGCTGTCAATAATCCTAAAATACATATAAATGATTATTACGCACGGGAAGACTTTATGATATTTAATGCCTTACTTACAGCTGAAGGAGCTGTTAAAATAGCTTTAAATGAATCTCAAGATACTATCAATAAAAGTAAATGCTTGGTAGTTGGATATGGAAGAATAGGGAAAGTGCTGTCTAGACTTTTAAAAGACATGGGAGCTTTAGTAACAGTAAGTGCAAGAAATTCTAAAGACGTTTCTTGGGCTAAGATAAATGGATATCAAACCATAAATGTAAATAACCTAGAAAATGAAGTTCACTTTGACTTGGTATTTAATACTGTTCCTGCCGTAATTCTCAATTCAACAAATTTACATCTTATTAAAATTTCTAACTTAATTATAGATCTTGCTTCCGCTCCCGGAGGAGTAGATACAAAAACAGCTGAAGCTTTAGGAATAAAAGTAAAACTCGCACCGGGATTACCGGGCAAGTTCTTTCCAAAAAGCGCAGGGAAAATAATAGTTGAAACTATATATAAAATTATAAAGGAGAAAAACTTATGAATAAAGTAAAACTTGGTTTTGCTATTTGCGGTTCTTTTTGTAATATGGCACGTTCCATAGACCAACTAGAAAATTTAGTAAAATTGGGATATGACGTTTTACCTATAATGTCGTTTAATGCATACAGCTTAGACACAAAATTTGGTAAAGCTAAAGATTTTATTGAAAAAATTGAAAACTTAACTTCTAAGCATATATTGAACTCTCTAACTGAAGTAGAACCTATCGGGCCTAAAGGATTAACGGATATTATGATAATTTGTCCTTGCACAGGTAATACTCTCGGAAAAATATGCCATGCTATTAGCGATACTCCGGTAACTTTAGCGGTTAAATCTCATTTAAGAGTCAAAAAACCTTTAGTTGTAGCATTAGCTAGCAATGACGCTTTAGGAGCTTCTTTTAAAAACGTTTCTAAAATTATGAATACCAAACATATCTATATGGTACCTTTAAGTCAAGATGACTGCATCAGCAAACCTAATTCTCTTGTGGCTCATTTTGATTTAGTTCCTGATACTATAGATCAAGCACTTCAAGGTAAACAGATACAACCAGTTTTTAGAAGCGTTGAATAATACATAATTTAGGTTGATTTTTTATTTTCTTACACACTAATTCATGATACAATTGAAATCGAGTAAGCAGGAAAATATGGAATCTGCTAAAACATGAAAGGCAGGAAAGGATAGATTTAAAAATAAAAATTTATATCTATCCGCAGTTTTGTGGGATTGAACAGAGAATATAGGATTGGTCTTCGTGCAGTTAAAACTGCTATTGCAGTAGCAATTTGTGCACTTATTTCTATGTTTTTTAATCATGAAGATATTTTTTGCGCATGCATAGCTTCAGTCATATGTATGGAGCAAACATGTGAACAAACACTCGATACAGGAATAAACAGATTCATAGGAACTATGATTGGCGGCTTAGTAGGATATGTAGCTTTAGAGTTATGCTGCAAATTACCTTATTATGAATGGATTAGAATTTGCGTTTTACCTTTATGTATACTATTAGTTGTTTATCTTTGCAATTTAATAAACAGAAAGCCGTCTGTATCTATTGGTTGTGTGGTTGTCATAGTAATTTTATCTAGATCGTCTGCAAATGCCAGTAGTGCACTTACTTATGTTATCCAGCGTGTATGTGATACGTTAATAGGCATTGCAGTTGCAATGATAGTTAATAAAATTGATTTTAAAAAGATATATTCGTTTAAATAAAGCGTAAGGCTGGAAAGAAAGAGGGGAAAGTATGAAAAAGGGTTATATGATTTGTATTGTAGGTGCTGTTAGTTTATTAATATCTTCGGCAGTTATATATAATTCAAGAATTCAAAGTAAAGAAAACTACAAAAAAGATTCTTCTATATTAAGCGGTGATATTATTGAAAAAAAATTAGATAAAGAAATTAATATTGATGAGACTGTCAATTATTTTTCTCAAAATTTAACCATTCCAAATAATTTGACTTCAAAAATTTCTATATCAAACGGATTTGAAGAGCTTGGATCTTATGAAGAACGTATGTGTTATAATAAAATTAAAACCGGTTGTGAAAAAATTTTAAATACATTTTCGGCCGCCGGATATTATGTAATAGCTCCTATTGTAATTGATAACTGTAAGCTTAGCTCGGAACAAATAAAAAAAGTCCTATATGCTTTACAAAACGACAGCCCTGAAATTTTTTGGATAGCCAATAGCTTTAGTTATATGTATGATAACAAATCTACAGTCGTAAAATTAAATTCTATATTTTCCAAGGAAGAAAAGGAAAAATCAGTAGAAAAGCTAAATAAAAAGGTTTCTGAAATAATTTCACAGATTCCATATACTTACTCAGATTATGAAAAAGAATTATATATCCATGATTATATTATAGATAACTGTAAATACTCAAAAATTAATCCTGATTTACAAAAATATAATTCATTAAACAAATCCAGAAGCTATTCATCCAAAAATTCATATGAAGCTGCGTTGAAGCGTTCTTATTACGAAAATAGAAATATTCAAGCAAAAAATAATTTAAGCTCTAAAATTTTCTCTTTAAGAGAACAGTCTAAAGTATTTACACCTTATGGCTGTTTAATAGATAAGTCTGCAGTTTGCGAAGGATACTCTAAAGCAATGCAGATATTACTCTGTGCTGCTGGGATTAAATGCAGAACAGTAGTAGGAGCACGAGGTAACGAACCTCATATGTGGAATATGGTTCTAATTGGAGGCAACTGGTATCATTTAGATGTCACGTGGGATGGTAGCGGTTCACTTCAAAGATACAATTATTTTAACATAGATGATGAAACCGTACGCGCAGACCATATAATAAATCCTCAGCTTGATTCTAAAACTGTTTGGCCTTCTGACAAACGCTGTAATTTTACGTTACCTACTTGCAATTCTAAAAAAGAAAATTATTTTCATAAAAATGCCGTAAAGGTGGCGTCAATAGATAGTTACGCAATCGACAAAATAACTAACAGTTTAATATCTTTAGCACTTAATAAAAACAGATATTTATATATTATGTGTGATAAAAATTTTGGTTTGGAAAATTTAAAAAAGCAATTATTTAGCGCTGCGTCCAATAAGTTGTTTGCATGTATTAATAAAGCAAATAAAAGACTTAATAAGGAAAGTAATATAGACAGCTCACGTATTGAGTATTCTGAATGTAAACCTCAAAATGTTATAATGGTGAAAATAAATTATATTTAATGTGATTAAAGGATGTTGAAAATGGTAGATAAAGAAGAGATAGAAAGGTTGGTTTTTAAACTGATCGGCGCTTTGGGTGAAAATCCCCAAAGAGAAGGATTAAGAGAAACTCCTAAAAGAGTAGCTAATATGTATGCTGAGCTGTTTAATCAATCAGATTTTTCTAATCATGAATTAATAAAAATATTTAGTGAGGAAGTTTCTGAGTCTGGTTTAATAGAAATTAGAGATATTCCTTTCTGTTCACTTTGTGAACATCATTTATTGCCTTTTAAAGGAGTAGTTCACATAAAATATATACCTAAAAATGGTAAAATCCTTGGGATTTCAAAGTTTGCGAGGATTGTTAATTATTTCGCAAGCGGGCTGCAAGTTCAGGAAAGAATTACAAATAAAATAGCAGGCTTTATATTTTCAAGCTTGTCTCCTAAAGGAGTGGAAGTAACAGTAGAGGCGGAACATCTTTGTATGACAATGCGGGGAGTAAAGGCAAAAGGGTCAATTACAAAGACTATATCAACTTACGGAGACTTATCATTAAAGGAGAAAGGCGATAAATGAATGTTTTTAAAGCAGGAAAATATAGTATAGATTTAGAAAACAAAACCAGAGTTATGGGTATACTTAACGTAACTCCAGATTCTTTTTCGGACGGCCAAGCCTGGTTTAGTCCCGAAAAGGCAGTTAAACGTGCTTTGGAAATTCAGGAGCTTGGAGCTGATATAATAGATATTGGAGCTCAGTCTACTCGTCCGGGCTGTGTAAAAATTTCGCCTGAAGAAGAAATAGATAGACTTTATCCCGTATTAAAAAAATTAAAGGATCATATGAGCATTCCTATTTCTGTGGATACTTTTTATCCAGAAGTAGCAAAGCTTGCTCTAGAGCTTGGGGTAAGCATTATAAATGATATAAGTGGTTTTGGTGAGGATATGTTTAAGGTTGCGTCAAAAAGTAAATGCGGAATTATTATTATGCATAGCGGAAGCGATATAAATGTAAAGGAATTTTTTGAAAAAAAAATTTCCGAAGCTGATAAATTTGGTATATCTAAAGAAAGAATATGCTT
This sequence comes from uncultured Clostridia bacterium, assembly GCA_944384825.1. GTDB lineage: Bacteria > Bacillota > Clostridia > Oscillospirales > Acutalibacteraceae > UMGS1491. The sequence continues at coordinate 11,750 of CALWUT010000022.1, forward strand.
AGATCCGGGAATCGGTTTTTCTAAAGATAGAAATCAAGACAGAATAATGATAAATAATTTAGATAAATTTAAAATTAAAGGAATTGCTATGTTAGTAGGAATTTCCCGAAAAAGAGTAGTTTCTGAATTTTTGGAGAATAAAGACAACCTATCAAAACTTCCCTGTACAATTGCAGCTAATGCAATAGCTATTGACAGAGGAGCAAATATTATACGCGTACATGATGTTAAAGAAGCGATTTTTGCTTCTAAAGTTGTAGACTTTATAAAAAATTCCAGGTAAATGTTTTAAAAAATAAAAGGATGCTAAATAATGAATAGAATAATAATAAAAGGGTTAAAGATCTTCGGAAATCACGGAGTTCACGATTTTGAAAAAATAAATGGTCAGAACTTTTATGTTGATACGATAGTTGATACTACTAAACTTGAAGGATATGAAAGTGACAAGTTAAAAGAAACAATTAGTTACTCTGATATAATTAAAGTTATTAAAAAAACCTTTACTGAAAAATCTTATAATTTAATAGAAAGAGTAGCGGAAAAAATTTCAGAAAATATATTCAATAATTTTAAAGAAGTTTTATCGCTGGAAGTAACTGTAAAAAAGCCTCAAGCTCCTATAAAAGAAGATGTAGAGTATGTTGCAGTAAAAATAAAGCGGACTAGAAAAGAGGAAAAAAGTGACAAAAGCTATTTTATCTTTGGGAAGTAATTTGGGTGATAGGGTTCATTATATAAATAAAGCTATTAACTCATTAGAGAATATTCCTAAGTTGGAATTACTCAAAATTTCAAGCTATTATGAAACGGAACCTTATGGTGTAAATGAAGTTCAAAATAAATATATAAACTGCTGTGTTAAATTAAATACTTCTCTCAATTCTTCTGAACTTTTAGGAGTATGCTTAGGTATAGAATCAGCTTTGGGTAGAAAGCGAGATTATAAATTTTGCCCTCGTACAATTGATATAGACCTCATTGCTTACGGAAACGAAGTTAAGAATGAAGAAAATTTAATTTTACCTCATCCACGTTTATTTGAAAGAGCTTTTGTTTTAGTTCCGCTTAAAGAAATTTGTCCTGAAGGCAGTTTTGAAGGTTTGAACTTTCTTCAGAATTTTAAGAATTGCGATTTAAAAGAAATAAGGAAATATAAGTGATTTTGCACAAAAATTAAATTTTTTTTGCATTTTTTATAAAAACGTAGTATAATCCTTTTGTATTTTATTACGAAAGGAGAAATTTAGTATGCAAGACGGCAAGATACCTGGTCACTTAACAGATTTTAATTCTAAATTAAAAGAAAAATGGAAGGACGGACCACCTTGCCTGGTGGATGTAGAGCAGCATATGTTAGAAATATTCAGCGAAATCAAAGAAAATTCAAGTTTAAGTAAGCGAACTAAAAGAAAAATAGTCAAGACGTTTAAGGGGATTTTCAGAGGAAAAAAAGAAGAAAAAGAAGAAAAAGAAGAAAAAGAAGAAAAAGAAGAAAAAGAAGAAAAAGAAGAAGGAAGCCTTAGAAAAAGAAACAGAGAACTTATTGGTAATTTTATTTATCTTTACCATTTCTTTGATGGTTGCTTTAAAAATGAAATAATAAGTAACATTTTCACAGAACTTACTAACAACGATAGAAAAAATTTTAATGCAGAAAAAGTAAGTAGCGACAAGAAAGGAGAAGAAGATAAATATGCAAAGGATTTAAGAAGTAAATTTAAGGATTTAATCGGAAAAAATCCAAGCAGTTTTGAAGATTTCCTTCAGGAGTTTGATAAAAAAATGAATGAAACTTTTAAAATAAACATTGACTCCTCACCATTTTCGGTAGAGATTAAAATTGATAATGATAACAAAGTCTATACTTTGAATAAAGATAAGGGTTTTAAAGAATTTTGCAAATGTATAATTGAAAAGTATGCTACAGATACCAAAGAGAGTATTAATTATAAAAAAGTTAGAAATTACTCTTCTGTTAAGAATAAATTTGAAAAAGTATATGATTTTTATTCCGAATTTAACAAAAAATTCAAAACAATTAAAGGTTTTTTTGATTCAAAACATATTCAAAAATCTAGAAATCCATTAATTAAAGAAGCAAGAGATAAGTTTAAGGAAGTTCAGAAAAATCGTGAAGGAATTAAAGAAGTTTTATCCAGTTATAGAAACATAATATATTATGGTGAAACTTTTCACAAAGGAACAAATGTAGTAAAAACAACGATTGGTAACAACATTATTAATCGGGCTAAAAAATATAATAAAAAATGGGAATGTTTATTTAATGCCAAATTATTAGACTGCAAGCAATTAATTAAAATTTTTGAAGAAAATCTAGAAAACGCTAAAACTCTTAAAAAAGAGATTGAAGCAGTAGTGGAAGAGGTTAAAGGGAAAAATAAAGGGAAAAATAAAAATAGTTTTGGATTTTCTATAGATAGATATAAGAAAAACATAGATTTCATAGACCAACAATTAAAGACAATTAAATATCAAACTAAAGATAATCCCAAACTCTCAGAAATATCTGGAATGATAGATGATATAAACGCTGAAATCAGATATAATAATTCACGAAAAAAGAAAGCTTCCGATGCTTTAAAATCTTTACTGCAAATCCTTCAGACTATGTCAATGATTTCAAATTTAGTAAGAGCAGTAGTAATAATATAGTTTATATTATCATAAATCAAAATCTATAAAGTTAAATTAAGCAAGAACGATAGGCTTTCCGTTCTTGCCGGTTTTTATTTGTTATTAAATAGTACTTTTCTAAAGAATTTTTTTCCTTTTTTTACAACTAAACCTTTTTCAATTTCATTGCTTTCAACTATAAATTTAGTATCAAGTATTTTTTGACCGTTTATGCTTATTCCTCCTTGTTCTACAAGTCTTCTCGCTTCACTTTTAGAAGAAGAAATAGACGATAAAGTAAGTAAGGATAAAATATCTATTTTTTCATTTACTAGATCATTGTAGGATATGTAGCAAATAGGAATATTTGGAGAAAATACTTGATCTTTAAATAAGGATTTAGCCGTATTATGAGCTTTCTTAGCCTTTTCTTCTCCATGGACTAATTTTGTTATTTCAAATGCCAAAATTTCTTTTGCTTTATTTATTTCTTCACCTTTAAGCTTTGTATATTCTAAGATTTCATTTTTAGAAAGAAAGGTAAGCATATTGAAGCATTTAACTACATCTGCGTCACTTACATTTCTCCAGTACTGATAAAAATCGTAGGGAGTAGTTTTATTTTCATCAAGCCAGAGAGCTCCTTTTTCTGTTTTACCCATTTTTTTACCTTCATTAGTTACTAAAAGTCTAAAAGTAAGTCCGAAAGCTTCCTTTTTATCGACTCTTCTTATAAGTTCTACTCCTCCTATAATATTGCTCCACTGGTCATCTCCCCCTAGTTCCAGAATGCAGTTATATTTTCTATTAAGCACTAAAAAGTCATAGCTTTGCATTATCATATAATTAAGTTCAAAAAAGGTAAGTCCTTTTTCCAGGCGTTGCTTGTAGCATTCCGCGGCAAGCATTCTATTTACAGAGAAATGTACTCCTATTTCCCTTAAGAATTGTATATAATTGAGTTTCAGCAGCCAATCGGCATTATTTACTATAAACGCTTTACCTTGAGACAAATCTAAAAATTTGGAAGCCTGTTTTTTAAAACAGTCTATATTGTGATTAATTTCTTCTTCGTTAAGCATTTTTCTCATATCGGTTTTTCCTGAAGGATCACCTATAAGTCCAGTACCTCCTCCAAAGAGTATAATTGGAATATGACCTGCTCTTTGTAAACGAGCCATAATCATAATTTGTACGAAATGCCCTACATGTAAACTATCTGCCGTAGGTTCGAATCCTATGTAGAAAGGGATAGGTTTAGTAGATAAAAGTTTTTTTACTTTTTCTTCATCAGTTACTTGTGCGATTAAATCACGATCTTTTAGATCTTCGTAAATGTTATTTATAATCATAATGGATCCATCCTTTTTTAACCTTAAATATAAAAAAATAAATTAAATTTTAAACTTGACAACTTTTTTAGAACATAATAAAATATTATACTGCATTATGAAATAAGTAAAAACATAAATAAGTTTAATAATACCAAAAATTATACTTTAAAGTCAAGTGAGAATTAGCTTTTTTGTAATTTTTAGAGAAATAATTGGATTATTTTAAATTTTATTAACTGTAAAAATAAATTTTTAAAGGGCAGGGCAGTATTTTAAGTTTAATTTATTCATATAAAATCTTAATTATCATAATACTTATATCTTTATAAAGAACATAAGTGAGGGAAAGCTCACTTTTTATGCATTGAGAGGTTAATTTAATTTTTGGTATAGATTATAAATAGTAAACATCTAACGTCATGAATGGAGTGTTTTAAATTTATGGTGAAGGTCAAACCGGTAAGCTTTGGCAAAACTACCAGAATGAGTTTTTCTAAAATTGATGAGGTTATAAAAATACCTAATCTGATTGAAGTGCAACAGAATTCATATAAATGGTTTCTTGAAGAAGGTCTTAGGGAAGTATTTAAGGATGTTTCTGGAATAACAGACCATACAGGCAATTTAGTGCTGGATTTTATTGACTATACTATGGATATTAATCACCCAAATTATGATATAAATGAGTGTAAAGAAAGAGACACAACTTATGCCGTCCCTTTAAGAGTTACAGCAAGATTACTTAATAAAACAACCGGTCAAGTAAAAGAATCGGAAGTTTTTATGGGTGACTTCCCGATGATGACCGAAAGCGGAACTTTCATCATAAATGGTGCTGAAAGAGTAGTAATATCGCAGCTGGTTAGATCTCCCGGGGCATATTTCAAAATGGAGTACGATAAAACCGGAAAGGAGCTTTATAGTGCGACTGTAATTCCAAACCGCGGAGCATGGCTTGAGTACGAAACTGATGCCAATGACATAATGTATGTAAGAATAGATAAGAACAGAAAGATGCCTCTAACCGTTTTTATACGTGCTATGGGACTTGGCACGGATGCTGAAATACTAGAATATTTCGGAGAAGACGATAGAATAATTGCTACGTTAGAAAGAGATCCGTGTGAAAATATGGAAGATGCATTTTTCGAAATTTATCGTAAATTAAGGCCAGGCGAACCGCCGACTCTCGAGGGATCTCAGTCACATATAAATTCGCTCTTGTTTGACGCTAGAAGATACGATTTATCACGCGTGGGAAGGTATAAATACAATAAAAAATTAGGAATTGCTGCTCGCCTTAAAGGCTTAGAGTTATCACGACCTATTCCAAATCCTTTGACAGGTGAAATAATAGCAGATATGGGTGAGGTAATCTCTCAGGAAAAAGCAATTCAAATCGAAAACTGCGGAGTGTGTTCTGCTTACGTTAAAATAGGAGATAAAGAATTAAAAATCATCTCGAATGGTATGGTTGACATAAGCTCCTTTGTAAAATTCGATGCTGAAAAAGAGTGTGGAATACATGAAAAAGTAAGATTTGATATATTATGCGATATTTTATCATCTTGTTCTAATCAAAAAGAGATAAAAATAGCTATAAAAAATCGCATAGACGAGCTTATTCCTAAGCATATCATAATAGACGATATTTTTGCTTCAATTAACTATATAAATTGTCTTAACAACGGAATTGGAGTTACAGACGATATAGACCATTTAGGTAACAGAAGAATTCGTTCAGTAGGAGAGCTGCTGCAAAATCAAGTCAGAATAGGATTTTCCAGACTCGAAAGAGTAATAAGAGAAAGAATGACGCTTCAGGCGCAAGATCTCGACGTCATAACGCCAAACGCTCTTATTAATATAAGACCAATAGTAGCAGCTATAAAAGAATTTTTTGGCTCTTCACCTCTTTCTCAATTTATGGATCAAACCAACCCTCTTTCCGAACTTACTCACAAACGCCGCTTATCTGCTTTAGGCCCCGGAGGACTTTCAAGAGATAGAGCAGGATTTGAAGTTCGTGACGTACATTATAGTCATTATGGTCGTATGTGCCCAATAGAGACTCCGGAAGGACCAAATATCGGACTTATATCTTATCTTTCTACTTTTGCTAAAGTAAATGAGTATGGATTTATAGAAACTCCTTTTAGAAAGATAGATAAATCTACCGGTATAGTAACCGATGACATTGTCTATATGACTGCAGACGAAGAGGATGATTATATAGTAGCTCAAGGAAGTGAGCCTTTAGATTCAGAGGGAAGATTTGTAAATCTGAAAGTAAATGGTCGATATAGAGATCAGTTTGTAGAGGTAGAACGAGAAAAAGCTGACTACATGGATGTTTCACCTAAAATGGTTGTGTCGGTAGCTACTGCGATGATTCCATTTTTAGAAAACGATGATGCCAATCGTGCGTTAATGGGTTCGAACATGCAAAAGCAAGCAGTACCGCTTTTAAAATCAGAGTCTCCTATAGTAGGTACCGGAATGGAATATCAGGCTGGAGTAGATTCAGGAGTATGCATTTTAGCTAAAGAGGACGGATTTGTTAAAAGCGTAAGCGCAGACAGAATATGTGTCAAGTATGACTCTGGTAAGGAAGAAGATTTTGAACTAATCAAATTCATGCGCTCCAACCAAAGTACATGTGTAAATCAAGTTCCAATAGTATCCGCAGGTTATCGTTTTAAAGCTAAAGAAGTATTAGCTGATGGTCCGGCTACTTCCGGAGGAGAAGTAAGCTTAGGAAAGAATGCTTTAATAGGGTTTATGACTTGGGAAGGATATAATTACGAAGACGCAGTTTTAATAAGCGAAAAAATAGTAAGAGAAGATGTTTATACTTCCATTCATATAGAAGAATATGAAATAGAATCAAGAGATACTAAATTGGGTTCTGAAGAAATAACCAGGGATATTCCTAATGTAAACGAAGATTTACTAAGGGATTTGGATGAAGATGGTATAATCAGGGTAGGAGCGGAAGTTCGTGCCGGTGATATTTTGGTAGGAAAAGTAACTCCAAAAGGAGAAACTGAGCTTACGGCCGAAGAGCGTCTTTTAAGAGCAATATTTGGTGAAAAAGCAAGAGAAGTAAGGGATACTTCATTGAGAGTCCCGCATGGTGAATATGGGATAGTAGTAGACGTTAAAATATTTACTCGTGAAAACAGTAAAAACGAATTGCAGCCAGGAGTAAATAAAGTTGTAAGATGTTACATTGCGCAAAAAAGAAAAATTTCAGTCGGAGACAAAATGGCCGGACGTCATGGTAATAAAGGTGTCGTTTCAAGAATTCTTCCTGTTGAGGATATGCCATTTTTACCTGACGGAACACCTCTTGATATAGTTTTAAATCCGCTTGGAGTTCCTTCGCGTATGAATATCGGGCAAGTTTTAGAAGTGCATTTAGGTTATGCGGCTAAAGCATTAGGCTGGAAAGTAGCTACTCCGGTATTTGATGGTGCACGTGAACAAGATATATTTGAGTGTCTTAAAAAAGCTGGTTACGATGAGAGCGGAAAAGTAAGACTAAAAGACGGGCGTACCGGAGAATATTTTGATAATCCTGTAACTGTAGGATATATGTATTATCTTAAACTTCATCACTTGGTAGACGATAAAATTCACGCTCGTTCAACCGGACCATATTCACTTGTTACGCAGCAACCGCTGGGAGGTAAAGCTCAGTTTGGTGGGCAGAGATTTGGAGAAATGGAAGTTTGGGCGCTTGAAGCATATGGTGCAGCTTATACTCTGCAAGAGATTCTTACTGTCAAGTCTGATGATGTATCCGGACGTGTTAAGACATATGAATCTATAGTTAAAGGACATAATATTCCAAGCCCGGGAATACCTGAATCATTTAAAGTACTAGTAAAGGAGCTTCAATCCATAGGTCTTGACTTGTCGGTTTTGGATAAAGAAAATCAAGAAATTGACCTAAAACGAGATTTCGATGAAGAAGATGATATAGGACTTACTATTCAAAAAGATATACTTGGTCCCGAGATAATGGAAGAAAAGGATAGTAAAGAGTATGGAATAGAAGAAATAAATTTTTCAGAGGATGAAGAAGACGACGATGTTGAACTTGATAGTGCGGTAGACTATGATGAAGATACTGAAGGAGAAATTTAAATTTTTCTAGTAATAAAAATCAGTCGTTTATGATAATGAGAACCATAAGATTATAATAATTCTTAAGGAGTTATGGTATGGATTTTAACGTTTTTCAATCAATAAAAATAGGATTGGCATCTCCGGACAAGATACGAAGTTGGTCTTATGGAGAAGTAAAAAAACCTGAGACTATAAATTATAGAACTTTAAAGCCGGAAACAGACGGACTGTTTTGTGAGCGTATATTCGGGCCTCAAAAGGATTGGGAATGCCACTGCGGTAAATATAAAAGAATAAGATATAAAGGTAAAGTGTGCGATCGCTGTGGAGTAGAAGTAACAAAGTCTAAAGTAAGACGTGAAAGAATGGGGCATATTGAACTTGCAGCTCCTGTATCTCATATTTGGTACTTTAAAGGTATTCCTTCACGTATGGGTCTTATTTTGGATATTTCACCTCGTATGCTTGAAAAAGTATTATATTTTTCAGTTTATGTAGTTATTGATCCAGGAAGTGTGCCAGAACTTTCATATCAGCAGTTTTTAAGTGAACAAGAATATAGAGACATGCGTGAAAAATATGAGAATGATTTTGAAGCAGAAATGGGAGCGGAAGCTGTAAAAAAATTACTTCATAATATTAATCTGGATGAGCTTTCTCATGAGCTGCGTGAAGATCTTGTAACCGCTACCGGGCAGAAACGTTTAAGACTGCTTAAGCGCTTGGAAGCAGTAGAAGCTTTTAGATCTTCCGGTAATCTTCCGGAGTGGATGATTTTAGACGTACTTCCCGTTATTCCTCCGGATTTACGCCCTATGGTACAACTTGACGGAGGAAGGTTCGCAACTTCTGACCTTAATGATCTTTACAGAAGAGTTATAAACAGAAATAATCGTTTAAAACGTCTTATAACATTAGGCGCACCGGATATAATAATAAGAAATGAAAAGCGTATGCTTCAAGAAGCTGTAGATGCACTAATAGATAATGGCCGCAGAGGAAGACCTGTTACAGGTCCGAATAATAGGCCTTTGAAATCTCTTTCTGAAATGCTTAAAGGTAAACATGGACGTTTCCGTCAAAATTTATTAGGAAAACGAGTAGACTATTCAGGTAGATCAGTAATAGTAGTAGGGCCGGAGCTTAAAATTTATCAGTGTGGTCTTCCGAAAGAAATGGCACTTGAACTGTTTAAACCTTTTGTCATGAAACGTTTGGTAGAAGTAGGGGCAGTCAACAACATAAAAGCTGCGAGGAAAGCTGTAGACAGATGCAAGCCTGAAGTATGGGATGCTCTTGAAATAGTTATAAAGAATCACCCTGTACTTTTAAATCGTGCTCCGACCCTTCATAGATTAGGAATTCAAGCGTTTGAACCGGTTTTGGTAGAAGGAAGAGCTTTAAAGCTGCATCCGCTGGTTTGTTCAGCATATAATGCGGATTTTGATGGTGACCAAATGGCAGTTCATGTACCTCTTTCAGTTGAAGCTCAGGCCGAAGCAATGTTATTAATGCTTTCTTCCGGAAACTTGCTTAAGCCTTCAGATGGTAAGCCTGTTACTGTTCCTTCGCAGGATATGGTTTTGGGATCTTATTATCTTACTATGGAAAAAGACGGAGAGTGCGGCGAAGGAAAGATTTTCAGGGATTTTAATGAAGCTTTAATGGCATATGATGCTAAAGATATTACTCTGCATGCTAAAATAAAAGTCAGACACACTTTACCGGACGGAAATTCTAAAATTATCGATACTACTGTAGGAAGGATAATTTTTAATCATTCTTTGCCTCAAGACCTTGGATTTGTAGACAGATCGGATCCTGAAAAGGTGGCAGATTTAGAAATCAATTTCTTGGTAGGAAAGAAACAATTAGGGAATATTGTAGATGCGTGTATAAAGATTCATGGAACTCAAAAAACTTCACGTATTTTGGACGAAATAAAATCCCTAGGATTTAAATATTCTACAAGAGGCGCAATTACAGTAGCTGTAGGAGACGCAGTTATTCCTCCGGCAAAAAAAGAAATAGTTGCAAAAGCGGAAGCGGAAATTGACGGAATTTTGAAAGAATATAAGCGCGGATTGTTTTCAGATCAGGAAAGAAGAGCTCATACTCTTAAAATTTGGGAAAAAGCTACTGAAGATGTTTCGCATGCTTTACAGGAAAATTTAGATAAATTCAATCCAATGTTTATGATGGCAGATTCCGGAGCTCGTGGATCTATGAGTCAAATTAGGCAGTTAGCTGGAATGCGCGGATTAATTGCAAATACATCTGGTGCTACAATTGAAATTCCGATTCGTGCAAATTATCGTGAAGGATTAAATGTTTTGGAATACTTTATTTCCTCGCGCGGTGCAAGAAAAGGTTCAGCAGATACCGCTTTACGTACCGCCGATTCAGGATATTTGACGCGTAGACTTGTAGATGTATCTCAAGATGTAATTATAAGAGAAGAGGATTGCGGTTCAACGGAAGGTATTACAGTTTTTGAAATTAAAGACGGCAAAGAATGCATAGAGTCACTAGAAGAAAGACTTATTGGAAGATATCTTTGCGAAGACTTTATTGATGAAAGCACCGGAAAGATTTTGGTTTCTAAAGATAAACTTATGGACGATAAAGATGCAAAGCTTCTTATTTCTTTAGGAGTCCAGCGTGTAGATATTAGATCTATACTAAATTGTAAGTCAAAGCATGGAGTGTGTAAGAAATGCTATGGATCAAACCTAGCTAATGGATTATCAGTAGCTGTAGGGGAAGCGGTAGGCATAATTGCCGCGCAGTCTATTGGAGAGCCGGGTACTCAGCTTACAATGAGAACTTTCCATACCGGAGGAATTGCAAGTACTGAAGATATTACTCAAGGTCTTCCAAGGGTAGAAGAGTTATTTGAGGGAAGAAGACCTAAACGTTTAGCAATAATTAGTGAGATAGCTGGTAAAGTTAGATTTGAAGAAGTAAAGAAAAGTCGTAATGTAGTAGTGTATAATGAAGAAACGGGAGAGCAAAAATCTTATTTGGTTCCTTTTGGTTCTAGGATATGTGTAGAAGAAAACGACTTAATCGAAGCGGGAGATATGATAACCGAAGGATCAGTAAATCCGCATGATGTGTTGTCAATAAAAGGCTCCGCAGCATTGGAAGCATATCTCATACAAGAAGTTCAACGTGTTTATCGTTTGCAGGGAGTAGATATTAACGATAAACATATAGAAGTAATAGTTAGACAAATGATGCGTAAAGTTAGAGTAGATGACGCCGGAGATACAAATCTTATTCAAAACTCTTTAGTAGATAAAACAGAATTTTTACGTGAAAATGATAAAATAAAAGCTCGAAAAGAAAATGGCGAAACAGAACTAAAGGAAGCACACTGTACACCTATTTTACTTGGAATAACGAAAGCATCTTTGGCTACTGATTCATTTCTTTCTGCTGCTTCTTTCCAGGAAACCACAAGAGTATTAACAGAAGCTGCAATTAAAGGTAAGATCGACCCATTAGTCGGACTAAAAGAAAACGTTATTATCGGTAAGCTTTTACCGGCAGGAACAGGTATACCGAAATATAGTAAAATAAAAATTACTAAAGTGGTAAACGATTCTACAAATATATCTGAGAATAATTCAGAGTATAAGATTCGTCAACTTAGAAGTTTATTGAGATCTCAAAGGCAAGAATAGAAATTTTATGATTTTTAAGAACTGATGCATGATGTATCGGTTCTTAGTTTTTTAGGATGTTTTGTTTTTTAAATTAATGAGTTAGAAAATTAAGTTGCAAATAACAATATTGTTTGTATAATAAAAATATAATCAGATAAAAAGGAGAAATTAAAGTATGTATAATTACGTAAATGAAAGTATAAAAGTAGTAACCGATTATGATCAAGAAATAGGGAAAGCTTTACAATTAGAACTAAACAGACAACAAAATAATTTAGAATTAATTGCTTCCGAAAATATAGTTTCCAATCAAGTGCTTGCCTCTATGGGAAGTATAATGGCAAATAAATATGCAGAAGGTTATCCAAGTAAAAGATATTATGGAGGCTGTACTTATGTAGACATGGCTGAAAATATTGCCAGAGAAAGAGCGTGTAAGTTATTTGGAGCAGAACATGCAAACGTCCAACCGCATTCGGGATCTCAAGCAAATATGGCGGTTTATTTGTCTACTCTAAAAGTTGGTGATACTGTTATGGGAATGAATCTTGCGGAAGGAGGACATCTTACGCATGGTTCGCCAGTAAATATTTCTGGAAAGCTTTATAATTTTGTATCTTATGGAGTGGATAAAAATTCTCACCTTATAAATTATGATGAAGTTTTGGAAATTGCTTTAAAAACAAAACCTAAATTGATCATTTGCGGAGCAAGTGCGTATCCACGGATTATAGATTTTAAAAAATTTAGAGAAATAGCAGACAAATGCGGAGCTTATTTAATGACTGATATGGCTCATATCGCGGGGCTAGTTGCTGCTAAATTGCACCCTGATCCTGTTTCATATTCTGATTTTGTGACTACTACAACTCATAAGACATTAAGAGGTCCTAGAGGAGGTATGATACTTTGCAAGGAAAAACACGCATATACTATAGATAAAGCGATATTTCCAGGAATACAAGGCGGACCTTTAATGCATATTATATGTGCGAAAGCAGTATGTTTTAAAGAAGCTATGGATTATAAATTTAAGAAGTACTGCAAAGAGGTAGTAGATAATTGTAAAGTTTTAGCTGATGAATTATCTCGATTAGGTGTAAGTATGGTTTCCGGAGGAACTGATAATCATTTAATTTTAATAGATTTAACGAAAAATAATCTTACCGGAAGAGAACTTGAACAACGTTTAGACTTGGTAAATATAACTGTAAATAAAAATACCATTCCAAATGAGCAGTGCGGACCATTTATAACAAGTGGAGTAAGAATTGGTACTGCAGCAATTACTTCAAGAGGAATGGGTAAGGAAGCAATAAAAGAAATAGCTAAGCTTATACATTTAGCTATAAATGATTTTGGTAGCAATAAAGAATACATCAAATTAAAAGTAAGAGAGATATGCGAAAGTTATCCAATATATTTTTAAAAATTGTTATTTATAAAGTTTATAAACAAAACCGGCAATAATGCCGGTTCAATATAATTAAAATATTTGCAATATATAACTTACGACACATTTTGATAAATCTTATAAATTTATTTTATCATAAAAATTAATTTAATTATATACATATAGTTTGAAGTAGAATTCTATGCTTCAAATTTGATACGAAAACTCAAATCTCTTAATACTTCAAATTCTAGTTTATTTGATGATAATTTTTTAATAATTTTATCTACATTTTCTCCTTCTTTTAATAATACTTTTACTTCAATTGGGTAACTAAAAAATGATTTATCCTTTTTTTCAATTTCTTTAATTAAAAATTTCAATTTATCAATACTGTTGCTTCCTGGATAAATATAAATGTCATTTCCTTTAAGTTTATCTAAGATTTGAGAAATTTTTAGTATATCATCTAAATTTATATTTTTGTCAAGATATATATCAAGTTTTCCCTCAGAACTACTAAATTCTATTTGATTTTCACTTAAATTGTTTATAAAAGATAAGAATGAATCGACATTATCTTTATCAATAATTACCAATCCAAACCAATTTATTCCTTTAAGACATGGATATATAGATTTTAGTTTGGGAACTGATTCGGACATATATTTCCAATCTATTTCTTCATCGTCCTCATCGTCCTCATCGTCACACGAACGAGCACATATTTCCAGAGACCTAATCTGATCTATTTCTTCATCGGCCTCATTGTCCT
>CALWUT010000023.1 GCA_944384825.1 uncultured Clostridia bacterium
TAGCAGGAAATCTTTTATTTACTAATACTTGATCGCGGCTAGCTCCTGGCGCACATTCTATATAAAAATTATCTTCTCCAAATACTTCTTTACACCATAATAAAAAGTTTACTATATTATTATGTGCAGTTGCCGCGCCATTTGTATCCCCTATCTTTTCTGCGTTAATCAATGCTAAAGTGTTAACACTTAATTCTCCCCCTAAACAAGCAGTGGTTCCTATTAAACTATTTGGATATTTTGATAATATTTCTTCTAAATCACTTTTTAAAGTTGGAACTCTTTCAAGACCTCTATCCCAATAGCTATTCATCCAAGCTCTTGAAGATAATTCTCTTAAAGCTCTATGACCTTTTTTATTTTTTGCAATTAAAATAAAGTGATAATATCTTTGTCCCATATCACGAGTATCTGTTAAATATATTTCATTTCCTAAAGCAATTTTAAAATCAGGATTTTTTTCTTCTATTTCCTTTTGATAAAAATTAATTTCAGGATGCGCCGATAGAATTTCATGATCTGTAATTGCAATACCAGCTAATCCTAATTCTATTGCTCGATTAATTAAATCTTTAGGACGGTTAATGGAGTCTAATAATCTTAAATTACTATAATGTGTATGACTATGTACTTCAAATCTTTTACTCCAATCCATATTATCATTCCTCCTTCACTTTATCTATATATATTATATCATTATTTTTCTTAAAAATCAAATGGTTCGTTTTTGATTGAAGCTAGGCTATTAATCGGATAATCTAACTCTTTACATTCTACTCCATGAGCATTAAAGAAATCTTGTAACGGTTTACGTTCACTACATGGGTTAGTTGGAGTTTCATATACTATAAGGACTATTATAATCTCTTCTTTTATTTTATTAGCAATAGCGTAGCGATTAGCTAAATCTTCCATATCCGCCATCATTTTATCAAAGTCTATTTTTTCTAAGTTCTCACGATACTGACGCAAAAAAGAACAAGTGTTATAGTCTTTAGTTTCACATGGACATATATTCGGGCCATGGTTAGACTGTCTACCTTGTTCAATAATAGGTTCTATACGCAAACCATTTAATATATCCCTTTTATCTTTAAATAGATAGAAATAATCTCCGGTGAATGCATGAAACCACTTTGGCTACGGATCTCAGATAGCTGTTGATACCGGAATCATATTTTTCTTAAAATTTCTAATTTGGTAAAAATAGCTAGTTCTGACTTTCATTGCACCACTCCTTTCTTATTGAAGAATTTCTCAATGAAATCCTCCTGCAGTTTGTCTTTTTCCACTACAAACTAAACTGATGTTAGTATAATGAATACCTGTCAGTCTTTCTGCTTCTCTCATAGATGAATAGATAATGCCTGTTTCTATACATTTAACAGCTCTACTTCTCGCTTTTCAACTTTTCCCTGTTCTATCTAAATTTTTTAAACAAATATTTCTTACATTAGGGTCTAATCATTCTTCTTTTCTTTTTTTACTTATTTTTTTTCTATATTCTTCATTTTGCCATTTTTCTTTTGATGCTTTAGACCATATTTGTCATAATTCTTCTGAACCTTCGTAATGATTCTGAGAACCAACTCTTAAAGTGTATCCTTCTGGAGCTAGAGCATGATAATATCCTGCTCAAAAAGATTCTCGTTCATCAACCTTATTTTCAGATATATTTTCTTCTAATATAATATGTTCAAAATTATCTCATCCATATTTTTCAATAGCTCTATAAAAATATGTTTGTTGTTTATATCCGTTTCCATTTGTTCCTCAACGAGCTTCAGGTTTTTGGCAAGTTTGACCAACATAACATTTTCCATTTATTTTATTTTTATGTAAATAAATAATATACATTTTTTCCATTTATTTTCCTCCTTTAATTGATATCACTTTGGTATCAATTATATATAAAGAAAAAATTAAATTATTTATTTAATTTTGTCCATATTACGTGTAAAATTTCGGATTTGATAAAAATAACTTGTTCTAATTTTCATGAATATACCATTCCTCTCTTATATCTTGAGAATCAATAACTAAATAATGATTTGGTTCTTCAACATCATATAAAAAATATTGATTTAATTTTACAGATACAGTATCTGGATAATCATCCCCATGCGGATTCCATTTAAAGCTAACTTCCATAGGGATTTGTTTATCTTTCATTTCTTTAAAAGTATAAAAAATATTATAAGCATCATTTGAAATAAATTTTTTAAAATTGTTTAAGTTATCAATAGTTAATTGACAAGCATTATACTCAATATAAGTAGGAATTATAATTTTTTGCATTTTTCCTCCTTTGTAGCGGCTGCAGGTTATGCAGCTCTACTCTGAGTTTGATTCTCCATTGAGCGGTTTCCGCGGAATACATTAGTAGATTTGTAAAAGTTTCTTGTAGCATTACTTAATATTTGTTCATCTAATTGCTCTTGTGTTTTATCTTTTCCTTTTACTTTCCACCTAAAAGCAAATTTAGTTGGTCTAGTTCCAGGGAAGCAATCTATAATTTTCCATACTCCTAATTTACTTTTATCTTTTGGTGTTTCCATATACCACACTGCGTATCTATCAAACATTAGTCTATCAAATTTATATTTTTTATTCATTAAAATCTCTCCTCTAATCTTTCTTTATAATAACTAGTTTTTTAGCAGCCCTAGTCGCAGCTGTATATAACCATTGTTTATGTTCTTCTTTTTCAAAAGGGAAACCTTCCTCAATTACTAAAACATTGTCCCATTCGCTCCCCTGAGCTTTTCATCCAGTAATGGCATAACCATAAGTAAACTGATCTGGAATCTTAT